>CAZIJZ010000005.1:0-83745 GCA_964539765.1 uncultured Smithella sp.
GCACTTCTTTATATTGTGGAATTATTATTTCTTTGACGGTTTCCCGAATCTCAACTAATTGCGCGGCACCTGTTTGAGGATGGGTTTCAAGTTTGCGGCATTCGGCCCATTGATAAGCGTTGTCATGGTGGCCGACATAACACAAAAGAAGACTGTCATCTGTTTTATGAACAATCAGACGTATATCGCTGCTTATCCGAACAGACCAGAAGCGTTTGTCTTTTGCCTTTTCCAGCTTATGAAACTGCATCCCTGGATTGGCTGGGTTAACTTGCAGATCAAAAGCCGTCGTCTTCACTGCTTTCTGCTCTTCGTTGGTCAGTTTAGATAAACTATCTGTAAATGTGTCGGCGATGCGGAAATTCATAAGTTCACTTTTCTTAATCGACAAAGGAGGCTTGTAATTTGTCGTTCAATATATATTAACCTACCAGGTAAAGTGCACACTAAAATGGTACATCCTCGTCAGGACTTTCCTGTAATATATCATCGTTTACAGATTTTACGCTCTTACTCTGCCAATCATCCGCAATAGGCTTCCAGTCAGCTTTTCTTTCGACAGGATTTCCGTTGTCGTCTTTACCTATCCATACATTCCAAAAATCTGGATCATCCGAATGTGGCTGCTGTGCTTTTGGTAGATCATCAATTTTCAGCAGAACTGGCAGTTCGGACGCCCATCCTAAAAGAATCGCATATTGCGATGGAAGAGACGGTAGTTCGCGGAGTAGCCCACGAAGATTGTCAGGCACCAGCCTATGTACCAATTCCTGATCACGGTCGTTGCTAATACGATGCAGCAGGAATGTGTTACATTGCGAGAGCACTGTAGGTGAAAGCTCAGATGGCCGTTGGGACGAGAGCACGAGACCAAGCCCAAACTTTCGACCTTCGCGGGCGATGCGCTCGAATACCTGACAACAAATCGTCGCTGCATCGTAGTTTTCGACATCGTCCTTGTAACGTTTTATGAATGTGTGCGCCTCCTCCATTACCAATACGGTCGGTAAAACCACTCCATTGATCTTCCGAAAGCGCTGGAGTGCTTCAAACACCATACGCGCGGCAACTGCTGTAACCACATGTATGACTTCTGTCGGCACAAGAGACAGATCGAGAATTGTGAGCGGACTTTCTGTTGCCGCTTGACCGCCGATATAATCGTTTAACCATTGTTCCAGACTGAGCGTCTCGCTATCGCCGACAATGGAATTAATTTTGCTATCGGAAAGAAATGTCCTGATGCGTGAAATTAGGAAATCCAAGAACTGGCTGACGTTTTCTTGTTCGGAAAGAATCTGTAAATGATCAGCCAAATCAGATCCCCTGAATTGAAGAGGTACGTCTTCATCCGGTCCTTCTTGATAGATGATCCCTCCAACTGTATCCAGTGCTTTACTTAAGGCATCTATAATATTCAACACTTGATCTTCTGTGAAAGCGCGGTAGTATTCAATCGTCTCGCTGCCTTTTGTGAAAGAATGGAATGTTGCATCTAGTGCTTCCTGAATTGCCACTTGGACAGTCTCAAGCAGATTGTCGGGGAAGTCATTCTTCTTCTGCTCCAAATCACTACAGATTGCTTTCAAACGAAAACCAAACTTACTTTCATCCGATTTAATTGCGCCTGATCGAAGATCACGTTGAACAATAATCAGTGTAGAAGAAAGATATCTACGGAGTCCAAGTTTCTTTTCTTCATCTGTGTGTTCTTCAACTCCGGTTCGACCCGCCTTCACTTCTCGCAGTGCACGCTTTAGCAATGGCCTTTGGGTTTTCGCACTAGCCTGTGTGAATGAAGACCATTCTGCACTGTTCCAGAACCACAAAGGTATCTGTAGGGCTAACTCACCAGTTTTGGGACTAACCTTGAATTTCCTAGCTATCAAACCTGACTCTTTGTCACCAAAGGCACGCGAATACTCTCCATTGGGGTCCAGAATGATAAAGCGGGCATTAGGTTTGTTTTTATCTTTTAGGTTCGTTTTTGCAGCCTCCAGTGACCATCGGATTAAACCCGCCACTGAACAGGATTTACCGCTACCAGTATTGCCAAGCACGGCAAGATGCCTTCCAAACAAACGATCCGGGTCAATTGAAACCACAGCGTTTCCCGCAAGCGGGCTGGCACCAATACGTACACGTGGTTTTTCGCTTGACTCGACGATAGATCGAAGTTGCTTTTCAGTCGGTAACAACACTGCTGCGCCAACTGACGGCAGCGCATCTGCACCACGGTGGAAGGTGTATCGTTCTTCAGACCCAGCTTTTTTGCGCAGTGTACCTATGGGATTTAGACTCATCTTTCGTAAAGGGTATGGCAAATCGACTAATCCGAAATCTTGAACACCTCGACGCTTTGGGAAAGCTGATCGTTCAATTGTCAGCCATTCGATTTGACCAACAAGGTAGCCATCATCGACAGGTATTAGGACATAGCTGTTCACCCGAGGAAAAGGGCGTGCACCACCCGCATTAAGAGCAACCGATTCAGGTGCCTCTATATCTAACATCACCTTCACTTCGTCCGGTGAAATGAAATCCACTGAACCGATACGCAAACTTTCTGCATGGGCGAAGGGCGTATGCCTCATACGTCGCCCCCTTCTCCAGTTGTATCAGTACCCATAGGATCATGAGATTCACTCTGTTTCGTTACAAAACGAGCCTTAAGCAACTCGGCCATGCGGAACGTTGTGCGATCAATGGCAGGCTTCGGTAGGTAGTTGTCGACAAGTGATTGAAGCTCACCGATATGGTTTCCAATCAGCAGACTGATCTGAGCTGGTCTCCCTAGACTTTCATATGTTTGCATAATACGATTCAGAGGATCGTCGTAAGACATGACAACAAGATGGGTGGAAGGAATGGTGAGCATGTCCCCAATAACGCGGTTAATATGTTCGTCTCCAAAGCTGTATCCGAAAGCTATTAATGTGTGGTTTGGACGGCACGCTGCAGCGGCAAAATCTCGAAACAGCTCTACATAAGGATAAAAAGCCGTTTCGCGGTCTTTCGCAGCATTAGGATAGACAATTAACTGCATGGAGTTAGCTTCCTTTATTCCAGATGCAGCAATATAAGGCTGTATGCTGTCAGCACCAAAGGGAAAAGCAATCCGACGAATGCTTTGTATGCAGTCCACCCAATCCACCGATCCGTGCAGTTTAGTAAATCGCGCCACACCTTCCAGATATCGAGGCTCACCGCGCATTCCAGGCGGGTTGTAGTGCATATCTAGATCAAGGCGAGAGGAACGGAAGATCGGAGATAGTGTACCGACAAAGCGATCTAACAAGTGCATCCCTGCTACTTCCGCACCAGCTTCAATAAATCGATCATAGTTGGTCGTAAAAATGTTCAGGCGATCACGAGTACCAGTACGACTAGCAAAACTCATCATAAAGCTGACGAGATAATTGAAAGCTTGTTCACGCTTTGCCACATCGGCATTGATCAAATTTCTCTCACCTTTGAAAACAGAGTTTGAGAAAAATGTAAGTACGTTAGTCAACGTCTTCCTAAGCGTATCCGCTTGTTTTTTTGTTCTTTTATTGCTTGAACCAAGAATTTCTAAACCACGAAGCAGTTCATTGGCAGCATGAATCTGATCTTCAATATTACCCTCACCACGTCCACATTTCTTGGCCGATCTTTTTGCCTCAGCATTTATCACATCATTGAATTTACCAAAATCACCAGAATCCATTCCCGGAAGTGCCGCATCTGTCGCAAGGCGATGGACTGAATGAGTTAAACCGGAACCTAATAGCAAAGAAAGGTGTTCTGACTGACATAATGCCGTTAGCCAGGGCTCGATGCGCGGTCGTAGTTTATCCGGCCCAAATGAGTCGCCTGGCTTTGCCCAAAAACAGGCTGCATCTTCATCCAAGACAAACTTTTTTGATATATCTTCAACATCATTATCGACTGTAAAAGAAATTGGTTTAATATCATCTCGTGTTTTTATGATATTCTTAAAATGACCCTCATCCCCATTATTAGCTCCATCACTCATTTCGTCCCTCCTTATACTTTAAACACCTTCATGACTTCATCACCTAAATGATTGATGACTTTTACAGCGATGCGGCTGGATTTTGGTTTGTCGAAGGGGCGGGAAATATCGCTGTTTAGCGTTGCCCAGGCTTCTTCGTTGATTTCGGCTTTAAGCGTAGTCTTCAATGACTTGTAGGGATCGTTCGCACCTAAGAAATATGCGTGGCGAACGAAGAAGCTTTCTTCGTTATAATCAGTGTCGATAAACCAGCAGGCTATGCCTTCTGCTCCGTCACTGCGAACTTCGCCAGTATTAGGATGAAAGACATCTACACCTTTGATCTTAATTTGAACCTGACCATTTTCAGCATCAAGAACGTCAATATCCGGTTCACCGAAGATGATAAAAAGGTTGCCTTTGCCGGTATTTTTCAAATCATCGGCCATGTGCAAATCAGCATTCATCCGGGCCTTTAGCACTGGAATACGTCCTAGCTTGTTGAACTCCGAAGAATGTGCGTCATAGTTGAAAGCGCAGGTTATGAGCACATCAAAATCGGCATCTCCTGCTTCACGGGCGGCGGCAACCAAATCAGGACGTGAAACCGTGCTGAATTCAGGGCCGATGAAAATGGCTGCTCGTTTTTCAGAGCCGGATTCTTTATTACCTTCAATATATTTACCTTCGGCGCAGATGTAATAACCCGGCCAGGGAGTCAGCGACGTGAAGACTATTTTATCTGCCTTGTGGGCTTGTTGAACGCCGGCAATTTTAAGATTTTCCAGAATAATCTGCGTGAAGTCACGCACGGTTCCATAGTCAGAACCTAGATCTTTTACGCCGTCAATTAGTTCGTCATTATCATTTACGCCCAGCACGCGATGAGGCAAGAGACTTTCCACCGTGAAAGGTCCGGCGACGCGGACTTTCTTTTTATCATCATAAGGCTTGTCATAGAGATATTCTGATTCGGCCTTGGCAGCTATTGAGGCGTCTATTTCCCGCTGACGTTCTATGCGAAATTGCCACCACTGGCTATGCAGTTTTTTTGCTGCATCCTTCCATTTTTCTTCGGCCTGACGAGGAATTTCCCATTCTTCCCATTTTTTAACGAGGGATTCATTAAGTTGCTTACGGATTGGTTCGAGCTTTTCCTGCCACTTTTCCCAGATCACATCAATTTCGGTATTATTGGCAATAGATTTTAATGTAATGTGCGAAACACGCTCATAAACAAAACCCTGACGAATGTCGCCATGTGTGGATGCGCTTGATGGTTCTTTTCGGCTTATTTCTGCTTCCTTGATTTGCCCATCACGACTGTCGGCTAGTAAATAATATGGATAGCGAGCACCCATAATGCGAGCACGGGCCAGGGCAAGAGCTACACGTGATGTATCAATCGTGATCCAACGACGCCCCCACTGTTCAGAAACGTATGCTGTTGTGCCAGAACCACAGGTTGGATCAAGTACAAGATCGCCAGGATCGGTTGCCATCAGCATACAACGCTGGACAACATCAGTTGTTGTCTGAACAACATAAATTTTGGCTTCGCCAAATCCCCCTGCCCTTACGTCATCCCAGTAATTGGTAATTCGTACAATCGGATAGTCATCACCATACATTCTATAGCGGATGTATTTCCCGACCACACATAATCGGTTTGCTTTGTTAAGTCGGTCAAGACCTACCTTTGATGTTCGCCAAAAATACCCGCGCAATGATTCAAACAGCAGGCCCTCATGTTCATAAACATAATTTGTGGTTTGGCCGCCACTATCTGAGTAAAGGCTTGATGGCATAAAGCGTCGATTATCTGACGGAATCAAGTGAGGGTTTCGTAACTCGTTCTGCGAAATGCGTCTATAAATGCAATTGTCAATTGACGCCATGTTATATTGCTCTTCCAATGTTTGATCAGACCTATATCGGAAAGCCTGTCTAATTTTTGAAGCTTCATGATTTTTTGCATACCAAAGAATGTAATCACCTGATGAATCGAGAAATTGGCTTCCTTTACCAGTAGTTTTTAGAAAATAGATTAATGATGCAAAATTGTTTTCCCCAAACACCTCGTCCATCAAAGCCCTAACCCGATGAACATTTTCTTCTCCAATCTGAACAAATATCGAACCACTATCTGTCAACAGATCTCTGGCTACAGTCAGGCGGTCACGCAGATACGTCAAATACGAATGAATGCCGTCACGCCATGTATCACGGAAGGCTTTTACTTGTTCCGGCTCGCGGGAAATATGGTCGGCATTGCCATCTTTGACGTCGCGGCTGGTTGTTGACCATTGGAAGTTGGAATTAAATTTAATGCCGTAGGGCGGGTCAAAGTAGATACACTGCACCTTGCCGCGCAGTCCTTCGCGCTCTGCAAGCGAAGCCATTACCTGAAGGCTGTCGCCCAGAATCATGCGATTACTCCAGTTCTGATCGTGCTGATAGAAGTCTGTTTTGGCGGCCTCTGCCGGAATACCGTTGAAATCGGCAAAAAGGTCTGTCTGTGTTTCGGCGGCCTTCTTGTCGGCGTCGGTACGTTTTAGCAGGTCGTCAATGAGCACTTTCGGATGAACTTTTTCCTGAATATAAATCGGCGGGACATTAACTACCAAATCCGACCAATCCTGCTCGTCCTTTCCACGCCAAACTATTTGTGGGTCAAGGTCGCGATTACGATTCTTCTTCTCTTCGTCAAGACCCTCAGCGCCACGCGGCAGCGTAACTTTCAGCGGATCTTGCGCTTCTTTTTGCAAAACAGATTGAAACTCGGCGGTGGGAATGTTTTTGCGCTTGGCTTCATCGTGAATGAGAGCTTCTACAGTCTTTTTGCCATTTATTACTTTCTTTGCCATATTTTCATATTCCTGTTTTTGTAAATTGTCCGATCATCTTGTCGAATTCTTTTTCTATTTTAGCTTTAAAGTCGGACTCGATTTGATAAACTTCCGTAAATTCGGCAAAGGCCCAGCGGCCATACTGCCCGTTGTTGTTGACGCCGGGCACCCAATAAGTTTCCATGGTCGATTTCTTTTCTTTGGCGTCTTCGCGGCGATAACCTTTGATTTCAACAATCAGGTTTAGAAGGTCTTTATCGCCGTGGCCATCATCCACTTGCACGATAAAATCGGGCAGGTAAGTACGTGTTTCTGATGCGTAACGATAAGGAACTTCCAAGCCGAGATTATGATTTTTAACATAAGATTTAACTTTCGGATGCGCTTCCGCCACGCGGCAGAATTCCGCTTCCCAATCACTATCCAGGATAACCCAGTTTATATGGCAGCACCGCGAGTCTGTTTCCCAGCGATCAATTCTGGAAGTATTGAAATTAACGTTCATGGTGGAGCCGATGGGGTTGTAAGAGTCGAGAACGGCCACGATAGGATGACTTCCCTCCAGAGATCGTGTGATAGCGGCAGTGATCTTCTCACAGGCCATGTCGGCAAGGTCTTGATACATAAGTTGTGCGGGATATGTTCCACCTTTGCAAATCAGGCAATGATCAAGCCACTCTTTGGTTATGCGTTTGAGTTGCCCGAATAAATGCAGTCTGGGCTCTTCGCCGGGATCGCGATACTTGGTATAAATCAGCCGCTTTGTAAGATGAAATATAAGGGTAGAACGGCGCAGATCACCCGTATGAATTAGATTCAAGTCCACACCCTCGCCAATGATACCCTGATTTCTTGTATTTGTGGGTCCGACTAAATCTGGCGTCAAATCCAATTCGGAATCTTTATTGAATTTGGCGGTTACCTTTTCTTCTGGAAGTTCAACACGATAACCGGCAACACGGGGAAAACAAATTTCCAGATGATCACGTTCCGGTCGAACAGCTTTGACGCGGATGGTTTCCCGCGGCGGCTGCGGCGGCGCCACCACCGGCTTAGCGGTGAAGTCAAAAGGAATGCCGAGCACATCGGCATATTCGACGTTGAACAAACCATCATCATTGAGCTCATAGGACTGACGGCGCAGGGCGCGTCCAATGACTTGCTCGCATAAAAGCTGGGTGCCAAAAGCGCGAACACCTAAAACATGCGTGACGGTGTTGGCGTCCCATCCTTCTGTAAGCATCGATACCGATACAACACAGCGGATGGAATCACCAAGGCGGTCTTTTTTGCCAACGGTGTTCATAACTTCACGCAGCAAATCTTGATCAGTAAGCTTGTCGGCCTGGCTGCGGTCGCCGGTACGTTCAATTATTTCACGGCGGAAACGTTCGATTTCATCTTTGGCCATGGTGCGGAAATTATCGTCAAGGGCATCGCCGGATTCTAATTGTTCACTGTCTATAAGAAGCGTTCTTGGTCTGCCTAATGTATTGCCATATTCATCATAGTTGGAAAACAGAGAAAACTTTCCCAGAAATGGCGGCGGCGTAACACCATTTTCTTTTGGCGGGTGTTCAAAGCCAGCGATATAGTCATAAACCAGCTTGGAAGTAGAGGTGTTGTTGCAGATGACAATAAAGCATGGTGGCAATTGCATGTGGTTTTCTTTCCAAAGGTTATATGTCTTTTCATAATGGCCGTAAAGGGCTTCAAGAGCAGTTTGAAGCTGGGTGGGCAGTTTTAGTGGGTCAAGTTCCGTGGATTTGCCTCTGCCCTTTTTGGGCATGTACTTGCCAATATGCTCCCAGAGATTGCGAAACATCGGCATATCACCACCGGGAATATTATCTGCCACGGGAACACGAGGTAGTTTGACAATTCCGCATTCAATAGCGTCCATCAGTGAAAAGTCACTCATCGTCCAGGGGAATAATGTGCCTTCGGCGTAACCGGAACCGCGCAGAAAAAACGGCGTTGCCGATAAATCAATCACCTGGATCGCACCTATTTTTCGGGTAACTGTTTCTAAACCATTTATCCAGAGCCGCGCGGCTTCGTTGTTGCTTTCTGCTTCCTTTTTATCGTCACCCTTGAGGTTTTCATCTTCGTCCTTTTCAGGTTTTTCTCTGTAGCAATGATGAGCCTCGTCATTCATGATCAGAATGTTTTTCATCCCCATGAGACCCGGCATCACGCGCTGAAGCATTTGGCCTTCAGTTTCGAGTGTCTTGAGTTCTTCGCCGCCTCGTCCCTGAAGAAGTGCGCGTCCGCCTTTGGACAGTTCCAGCAGATCACGTAGTTTAAAAGCATGGTAATTGGTTATTACTATTTTGGCGCGTTCCAATTCACGCAGCATATCATTAGGCACAAGCTCACGGTTTTTATAGTAACTGTCAGGATCATTAGGCTGGAGCACACGCAGGCGGTCTTTAATAGTTATGCCCGGAGTTACTACCAGAAATCCACGGGTAAACTTTTTACTGTTAGGATGACGAACAGCATTGATAGTCTGCCAACAGATCAACATAGCCATGACTGTAGTCTTACCGGCGCCAGTGGCAAGCTTCAGAGCAAGTCGCATCAGGTTAGGATTGGCATAATTATTAGCATTACCTAAATGTTCGAGAAATTCTTTGCCTGCTTTCTCATTGGGAGCAACTTCGGTCAGCCAGATGGCAGTTTCTACGGCTTCGATCTGACAAAAGAATGGCCGGTAAGCACTAAATGGATGTTTACGCCAGTGTTGCAGTAATCGGGCTGTTTCCGGCGTAACTTTCCAATCGCTGGGATTCGGAATGCTGCGCCATTTGTCCACGTGATAACGCAAATTGTTAATGATCGGTGTGGGATCATATTGTTGCGCTTGTGAGGATAGTCCCTTACCCTCGTCAAAAATTATATTTTGTTGTGAGGCTGCGGTTTTTCTTTTTTTAGGCTTGGGTATTGGTGTAATGTATTCGGCACGGCGGCGTTTTTCTATAATCTGTTGCGTCGGCTGGCCTTGTTCATCAAGTTCCCAGTACTGTTTTGGATATTCATATGGTGAATTGAGAATTGGTTTATCAAAAAAGCGGTTTTCCATGTCGAGCTGTCTTCTCCTCAGCCGTTACAATTCATTACCAATAATGTACAAAGAAGTTACAGATCCAAAATGTGTGCTTTTAAACGGTAGGAAGTATACGGATATCCGTATCTTATGTCAATGGAATAATCGAGACATCAATGACGACTTGAAAAAATTGATGTCTATTTGAGTAATGTTTTCTATAAAGTACCACATGGGAGCAATATAGTAATGTCACAAAACTGATCGAAACTCGCTATAATGTAAAATACACGGTGAATAACTAACGCCCGCCGACCTTGACTAATCCAGCCTCTCCGCTATAATTCCCAGTCGCATTCCGTACCTTAATAAGCTCATACAGATTACCCTTTCCGGCTTAACCGCCCTAAAGTGGCTTAATATGCCCATTAAGAAGCCTATGATAATAAAAAAATTAAAACTGACATGAACACACAATTTTTGTCAGAAGTTGTTTTTCTTTATTATCTTTAGAACTCTTGGCATAACTCAAGGCCATTGGTAATAAGAAAAATATACTTCATCAGGTTAATATCCTCGGAGCATTTTTTTGTTGTTATCAAAGGTCTTTTTTTGTTCTCAATTTTCTAATACTTCACTTCAAATATATGGATATTATCCACAAGCGTTTTCCCGTGGAAGAGATTTCCATTGACGAACTGCGAGAGAAGGAGGATGACGAGAACGAATCCACCTTCTTCGAACGCAGGCTCGGCCTCTTTTGCGAGATGGACACTGACTCCATCGGCATTAAGATCGATCTTTCGCGGCTCTTCAAAAAAGGCGTCTTTTCCGCCAGCGAGAAAAGGGCGATAGTCAAAAAGCTGGCTGACTTACAGTTAAATCCCACCGAAAGAAAGGCGTTTCAGCGCGCCTTGGTTAAATTAAGAAATTTTTACCTAAACAGATGCTTACCCTCGAACAAATGAAAAAACTGCTGGACGATCCGTCCCTTTCTGACGAGCAGATTTTGGAAATCCGCGACCAACTTTATGCCTTGGCTGAAATCATCTATGAGAAATGGCAGCAGGACAAGAAAGCTGGCAAGCTGCCGGGCAAAAAAGGCCCGGAACTGGACGATTGGTACAGTAGCCAAGAGAGTATTCCTTCGGGTAGATAGGACTACTACCCGTCAATTATTCACTGCATATGGCACGGCACTTTTAAAGCGATAAAATGGCGTCCTTTAGCGTTTTATGTTGGGGCAAAGGGAGTCTGGGGCTTGTAAGCAGAGCATTACAAATCCCCAGCAAATAGCTTCGGACGCTCCGACAACACGAACCTATTTGCTGGGGCTTGCGCCCACAGACCCCTTGCCCCGTCTTCTTATATTTATGGCAACCAAAAGAGACCTGCTCAGGTGGTTTATCAAAGAGGTTCATTGGGCGACACCCCGCAATGTTGCCTATTTCATGGAGGGCAGATGCGACAGCGCCTTAAATCGCGTTTATTCGTCGGAACTGTCCGAAATGGTAAAAATAAAAGACCGGACGCTCCGCCTCAAGCGGATCAGGAATCAGGACTGCAGATACGCCTATACGGTATTGGCTAAGACCTTGCCGACTTTTTCATTTAATCATGATGTCTGCGTCAGGAATATTATCGGCAAGTTTCTGCACAGCAGAGGGATGCAGGAAGTATCATTTGAAAGGCCAGCCGATGCCTCTATCCGACAGTACCGCTTTGAACTGGACAACGGCCACATGAGCGAAAGCCAGCTCGAAGAAAAGCTGACCAAGTATTACTCCCGCCTCAATGTCCAACTCATTTTTATCATGCGGCACCGTGAATGCCCGCATCTCGAATCTGAGAGGCTGCTGAAAGTATTTAAAATTGCAGCCAAGGTATTCCCTCATCAACCGAATAAGGTTTTAGGCGCCTGTTATACAAGCTACCTTGAAAACGGAATCGTTTTCAATCGCAAAGGACAGGCGAAGCTAAAACCGGTTCGCAGTTAATCAAATTAAAATAGAAAGGAGGTTTAAAATGTATTCACCAAAAATAGCCGAAGAGTTTGTTCCTTATCTTTATCAATGGGCGAAAGGCGAAGGAGTCTCTATGACTGCCTTGGTTAATCGCATAATCAAAAATGAAATTGAAAAAAATCAAAAAAAGGAGAGAACCTATGACGAAAAAGATAAACGAAACCCTCAGTGGGATACTGCAAATATTTAAGTCCGGGCAGATACCCGAAGCTGTTTCCTATGCGGCCTTTCCCTCTTTTGACATTCCCTCGGAGCAATGGAGCTACCTGAACCGGATTATCATGTGGATTCACGGAACGCATGACGCCAGAGGATACCGCCAATGGGAAGAAGTAGGAAGGCACGTTAAAAAAGGTGCAACCGCTTTTCATATTTTCGCGCCCCGGCTGAAAAAGGAAAAAAGCGAAAACGGCGACGAAGATTGTAGTTTGTTAGGATATTTGCAAGTTCCGGTCTTCTGCTACGAAGACACAGAAGGTGAACCGCTGAATTACAAGAAAACAAAGATCAACTCATTCCATTTGATTGATAAGGCGCAGGAATGGGGGCTGGATGTCCACGCCGTATCAGGAAACGATATGTTTTGGGGAGCGTACAACGGGAAAGAAATAAAATTGGCTACGCCCGAAGAATCAGTCTTTTTCCATGAGTTATCGCACCACGCCCATAAACTTGTGCTTGGCAAACTCAAAAACGGCCAGGACTGGAAGCAGGAAATTGTGGCTGAATTATCAGCCGAAGCCCTTTCCAGAATTTTCGGGCTTCAGTCAACGACTGGCAATTCCTACAAGTACATTGAGAAATACGCAGTTGAAGCCGGACTGACACCTGTGGCGGCTTGTCTGCAAGTTCTAAGTGATACCGAAAAGGTTTTGAAACTGATTTTGCAGGAAGACAAGCCGGAAATCGAAATGGCGGGTAAAATGTAATTAAGCCTATTTCGGCAGAACCCCAACGCAAAGCTAAGCCATCTTGGTTTACGATGGAGTCCTACCAACCAGCCTGAATTACCATGAGGGCTGAAAGGTGTTTGCTAGTAGCCCCTTTTAACGAATGCGGGCGAAAACCATTTGGTAGAAATACCGATAGGCCGATGCCGAAAAGGACTTTCGTGATGGCAAACATGGAAATCGTGTTTTTTGGCGAAAGAAGGACACGCAATTCTAAAGGACTATGGGATTCCAGCCCTCGCAAGAGGGCTGGGAGATACCCATTGAGACGAAGTCATTGCTTCCATGCCGAAAGTCTAAGAAATTTTCATATCACAACTTATGGCATCAGGAGGGCAATAGATAAGATTGAGATAAATCCACCCACAGGAGGAAAGCTATGAATTACAAAGAAACTTTAAAAAGTATTGATACCGAGAAAGCCTTAGCTTTGATCGGCATCGAGTATGAGTCACAGGGAGCCTATGCTAAATTCACTTGCCCTCAAACGGATTGCGATGGTAAAGCCGCTATCAAAGAATACGGTGACAAGAAGAACCTTTACTACTGCCCGAAGTGCAAATCAAGCGGCCATATCATTTCCCTGGTTATGAAAATAAAGGGCATAGATTGGAACGCCGCCAATGAGTTTTTATCGAAAGCTCATCAGAACCACGCCAAGAGGATCACCGAAGAACTCAATATCAACTATGAATTGTTTTTTAACGATTTCATTAAATCAAAAGGTATCGAAGAAGAGATGTGCAGATTGCTTGAAATTGGTGTCCCCAAAGGCAAGACGATGTTAGCCGGAAGCGTCGCCTTTGCGGTCAGGGATTCTAAAGGAATGAAAGTCGCTTATTACGGAATAAAAATGAAAGACGGCAAACCGGTCTTCCATAACACTTTCAATCCTGAATTGTACCTTTACAATTTTTGCAACATTGATTTCAGTGAGCCGGTCTATTTCACAACTGATATGTTCCGTTGCATCTATAACATAGAGAACGGAAGGCAATGCGTCTGCAATTTCGGACTGCCCTATCTTTCTGATGCGCAGCTTGAACTCTTGCATCAGGTGGAGCACATTGTTTTGCTTGTCGATGAACCACTCATAAAACCGTTGGCAATTCAGATGGCAGAAAACAAAATGAATTACTTTCGGTTTGAATAAAATGAGCAACAAAATAACGGGCTGTCCTATCGCGGATCAGCCCGTTTCTCTTTTTATAATTATCCACAACACCTCCTTTGCACAAAAATGTATTCCACTTTATAATATAAATGTCGCCTAAGTTAATAAATACTCCGATTTTTTTATTATCATCGCTGTCCTAAAGGGACAGTCTGCCAACGATGTTAATCTTCGGAGTAACTGACTTGGGCGACCAGACTGTCCTTTTAAGTTGTTAAAAAACAAAAATATGAAAGGAGTTGTTTATGTTAGGGTAAGCAGTGAAGAACAAGTTAAAGGTACATCCTTGGAAAATCAGGATGAGCTTTGCCGTGCTTATTGCAAAAGCAAAGGCATTGAGGTCGTCGGCATTTACCGCGAGGAAGGAGCCTCAGCCAAAACTGCCCAACGATCCGAATTTTTAAGAGCCATTGAATTTTGCCGTAAGAACAAAGGCAAGATAGATGCTTTTGTTGTTTACAAAGTGGATCGTTTCGCTCGAAACACCGAAGATCATTTTTATGTCCGCAAAACACTTCTCGATTATGGAGTAACTCTTCACTCCGTAACGGAACCCATCGGCAATAATCCCGCCGAGAAATTCATAGAGACAGTTTTAGCCGGAAGCGCCGAGTTTGACAATGCCATCAGGACGCAAAGATGCGTTGACGGAATGTCGGCAAGAATAAATCAGGGGATTAGTCCCTTCAGGCCTCCGATTGGCTATGAGTGCCAGCATGCGAGAAAAAGAGGCGAAAAGAAAAATGAACCGGATAAGCCTGATGAACAAATATTTCCCATCATTCAAAAAGGATTAAAAGAATTTTCTAAAGGCATATATACCCAAGCCGAAATGATAAAGCTTCTTGATAAGCTGGGATTAAGCAAAATTCGAGGTCAACAAACCAGACCGCAGTTAGTTAGCAGAATCTTCGGCAAATATCTTAAATACTATGCTGGCATCATTGTGAATCCGTGGACTAATGAAGAAGTCCCCGGCATACACCAGCCAATAATAACCAAAGAAGAATATTTTAAAATCCATTCTATCTTATCTGGAAAATCAAGCAGAGTTAAAAGAGTTAGAATGAATCCTAAATTCCCCTTGAGGCGAACGGTTAAGTGCGGGAATTGCGGAGGGCAATTAACCGGAAGCTGTTCACACGGTAATGGTGGAAAGTATTATTATTACCATTGCTACAATAAAGAATGCTCGATGTATGGAAAAGTAATAAGCAAAAAGAAACTGGAAAGTGATTTTGTTAAATGTCTAAGCGAGATTACACCGAAAAAAGATTTCTTGGATGTATTCAAGACGGTTGTTTTGAGTTTTTGGAACAGACAAGATTTAGACCTAAAAACAGAAGCCCAAAACTATGAAAAGCAATTGGCTGTATTAGATGAAAAGCGAAAAAGAATTTTTGAAATGCGGGAAGACGGATCATATACGCCAGAAGAATTTAAAGAGAGAAAAGAAGAAATTGAAAATCAGATTGTGGCAACAAAAATATCCTTGGATGAAACAAGGATTGATCAGTTTGATATTGAAGGCGTACTATCTTACGCAAATACTTTTATTGCCGATCTGGGCAGACAATGGCTTGATTTAGCCACTTCTCATTCACGGTTCCAAAAGATGGTATTTCCTAATGGAATTTCGTACACGCGAAATAAAGGTTTTGGAACCGCTAAGCTAGGACTTATTTACGAACTTAATAGGACTTGTGGAACTGAAAAATCCCTTTTGGTGCACTTTACGCTCAACCATTGGAACCAGATCGTGACGGAACTACAAGAATGGGAGAAAATAAAGCAGGGTTTTAGCCTTACTTTAAAGGAAATTCCCTAATCCCGATTTCCCTTTTATTATATGCTGCCAAAACTAAATGAGCAAGGGGGAGAGATTTAGCTCCATAGCTGGCGGATAATGGGTAAAAACTACCATCAGCTAACGCTGGTGGTTTGCCGGGTTAGAAAAAAGGAGAAGTTGATCTTCTCCTTTTTGGTTAGTGGACCCCGACTTTAAAACATTAACGGTAGGGTCATGAATTGATCTTGTTGATAAGCTAAACAGATAAGCAGCCGAGCCTTATTAACAAGATTGATTTGTCTTGTTCTCCGGTCATTCTTTTTTACATTTTTACGTGTCTCCAAAATGCTCTGACTTGTATGCAAACAGCAAAACATCAACCCGTAGTAAGTCAACACGTAATGTAAATGTTGCCCATTCCTGTTTTCGTACTCGGCAATCTCCATCCTCAGATTCTTGGCCAGGTTATTATCAACCATGCCCCAGGAAGCTTGTTTGACCATTGGAACAATAATGTTTTCAAAGAGCTCTGCGTAAGGTTGCAAACTGTCCCGAAAAAGATCGGGAACCTTGACCATCGATTTACTTTCCTTCATGTTCTGACTCCTCCTTTCTTTATTTCGGACAAGGATCAATTTGACTGGCAAATGGATCATTGTCCTATTTGAAAAGTGGAGCACACAGCTTTAAATCAAATTATTTAATCGGGGAGGGACTGGAGATAAGTTCAACTACACGTTGCAATTTTGCAATCTGTATTTTATCTCCCAGTTTCTGATAATTATCTAAACTTCTTCTATAGAATTCTTCAGCTTTGACTTTACCTTCTTTATCTGTTGCAAGGTGTATATCCCCAAGTATTTTACATGATAACGCTATATCACGCGTATTCCCTGCAGTAGTGGCCATTTTTTCAGCATCTTCAGCATATGCTAACGCATCAGAATAATTCCCGAGCATGAAATAACAGTGAGAAACAAGAATCCGGTCTTGGCTGGTCTCACTTCCGACCCTTGCTCGATCTGTTAGCTTAATACATTTTTCCGCCCATCCTATAGCCTTTAGGTAAAATTTTTCTGCCTGTATCGGCAACTCTTTTTTCATTACTTTTCTTTGTTTAACCATTTCATCTGCTCTTTTTTTATAATTATTGCCGATGTTAAAGTAGGTCGCTGATACACCGTAAAAATCAGACTCGGAGCAAGTGAGAACTAAAGAGTTTTCAAAAAAACCGATGGCTTCTTCATATTTACCTTGCAAATCATAAAGTATGCCTAGGCCATTCTGGACTTTACCTAAAAGGTCATTGTGCGTCTTGCCTCTGATCAGATTCAAAGCCAAATAATATGTTTTTTCGGCCAGTTTAATATTATTCTTACGATAATAAAGCCAGGCAAGATTATTATAAGTCAAAGCCAAGTTATAATAATCAGCATGTGCTCCTTTCTTTAAAATCTTTATGGCCAATTGGTATATTTTTAGAGCCTTCCCATAGTCTCCCAACCTTTCATAAGTTCTACCCAACCGGTGCATGGCTACAACCTTTTGATCAACTGTTGTGCAATAATTTAAAGCTTGCTCTAAGCTTTTTGCTGCCCGATTTAATACACCTTCATTAAAATGAATATCTCCCTGGAGGATAGCTTCTATATATCCATAGAAGTCTTCTTTCTGTTCTTTCGCATAATATACGGGGAGTTTATTCAGCCGCAGGTATTCACTTATAGTTTGAGTATCCACATCGATACTGATTTTTCGTGGGGCAATTGTTAACCGATACGGACCTTTAATTTTCTGTTGTGCTTCAATTATGTTCTTGCGCGTCCGTTCCATCTTAATCATATGGCGACGGATCTGTTTGCCTACACTCTCAAGGCTGTTTTTTTCCCAGAAAGGCAGATGGCGTATCTTTTCTAATTCGACAAATCCGCCTTTGTCTTCAATCTGCTTGGATCGCTGATATGCAAGGTAGACGTAAAGATAAAAGAAGCGCTTTGACAATGAATATCTGAAACCACTACTATCTTCCACGAAGAAATTTATTAGGCTGATTCTTAAAGAACCCTTGTCCAATCTGTATCTCCGGAAATTGTGAATTATTGTGAATCCATCTGGTTGAAGTATATTACGTCTTCCCTTAAATTGTCAACCAAGCAAGACATTAGAAAACTTCTTCGTTGAAGAAGAGATGTCTTAATTTACGGAATAAAGGAGGAATAAATCATGGCAGGCAAATCAAAGTTGGAAGAACTAAGACAGGCGGTGTTAGGCAACAGAAGTGGCAAGGAGGCGGAAGTAACGCCCGATGGTCAGGTGGTTCTTAACTCAGGGAGTGATCAGGTTTCGGATAACCCTCCGGATCAGGGAGTTTCAGGTCCCA
This sequence comes from uncultured Smithella sp., assembly GCA_964539765.1. GTDB lineage: Bacteria > Desulfobacterota > Syntrophia > Syntrophales > Smithellaceae > Smithella. The sequence goes on from CAZIJZ010000005.1 coordinate 18,213, forward strand.
AGGTTTCCAAAATGTCACCTCATACTTTTGGTTGTAACAGTTAACTAGGTGGGTAGCCTGGGGCCGGGTTTACCGGCCACAGGCTCCATCGCGGTGAGTATTTATGTTTGAACGTTGGTATGAAAGATATCCGCTCCGAATATCCGCGGAGAAAATTATCATGCAGGAAAATTATCCACAGTTTGTCCTGAAACTGGATGATCAAAAGCAGCTCTTCTGGGATGGAATACTGCAAACCAATTTTGGCACCTTGTACAGGGTGAACATCAATTATCCCAAAGCTTACCCTTGGCAGAAACCCAAATTGATCATCGCGCATCCTCAAGTCCGGGCAGATGCGCCTCACCGCTTTATCGACGGGTCGCTGTGTATTTACCCGGATGGCTGGAACTATAAACAGACGACGGCGCCAGCGGCGATACCTTTGATTGCCGGTTGGCTGGCCTTGTATGAGGTGTTTTTACGGACTGGCGAAAGGTGGTGAGATAAATGAAGTTCGTTTTGACCCATAATGTTTATCGCTCAATCCTTGACGAATGTATGTCTTTCCCTGATGTCGAAACAGGTGGCATTCTTATCGGAAAAAAAATCACTGATAAATTCATCATTGCGCCTTTTACCCTTGGTTCCGGAATGAGCCCAATGAGAACGCGGACCAGGTATTCGCCGGATGTGAAGTGGCAGCAGGTATACCTGGAGAAGCTGTTTAATCGGTACGGTGTCAATTATGTCGGTTCCTATCACCGCCATCCCGGGAACTATTGCGTCCCGAGTTCTTATGATTATAAGGCTGCATACCAGATCGTAACTGATCCGGAGTGGAATGTTACAGATGCTGTTTTCCCGATTATCAATCTGACTGGTAAAAAAATCAGCTTTCACCCTTATTATTTTTCCCGGAGCTCAAGAGAGTTTCGGTTAATTGATTGGCAAATCTTATCCCCTAAAGACAAACTCATTAGATGCGTTTTAAAAAAGAGGCATTCATGAACCCAAAAATAATTATTCCGCAAGAGCTATTATTAGAAATTAGATCGTGTAGTGACGGACTTGAAGATTGTTATGGTATTGCCCGCTTTGACGAGGGGTTGATTCAGGTTTTAAGCCTTCAGCCGCACGATGATTTGAAAAAGGTTGCTCGCATAAATTCCCAAGGAATCGAACTTGAGGGCTATCCATATTCCATACCTTTTGTGGAAATGGAAACAATCCCCGTTAGCGATGAATTTACATCCCGATCGCAGGGAATCATCGACACCAGTATTGTTGCCGGCAAAAAAGTGGCTTTTATAGGGCTGGGATCGGTCGGATCACAGATCGCCTTGCATTTGACTCAATCGGCAGTGGGGCGATTTATCCTCCTCGACCCGGATGGGTTCTCAGCCTCCAACTTGGCCCGGCATGTCTGCGATATGAGGGATCTGGGAAGATTTAAAACCAAGGCGGTAAAGGATATGATTCTGCGCCGCAACCCTCAGGCAGCCATTCAGACATTTGAAGAAAATTTGCTTGATATCTCATGGCATGAGCAAGTGGAGCGATTACAGGGCTCAGATCTAGTCATCGCCACAACCGATTCCACAGCCGCCCAATTTGTGACCAATGAACTTTGTCACAGTCTGAAAATCCCGTCGCTCTATGTGGGATGTTATGAGCGGGCATGCGCCGGTGAGATTCTTTTTGTTAAACCAGGCCATACCGCTTGCTTCAATTGTTTCATGGAATTTAGGCAATCCTATCTATCGGAGCTAAAGAAAAAAGAACAGCGTATTCCCTATAGCGACGAGCAACCGTCCGAATTGAAAGCGGAGCCTGGATTGGCCATCGACATTGCTTATATTGTGGCCATCGCTTCCGCCTATGCCCTGGCACTTCTGCTTCCTGATTCTAATAGAAACAGCCTGCTGGACTTAGATCGGAACTTAGCACTGGTCCATGCTGGTAGTCCACCTCAGGGCCGGTATAGTGAAATCTTTCACCAGCCTTTTGATTTTTTGCTTGCACGGGTCAAACGAGACGATGCCTGCCCGATTTGCCAAAAATCTACAGGAGGAACGTATGAGACGTCAACCGACTTTAGCCGAAATCCTGTCTGACGATACAGGAAAAATCCGCGCGGAAGTAGCCGATCTCTTAATGGAGCCTAATAATCAAAGGTTGCGGCCAGTCCAGCAAGCCAGGCCACAACCAAGACCCCAGCAGCGGCCATTTAGGATAGGCTGGATAGTCATTGGTTTGGCCATATTGTTGGTTTTTATTATCTCAAAAGCCTTTAACGGTTCAAAGGATCATTACATTGAGACCGCGAGATTGCAGGCAACGGAAAACAGATCTCAATTCCCTGTTGCACCGCCGGCAGAGGTTAAAACCGTAAGGAATGGGATGGTTATTGGAGATAATGTCAACATCCGATCGCAGCCGAATCTGCAAGGAGAGATCATCAGAAAAGCAAATCAAGATGAAATCTTGAAAGTTATCTCTTTCCGTGACGGGTGGTATGAAGTTGTGCTTTTTAATGAAGGCAGCGGATATGTTTTCGGGGCTTATCTGATCCCTCAGAATTTCGATCTCTATCCTTACCGGGTGGTCATCACCAATAATCAAACTAAGTTGCTAGTGAAAGAGGAAGGTAATCCCACACATTATCTGGCGATAATGCCAGATGGGAAAACGACATGGATGAGAAAAGAAGATGTGGCGATTATTAATAAATAAAACAAAATTTGGGTTGTTGCGATTGCTTGCTTTAGTGGTTGCTTCAAACCTGATTTTGAGTTTTTGTGTTTTGCTTTCCCTGAGCGCTCACAAAATTGATGTTCCATTTTTGACAAAGCCTTCTGCCGAAAGCCATGAGATTGACCCTGCGTTGGATCGGCGACAATCCCTGGAAAATAATGCGGCTCCAGGTTTTATTTTCTATGACTTGCCCTTGCCGGGTTGGGCCAAGGGATTTAGGATTCCTATAGACGGAGCTGAAATTCCGCAAAATGCTGATCTTCTGCCTGGAGCAGCCAGAAGTTACCGGAATGGGCGGCACGAAGGCGTCGATATCTACTGCGCTTACGGAACACCCGTCTTGGCATCCAAAGACGGATATATTCTGAGCGTGGGAGCCGATTATCATGGCCTTCCTAAAGTTCTCAGAGATAGGCTCCTGGCAATCACCAAGAATCTTTTCTCGACACCCTCTGAAGTTACCGATGCACTACATGGCCGGCGAGTTCTTCTCGACCACGGTATTTCCGATGGTCGATGGGTAGTGACCGTTTACTCCCATCTTTCGGATGTGGAAAAAAATCTAAAACCGGGAACTTTCGTTAAGCAGGGACATATCATCGGTCGAGTTGGTAACTCAGGAACCAGCAAGGCCGGAACCACTTATGATTCACATCTTCATTTTGAAATTCGGGTGAACGATCATAATCTGGGTGAAGGCATGAGCCCCAAAGAGGCTGGGAAACTTTATTCTGCCATTATAAATGGAGGAATAAAATGATCTTACAAGAAATTGAGCGTGCGCTCATTAAGGTATTAGAATCAGGAATTACCTTTGAAAAAAACAAAAACGAAGATCATCCTTCTGAGGGATTGCTTTTGGGGATGGCCGGTCATCCCTATGATTCCAGAAAATGGGAAAAGGTTTTTCTTCCAAACCGGGATCGGCTCAAACACCTTTATATTTTAGGCTCTACGGGTTCCGGTAAAACTAAGCTGATTGAAAATCTTATACGCCAGGACATTCTGGCTGGGCGGGGTGTTTGCGTGATCGATGCTCACGGCGATCTCTGCAACAGTATCATACAGTATCTTGCATACCTCGCCACCATTCAGAATTCTTTTTCGTTTCTGGAAGATCTGAGCAACAAATTAATCCTGATCGAACCGTTCAATCAGCAAAGCGTCGTGGGATTTAATCCACTGGAAACCAGGCGCTACTCTTCTTTTTCCCAAGCCTCAGAATTGATAGGCATATTCAAAAAATATTGGCAGGACGCCTACTGGGGGCCCAGGATGGAGGAGTTGCTGCGCAATACTTTCATTACTTTGTCAGAAAACGGTCTGACGATGTTGGAAGCATCGCGTCTTTTAACCGATTCCTACTTTAGGGAAAAGATGGTCGAAGGGTTAAAAAACGACGTGGCCAGGGATTACTGGGTGAACCGCTATCATGCGCTTTCCGATAAGATGCAGGCAGTTTATCGTGAACCGGTTTTAAACCGGATGGCGGTTTTTATCGGTGATCCCGGTGTGCGATTGATGCTCGGACAAGCAAGGAGCACCATCGATTTTCGAAATATTATGGATAAGGGTAAATGGCTGATCATTAACCTAAGCAAGGGGCAATTACGTGAGAATGCTTATTTGTTGGGTTCTCTCTTGATTGCCAAGCTAAAGTTGGCTGTCATGACCAGAGCCGAACTGCCTGAAAAGGAACGTTTGCCTTTTTACGCATTCATCGATGAATTTCAGTACTATACCGGCGAGGACTTTGACTTTGAAACGATGTTATCGGAAGCAAGAAAATATGGTTTGGCGCTAACTATGGCTCACCAGAATCTGGATCAGATAAATCTTAAACTCAAGACATCTATTTTGGGTAATGTGGGTACACAGATCATTTTTCGGTTAAGCCATCACGACGCTTTGCAAATGTCCCAAGAGATGGATCTGAAGGCCAGACCCCTGATTGAAAAACATCTTATCGATTTTCAAGTTTGCCAGGCATATCTCAAGCTGAGGGGGCAAAAGCCCAGACTTCTTCGCACGATTCGTGTTCCTGAAATGAAGATAAACCAGCAAATAATTCAGATTATCAAGGGCACTTCCTTTGCTGACTATGCCCGTCCTATAAGAGAGGTGGAGGAGGAGATTGCAAGAAGACAGAATATGTTTCCAACCATTACAGATTCATCGACTAGGCCACTTCAGACGAGACGGCCGAGGGTTGTGCAGAATAATGATTTAGCAGAGGGGTGGAATGATTGGTGAGATGATGGACAAAGAAAGAAAAATATTATTTTTGAGAAAAAAGAAGGCCTTGTTTCTCCAGCCCAGGGACGAAGTCATGATGACTTTTGTTGCCGAATTCCGGCTCCTTTCCCGCGAGCAGATTCAGAAGCTACTGGATTTCCCTTGTATTACCCGCGTCAACATCCGATTAAAAAAGCTTTATGAGCACGGCTACCTGTCCAGACTTTTTCTGCCTACCATCACCGGAACTCCCAAAACTCTGTATTATCTAGGCCCCCAAGGAATCCCTGTCGTCTCTGATAACCTAAGCATTGACCCTTTGCTCTTGGAAAGAGAACGAAAGCATCTTCAGGACCGAAAGGTGCTCTTTTTAAACCATCAACTTTTTCTTAACGATATAAGGATAGCCTTCACTCTGGCTATTAAAAATAATGCGCAGATGACCTTGGAGCAATGGATCAAGGAAAGGGATTGTCTCATTGAGTTTCAGCATAACCAAGGGAGCCTGACAGTTCTGAGACCGGATGGATGCCTTTGTCTTACCTATCAGAACAGACTTTATAGCTTCTTTGTGGAGGCCGATTGCTCAACCATGACCAATGGCCGGTTAAAGTCCAAGGCCAAAGCCTATATTGCCTATGCTAGATCAGGCCGTTCAGAACAGGACTTTGGCTTTAAATATTTCCGGGTACTCATCATTACCAAGACTGAGACGAGGCTTTCCAACCTCAAATCAACGATAGAAGAGCTGAACAGCAGAATTTTCTATTTTGCCGTAAGAGACGATGTTTGCCAAAACTATATTCTGGAGCGAGTCTGGCAACATTCAGGCTGTCAAGGTTTCTTTTCCCTTCTGGAGAACTGAAATGCGTTACTGTCCATATTGCAGACGATTCAATGAAGGCAACCCTCAGATCTGCCACTTTTGCGGAAGGACCTGGTATATCAAATTGTGTCCACGCGGCCATGAAAATCCGTTTAATGCCCAGTATTGCGGTTCGTGCGGTTCTGCGGATTTGTCGGATACAGCTGGTTCCAGATCTGTAATCCTTGTCGTGATAAAACTAATCATCAGCGCGACTATAGGATTATTTTTATTATCATTAGTTGCAGCTCTTTTTCAGCCTGCGTCTATCCGATATTTCCTGTCATTGGCGATCGTCTCTTATATTCTATATTTTGTTCTTAAATATTTACTTCCTAAATCAATGGCCCAATTTATAAAGAAAATATTTAGCTCCATGATCGTCAAAATGTTTTCAAAGTTGGGAGATCTTTTCAAATGGATATGGAATATATAAGAAAAGAAGAATTAAGTCGGGGGTATTATGAATCATGAAAATACCGGACAAGTTATCGATTACGTTTACAATATCGTTTTTCATGGGTAGTGCAGCGATTATTCTATGCTCTGCACTACCTTGAGGAAAGGGGGATATACAAATGTATGATTTACCATCTGAAGGATTTTTAAGATTAAATCAAATTGTCGGTAGCAAAACAACGCCAGCTATTATTCCTATTTCCAAATCAAGTTGGTGGGCTGGAGTCAAAGAAGGAAGATTTCCGCAACCTATTAAGCTTGGTAAGCGAACAACTGTTTGGAGAGTGGAAGATATTAGACTTTTATTTGAAAAGAAGCCGCAACAAGAATAGTTTGGAGCTTGTCTTACAACCATTCAAAGGCGGTTACATGTGTATTATAAGTTAAATTATTTGCCATTAACAAACTTGACCTTATAACGAGTGTCAACACAATCGATAACTTCCTGTTATCCACAAAGCGTCAATCTTCGTAAACATACAACCTTTCAATCAGTAATAAACACAATTCGATCCCTACGACAAACATCCGGCCGAACTGTCCACCTTCCTTCAAACTATCCCTCAATATATTGAGGTTCCGCCAAATACTGAGGTCAAACGAATCATTCTATACATCTCTACGGTTCTCTCCAATTAATCTAATCGCCTATTATTAAAGGAAGACTCCATACTTCTGGTTTTTCTTCGGCACTTGGCAGACCTCTTGCTTATACAATTCATAGACATCTTAATACGTCTAGTCCTGCGATGATCTAGGACAAAAGGAAACATGGTCTAAATGTTGTTGCACCGCCAGGAAACCAGACGGCTGACGGAGAAAACAAGTCTCCATCTAAAAGCATGGAGGGAAGCCTGTTTACTCGATTCAATGGCATGTGAAACTTATTAATGTAGCAGAAGAACTAAAAAAGGAGATGGCTATCATGTTTGTAGTTATTGTCAATTTTCCACCGATCAAGGCAGGAAAGGATGATGAGTTTCGGAAGTGGTTTGTACAGACAAATAAGGAATTTGCAAAGTACAAAGGATTTATAAGCCGACGGCTTCTGAAACCCATCAAGGGTGGCAACTATGCTGCCATCGTGGAGCATAAGAGTCATGAAACCTTCATGGCCATGCACAATACGCCAGCGCACACTGAAGCTAGCAAGCGTGTTGAACCCTTTTTTGACGGTAGCCGATCTCCCCAATTTTACGAGGTGATCACTGAATGATTTAGATATGCCGATCATTCAGAAAGTGGGCTAATTTCTTCTCATCGATTCAAAATGTTTATTAGATGGAAATGAAAGCTTGACAAAATATTTTTTTGGCATAAATGTAAGCGAATGCTAACTTACATAAAGGTGTGGATATGAAAAAAGGTGTTGCCAAGGTAAACACAGAAGTAAGGCGAGAGCAGATAAGGCAGGCCACATTCAATATTATTGCCAATAAAGGAGTAAAAGGCCTTACCATTTCTGCCATTGCGGAAAAAGTGGGTGTATCAGAAGCCAATCTTTATCGGCATTTTAAGAACAAAGAAGAAATCCTTGCTCATGCTGTTGAAGGTATTGGCGAGGGTCTCCTGCAGAACCTCAGAAGTGTCAAAAATATGAAGGTGGTGGATCCTCTGAAAAAGTTAAAAAGGCTCTTCAGGCTCCATCTCGAATATATTGAAGAAAACAAGGGAATTCCGCATATTGTCTTTTCAGAAGAGTTACATAAAGGCCATCCTGATTTAAGAAAAAAACTTTTGACTGCGATTAACACTTATGCCCGAGAAATAGAATTATTGATTAAGAAAGGGCAAGAAGACGGAACCATCCATAAGGGAATCGATACCAACGCCTTTGCCTTTACAATGATCGGCATGGTCCAAATATCAACCATGAGATGGTCGTTAAACAACTTTTCATCTTCGCTGACTCATGATGGCATGGGGCTCTGGGATAGTTTCGAGAAATGCATGAAGTTCAAGAAATGACAGAAAGGAGCGATCGGATGGAAATAAAAATCGGTAGTTCAACACTGAAGCTGATTAAGGGAGATATTACCCATGAAGAGACGACGGCCATTGTTAATGCTGCGAATGAATCGCTTATTCCCGGAGGTGGGGTGGATATGGCAATACACAAGGCCGGGGGGCCTGCCATCAAGGCGCAGAGTGAACTGATTGGGGGATGTCCGACGGGTCAGGCTGTCATCACCACGGGAGGGAATCTGAAAGCGAAGTATGTCATTCATGCCGTTGGACCCATGTATGACGGAGGAAAAACAGGAGAACCCGAACTGCTGATGAGCGCCTACAGAGAAAGTCTTAATTTGGCGGCCTGCAAGTCCTTGGAGAGTATCTCATTTCCATCGTTAAGCACCGGCGCATTCGGATATCCCTTGGAAGAAGCAACGCAAATTGCACTTCAGACAGTCATCGGTTATCTAAAAGATACCACCATCATTAAAGAAGTGCACTTCGTGCTGTTTGACGATCTAACCTATAGGACATTTGAAGAAACCTTAAAGAAACTAACATTATAAAGGAGGGCACCATGAAAAAGAAATCAGTTTGGGTACAGATGTTTTTGGTCGCTGCCGTCGCCACGGCACTGACTCTCGGAATATACAGCTTTGCCGCTGCTCACTGCGACACTCTAGACGGACCTGTCATTCAGGATGCTCGGAAGGCCCTCGATACCAAAGATGTCACACCCGTCCTCAAGTGGGTGAAACAGAAGGATGAAAAAGCCGTTCGTTCGGCCTTTGCCAAGGCGCAGAGCGCCAAGGGCAAGAAAAATGCTGACGCGGCTGAAATGCAATTCTTTGCAACTCTCGTCAAGATTCATCGCGCCGGCGAAGGTGCACCCTTTACCGGGCTGAAACCGGCCGGTGAAGTCGAACCCGCCATTGCCGAAGCGGATAAAGCTTTGGCGAGCGGTTCTTCTGACGCACTAGTAAAGTTGGTCACTGACGATGTTGCTGTCGGCATCAGGAAGCGCTATGAGCATGCCGCAGCGACCTACAAGCACAAGGATGAAAGCGTCGAGCAGGGCCGTGATTATGTTGAAGCATATATTGAATATACGCACTATGTGGAACGGCTCCATCTGGATGCCACGGGCAAAGGGGGACATGACGAAAACGCAGAAGGTTCCAAGCAGCCCGCCAGCAAGCATGGTGCTGATAAAGAACATAAACATGGGCATTAAACAAAACAGGGTTTCGTTAAAGGAGTAGAATTTCATGACAACAGACCAAAACAAAGCCGTAATGCGCACCTTTTTAGAGAAATTGGATAAAGACATATCTGCCATTGACGAATTTTTCATCCCTGATTGCATAGCATACCTTCCCGGATTCCCCAGCCCAACAAACCGCGAAGGATTTCGGCAATTTGTCGCTATGCTGTACGCCGCCTTTCCGGACTTGCATCACAAGATGGAGGAACAGATAGCCGAAAATGATAAGGTGGCGAACCACGTGAACGTATACGGCACCCATCTGGGCGACTTCCAGGGTATTCCCCCTACAGGAAAACAGGTAGAATTTAAAGATTTCTTCATCACGCACATCCAGGGGGGAAAAGTTGTAAAATTGTGGGCTCAGTTTGATGCCCTGAGTTTGTTGCAACAACTTGGTGTTTTTCAGCTACAAGGTTAAGGTTCTTCGATGAAGCTGTTCGACGATCTAACCTATAAGATATTTGAAGAAACCTTAAAGAAGCTCACCGCATATTGGAGGTTAAACCATGAACAAAATAACCTGCCAGGAACGTTTACAGCGCTGCGGACAATTGATGGAGAACGCAACCATGGATATGCTTATCCTGGTAAAGCCCGCAAATATGCATTATCTCACCGGTGACGGTAGGCTCTGCGCCTATGCCATGATAACCAAGGACCTCCGGGTTGTCATGGGAGTTCCCCAGACCGATATGGAGGATGTCAAGCGCCTTGCCCATTTTGACCATATCGTTGGCTTTGAGAATGAAGTGGGTCTTATCCACTCTGTGGCCCATTATTTTAAGGACTTCGGTATAACAAAAGGTGTCGTTGGCCTTGAGTATGCGTTTCTGCCTGCACCCCGTATGGGCATGTTTACACACCCGCATGCAAAGCCCGAAGGCGTGGAGCCCAAGGACTGTACGCCTATCATGTCTGCGCTGCGGCTGGTGAAGGATAGTGAAGAAATTGAATGGATGCGGGCGGCAGGAAAGGTAGCGGACGCCGGCATGAAGGCTGCCGTTGCTTCCATCAGGCCGGGCATGACCGAGAGCCAGGTGGCTGCGGAAGCTGAATATGCCATGCGGCAGGCAGGCGCTGATGACTTCTACCGCACCTACGTGTCCTCGGGGCCGCGCACCAATATTGCCCACGGGCTTCCCACACAGAGATTGCTTGAAAAAGGTGATCTCGTGATGATCGATGTTCATCCTGTCGTCAATGGATACTGTTCAGATTTATGCAGAACCGTCTGTGTAGGCACGCCAACAGCAGAGCAGAAAGCAGCCCATGATCTGTATGTAAAAGCACTTGAAGTAACCATTGCCAAAGTTTGGCAGGGAGTAAGCATAGATGTCCTTGAGCAGACGATGCATGATATCTTTACGGAAGCAGGGCACAAGGATCATATCTTCGGCCCGCCCATCCATGGCATCGGTCTTGAGTTTGAAGAAGCACCGCTTCCAGCAGGCCACGCCTTTTTCCATGGTGAGAAAGGTCCAGGCCCCCTAGCGGCAGGTACGGTGATTGCAATAGGCAACTGCGGACTTTATACCGGCCAGTGGGGAGTGCGTGATGAAGATACTGTCGCTGTTGGACAGGATGGGCCTGTAAAACTTACAAGCTATCCACGACAATTAGAATATTAGTTTTTACCACTGATTGAGGTTTTATAACTAAAGCCAATTTTTAAATAAGGAGGATATATGATTGATTCCAACATTGTTCTCACCGGTCAGGCTGTTGTGTACACACTGTATGCTCTGGCCATCATGTTGGTAGTTGGATGGTTCGGATACATGGTAACAAAAAATGGGAAGAGTAAGGAGATTAAGCCTGCGCTCTTTTATACTTTCGTCATATGCCTAGTTTTAGCCGGAGTATCATTGCATATCATCACCCATGAAACAATTCCATGGAAACCGATGGATCTTAACAGATCAAAGATTAAAGCAGATAGAACATTTAACATTAGTATCGTTAAACACAAATTTATTCTCCCCATGGGAAAAATGTCTATCAAGAAAGGTGAAATTGCGCGGTTTAACGTGACTTCCGATGATTTGACATATGGTTTCGGATTATTTCGTGCGGATAATTCCATGCTTTTCCAGATGCAGGTATTGCCTGGGTATGTGAACGACATTCTCTGGCATTTTGAAAAGCTCGGTACCTACACCATCCGGTCAACCGAGTATTCCGGGCCGAAAGGAATCGGGATGATTGAAAAGAATGCGGTCGAGGTTACTGAATGATTCAGGCCGCAGGAAAAATAATATAATGTGAGGAATATACTATGAACTTTTTACAAACACTAATAAATGGCGAGCAGGGATTATTCAAGTCTGTTTCCTTGACTCCGATGCAGAAAATGGCTTTAAGGTTTGTAGTTGTGGGTCTTCTTTATTACGGCATTGCGTTGATTGAAGGGACGATAATGCGGCTGTACCTGGTGAAGCCAATTGTTGCCATTATTCCTCCCGATCAGTTTTATGGAATACTGACAGCGCACCCGCTTGTGGCAATTTTCGGCTCGACATATTCGATAGTTTTTGGTGCATTTCTTTTCCTTGTGCCATTCCTGATGAAAAAGCCGCTGTGGAGCATTAAACTCGCAAACTGGACCTGCGGCTTAGTTGCTGGAGGAACTTTCACATTCTGGCTGTCTGGTTTTATTACCCACTATGCGCCATTATATACACTGTACTGGCCGCTTCCTGCCGATTTTACTCAATTCAGTGTCTGGGGTGGGACCTTCTTCATCGTCGGCATTGCCCTGGTTATGCTGGGAGCTGTTTTCTTTGTAATAAATATATTCAAAACCATAACCTACACGCCAGAAGGAATGGCCAAACAGCCGGCCGGAGCGCTTATTGCTTCCGCGTTAGGTCTGAGCGGATTAAGAAATCTTTTCTCCAAAAATAAAAAAGAACATCTTGTATCGTTACCGATTGCCGCGATTGCCCGCGGAACCATTGACGTTGCTCTTAATTCCGGAATAATACTTTTCACAGGGGTGTTGATTTTAGTTTACATGATTGCCGCCATATTGGGCCACGATTTAAAGCACTCGGCAATTGATGCCCTGTTGTATAAGAACTGGTTCTGGTGGGGTCTTGACCTGGTAGCGGACGGACTGGTACTGATTTTTGTTGCAGGTAGCTGGTACCTGCTTGCAACAATGATAACCGGTAAAAAACTTTTCATGGAAAACATCGCGCGCGCTGCATTGCTTATCGAGTTGGTGGTCTCCTGGACGGTATGGTCTCACCATTTAATGTCCGACCAGGCCCAGCCGGGAATACTGAAAATCGCGTCGGGCGAGATGGTTACCACCTTTGAGCTTATCACGCAGGGACTTGCGTTCTTTATAACCCTGGTAACGCTATGGAGCGCACGGCCTCTCAAAATGACAAATCCGCTTAAGTTTTTACTGGGCGGGCTACTCGGTTTTGCGCTGGCCGTGCCTGCCGGTATAATGCAGGCGGACCTGGGTTTAAACAGGATTCTTCATAATACTCAATGGATTGTTGGCCCACACGTACACGTTGCAGTTTTGGTGGGATTGACAATGACGCTGTACTCCGTAATCTACTTACTGTTCCCGATTCTGACCAATGGAGCAAAGCTGTACAGCGAAAAGCTTGCGAATATCCATTTCTGGGCGCACCTGCTTGGCGGTATCGGAATGGGTGCCTTTATGGGCATGGCCGGATTGCAGGGGATGCTGAGGCGGACGATCTATTTCGAAGGAGAATTTACTCCCTACATGGTCCTCGCGGCGTTAGCCGGCTTCCTACTGCTGCTCGGATTCGCCGCCTTCTTCTTCAACATAGTTATGAGCGTCGGATTGAATGGTGTCATAGGAATTTTCATGCCGTCCAAATTAAAGACCAAAGACCTTTTACCCGGCAAATAGCAAGATGGAAATGATGAGCAAGGGAGTGCACGTCGAGGATGCGGTGGTGATGATAACCTGAAGAGCCGGAGATAATAACGGATTTTGTCTGTAAACTGGAAATCTAAGAAAAGGAGACAACAAGATGGAACTGATCAATCTGAAAGAGAAAGAGATGTTTAAAAAGGAAGGACGGGGCATGGCCAACATAGTTGATGAGCCATATCTCTTGATGAACCAAGTCTGTCTGGAGCCGGGGCAGAATGTTCCAGAGCACAAGGCCAATTCCAATGTGACCCTTCAGGTAGTCGCAGGTGAAGGTACGTTCTCTGTAGGTATGGAAAAAGTTAAAGTCGGACAGGGAAATCTCCTCCGAGTACCTCTGAACTCCTCGATGAGCATTAAAAATGAATCCCCGGAACGCCTGATTTTTCTGGTCATCAAGACTCCTCACCCGGATGCCATGAAAAAGGATTGATAGGCAGTCATGGTAAAATCCTGAAATGGTAGTAACTTCAACATTGGTTCATGATACTGTGCACGAACATGAGTCTTAAACAAAACAACAATTTAAATAATGATGGAGGCATAATGAGTTTTAAAATAAAGGAAAATATTACCTGGGTCGGCAAGATTGACTGGGAACTGAGAAAATTCCATGGTGAAGAATATTCAACGCATCGAGGCTCAAGCTATAATTCTTATCTGGTCAAAGATGAAAAGACGGCCTTGATTGATACCGTATGGGGAAAGTTTTCCGGTGAATTTGTGGAAAACCTGAAAAAAGATATCCCCCTGGAAAAGATTGATTTTGTCATTGCCAATCATGCTGAATCGGACCACAGCGGGGCGCTGCCTGAACTCATGCGCCATATTCCCGATGCCCCGATATACTGCACGAAAAATGGCGTGAATTTTCTCAAAGGTCATTATCATCAGGACTGGAACTTTCATGTTGTGAAGACAGGGGATAAGCTCAGTCTCGGAGCAAAAGAACTTATCTTTATTGAAGCGCAGATGCTGCACTGGCCGGACAGCATGATGTCTTACCTGACGAAGGATAACATCCTTTTCAGCAATGACGCCTTTGGGCAGCATATTGCGTCGGAACTGATGTATAATGATCTGGTGGATCAGGCAGAGTTGTTTCAGGAAGCCGTTAAATACTATGCCAACATCCTGACGCCTTTCAGCGCTTTTGTTGATAAGAAAATCAAGGAAGTTCTCGCCTTGAAGGTACCGGTGGATATGATTTGTCCGAGTCATGGCGTGATATGGAGAAAAGACCCGCTGCAGATTGCTGAAAAATATCTCCAATGGGCGAACAGCTATGCCGAAAATCAAATTACGATTGCCTATGACAGCATGTGGGATGGAACAAGGCGTATGGCCGAAGCCATTGCCAAAGGAATCACACAAGAGGATCAAACGGTTAACGTGAAATTATTTAACATCGCCAGGTCAGATAAAAACGATTTAATTACGGAGGTCTTCAAATCCAAAGCAGTGTTGATTGGTTCTCCTACTATCAACAAAGGTATTCTTTCCGCTGTGGCCGCTATCCTGGAAGAGATGAAGGGCTTGAAATTTATGAACAAGAAGGCGGCGGCATTCGGATGTTATGGTTGGAGCGGCGAGGCAGTCAAGATTATATCGCAGCATTTATCATCTGCCGGGTTCGCTGTGGTTGATGAAGGTTTGAGGGCCATGTGGAATCCTGATGCGAAGGCTATGGAAATGTGCGTTGAATATGGGAAAAAGCTGTCGTGCCTTTTGAAGTAAAAAATGCAAAGATGCAACCCCCTTCACCATTAACACATGGGAGCGAGGGGATGATACGCACCATTCCGATGTCGCGCACCGGACGGCGAAATCCGACCACGCGGTTACGGGGTCGTTGATTTCATCACCTTGACTTAAGTCAAGGATGTTTTGTTCTGTTGATGAGATACGAAGATTCGAGAAACGAATTGTGATGCAGTCATAACAAATCGGAAACCGATTTCTGCTTAGGGAGGCCAAGGAACCCATGAAATTCTT
Source organism: uncultured Smithella sp. (assembly GCA_964539765.1). Lineage (GTDB taxonomy): Bacteria > Desulfobacterota > Syntrophia > Syntrophales > Smithellaceae > Smithella. The sequence continues at coordinate 33,645 of CAZIJZ010000005.1, forward strand.
ATCCATTAACCGCCGGATGTTGGCGCTATTGGCGGTCGTCGTGCCGCTACTGGCCCTGTTGATCTACGTAGCGTTGCGCTCCGGGCCGCTTGCGCCCATCCCCGTGACCGTGACCACCGTGGAAAGTCGTTCCATCGCACCGGCCCTGTTCGGCATCGGCACGGTCGAGGCCCGCTTCACCTATCGGATTGGACCAACGGTTGCCGGTCGGATCAAACGGGTGGAGGTGCAGGTGGGTGACATGGTCCAGTCGGGGCAGTTGCTTGGTGAAATGGACCCTGTGGACCTCGACGACCGCATTGCCGCGCAGGATGCCGCGCTCAAACGCGGCGAGTCTGTTGTGCTGGCCGCCAAAGCTCTGGTGAGGGAAACGTTGGCGCGCAAGAACTATGCCGAAAATCAGGCAAGCCGCTATGAACAATTGCTGCAGGTGCGAACCGTGAGCGAAGAGGTGGTTGAGGGCAAGCGTCAGGAGCGACAGGTGACCGAGGCGAGTTTCGCCGCCGCCCGAGCGAATCTCGATGCCGCGCGCCAGGAATCGGCGCGGATCTACGCCGACCGCGGGGGGCTGATCAAACAGCGCGCCAACCTGCGCTTGATTGCGCCGGTCAGCGGCCTGGTGGCTGCGCGGAACGCGGATCCTGGCACCACCGCGGTCGCCGGTCAGTCGGTAGTGGAGGTGATCGATCCCGCGAGTCTGTGGATTAATGTGCGCTTCGATCAACTACGCGTATCGGGTCTAAGCACTGGGCTGCCGGTTCAGATCGTGCTGCGCTCGCAAGAGGGGATTCGATTTGCAGGGCGCGTGCTACGCCTGGAGCCGATGGCCGATGCGGTCACCGAGGAAACCCTGGCCAAGGTGATTTTCGATGCATTGCCGAAAAGGCTGCCTCCCGTCGGTGAACTGGCCGAGATCACGGTTGCGATGGCCGCGTTGCCGGAGACGCCTGTGTTGCCCAATGCCAGTGTGCAGAGGATTACCGGCCGTCTTGGTGTCTGGCTGATCGAAGAGGATAAACTGCGCTTCGCGCCGATCAAAGTGGGCGCGACCGACCTCGAAGGACGGGTGCAGATCCTCGAAGGGATCAAGGCGGGCGACCGTGTGGTCGTCTATAGCCAGCGCGCCCTTGGACCCCGCAGCCGCGTCAAGATTGTTGAGCGCCTGGAAGGGGTTTCGCCATGATCAGTCTCGCGGGCCGCGACATCATGCACTCCTGGGGGAAGTTTGTCTTTACCGGCGTGGGGCTGGGGCTGTTGATCGGCGTGACGCTGACCATGGCCGGAGTATACCGCGGCATGGTGGACGACGCCAAAGTGCTGCTCGATAACAGCGGCGCCGACCTCTGGGTGGTGCAGCAAGACACCCTCGGCCCCTATGCCGAGCCGTCCAGCCTCTACGACGACGTTTATCGCACTATTCGCGGAATGCCCGGCGTTGACCGGGCGGCCAACATCACCTATCTGACTATGCAGGTCCGCCAGGGCCAGCGCGACGTGCGCGCCATGATCGTCGGCGTCGTGCCCGGCGGCCCCGGTGAACCCGGGCAGCCCGGCTATCTCATCGCCGGTCGGCAAATCACGCGCAGCCATTATGAGGCCGTCGCCGATGTCGCCACCGGATTTAAACTCGGCGAGCGTATCCAGATCCGCCGCAACCATTACGCGGTGGTCGGTCTGACCCGGCGCATGGTCTCCTCCGGCGGCGACCCGATGGTGTTCATCCCGCTCAAGGATGCGCAAGAAGCGCAGTTCCTAAAAGACAACGATGCCATTGCCCAGCAACGCCGCCGAACTGCCAGGAACCCGGCCTTCAATCGTCCAGGGACGCCGGGTCTTCTCGATGCGGTGCTTGCCTCACAAAGCATCAATCCTTACATCAATGCGGTGCTGGTGCAGGTCAAGCCCGGCTTCATCCCGGAGGAGGTTGCCAAACCGATTAGGCGCTGGAAGCGCTTGCAGGTTTATACCCGCGTGCAGATGGAAGAGATCCTGATCGGTAAGCTGATTGCCACCGCGGCCAAACAGATTGGCATGTTCCTGGTGATTCTCGCCATCGTCAGCGCCGCCATCGTCGCCTTCATCATCTATACCCTGACCCTCGGCAAGATCCGCGAGATCGCGGTGCTCAAACTGATCGGCACCCGAAACCGCACCATCGCCGGGATGATCATGCAGCAGGCGCTGGGTTTGGGTTTGATCGGCTTTGTTGTGGGCAAGATCTCTGCCACCTTCTGGGCGCCGATTTTTCCCAAATACGTGCTGCTCGAACCGGGCGATGCGCTGCTCGGCTTCGCCGGCGTTTTTGTGATCTGTGCCCTGGCGAGCGTCCTAGCCATCCGCGCCGCACTCAAAGTGGATCCGGCGGAGGCGATAGGTGGCTGACATGCACGAAAAGGGGATTCGCATTGAAGAATTGCGCAAACGCTACGGAAAGGGCGACACGGCTCTCGATGCTCTCAAAGGGGTGGATATGCAGGTCGCCCCCGGCGAGGTGGTCGGGCTGATCGGTCCGTCGGGCTCCGGCAAGAGCACCCTGCTCAAATGCCTTGGCGCTGTGATCGAACCCACCGCCGGCCGTATGACGTTGGGAGAAGAGGTGATCTATGACGACGGCTGGAAGATTCCCGATCTGCGCGCCCTGCGCCGCGACAAAATCGGTTTCGTCTTTCAGGCGCCGTACCTGATCCCGTTCCTCGACGTCACCGACAACGTGGCGTTGCTGCCCATGCTGGCCGGACACCCCAATGCGGAATCCCGGAAGCGCGCGCTGGAATTGCTTGAAGCGCTGGACGTGGCGCATCGCGCCAAAGCCATGCCGTCACAACTCTCCGGTGGCGAACAACAGCGCGTCTCTATCGCCCGGGCGCTGGTCAACCGGCCGCCGGTGATCCTCGCCGATGAGCCGACGGCGCCGCTGGACAGCGAACGGGCGCTGGCCGTGATTCGCATCCTCAACCAAATGGCCCTGCAATATGAGACCGCCATCATCGTCGTTACTCACGACGAAAAGATCATCCCGACCTTCAAGCGCATCTACCACATCCGCGACGGCAAAACCCAGGAGGAAGCCGGAGAGGGGCGGGCGTTCGAATGAAAATTATGCGTTCATTTTGGAAGCGGATTGGGTCAAAGGAGCGAATTTTATGAAGACCGATCGTACAGTGAACTGGATGGCCATCGCCGCAATCGTGTTCGGCGCCGTGACGATCTTGTCTGGCGGTCGTGCATTGTTTGGCAGTTTGGAAACGCGCGCCGAGCTTGGCAACGTGGTCCCCTTTGTGCTCTGGTTCAATTTTTTCGTCGGCTTCGTCTATATCCTTGCCGGGGCCGGCCTGCTCAGGTGCAGGCGTTGGGCCGTCTATATTTCCCTGTTCGTTGCGATTTCCACGATCCTCGTCTTTGCGGCATTTGGCCTTCACGTTATGGATGGCGGCACATTCGAGATGCGGACCGTCGGCGCTCTGACGATTAGAGCGTTATTCTGGATTGCCGTGACAATCGTCGCGATGCGTGCCATGAAAAGCATCCCTAAATGGAGGTTGACGACTTGATGAAAATCATCAAAGAAATCGCCCAAGTCAATAATATACGAGAACGGAGCCGTCCATGAAAACACATCACCGCATACGCCCCACAGGCGCATGGCTTCAACTGGCCTGCTTGGCCTTCTACGCGGGAGTACTGGCCGGTTGCGCCGTCGGTCCCGACTTCAAACGACCCGAACCGCCATCGGTTTCAGGCTATACCGCCACGGTCCTGCCTGAGCAAACCGCTTCGGCCCCCGGCAAACTGGGCGACGCCCAGCGCTTTGTTGCCGGCGGGGCTATCCCCACGGCCTGGTGGCAGGAGTTGGGTTCCGCCAAGCTCAACGAGCTGATCCAGCAGGCGCTGCAAACCAGCCCCACACTGGAAGCGGCAAGGGCCACACTTCGTCAGGCCCAACAGACCTACGAGGCGCAGTCAGGAGCGACGCAGTATCCTCAAGCGACGGCACAAGCAGGCGCGCAACGCCGGAAGACGAACAACGCCCCCTCGGGTCAGGAGGGCGGAGAACGAACCTTCGATCTCTACAACGCCGGGGTGGGTGTCAGCTACAATCTGGATATTTTTGGCGGCAACCGCCGCGCCCTCGAAGCCCTCGCCGCGCAGGCCGACTACCAGCGCTACCAGTTTGAAGGGGCGCGCCTCACGCTGGCAGCGAATGTCGTCACGTCGGCCATCCTTCAGGCGCAGCTGACCGAGCAGATCCGGGCCAACGAGGCCATTCTGGCAACCCAGGAGGAGCAACTCGAGCTGACGCGCCGGCGTCTTGCGCTGGGCGCTGCCTCCCAAAACGACGTCCTGGCGTTGCAGACCCAGGTGGAGCAGTCCCGCGCCGCCATTCCACCGCTGCGCAACCGGCAGGAGCAGACGAACCATTTGATGACGGTGCTGGTCGGTCGGCCGCCGGGGAGCGGGGCCGTACCGCAATTCACCTTGGCCGACTTCCGATTGCCGACCGAACTGCCGCTTCGCGTGCCCTCGGAACTGGTGCGGCAACGACCCGACATTCAAGCCTCCGAAGCTTTGATGCATGCCGCCAACGCCCAATACGGCACAGCCGTATCCAAACGGTACCCGCGGATAACACTCAGCGCCGATCTAGGATTTCAAGCCCTCACTGCCGCCAGTCTCTTCGGCAGCGGTGCGCTGGTCTGGGGATTGGCCGGTCAATTGGCGCAACCCCTGTTCAACGCCGGCCTGCCCGCCGAGGCGCGAGCCGCCGAGGCGGCATTCGCCGCTGCCGAGGCGAACTACAGGCAGACCGTCTTGCAGGCGCTGCGTAACGTGGCCGACGTGTTGCGGGCGCTGGACAACGACGCCCAGACCCTGGCGGCGCAGGCCGCCGCGGACAAGGCCGCCCAGGAGTCGCTGCACCTGACCCGGCAAGGATATACCTTGGGAGCGGTCAGCTATCTCCAACTTCTCATCGCGCAGCAACAGGTCCAGCAAACCGCCATCGGCCTGATCTCCGCCAGAAGCCAGCGACTGGCCGACACGGTAGCACTATACCAAAGCATGGGTGGCGGATGGTCGCACGATGAAGTGCTGTCGTTAGATTGATATAACCAATGGAAGACAGGGTGAATCCCATTGGCCAGGTTGAGTCAGAGGTGTAGCCAATCAATCTGGCACTATCTCGATTGAGGTGATTTGTACGATTTTAAAACTTACTATGGATAGCGAGGATAACGGATCTGTGCTGAGTGCCTAAGAAAAGCTTTCCGGGACATTCCAGCAATAGTGAAAGGAGTAAAAAAATGAAAACACGTGGACTTTTGATGATAGAACATCGATTAATTAAAAAGGTATTAAGTGTTGCAAAACAAAAACTATATCAATGACTGATATGGACTATAATCCGATATTCGTCGAAACAATTGTCGATTTTATCAAAACATATGCGGATGAGACTCATCATGGAAAAGAAGAGAATATAATTATTATAGAATTAGCTTAGAAAAAAATTTATGATGACAATATACAGAAAAGTATTTTAATCAAACAGAATTGGATACCATGTTAAACGCGTTTTATGAATTTGATCGTAACATGATTCACGAAAAATATCAGAGTGTATATAAAGAAGTCGACCTCTAATAAGGATAAAAATGAACATTAAAATAAAAAAAGGAGATAGCTGTCATGTTTGTGGTTATTATCAATTTTCCTCCGATCAAGGCAGGAAAGGATGATGAGTTTCGGAAGTGGTTTGTCCAGACAAATAAGGAGTTTGCAAAATACAAAGGATTTATAAGCCGCCGGCTTCTGAAACCCCTCAAGAGTGGCAACTATGCTGCTATCGTCGAGCATGAGAGTCATGAAACCTTCATGGCCATGCACAATACAACCGCGCACACTGAAGCTAGCAAGCGTGTTGAACCCATGTTTGACGGCAGCCGATCTCCGAAATTTTACGAGGAGATCGCTGGATAATTTTGACCGATGACCGAGGAATCAGATAACCATAAGACAAAATAATATGATTAAAAGTTGTCCGATTTATATAAGTCATTTGATTATGAACTTTGTTACCCTTCGCAAAGGGATATTGGGAATAAAAATATGAAGAATACGGCACAACAACTTGTCGCCATAATTCTGGTTATATTATCGGGAAACTTGATTTTCCTGAACCTTGCTTCCTGTGAGGAGATAGCATCGGAAAAATCCCCAATGAGCAAGCAGCAGGGTTTGACCCCTATCCAGTCTCAGACCAAGGAAGAACCACTGTCTCTCAAGGCATGTCTGAATCAAGCGCTGAGAGATAATCCTCTTCTTTCCGAGGCGCGGTTGGGTATCAGGGCCGGAGAAAAAACCATCGACAGCGCGTGGGGAAAACACCTTCCCAGGTTGTCCCTGGATGCAAACTATACAAAGAGAGAAGACTCATGGCCGTATATTCCCGCCCAATCGGCAACCGAAGTACCGCATTTCAGCGATGAATATTCTTCCTGGTCACTGGTCATGACACTTCCCATTTATCAGGGAGGTCAGGTTGCTGCCGGGGTTGAGCTGGCGAAGATACGCAAAGCTATCCAGGAAAGCAATCTTTCCTTAACGAAAAACGAACTAATTACCAACACTATCAATACCTATAACAAAATACTCCAGTTGCAAAAGTTAAGAGAGGCTGCTCGGTCGTCCGTATCGGCCATGGAAAGCCAGCGGAATAATTCCCGCCTTCTTTACGATGTGGGCAGGATTGCCAAAGTTGATCTGTTAAAAGTTGAGGTGCAGCTCGCCAATGAGACACAACGGCTGCTTTCCCTGAATGAAGGAATTGCCAATATGGCGGGAATGCTGCGCTATCTGATGGGTGAAAAAATAGCTGTTGCGGGAGAAGACCCAAACCTGTCCGACAAACTAACTATGCCGGAATTTACGCCTGATTTTGATCTGGCCTGGAAAACAGCACAGAAAAAAAGACCGGAGTATCTTATTGCATCAACAAACATTCAAGAAGCGGAATTAAACAAAAAGATTGCTTGGGGGAAACTCTTGCCCTCGCTTAGCGGTTTTGCCGTATATATGGATCAGTATGGTTATACCCCATATTATAAGGAGGCCAACTATTTTGCCGGAATCAACTTGAGTATGCCGTTGTTTGACAAATCTGCTTATGATGAGATAGCCAAAGAGCGCATCCTGAAAAGCAAAGCCGAAAAGCGGCTTGATGCTGTGGAAAATCAGATCAGGCTCGACATCCAGACGGCTATTTCTTCTATCCGGGAGAGCAAGAACCGGGTTTTAACAGCCGGACAGGCAATCGAACAGGCGGAGGAATCTTTCCGCATTGAACAAAAGAGATATGAAAGTGGCGCCGGGGCAACCGTTGATCTGCTTTTTGCCCAGACCGCTTACATAACGGCAGTGGCGAATCATTATCAAGCCTTATTTGATTATAATGCAGCCATCGTTTCTTATAGAAAGGTGACTGGCAAACTGGAGGAATATCTGCAATGAAAAAATATTGGCTGATCATACCAATTGTCGTCGTTGTCGCTGCTGTTTTTCTGGTCATCATGAAAAAGCACGAAATTGCCTCCCTGCCCAAGCCGCAATTATATAAACAGACGATTCAGACAACATCGATAAGTCAGGGCAAGCTGGAGACGACCACCCATTATCTGGGGATCATTGAATCTTACGCGCGGGCAGATCTTTCCGCACGCATTTCCGGAAATATTTTAAGTGTGAACAAAAGAGAAGGAGATTCAGTCAATAAAGGAGAATTGGTGGCAGTAATAGACGACCGCGAGTTTTCCGACAGAGCACTGGCTATAGATGCAGAGGCCTCTGCATCAAAGTATAGACTGGCCGGGGCAAAAAGCACATATGACACTCAGAAATCAATTTATGAACGTGATGTCATGCTTTACAAAGATGGGGCAATTTCCAAAGAAGCACTGGAACGCTCCAAGGCAGCTTATGACGGAGCCCAGGCCACTATGTCCGCTGCCGGGGAAACACTGCAAGGATTGCAAAGAAGCGCGGCCGCAGCCCGGACGCAGACCGGATATGCGCATATATCTGCCCCCTTCAGCGGCATTGTTGTCAAACGTTGGAGTGAACCGGGCGATTTGGCCGTTCCCGGCAAATCGATCCTGACTATTGAGAAGCTATCACCCTGTAAAGTTGTCATCCAGGTTCCCCAGGAAGAAATAAGCCTTATCCGCAAAGGAACTAAAGCCTATCTTCGCACAGGTCAACAAAGCATGACGACAGCGGTCAACTTGGTTTATCCATCTCTGAGCAAAAACCTCCTTGGCTCTGTGGTGATCGTCCTTCCCTCATCACCCTTTTCGCTTCCATCTGGATCATCGGTAGGCGTTGATTTGGTAACAAAGGAATTAACCGGTTTAATCGTACCTGAAAATGCCCTTGTTAAAACCGGCAAAGGGATATTTGTCTATCTTATTGACAAGGATGTTGTGCGGATTCGCCAAGTTGAATTATTGGGAACTGGCATGGGACGTGCAGCTGTGAGCGGGCAAATAATCTTCGGCGATAAGATCGCAGTTGGACAGGAAAACAAACTCCTCGGTCTTGCCGAGGGAAGTGAGGTCAATCCTGCGGTGAGTAAGCCATGAACTTTGTCTCGCAATACATACGCAAACCGCACCTTGTTCTTTCGGTCGTGTTATTATTATCCGCTATCGGCATCATGGGTTACTGGAAGATGCCGTTTAATCTGTTTCCTGATGTTGATCGTCCCCAGATCAGTGTCATTACCATTATGCCTGGGGCTGCCGCCGCTGATGTTGAAGCCGACATATCACGCGCCATAGAAAAGGAGCTGTCCACAATTGATCTTGTGCGGCGTGTAACATCCATATCCAAGGACGAGGCCTCTGTTGTCCAGGCGGAGTTTGAATATGATAAGGGCCTTGATGCAGCGGCAACGGACGTGGCCAATGCACTAAGCAAAATCAGCTCCCGGCTTCCTGCAAATATTCGTCCGCCACAGATTTTCAAGATCAGCCAAGCATCGCAGCCTAATATGACGATTGCCCTTTCGCCAAAAGCCGGTTACCCAGCCGACCTGAGAAAAATCCGGGAAATGGCTGACAACCAGATCAAGGAAGAGTTGTTAAGGGTTCCGGGAATTGCCAATGTGGAGGTATTCGGTGGGTGGCAACCGGAGATCAAGGTGACAATCGATCCGGATCAACTTAAACGTTTCGGGTTGAGTCTTAACGACATCATGTCCGCCCTAGTCGCCCAGAATCAGAATATCCCTCAAGGACTCATCATTCGCAAGGAAGGGCAGTATATCTTCAAGACGGAGGGTCAGGTCAGGACCCTTGATGAACTGAACAACTTGGTCATCGGGAAAAAGGACGGCGGTATTATTCATTTACGGGATGTGGGCTCTATTGCAGCCGGTGTTCAGGAACCTCAATCCGCCTATCACGGCAATGGCAAAGATGCCATCGGCATTAACATAATGCGAGCGCAGACGGGACATACCCTCGATACGATCAACGCTGCGGAAAAGGCCTTGCCACACCTGAAGACCAAATACCCCTTCATTGATTTTGAAACCAGCTATACACAGAAAGATTTGATCAAACTCAGTGTGGATAACATGCTGGAAGCGCTTCGTGATGCCATCATCATTACCGTTCTGGTCATCTTCCTGTTTTTGGGCAACATGCGCACCATGTCGCTTTGTGCCATCTCCATCCCTTTTACCTATCTTATTACCTTTGCCTTTATGTGGCTGTTTGGCTTTGAGTTTCATATGGTCACACTCACCGGGGTTATTCTGGCCGTGGGCATGCTGCTGGATGATGCCATTGTTGTCATTGAAAATATCGAGCGGCATTATCATGAAACTGGCAAGGATATAAAAGATATTGTTGCCGGCAGCACCGAAGAGGTCATGCTGGCCATCTTTTCCGGAACATATGCCACGGTTGTTGTCCTTGTGCCCATTATCTTTATCGGCGGTTATGTCCAGACCGTCTTAAGACCCCTTGCCCTGGCCTTAACCATTGCCCTGATCGCTTCTTATATCGTCTCCGTGACAATTATCCCGATCCTTGCCCCATATATACTGAAAAAAAATCACAAGGGAAACAGGGTGGAAGTTTTTGTTAAAAAATGGAGTGATTCTTTTAATAATAACATACGCGATTTTTTCGTCAACGCTCTTGATTTTGCACTTAAGCATCGCATTGCTTTCGTGCTGGCCGCTTTTGTCTTGCTTATCATCACCAGCCGGGTGGCAAGACCGCTGGTCGGTCAAAACATCATGCCTCCCATGGATACGGGCATCATTAAGATAAACTTTGAGGCGGACAGCAATTCTTCTTTATATCAGACGAATGCTATTTTGCAGCAGATGGAAACCATCATAAAAATGCAGAAAGGGATTGTCTTCAGCAGCTCTACACTGGGTTCAGAGCCTTCGGTTATTTCTTTCGGCAGCGGCAAGAATCCGCAGCAGGGAAATATTACCGTCATGATGGTGGACAAGTATCATCGCAAGGAAACAATCTGGCAGATTGAGAACAACATGCGCACAGAGTTTTATAAAATACCTGGCCTGAAATATGTGGATGTATTCGATTATGGCGCAACACCCCTTTCCAGCATCAGGGCTACAGTCGATGTAATGGTAACAGGCCCCGAGCCGAAAGTTCTTTATGAAATCGGCAGAGATATAGAGCGTAGAATGGCAACGGCCGGAGGTGTAAAATCTGTTTCTATGAGTTGGACCGCTGATAAAAAGGAGGTTAATTTTGTTGCTGACAGGGAGAAATGCGCTTTATACGGTATCTCACCCCGGGAAATTGCGGCACAGGTGCAGGCCGCCGTACAGGGAGGCATTGCTTCCGTATTCCGTGTCGCCGGCGAGGATGGTTTTTCTATACGGGTCCGATATAAAGAGGCCTATCGGGACGACATTTCCATTATCTCCAGCCTGCATGTTCACACACCGGCAGGCGAGATCCCCTTATCCACCTTGGGCACTATCAACACTGTATATGTGCCTATGCTTCTTACCCGCCAGTCCATGCAAAACAGCATTGATATCTTGGGCTATCGCGAAAAGGCACCAGTTTCCCATATTATGGACAACGTGAACAAAGCTCTTAAAGGACTTAAACTCCCGGATGGCTATACTCTTTCGCAGGAAGGCGATGCCAAACAGGCAGAAGAATCATTTAACGCCCTCCTGGTGGCCATGGGAATCGGTTTAGTCCTTCTTTATTTTTCCCTGGTTCCAGCATTCCGTTCATTTGTTCATCCTCTGACAATCATGGTAGCTATTCCTCTGGCATTGATAGGCGCCATCTGGTCACTGCTCATAGCGGGGAAACAACAATCCCTCGCAGCATTCATGGGTATTATCCTGCTTGCCGGGATTGTCGTGAAAAACTCCATACTCCTCATCGATTTTATTGAAATGGCAAAAGAAGCAGGTGCTACTACATTTGAGGCGTTAAAAGATAGTGTCCGGGTAAGAACACGACCAATCTTAATGACTGCATTTGCTACGGCTGTCGGCATGATCCCCATTGCCATGGAAAGGGCGATCGGTTTGGAACGTTTATCTCCGCTTGCAATCGTTGCTATCGGGGGGCTACTGGTCTCGACCTTTCTTACTCTGCTTTATGTTCCCATCTTCTATACGCTTTTTGAAGATCTCGTTCAATTTATTAAACACAAGGGAATAAGAAATAAATCAACAAAAAATAATGATAATGAAGCAATGCCTTAATAATAGAAGAAGGGAAAGATATTGAAGCACTAGCAGAAAATCGACCTGAAGAGCTAAGAAGGTTATGATTCAACAATGAAAAAGGAAGTTCAAACAGTCAGGCTGATGATTGATATTTTCTGTCATTGGCAACACGACAGCAAAGAAGGCCTCTGTCCGGAATGCCGTGAGCTTCTTGACTATGTTACCAAGCGCCTTGAAAAATGTCCGCTCAAAAATAACAAGCCCAAGTGTTCAAAATGCCCTGTGCATTGCTATAAACCGGACATGAGGAAAAAGATCAGGGCAGTGATGAAATACTCCGGCCTCCGCATGCTCTATCGACACCCCATTCTGTCGGGCAGACATTACCTAACAGGGAAATAAGTTATGGACAGCCTTATAAATTACCTCAGGTATCAGTTGTGTTTTTATGTAATTCGCAAATAGTCAACATCGAAGAAAATGCTAGACTTCAATCTTTAATTGTCAATTCTAACAACCGTCCACTACTGAACACAAGGTGTTATCAATAACAAAACGAGACTTAATTTGACGCTCTCTGTCATGTCAAGTATAGTTCAGGACAAATTATTATTTTGTTATCTTTCTAAACGGCAATACCTTTGCACCCTGCTTTATGTCATCAAGATAATCTGCCCATTTCTGCATCATTTTTCGTCTTTCATTTAAGTGTGCTGTTCGGTTATAGGCGCGTCCGTTAGGATCTCTGACTGCATGGGCAAGTTGATGTTCAATAAAATCCGGTCTTACCTGCAATACCTCATCAAGAATTGTTCGTGCCATTGCCCTGAATCCATGACCGGACATTTCTTCCTTCGGATAACCCATGATTCGCAAAGCCACGAGAATGGCATTTTCACTCATGGGACGTTGAGAAGATCTTTCTGATGGAAACACGTATCGTCCTGAACCGGTTAGTGTATGAAGTTTCCTTAGTATTTCTGTTGCTTGTCGTGACAATGGCACAAGATGGGCTTCTTTCATCTTCATTTTACTGGCAGGAATGTTCCATTCAGCGTTTTCAAGATTAATTTCAGACCACTCAGCATGACGTAATTCACCGGGTCTTACAAACACAAAAGGAGCAAACTTTAAAGCGCATTGCACAACAAAAGTTCCCTGATAGCCGTCAATGGCGCGTAACAGTTCCCCAACTCTTTTAGGGTCGGTAATAGCTGCCCTGTGTTTTTCTTTTACCGGTTTCAACGCACCTTTTAAGTCAGCTGCCGGGTTTCTTTCTGTACGTCCTGTTGCAACTGCATATCTGAATATTTGATCGCAAATATTTCTGATGCGGTGAGCAAGTTCCAATGCGTCTCTTGATTCTACACGTCTTATGACCCCCAACAATTCAGGGGCTTTTATATCTTTGATTGGCCGTAAGCCGATCAAAGGAAAGACATTTAATTCCAATCTGCGCATAATTTTATCCGCATATTCTCCCTGCCATTTTGATTTGAATTTATCCTGCCATTCTCTGGCGATGATTTCGAAGGTCTCAGTCTCTTCATTTTTTGCTTGTTTTTGCGCTTTACGAATGGCATCAGGATCAATATTGTTTGCCAGTAATCTTCGTGCATCATCACGCCTTTTTCGTGCATCTAAAAGACTTATTTCCGGATATGTTCCAAAAGCAAGAAGTTTTGGTTTGCTGTTATATCGATATTTAAATCGCCATAACTTGCCCCCAGAAGGTGTAACCAAAAGAAACAAACCGCCGCCATCAAATAAAGCAAAAGATTTCTCCTTCGATTTTGCTTTTTGAACCTTCATGTCTGATAATGGAACTATGCGTTTCGGCATGATCGATCTCCAGATTTTGGGTATACGCAAAATTTTTGGGTATATTTTGCCTCTCAGCGTATACCCAAAATCATTTTATTTTGATGGACATGATAGCACGTCTCTGGACAAAAAGCAACAAAAAACCCGCTATTTCTAACGGGTTTTTCGATTTCCCAGGATGACCTAGGATTGTGTTCTGGCTCCCCAGCGCGGACTCGAACCACGGACATGCTGGTTAACAGCCAGCCGCTCTACCGACTGAGCTACTGGGGAACATATTCTCAAAGATTCAGATATTTTTCATCCGAAAATTAACCCACCGGGTTCATTACGGGAATTTTTTTTCTGGCGCTTCATAATACAAGAAGAGAAGGATGTCAACAGCAATTAAATATTTTTTAAAAATTACATTAAAAGGAATGTTTACGAGGAATACTTAATTATTAAAGTAATTTGCATTTCAACGATTTTTTTATATCATTTGCTTGCCTCATAAATAACGATAGGATATAAAAACCGGACGTCTGAAGAAAAAACAAGGAATCGGATTTGAAGAGCAGGGTGAAAAGTCAGCAATTTCTTAAAAAATACGTGCTGGATGATGGTTTGTGCACCGGCTGCGGCGCCTGCGTTAATCTTTGTCCCTATCAGGTCATTTATCATGACCGGACGGTGCAGTTGCACACCTGTGATTTGGAAGACGGCAATTGCTACGCTTTCTGTCCCAGAACCCCTGCCGATTTGACAGCTTTAAGAAAAGTTTTGTTTGAATCGGCAGATCTGACGCCGGAAATCGGCGCGGTCAAGGGTTACTATTTTTCCCGAGCGACTGATTCGGATTTGCGGGCAGTCGGTCAGCATGGCGCAACCGTTACAACTTTGATGGAACTGGCGCTGGCTGAAGGGTTAATTGAGACCGCAATTGTTTCCGCGCGTGATCAGGGATTTTTACAAAAAGGCGCTGCCGTGAGGGATCGCAAAGCTTTAAGGGAGCACGCCGGCAGCACGTTTACGGTATCGCCGGGTGTTGCCGCTTTCAATCAACTGGTCACAGAAGATCAGGGCAAAATAGGTGTTGTCGCGACGCCCTGCCAGGCTTTGGCACTGGCCAAAATGAAACTGAATAAAACTGCTGAAAACGAAAAAAAAGTTCGTCAACTGAGGCTGGTTGTCGGTTTGTTCTGCGGTTGGACACTGTCTGCGGAAAAATATTTAAAGTTACTGACGGATAAAGGCATCGTTTTAGAATCCATTACCAACATGGACATCCCCGCCGGCAAGAATGTTCTGGAAATCCGGACGAAAGATCGCCTGCATTCGATTGCGATGGAAGAAGCGCAAACCTGTATCCGGGAAGCCTGTCTGTATTGTATGGACAGCACGGCGGAATACGCTGATGTGTCGGTCGGTTCGGCGCGGTTTGCCGGAAGTTGGGAAGACGTTCGCGAGTGGAATCAGTTAATCGTCCGGACGACACAAGGGAAAGACCTGGTGGATCTGGCCGTCAGAAAAGGGGTTCTGGAAATTCGTGAGGCGCCTGCCGAAAGTCTGAAAGAACTGAAGGAAGCGGCTGTCAATAAGAAGAAAAATGCGTTGAAAAATATTATCCGGAAGAGCGGCTCGGCAAAAAATCTTTTGTATCTGGACGCAGGCGGTCCGGTGGTGAAAAAATATTTGAAAGTTGCAAAGAAGAGAAGCAAATAGAAATATTTGATACTCTGCTCAGCCAAGTCTTTTTGACTTGGCTGTCAATAAAAAAATAATCAGTCGAGTCCCAAGGACTCGACTTAATTTGGGGGCGTAGACGGGAGAAACTCGATGAAATGTCAAGATTAAGATTTGATATTACACTCCCGGCATGACAACGTTGATGAAATATATGTATAAGATTTCACGCGTGATTTTATTTTCTGTATCCATGTTGATGGTTGCCTCGATCTCTGCATTTGGTTTTGAGGCTTCAGACGGGTTCATGATAGGCAATATGAATGAAGATGTTGCTATTTTAATAACCTATGTTGTCCTGGCTTTGTTGTTCTCGTTTCTATGTTCGGTAGCGGAAGCGGTCTTGTTAAGTATTACCCCTTCATATATCGAGGAACAGAAAGAAAAAAATCCCAAGCGGGCGTCCCTGTTGAAGCGGCTGAAACAAGATAATGTGGATCGATCACTTGCGGCAATTTTGACACTGAACACTATCGCGCATACGGTTGGAGCAATCGGGGCGGGAGCCAAGGCTACGGTCGTGTTTGGAAGCGCATGGTTTGGAGTCTTCTCGGCGGCTATGACATTGCTGATCCTTTTTCTTTCAGAAATCGTTCCCAAAACGATTGGCGCCATTTACTGGCCAAAACTCGTCGGTTTCACGGCTTTTTTTGTGCAAACCCTTATAGTGACGTTGTATCCGGTCGTCTGGATTTCAGAAAATCTGACAAAATTTATTTCACGCGGAAAGCAACTGCACATTTTCAGCAGGGATGAATTTATCGCCATGGCAAAGGTAGGCGAACAATCCGGACAGATAGACGATAAAGAGGCGCGCATTATCAAGAATCTCTTCCGGTTCGGTTCGCTCAACGTAACGGATATCATGACGCCGCGCACGGTGATTGCGGCGCTTGCCGAGGATAAATCGGTCGCGGACGCGTTGGAATACGTTGCCAGAATACCTTTTTCGCGAATTCCCATTTATCAGAAGGAGATAGACGATATAACCGGGTTTGTGCTCAGAGATGACGTGCTGCTTCGTGATAATCAGGAAAGGGGCGATGAGGCGCTCAGGACATTAAGAAGAGAGATACTGATTGTTCCCGAGTCAGCGGTGCTGACGGATTTGCTGGAAATTTTTCTTAAGGAACGTCAGCATATCGCCATTGTCGTTGATGAATATGGGGGAACAACAGGGCTTGTCACGCTCGAAGATCTGATCGAGACCTTGATGGGATTGGAAATTGTTGATGAAATGGACACGGTTGTGGATATGCGTGTTCTGGCCAGAAAAAAATGGAAAGAACGGGCCGGGGCGCTCGGTATAGAAATTAACGCGGATGAGAAAGTCCCATCCAAAAAAGAGAATTTTCTGCCGGAGTCATAACGGGTGGGCTCTGTTAAATAAGAAACTAAACTTCCGGGAATTATCGGAAATGATAAAAATACTTTTAAGTGAATTTATTATGAAATGATGAGCAAATTATTGTCACCGGCCAAAACAGAAGTTTTATTCATGGGCAATGAAGCCATTGCGCGCGGCGCGTTGGAAGCAGGCGTCAGTGTCGTTTCCGGTTATCCCGGCACACCTTCCTCGGAAGTCATCGAGCGCCTCTCGGAAGTCGCCCTTGAAAGAAACCTTTATGTCGAGTGGTCAACCAACGAAAAGGTGGCGCTGGAAGTGGCCGCCGCGGCTTCTTTTTCCGGTTTGCGTTCGATGTGCGTGATGAAACAAAACGGCGTCAACGTTGCTTCCGATTTTCTTCTGCATCTGGCCTCGTCGGGAACGCGCGGCGGAATCGTGCTGGTCGAGTGTGAAGATCCCGGTGCGTTGTCCAGCGTCAACGAAGGAGAATCACGCTATTTCGCGCGCATGCTCGAAATTCCTCTTTTGGAGCCGGCCAGTTTGCAGGAAGCCAAGGATCTGACCAAATGGGCTTTTGAATTGTCCGAAAAAATCAGAAACGTTGTTATTCTGCGGTCGGTCACACGCATGTCGCACGCGAGCGGTAATGTTATCTGCGGCAAGTTACCGGCTAAATTCCGTACCGCCCGCTTTATTTCCGATGGTTCGGTCATGGATCCCCTGCGGGGTCCGGTCGTCAGTACGCCGGTCGTCATCAAGCACGGCCTGCAGCAGAAAAAACTGGAAACAGCGGCCGCGCTTTTTGAAAAAAGTCCTTTCAACAGCTACATTGGTCCCAAAAATCCGGAGCTCCTGATTATCACCAGCAGCGCCTGCTTCCTATACAGCCAGGAGGCTCTTGAAATACTGGGTCTGCAAAAACGTGTCGGGATTTTGAAACTTAGCTGCACGTGGCCTTTGCCTCAAAAACTTTTAAAGAAATATTTGCGCATGACCAAAAAGATTATGGTTGTGGAAGAGGTGCTGCCGTTTCTGGAGGAAAATATCAAGGTTGTCGCCATGGGTATGATCAAGGACATCGGTATCAAAACCTTTTACGGGAAGATGAATAAAACTCTGCCTTCCGCCGGCGAGTTGAATCCGGAGATCGTCACTGCGGCTCTGGGCAAAATCATGAAGGTCAAGCCTAAATCATTGCCCGCCGATTATCTCAAAGAAACTCAAAAAGTGGCAGCGAAAATCCCGCCGCGGGCACAAACGTTCTGCCCCGGCTGTCCGCACCGGGCATCTTTCTGGAACATCAACACCGCGCTGAAACTCGACGGTCGAGAGGGCATTGTCTGCGGGGATATCGGCTGCTACGCGATGGCCTCGCTCTGGCCGGCCATCGGTTTCCATACCGTGCGCACGTTGCATTCCATGGGTTCGGGCACGGGGCTGGCCAGCGGCTTTGCGAAGCTTTCGACTTTCGGTCTGGACAAGCCCGTCATGGCCGTATGCGGCGATTCGACTTTTTATCACGCCGTTATTCCGGCGTTGATCAACGCTCAGCATAACAAAGCGGATATTACTTTTATCGTTTTGGATAACGCGGGAACGGCGATGACCGGATTCCAGCCGCATCCCGGCATTGGTGAGAGCGCCGTGGGCGAACCCTTGCCTCCCGTGGATATCGAAGCCATCTGCCGCGCGATAGGGGCAAAAGTAGCTGTCAGCGATCCCTTTGATCTGGAAGGGACCAGC
Organism: uncultured Smithella sp.; assembly: GCA_964539765.1. GTDB lineage: Bacteria > Desulfobacterota > Syntrophia > Syntrophales > Smithellaceae > Smithella. The sequence goes on from CAZIJZ010000005.1 coordinate 52,022, forward strand.
AGAATTCTCACTTCTTTTATGGCCGAGCGCGGCTCAATGAAAGTTTTAATCATGAAACAGGCCTGCGCTTTGAGCCCTGAAAAGAAGGGCAAGAAGCAATACCAGATGAAAGTCAATGAGGAATTATGTCTGGGTGATAATTGCGGATGCAACCGTTTGTGTACGAGGATTTTCCGCTGTCCGGCGCTGACGTGGGACAGAGCAAAAAAGAAAGCGGTAATTGACGAAGTTATCTGCGCCGGCTGCGGTGTCTGTTATTCTATCTGTCCGCAAAAAGCGATAACGAGAACGGAGGCTGATGTATGAAAAAGCTTCTTATGAAAGAACCAACAAACATCATCATTACCGGTGTCGGCGGTCAAGGAAACGTCATGGCCTCGCGCGTGCTTGCGGGAATGCTGGTGAACGCGGGTTTCGTTGTTACTATCGGTGAAACCTTCGGCATGTCCCAGCGCGGCGGTTCGGTAATGAGTCATTTGCGCATATCTTCAACTTCGGTTTTGAGTCCGCAGATTCCGCAGGGTAGGGCGGACATTGTCATCGCGCTTGAGCCGGTGGAAGCGCTCAGAGTGCTCACCCAATACGGCAATCCCGATGTCGCGGTGCTGACCAATTCGCGCATGGTTTATCCCATGGGCGTGATTACCGGTGAGTTTAATTATCCAACCCTGGATGAAGTCAAAGCAATGTTTGAAAAAATTTCGGCAAAAAACTGGATCATCGATGCCACGTCCGTGGCCGTGGAATTGGGCAATCCGGTGCTCAGCAATATCGTCATGATCGGAGCGCTTGCGGGCACGTCGTTACTGCCCATTGATCGCCATGCTTTTGAAAAGGAAATTGCCAAGAGCCTTCCTGCCGCTAAACGCGAAGTCAATGTAAAAGCCTTCAACGCCGGAATAAAAATGATTAAGCATAATTTTACTCTTAAAAAGGAGTTGAAGTATGAATGATGAGCACGGTTCTTCAGGCAAACTAACATACAATTACAGATTTGTACTCAAAGACGGTGTTGAAAAAGAATTCAACATCGAGTTGGACAGTGTTACTTTAAATTTACTGCCGACGGACAAAAAAGATTGCCCTGAATGGACAAAGCTAAACTGTTTTCAGTGTCCCAATTGCACACTGAATGATAAATATGAATATTGTCCCATAGCCATTAATATGGTTGAGATCATAGATTCTTTCCGCAATTATTTTTCTTACGAAGTTGTGGAGACAGTTGTTACAGCACAGGAAAGAAAATATATTCGTACGGTGTCTTTGCAGCACGGAGTCAGTTCCTTGATCGGCGTCTATATGGTCACCAGCGGATGTCCTGTGATGGAAAGATTAAAACCCATGGTGCGTTTTCACCTGCCTTTTGCCACGATAGAGGAAACCAAATATCGCGCCATTTCAATGTATCTGATGGCTCAGTATTTTCTGTATCAGCACGGACGTCAGCCCGACTGGGACTTGAAGAAACTGGCGGAAGCGTATGAGAATGTGAGGACCGTTAACGAATACTTTTGTAAAAGGCTCAGAATGATCGAAGGACAGGATGCCAATCTTAATGCCGTTGTGCTGCTGGATATTTTTGCCGACAGCATTAACTTCTCGATTGACAGACGGATGGCAAATGATCTGGATTATTTGTTTAAAGGATATTTTGAATCGACGTAAGTTGTTGCTGACAGAATCCTGATCAAATTATAATGGTCTTCCTTTGTCTGTAACGTCGCTTTAAAAAACAATCGTGCCTGATCAGTAGTTTTCAGGATTCACCGGGTGATTTCTTTTGTGCGTAATCGTAAAATCCTTTGCCGGTTTTCATTCCCGGCTCGCCACGGTCCACATATTTCTTCAGCAGATCGGCGCTTAATTCAGTATTTTTTTAATATCCTCAGCTTTCAAGATTTTTCTCACTTTCTGAAATATCTGCACAAATTTTCATGGTCCGGATCAGGTAAGCGATTAGCAGAATGAACTGAATATTGATATGCGCTGTTTCCGGTACATCCGTTCATTTTGCACGCTGCAAGATAGTGTTTTTTATCGGTCAAGTCAACAGGTCCTTTATGAACATGCCGTAAATTACATAAGAATGATTTTTTGATGATGGGTGTTTTCATCAATATTTATTTCCCGAATCATACGGGAGTCCTTCAATGGTCGTGACCAAAAAATGGATGAACTATGATTGGGCATATGGTACAAGAAATCCAAACAGGTCGCTATGTCTGATAAAATAAATATCAGTCCATCCGGACGCAATATTATTTTCTATATCGTTTTGTCGGTTTTGATGCTTGCCGTTTTTGTGCAGGTGTATCAATTTGATTTCGTCAATATTGACGATCAGGTTTATGTTACCGAAAATTATCATGTCCAGTCAGGAATTACCCTTGACGGAATCCGCTGGGCCTTTACAACGATGTACGCGGAATTCTGGCACCCTCTGACGTGGCTTTCGCTAATGCTCGATTATGAATTATACGGTTTAAACGCCGGTGGGTATCATCTCACCAACGTTTTTCTTCATTTGATCAGCTCATTGTTGCTGTTCTGGCTGTTTAACCGGATGACCGGGGCTTTCTGGCCGAGCGCCTTTGTCGCCGCTTTTTTCGCTTTACATCCGCTGCGGGTGGAATCCGTTGCCTGGATAGCCGAACGCAAAGATGTTTTAAGCGTCTTTTTCTGGATGCTGACGTTGTGTTTTTATATCCTGTACACGGAAAAACCGGCAGCCGGAAGATATGTGCTCGCGCTCTTCTGTTTCATCGGCGGGCTGATGAACAAGCCGCTGACGGTGACCCTGCCGCTTATCATGATTCTTCTGGATTACTGGCCGCTCCGGCGGTTGGAATTGCGCCGGGAGAATTTATTTTTATGGCAATTAAAGGAAAAATTGCCTTTCTTCGCGCTGTCGTTATTTTTTTCGATCATTGCGATTTATGCTCAGCCCCGATCTCCCATAGACGGATGGCCGTTTTCTCTGGAATCGAGGATTATCAACGCAATTGTTTCTTTTGCTGTTTATCTGAAGAAAATATTCTGGCCCGGCAATCTTGCCGTTTGCTATCCTTTCTACGGTCAGGCTCCGGCATGGCAAATCGTTGCAACAGTTTTGCTTGTTCTGGCCGTCAGTCTGGCGAGCATCCTCTTCAGGAAACGTCACCCTTATTTTTTTGTCGGATGGTTTTGGTGTCTGATAACGATAATGCCCGTCATCGGCATTATTCCCGCGGGAAACAACGCGATGGCGGATCGTTATCTTTATCTGCCCTCCATCGGAATCTCCGTCCTCCTTGCCTGGGGCGTTCTTTGGTGGGTCGGTCATGAAAAGATCAGAAAAAATTTCATCCTGCCTGCCGGGATAACTTTTATTGCCCTGCTGGCGGTTTTAACCTGGCATCAATGCGGTTTCTGGCAGAACAGCATCAGGCTCTTCGGTCATGCTTCACGCGTCAATCAGGAAAATGCGCTGGCGCAGATAAATTACGGTGTTGCCCTGGCCAATGAGGAAAAAATTGAAGAGGCCGTTCATTATTATAACAAGGCGATGAATATGATTCCGGAAACAACCGGTCCGGTTATGGCCTATAATAAAATGGGTGTTGCGGAAAATAAGCTCCGTCAGCTTATTTACGTGCATCTCGGTAGTGCTTATGCAAAACAGGAAAAATTTCAGGAAGCCATCGGTTATTACGGTAAAGCCATCGGCATGGTTCCCGTCACGCCTGATCATGTGCGGGCTTACAATTACCGGGGCCTCGCCCACGATAAACTGGGACAGTATGAAAAAGCCATTGAAGATTTTAATCAAGCCGTCCGTCTGGATCGTCATGACATAAGCGCTTATAAAAACAGAGGTCTGACCTACGCGAAAATGGGCCTGCATCAGCTCGCGCTGGAGAACTTTCAGGCCGCCGTCCGTATTAATCCTCTTGATGCCGATGTATACAAAAACAGAGGCATTACCTACGCCGGTCTCGGGCAGTATCAAAATGCGCTGGACGACTTTCAAAAAGCATTAACGCTTGTTCCGGATGATTTCCGTGTTTATTACAACAGGGGCGTGGCCTATACCGAGTTGCGTCGTTATCGTGAAGCTTTCGAAGATTTTAATACAGCGGTCCGCCTGAAGCCTGATTACGCCGAAGCCTACAGCTATCGGGGTGCTATTTACTTAATGCATGGTTATACGGAACCCGGCTGTGTCGATGTCCGCAAGGCTTGTGAAGGAGGAATTTGCGGAATATTGGAACAAGCGCAAAGCAAGGGATATTGTCGCTGATGACTGAATATTCCTTTTTATGGAGAGGGTAATCTTCGAAATATTTCTCAAGACGTTTCTTTTCATTAAAAATCAAAACGATTTGAAAAGCTTTCCTTCCGGCGCTTTCATCAGGATTTCAGAAATAACCGCCATCCCGCATAAAGCGATCCCGGCAGGAAATCGAGCGCTCCCGATGCTTCGGCCACCGGTGTGAATCCGCAAGCCTGGCAATTAATTTTCCCGCGGCTTTTGACATAGCAGCCTTTCGTGATGGTGCCATCGGGATCAACATTGATCAGAATATCGTCGTGACACGACCACTGATTGTCCAGCATTGCTTTGAGTCTGTCCGCCGAATTCAAAATCGGCAATCCCGATTTTTTCAGCTGAAGCAGCTTTTCGACGGCAGCGCGGCGTTCTTCCGGAGAAAGAGCAAGATCATCCTCCCCCTGATTGTAAGGATAAAAAAACTGAACGGTCATGCCTTGCAGCCGGGAATTCGCCTCGACCAGCTTTGCCAGAAAATCCAAATCACGCCAGTTCAGGCGATTCAGCGTGCAATGAATAAAAATGCGCGGGTGACGGCTGGCTTTAATATTGGAACAAACCCGGTTAAAAGAATTACTTCTCAGGTAGTCGTGAGTCTCCTTCGATCCGTCCAGACTCACCCAGATTGTATGAGAGGGGACATCCAGAGGGTGTGTGCCGTTGGTGGTCACCGCCACGCGGAGGAATTTTTTCCGGGCATGAAGAACGAGGTCGTGAAGACGGTATGATCCGTCCTTCCACAACAGCGGTTCTCCTCCTTCAAAAACGATCATGCGGGTGCCGAGCCGGCGCAGCGATTCCAGCGATGCGATGGCCGTGTCCCGGGACATGTGAATGTTGTTCTCACCGGTGTGCAGATGAAAAGGACATGCCCGGCAGGCCAGGTTGCACAGATAAGACAGCTTAAAACTCGCCAAAAGTGGTATTTTTCGCCTGAAGACTTTCCGTTGAATATAAAACCATGAAAGATCAAGAGGCCAGCTTAATTTTGAAGTCACTGATTGTTTTCACTCATCATTCATACAGTTTTTTTTAGCGCCAAAACTATAAGAACAAAATCAATACATGTCAACATCCTTGAATGCCGGGGTTATGCTGCGAATTTGTCACGGACCGGCTTTCCCGCGACACCCATGCATTAAAATGTTTATATTATTATCCATTTCGTTGTTCTGCTGATAGATATTCGTTCAAAGTGGAAATTACCGGTAATTTAGTATAAGTATTGATTGACATCATCGGATTAGAACTTATATTATTCTCAATGTAAATTCATAAAGAGGTAAAATCATGAAAGACATTTATTCAGCTGTAAAAGTGACAGATAACGTTTACTGGGTTGGCGCCATCGATTGGACAATCCGTGATTTTCACGGTTACACAACACCGCACGGCAGCACCTACAACGCTTATCTGGTGATGGCGGATGATATCACTTTGATCGATACGGTAAAAAAACCTTTTATGAATGAAATGCTCTCACGAATCAAATCCGTCGTCGATCCGTCGAAGATCAAATATATCATTTCCAATCATTCCGAGTTGGATCATTCCGGTTGCCTACTCGAAGTAATTGATTTGATCAAGCCGGAGAAAGTTTTCGCTTCGGCAACCGGTGTAAAAACTTTGAAGGAATTGTTTCATGACGAGCATGAAATCATACCCGTGAAAGACGGCGAAATGCTCAGCCTCGGCAACATGGATTTGACTTTCATGGAAACCCGCATGATTCACTGGCCGGACAGCATGTTCACGTATCTGGCCAAAGATGAACTTTTGTTTTCGCAGGATGCGTTCGGCATGCATCTGGCGACGCTGGAGCGTTTTGCCGATGAAATTCCCGCTTCGACCCTCGAATATGAAGGAGCGACCTATTATGCCAATATCGTTCTCCCCTATTCGCCCATTGTCTTAAAAGCTCTGGAGAAAGTCCTGGCATCGGGATTGAAAATCAAGGTTATCGCCCCCGATCACGGGCCGATCTGGCGTAAGGACATCGGTTGGATCATCGATTTATATAAGAAATGGGCATCGCAGAAACCGACCGCCAAAGCGGTGGTGGTTTATGCCACCATGTGGCACTCTACCGAAAAAATGGCGAGAGCCATCAGTGAAGCGCTGGCGCAGGCCGGTGTAAAGGTTAAGCTTATTTCCATGAATGAAACACACCGTAGCGAAGTGGTGTATGAAGTTCTGGATGCCGGCGCGCTCATTATCGGTTCGCCGACGCTCAACAACAACATTCTGCCACAGATGGCGGACGTGATGACTTATCTGAAGGGATTGAAACCGGTCAACAAGATCGGTGCGGCTTTCGGATCTTTCGGCTGGAGCGGAGAATCCGTGAAACATCTGGAGGCCATGCTCAAAGAAATGAAGGTAGATCTTGTTGCTGAATCCCTTGCCGTGAAACATGCTCCCGGCGCAGATGCACTGGACAAATGTCATGAACTGGGCAAAACGGTTGCGGCAAAACTGCTCGAGAAAGTGAATAACGAGTAAAATATCGAAATACAAAGGAGGATGTAAGATGAAAAAGTACGTTTGCGGTATATGCGGTTATATTTACGATCCTGCCGAAGGGGATTCGGAAGGCAATGTTCCTGCCGGGACGCCTTTTGAAAAATTGCCGGAAGACTGGGTCTGTCCGGTGTGCGGGGCGGCGAAGGACGAATTCGCCCCGGAATGATAACAACCTCGTAAAAAGACCGGATGCTGCGTTGCGCTGCATCCCTCGTCGCTGCAACGTACGCTAAAAGTACGTCTCGCTCCTCGTGATTTGCGCGCCTTGCCTGCGGCCTTTTTACTCGGTTGTCTGTAACGGTTTTAAAACTCTTTGATTTGAAACCGGAAAGGAAATAAAATCTATTTAAGGATAAAAAATGGATAAATTAAAAGATGCTCTGAGTCAGGCTTATACCGGTGAAGCAAAGGCCGCTTTACGGCTCAAGGTGTACGCGCAGAAAGCCGAAGATGAAGGTTACAAACAAATGGCGAAGCTTTTTCGAGTCATTGCTTTTTCGGAAGAGATTCACGGAGCCAGAGCTTTAAAAGTTCTCAAGGAAATAAAGAGTACCGAGGAAAATCTTGCCGCCAGTTTCGAATCGGAAACGCAGGTTGCTGAAATCGCCTACGACCATTTTGTTAAGCTGGCTGAAGCGGAAGGGAATAAAGAGGCCGTGCTGCATTTCAGTCAGAGCAAGGACGTGGAAGAAACGCACGCCAAACTCTACAAACAGGCCATGAATCATTTCATGGAAGAACGCGAAACGCATTACTATGTCTGTAAAATTTGCGGTTATGTGGCCGACGGAGTTTTACCTGAAGAATGTCCCGTTTGCGGCGCGAAGGCCAAGATGTTTGTCGCGTTTGGTGAATAGAGAGATTTTTATTCTTTATCAGGAATCTGCCTTGGACATAAATTTGTAAGGTGAAAATATGCGCATGAATTACAGAGTCGTAGTCACTTTGTTGGTTCTGAGCTTTTTAACTCCCGTCAGTGTGATTTGTGCAGAGAAGCCTCTCTGGGAAATCGGTGTGGGTGTGGGTCTGCTCCAGATGCCTGATTATCGGGGTTCGAACGAAAACCGGCTGTATCCTCTGCCATATCCTTATCTCGTTTATCGCGGCGACATATTAAAAGTAGATGAACAGCGCATTTCCGGAAAGATTTTTAAAACAGATCGGATTTTGCTTGATTTTAGCGGCTTTGGCGCAGTGCCGGTTGATAGTGACGATAATTCTGCCCGTGAAGGCATGCCGGATCTCGACCCCACGTTTGAACTGGGACCGGCCTTGACGATTAAACTTCTGGAAAGCAAACAAGATAATTACAAAATTAACATGTCCTTGCCGGTACGCGCTTTTTTTTCTACAGATTTTTCTTCCGTGCGGCACGAAGGGTGGGTGTTTTCTCCGCGAATTAATTTTGTGAAGGATGATTTGATTCCCGGCACTGGTTTGCATCTGGGCGTTTCTGCGGGGCCGATGTTTGCCGACAGCGGTTATCATGATTATTACTATGCAGTGGAACAAAAATACGCAAATTGGGCACGCCGCGAGTATTCGACGGATGGCGGATACAGCGGCTCAACAATCACCGTTGGTTTGAGCAAATCTTATAAGCAATTCCTTCTTAATGCCTTCGTTAGCGCCGATTTTCTTCAGGGGGCATCGTTTGAGGACAGTCCGCTGGTGAAAAGAGAAACTTCCATCATGAGCGGTATCGGTATTTCCTGGATTTTTCTCAAATCGAAAAAGATGGTGAATACGGAAAAGTGAGTAGTGGATGGTGTCCCGCTACGCTGCGCTTCGGGGATAATTCCCAATCCCGAGAAATCGGGATTGGATAGTTCGACTAACAAAATTCAGTTCACTTTGTTCCTGAATTTTGAGTCTCACTACCACTTACGTTTCGCGCGTCGTTTCTCTCGCGCTCAACGAGTGTCACCAGATAGTGGATAGTGTCCTACGTCGCTACGCTCGTTCTACCACGGTACTGTATGCATGGTATAATTCAACCAGCAAGCTTCAGTGCACTATGTTTCTGAAGCTTGGGTTTCATTATTAGCGGGTGTCATTAAATAGTGGATAGATCTTTGTTGTTCAGATATTTAAAGGAAATTCTATGCTGGTTCTCATAACAAGGTGGTTGGTCATAACAGTGGCGATTTTGCTGGCCTCGCAGTTCGTGCCGGGCATCGAAGTCGACAAACTTTCCACCGCTGTCGTTGCCGCCTGTGTCCTGGGACTGGTCAATATTTTTATCAAACCGATTGTGGTTGTATTGACCCTGCCGTTGAGTATTCTGACGCTGGGCGTGTTTTATTTCGTCATCAATGCTTTTATGCTTAAGCTTGCCGCTTATCTGGTATCCGGATTTGAGGTTCAAAGCTTTTTCTCCGCATTTTTCGGTTCGCTAATCATCAGTATCGTCAGTTGGCTGGCCAATTCTTTTATCTCCACGCATAAAATCGTGAAAACGGACGATCCCGACTACATTGATCTGCGGAAAGGGGACGACGGTAAATGGCGGTAGGCGCAACGCTCGATTTGACTCCGGCAATGAAACAGTATGTCAAAATCAAGGAACAGCATCCCGATTGTATTTTGCTCTACCGGATGGGCGATTTTTATGAGATGTTTTTTGAGGACGCGGTAACCGCCGCGCCCGTTCTGGAAATAACGCTTACCTCGCGCAACAAAGGCAAAGAAGACAGCGTGCCGCTTTGCGGCTTTCCGTATCATGCCGCTTCCGCCTACATCACGAAGCTCGTGGAAAAGGGATTCAAGGTGGCGATATGCGAGCAGGTCGAGGATCCCAAAAAAGCCAAAGGGATCGTCAAGCGGGAGGTGATCCGGATCATTACGCCCGGACTGATTGTGGATGAAGAAAATCTGGCCGCGGGTGAAAATAATTATCTGGCCTGCCTCTGCGGTGAAAAGAACACGCTGGGGCTGGCTTTTCTGGATATTTCCACCGGCGAATTCCAAATCGGTGAATTCACCGACCGCGATTATTTCTTCACGGCCATTTCCGGTCTGGATTTTAAGGAATTAATCCTGTCGCGAAATTTCCCCGACCGGATTTTACTCAAAACCATCGAAGCGCAAATGCCGGAACTGCGCATCAATTATCTGGATGAAGATTTTTTTCTGACCGGTGGGGCCGGGGATTCTCTGCAGCGGATTTTTTCAACGGAAGCTCTGAATGCGTGCGGTATCAAAGACCATCCGGCGGCGATGAAAGCGTCCGGCGCGATCTTAAGCTATGTCAATGAGACACAAAAGATCAACCCGCAGCACATCAGCGAGATCAAGTGGTATTCCACGGAAAATTTTCTTCTGCTGGATGATACTGCCCGTCGCAACCTGGAAATATTTACGTCGATTCAGAACAATACCGCGGCCGGTTCGCTTTTTTCTCTTTTCAGTGAAACGCAAACGCCGATGGGAACACGCCGTTTGCGCTGGTGGATGAACTATCCGCTGGTGGACGCGGAAAAAATAAAAACCAGACTGGCCGCAGTGGCGGAACTGAAAGATGATCACATCCGGCGAACGAATTTGCGTAAAACATTATCGCGTATTTATGATCTGGAAAGACTGGCCGGGAGAGTGTCGCTCAGGGTGGCCAATCCCCGTGACCTGATTGCGTTGAAAAATTCTCTTCTTTCCGTTCCGGAGCTCAAATCCATGCTCAACGATTGCACGGTGCCGGCCATTGCCGCTATGCGTTCACAAATCACAGAGATGTCCGACGTTGTGGATTTGATTGCCCGGGCGATCGTTGACGATCCGCCGCAAAAAATACAGGACGGCGGATTTATCGCCCCGGGATATGATGAAGAACTGGATAAACTGCGATTCATCAGTCGCGACGGCAAGCAATGGATTGCTTCTCTGGAAGCTGAAGAGCGCAAAAAAACAGGCATCAACTCCCTGAAAGTGGGTTTTAACAGTGTGTTCGGTTACTACATCGAAGTCACCAAAGCCAACACCGCACAGGTTCCCGATTCTTACATCAGAAAACAGACCCTCGTCAACGCGGAGCGATATATTAATCAGGAATTAAAAGAATTCGAACAGACCGTTCTGAACGCGGAGGAAAGAATCAGACAAAAAGAGCAGGAGCTTTTTGTCGCTCTGCGTGACGGGCTTGACCGGCACATCGCGGAGATTCAAAAAAATTCAAATCTGATCGCTGATCTTGACGCTCTGGCCGCGCTGTCGGAAGTCGCCGAAAAATATCATTACACTTGTCCGGAAATCGATGATGGAGACACCATTGACATTAAGGATGGACGCCATCCCGTCGTGGAGTCGGCTTTAAAAAACGAAGGTTTTGTGCCGAACGACTGTTTGATGGATTTGCAAAATAATAAACTGCTCGTCATAACCGGACCGAACATGGCGGGCAAGTCCACTTATATCAGGCAGGTGGCCTTGATTGTCCTGCTTGCCCAGATGGGGAGTTTTGTTCCTGCGGCCAAAGCGAAAATCGGCATCGTTGATAAACTGTTTACCCGCATTGGCGCTTCCGACAATCTGGCCAAAGGCCAGAGTACATTCATGGTAGAAATGACAGAGACGGCGGAAATATTAAAAAAAGCGACATCCCGCTCTCTGGTCATCATTGATGAGGTTGGTCGCGGAACATCCACCTTCGACGGATTGAGTATTGCCTGGGCGGTTGCCGAATACATTCACGATTTCCAGGGACGCGGCGTCCGCTCCCTTTTTGCCACCCATTATCATCAACTGACCGATCTGGTGGTAACGAAACCCGGAGTGAAAAATTACAACATCGCCGTGAAAGAATGGGGTGAGAAGATAATTTTTTTGCGCAAGATCATGGAAGGCGGTACCAGCCGCAGCTACGGTATTGAGGTGGCGCGGATTGCCGGTGTGCCCGGAGAAGTCATCGTCCGCGCGAAGGAAATATTGCGGAATCTGGAAAAAGGGGAATTCGACGAGATCGGCATGCCCCGCATTGTCCGGGGAACCCGTGAAGGAAAGAACGCAAGTCCTCAATTAAGTCTCTTCACCAGGAAGGGAAGCGCGGTTGCTCTGGCCGGAAAGGAACAGGAAGTGATAGAGGAGCTGAAGAATACCGATATTCACTCCATGTCACCGCTGGAAGCGCTCAACAAATTGAACGAAATGAAAAACAAGATTTCCGATTAAGGGAATTGCTTCACATATCGAAATATTTTGGCAGTTCCGCCGTCTTTTTATCAATGAAGTCCGTCAGCAACTTTTGATATTTTTTTCAAAAATGGTTTGTTAAAAAAAATTCTGTTAATCGTTTATTCAAGAAAAAGCGGGAGGCTTAATAGCATCCCGCTTTTGTAGAGAGTTGAAACCTAGGAGAAGACTTACAGGGTTTCATGTTTGCGTCAATATATGTATTAGCAATTGATGTGCCATAATTTGCTGTTTTCGTAATATATTGAAATTACACATATTATTGTAATTTTTTAAAAATAGATTGTGTTTTTATAAAATATTGTGGATAATAAGTATCCAATTTATATATCCACTTTAGTATTCATGTGGATACTATTTACCCAGGCAGTTTTGTTCCTGGAAAAAAAGGAAATGGGTACCCCTTTATCTTTTATAATTGATGAATAAACAAAGCATCAAGGACAATAATTATGGTCACTGAGAAAGCTGTGTTGGTTGTTGATGATGATTCCGTCCATCGAATGATGCTCAAAAAACATTTGAGTGACTGGGGTTATCAAGTCAATGAAGCGGATGACGGTCATGTTGCGGTCGAAGCAGTCCGGCAAATGCCTTTTGATTTGATTATTATGGACATATGTATGTTTACTGTTTCCGGAATAGAAGCCCTGGAGCAAATTAAAATAATCAATCCGGAAACCACGGTGATTATTATGACGGCGTACGCTTCATTGGAAACGGCGGTCAGTGCGCTTAAAAAAGGCGCTTATGATTATCTGACCAAACCGCTGGATTTTGACGAACTGAAAATTTCCATTGAACGAGCGATGGAACATAACCGGCTGAAAAGGGAAAATGAATATTTAAGAAACAGACTGGATGAAAAATTTAACCGGCAGAATCTCATCGGACAGAGTGACTCGATGGTCAGACTTTTGGAAACGGTGGCGCAGGTGGCTCCCACGGAGGCCAATGTTCTGATTACCGGCGAGTCGGGTACCGGCAAGGAATTGATTGCCAACGCGATTCATTATAACAGCTCGCGAGGGGAATCGGTTTTCATCAAAATAAACTGTTCGGCGCTTACAGAAACGCTTCTGGAGTCGGAACTGTTCGGGCACGAGAAGGGAGCTTTTACCGGCGCGGAACGCAGACGCGAGGGCAAATTCGTTCAAGCTCACGGCGGCAGTTTGTTTCTGGATGAAGTCAGCGAAATGTCCAAAGCGATGCAGGTAAAACTTTTGCGTGTTTTGCAGGAACGGGAGTTGACACGCGTGGGCGGGTCTGAAGTCATTAAAGTTGACGTGCGCGTCATTGCCGCTTCCAACAAGGATTTGAAAGAAGAGATCGGGAAAGGAAACTTCCGCGACGATTTATTTTATCGGTTGAATGTTGTTTCGTTGAATGTGCCGCCGCTGCGCGAAAGAAAAGAGGACATTCCGATCCTGGCGCAGCATTTTCTTCAGCTGTTTGCCGGGCGCAATAAAAAAGCCATCAAAACGTTCACCCCGCGGGCGATGGAAAAACTTTTGGCCTATAACTGGCCGGGAAACATACGGGAACTGATGAACGCCATGGAACGATCCGTCGTTCTGGCGCGAACGGATTATCTGGACGCCGAAGATATTACGCTGATCATGGAAAAAAATAGTTCGGCTCCCGGTGTTTCAGAACAGGGTAAAGCAACGCGGAATTTGTCTCTGGAAAACATGGAGAAAAAAAATATTCTGGCTGTGCTGGATGATTGCGGGGGTAACAAAAGTGAAACTTCGCGCCGTCTGGGAATAACCAGGAAAACACTGCGCTCGAAATTAAGGAAATATGAGACCAGCCGGTAATGCTTCCCGCCAGACGAGTTCATTATCATTTTGAGAATGTATCGGAAAATAATTTAAGCTAAGAACCGTTTGTTGTTTTTGCAGGCAGGTAGATTGAAAATGTCGTTCCGGAATTCACCGCGGATTCGACGGTAATTAATCCGTTATGGTATTTAATGATGGAATCGCTGATAGCCAGCCCCAGGCCGATTCCGCCGTGTTCCTTGGTTTTTTTTGTTGTGAAATAGGGATCAAAAATCCGGGGAAGATTTTCCCGGGGGATCCCCATGCCGTTGTCTTTGATAATAATTCTGACATAATTACCCTGTCCCAGCGCTCGTATGTTTGTTCCGGTGGTTGTATTTTCCGTCGTAATAAGGACATTGCCGCCGTTGGGCATTGCCTCCCGGGCGTTGATTAAAACATTTTCGATGACCTGTTTTATTTGTGTCGCATCAATTTCGCAGGGCCAGAGATCGTCCGCAATGGAAATATTACAGTTGATATTTGAATTTTTGAAAACATTTTCAGCGGATTCCCGCAAAAGAGGATCCAGTGTTTCCAGTTTGCGAACCGGATAACCGCCCTGCGCAAAGGTGATGAGGCGATGAGCCAGCTCCTTGGCCTTCAGGCCGGCGCGCTCGGCTACAGCAAGGCCGTTTTCGAGTATTTTATCTTCGTCGTTGGCGGATATCTTGGCCAGAAAAACGTTGCGCAGGATAGCGCTCAGCAGGCTGTCAAAGTCCTTGGCGACTCCATCGGCAAAGGTTCCCAGCGATTCCAGTTTGGTCCGTTGGAACAGTTCGTCCTGCGCGAGCTTTTGCTCAGTGATGTCCTCCAGCGTCTCCATAACGCCGAACAAATTTCCTCCGGAATCTTTCAGCCCTGCTGAAGTTATCCGAAACCATTTTCCCTTCTCGCCCATATCAGGATAAAACTGCGTTACCTCATAAGCGTCTTCCAGCAGCTTGGATTTGTTCCATCTGTCGGGATACAGCTCGGCAATCTGGGCGGTTTTGCCATCCAGAATCAGATCTGCCAGACAGGGACGCGGCGACGTGTAAAAAGCGCGCCAGTGTTGATCTGTGCCGAGAACTTCGCTGGGTTTGATGTTGCTGGCCGCCTGCAGAGCTCTGTTCCAGTAAGTTACTTTATGACTTTTGGATATAACGAAAGTAGGAATAGGGGAGCCGTGAATGATGCTGATCAGCTTCTGCTCATCCCGGTTCATGCGCCACATGGTGTAGATGAAGCTGATGATGACCGCGAGGGAAAGAACAAAGACAAAGATAAAAATGTAAATATTATTCATAAGAGTGATTCAGTATATTAATGCGTATTGATTACAGGTCTAATACGATACACCTCAGACATTTGAGCTATTTTGATAGCAATGTTGACGTAAAATTGCAAGGGCTGAAAAATGTTTTTTAAAAAGAAAACCGCAATCGTTTTATCGATTCCAAAAAACGAGCTTAATAAGGCAGGGGACCACCGGAATTTGAAAGCCGAAAAATTCAGCGTTCCGGATAAACAAAAGACAATAATTTCATTGCTGTTTTTTTACAGCGGGAACCGGCGGTGATCCGCCGGCTTATGATTGCTGAGCTTGAACAGGGAAGAACAGAAATGTATAAAAAGCCTGGGTGGCGCAGTGATCACGCGCTCAGAAAGCGACCATTCGGTTGTTGACCGATTTCGTGTTGTTGCAGGGGGCGGATTACACGTTAGCCGACAGCCAGTCTCCGATTTCGCTGGTGGACATGCCCATTTTACCGGCATCCAGACTCTTGAGTTTTCCGCTTTCCAGCAGTTTAATCACCGCGGCTTCTACTCTCGCGCCTGCCTTGTCCTCACCCAGTGTTTCCAGCATCATTCCTGCCGCGCAGATCGCTGCCAGGGGGTTGATCACGTTCTTCCCCGTGTATTTCGGGGCGGAACCGCCGATCGGTTCAAACATGGAGACACCTTCGGGATTGATGTTTCCTCCCGCCGCGATGCCCATGCCGCCCTGAACCATGGCGCCCAGGTCGGTAATGATGTCTCCGAACATGTTATCGGTTACAATGACATCAAACCATTCGGGATTTTTTACCATCCACATGCAGGTGGCGTCCACATTGACGTAATCGGTTTTGATTTGGGGATAGTCTCTGGCCAGTTCGTTGAAAGTTCTCTCCCAGAGATCAAAGGCATAGGTCAGAACGTTGGTCTTGCCGCACAGGGTTAATTTATTGGCCTTGTTTCTTTTGGCGGTGTATTGATAGGCATAGCGCAGACAGCGCTCCACGCCTTTCCGGGTATTGATCGATTCCTGGATGGCTACCTCATCAGGCGTCCCTTTTTTAAGAAATCCCCCGCCGCCCGTGTAGAGGCCTTCCGTGTTTTCCCGCACGACGACAAAATCGATATCTTGGGGTCCCTTGTCTTTGAGCGGGCAGGGCACGTTGGGGTAAAGTTTGACCGGCCTCAGATTAATGTACTGGTCGAGTTCGAAACGCATACGCAAGAGAATTCCTTTTTCCAGAATGCCCGGCTTCACATCCGGATGGCCGATGGCGCCCAGATAAATGGCATCAAATTTCTTGAATTCCTCCAGAACGGAATCGGGCAGGATCTCCCCCGTTTTTTTATAACGTTCACCGCCCAGATCGTAGTGAACGAGCTCATATTTTATGGATTCGGATGCAGACACAGCCTGAAGAACTTTCAAGCCTTCGGCAACAACTTCCGGACCGGTTCCGTCACCGGGAACCACGGCAATTTTGTACAATTTTGATGGAGCCACAGAAACCTCCTGGATCATGTTCGATCATGAAAAAATAAAGAGGCCGCTCTCATAACGCAAGGAAAGGTCAAAGTCAATATTTAAGCTGACGTATTGCCAAAGAAAGTTCTTCCGATTGATGAATTTTAAAAAACAGACAGCCGGGGATAAAAAAGACGTATCTTATTAAAATATTTAAATATATTAAATACTTATTGCGAAAATGGGTGAGACTTCATCAATTATTATACCTTAAATATTTGCAAGTAAACTCAAAGAATGTTAATCAATAAAGCCAGTGATTCATCCTGGCACAACATGCCCGCGCAGTCAGGCTTTTTAACTAATGTGGAGGTGATTATGGGAGAAGGAATTGGCGATTACACAAAAAACATAGTTGATTTAAGACGGCATATGTGGATGGCCGGTGTGGAGGTGGAATTAAGACGTCTCATCTGGCAGATTGCCGTTGTCGGAAAATATATATCAGCAAAAATTCATGAATCCAACCGAAAGCTTGCCGGTCTGAAAAATGTTTACGGCGATGATCAAATGGCTCTCGATCGCGCCTCCGATGAAATCCTGAAAAGTCAGTTGGAATTTTCCGGTTTTGTCCGTGAATATGCTTCCGAAGAACTGGAGGATATCGTTAAAATAGGAACCGGTACGGAAAAATATGTCGTGACGGCTGATCCGCTTGACGGCTCATCCCTGGTAGACACCAATCTGGCGATCGGAACGATTATCGGCATTCACAAGGAGTCGGTCCTGGATTGCGGCCGGAATACCATGGTCGCCGCCCTGTATATTACTTACGGGCCTCTGATAACGATGATTTATTCGGCAGGCAAGGGCGCGCATGAATTCGTCCTCAATCGTGAGGGAGAGTATGTTCTGTCTCAGGAGAATATCACATTGAAAGAAAAGGGTTCGATCTTTTCACCGGGCGGCTTGCGCCGCGACTGGAACCCGGCGCATCTCAGGTTTATTGATAAACTGGAAAGCGACGGCTATAAATTGCGATACAGCGGCGGTTTCGTTCCGGACATCAATCAGGTTCTGATTAAAAAAGGAGGATTGTTCACGTATCCGGCCTTGAAAAAATCTCCGAAAGGCAAACTGCGGCTGTTGTTTGAATTGCAGCCCATGGCCTTCATCATGGAACAGGCCGGAGGTCTCGCCATCGACGGCGATCAGGATATCCTTTCCGTAAAGGTGGAGAAGATCAATCAGTTATCGCCGATCTATATCGGGAGTACTTACGAAGTCCAACTGGCGAAAGAAATGTTATCAGCGCGGGTATAATAATCTCGCGATTATTCTATCCTCCGCTTTGCGGAATAAATGTCGGTAGCCAAACGCTATTGGATCATTCGACGAAAAACTTTAACGCGCCTACCGTGATCGTTCGGTTATTCGCTCTTAAAGTTTCAGTCTCATTAAAAAAAAATTGTAAGGAGTGCTTATGATTTACGAAGATAAAGATGAATTGCAGCAGAAATATTCAAAGATTATCGAAATAGACGGCAATGATGTCCGTATTTTAAATGAAGGCCTGCTTCGGGATGAACTAATCGACGATCTGATTTATACGGCCGTATTCAGTGCCGATAAGGCAACTCAGGAAGCCGCACGCTGGCTGATCCGACGCAGCGGCGCCGCTTTGGGCATTATCTCCGCCTCCATACAATCGCTTTACGAAGCGATGGGGCGTGAAGAAGTGAAGGGGTTCACCGTTCCGGCGATCAATATCAGGGGAATCACTTATGCAGCGGCTCAGGCCGTTTTCCGCGCGATGTTGAAAGGAAAGGTCGGCCCGGTTATTTTTGAGATTGCCCGTTCGGAAATTGATTATACTGCGCAGAGACCCGCCGAATACATCTCCGCCGTGACAGCCGCCGCGATCAAAACAGGATATCGCGGACCTGTGTTTCTGCAGGGGGATCATTTTCAAATCAACGCCAAGAAATTTGCCGCCGACGCCGCCAAGGAAACCCAGACGGTTAAGAATTTAATCTGGGAGGCGATCGAAGCGGGATTCTATAACATCGATATTGATACGTCCACGCTGGTGGATCTCTCCCAGCCGACAGTCAGCGCGCAGCAAAGCACCAACTACACCCTGGCGGCGGAATTGACGACCATGATACGCGACCTGGAACCGGAAGGCATTACCATATCCGTCGGCGGTGAAATCGGCGAAGTCGGCGGGAAAAACAGCACGGTGGAAGAGCTTGAGGCTTACATGGATGGATATCTGGAGGAACTCAAGAAGCGCGGCGAAGCGCTGAAAGGCATCAGCAAGATCAGCGTGCAGACAGGGACAACGCACGGCGGCGTTCCGCTGGCGGACGGCAGCGTGGCCAAGGTCAAAATCGATTTTGCCGTTTTGGAAAAATTGTCGGCGTTGGCGCGTTCCAAATACGGTCTGGCCGGAGCCGTCCAGCACGGCGCTTCCACGCTTCCCGACGAAGCCTTTGACCGGTTTCCCGCGATGGGTACGGCCGAGATTCACCTGGCCACGGGTTTCCAGAATATTATCTACGATAGTCCGTCCTTCCCCGCGAACTTGAAGGCGACCATATACGAGTATATGAAAACGGAATTCAAATCCGAATGGAAGGAAAAGGATACGGAGGAACAGTTTATTTATAAAACCCGTAAAAAAGGGTTCGGGCCTTTCAAACAGGACATGTGGCATTTGCCGGCGGATGCGCTCGCGAAGATCAGCGCCGGGCTGGAAAAACAATTTTCATTTTTGTTTGAAACATTGAAAATGAACGACACGCAGAATCTGCTTGAGAAATACGTTCAGCCGGTGGATGTGCAACTGGAAATTCCTGCTTCCCTCAAATGAAAGCGGCCATCTTAGAAAAGATAACCCTTTTCAAAGAAAACAGGGAACCGCTGAAAATAACCGAAGTGCCGGACCCGGCAGCGGGAGAGGGGCAGGTTCTGGTCAAGGTGGCAGCCTGCGGCGTTTGCCACACGGAGCTCGACGAAATTGAAGGCAGGACGCCTCCTCCTGAGCTCCCCGTCATTTTAGGCCATCAGGTGGTCGGCTTTGTGGCCGAACAGGGCAACCACGCGCAGAAATTTGCCGTCGGCGACAGAGTCGGTGTCGGCTGGATCAACCTCGCTTGCGGTCACTGCCCCGCCTGTCTTTCCGGCAATGAAAATCTGTGCGCCGGTTTTAAGGCGACCGGCAGAGACGTGCACGGAGGGTATGCCGAGTATTTGTCCGTATCCGAAAAATTTGTTTTTCCCATTCCTGAAATATTTTCCAGCGCGCAGGCCGCGCCTCTGCTCTGCGCCGGAGCGATCGGTTTACGCTCACTGCGTTTGACCAATCTGGTAAACGGACAGCGGCTGGGGCTCACCGGATTCGGCGCGTCCGCTCATCTTGTTTTGCAGATGGTTCGTTATCAATATCCTGATACCAAAATATTTGTTTTCGCCCGCAATCCCGAAGAACGAAAGTTCGCTCTGGATTTGGGAGCGGTCTGGGCGGGAGACACGTCGGAGGACCCTCCGGAAAAAATGCACGCGATGATCGATACAACGCCGGCCTGGAAACCCGTTGTGGAAGCCTTAAAGAATCTGGAACCGTCCGGAAGGCTGGTGATCAACGCGATTCGTAAAGAAGCGGCCGATCAGGATTATCTGTTACAACTGAATTACGGACTTCATCTCTGGCAGGAAAAAGAAATAAAAAGTGTGGCGAATGTTGCCCGTCGTGATATTGAAGATTTTCTGAAACTGGCCGCCGACATGCGAATCGTTCCGGAAGTGCAGGAATATCCGCTGGAGGATGCCAACCGGGCTCTTTGCGAGTTAAAAGACGGCAAAATCCGCGGCGCCAAAGTCTTAAGAATAAGTTGATTTTTCAACTATAATCTGCATAAATACCTGATATAAATTATTACATATTGTTTCTTTACCATGACCGGAAACCGTCATGCATTTAATGACTGCCGATTTTACATTAAGAGATCATTAGAGAATATTTTGATGTTTGTGGAGCAACCATTATGAAAATCGCCAGTGTCCAGGAAATGCGCCTGATGGATCGCTTTGCTATGGAGACGTTGTCCATTGCAGAAGAGATCCTGATGGAGAACGCCGGTCTGGCCGCATTCAACGTGCTTCGCAACAGAACGGGAGTCCAGGGTAAAAAAATCGTCCTGTTCTGCGGTTCCGGCAATAACGGAGGCGACGGTCTGGTGGTGGCCCGTTTGCTTCATTCAGGCGGTGCCCGCGTCAAAATATTTTTGCTGAGCAACAGCGAAAAATTCAAAGGCGCGGCAAAAACAAATTTCGGCATCGTTACCCGTTTGCCGGTGGAAATAACGAAACTGACGGGCGCGGCAACGGCCAGAAAAGATTTAGCCCATTGCGATGTCGTGATCGATGCCCTTTTAGGAACCGGTTTGGATCGTCCTGTTTCCGGGTTGGTCGCGGATGTCATCGCGCTGATGAATAAAAGCAAAAAGAAAATTTTATCTCTCGATATTCCATCCGGTGTGAATGGCGATACGGGTGACGTCATGGGCGTTGCCGTCAAAGCGGACTATACCGTTACTTTCGGCTTACCGAAGATCGGCAACATGCTTTACCCCGGCTATGAATTAGGCGGAGAATTATTCGTCAGTCACATTTCTTTTCCTCCGGCTTTATATGACATTAATGAACTGGCAGTGCGCACGAATGACGCCGTTGCTTTGCCCCGCAGGCCGGCCGAAGCCTATAAGGGCGCCATGGGTGATGTTCTTTTCATTGCGGGAGCCGCTAATTACTACGGAGCTCCTTATCTGGCGGCCGGATCCTTTATGAAATCCGGCGGCGGATATGCGAGGCTTGCCGCGCCGCGATCGGTTATTCCGGTTGTGGCCAGGCGTGGACGGGAAATTGTCTACCTGCCGCAGGAGGAGACCGCAGCAGGCAGTATCGCCCTGAAAAATAAGAAAGCGTTGCTCGAATATTCGTCCCGGGTGGACATGGTGGTCATCGGACCGGGACTTTCCTTACAGGAAGAAACGGTACAACTCGTCAAAGAAATGGCGGCGACGGTTAAAAAGCCCATGCTCATTGACGGCGATGGTCTGACCGCCGTGGCGGAAAATCCCGAAATACTGCGCAAAAGAAAAACAGCAACCATTCTGACGCCGCATATGGGCGAGATGGCGAGGCTGACCGGCAAGTCGGCCAAGGAAATCAGTTCTGACAAAATCGCGGTTCTGCGGGAAGCGGCGCAAAAATTTAAATCCACCATTATTCTCAAGGGAGCCCATTCGCTTATCGGCACCGCTGACGGCAGGATTTATGTTAATTTAAGCGGCAATGCGGGTATGGCGACCGCCGGTTCAGGGGATGTTCTCACGGGATGTATTGCGGCCATGTACGGCATGGGATTGAATCCGGATCAGGCGGCGCGCAAGGGTGTGTTTCTTCACGGGTATGCGGGAGATCTGGCGGCGGGAAAAAAAGGGGTTGACGGAATCACGGCACAGGATATTATGAATTTCCTGCCCCGGGCATTGAAGGAAGATAGACGAGGGATTATTCCTGAGCGATATTACAATCCTCAAAGCGTTTAATTTTTCCAGACCCATGGAAGGCACTTTTTGATAACGATGATCAATCAAATGAAAATACATCCGGTCACTCTGAAATTTTCCGGAGAATTATCCCATCTTGAAGAGCCTTTCTTAAAAGATTATTACAAGGCGTCACTTTCCCAGATCCGCACCATGATGATTCTCGGAGGAATGCTTTACGCGGCTTTCGGCGCTCTGGACGCTCTGCTGATGCCGAAACAGATGTTCGCGATCTGGATCTTCCGTTTCATTGTTATTGGCCCGGTGCTTATCGGGGTTCTGATTGTCTCTTTTTCTCCGATATTTAAAAAGTATATGCAGCCCATTCTTGCGTCAGCTTATATGCTGGCGGGGGCCGGTATTATCGGGATGATCGTTGTCGCTCCGCCGCCGGTCAGTTATTCCTATTACGCCGGTCTCATGCTTGTTTTTATGTGGGGTTACACGCTCATTCGTCTCTTTTTTATCTGGGCTTCAGTCGCCGGATGGTTGCAGGTGATATTTTACGAGATCGCTTCCATTTGGATCAACCCGACACCAAACGATGTTTTTCTGGGCAATAACTTCTTCTTCATCAGCGCGAACCTTATTGGAATGATGGCCTGTTATGCGATTGAATTTTATGCCAGACGAGATTTCCTGATGAAACGGCAACTGGAAGATGAGAGAAGAAATGTCGATCTGATCAATGCGGAATTGGAAGACCGGGTCAGAAAGCGTACGGAAGATTATAAAAAGGTTAATCAGGATCTTTTACAGGAAGTGGCCGGTCATGAAAAGGCGAAGGAAAAACTGCAAGAGGCTCTCGACAGTCTCAAGAAATCCATGGGGGCAACCATTCAAGTCATGGTTGCCGCGGTGGAAGCACGGGATCCCTATACGGCAGGACATCAGATCCGATCCTCCACTCTGTCCTGCGCCATAGCCGAGGAGATGGGTTTGCCCCGGGAAAAGATAGACGGAATTCAGATGGCCAGCTCCATTCATGATATTGGAAAACTGGCAATTCCTGCGGAGATATTGACAAAACCGACGAAATTAACAACGCTTGAATTTTCCCTGATTAAGGAACACTCGAATTGTGGACACGAAATGTTAAAAAATGTGGAATCGCAGTGGCCGCTGGCGGAAATTGTTTTTCAGCATCATGAAAGGATGAACGGCTCGGGATATCCCCGAATGCTCAAAGGAGATGAAATTCTCATCGAAGCCCGCATTCTTGCGGTTTCCGATGTCGTGGAATCGATGGCTTCCCATCGTCCTTACCGTCCGTCACTGGGCATTGAGGCGGCTCTGGAGGAAATCGAGACCAACAGAGGGGTTCTTTATGACAGCGCCGTTGTGGACGCCTGTCTCGCATTGTTCAGAAAGAAAAATTTCCATCTTGAATGAAATATTTTCACGGATTACGGTTAGCAAATAAAACCTTTGCAGGATATTTACTGTTATGATGACAGAGTCGTTTGCTGAACATCATCGCGCCCATACGGGTTCTCATAAATACTACATCATGTACGATCCCACGACGGTGGATCTGATGAATAAGATCGGTGTCCGGGATTTTACGGTCACCGATATTGTCGAATATCTGACAGGCAAAAAACTGGAAACATGCCAGGAAAATAATTATACGGCATTTTTGACCTTCAATACCAACCTGCTCAGAAAAGGCATGCTGGAACAGATGGCCATAGAGCCTTATAAAGCATACTACATTGCCAATCAGATCTGTCGTGCGGATCAGGACGCGCGGGTGATTTTAGCCGATGATACCCGGAAAAGTATCGGGCAGATCATTTCCGAAGAAGGCAGCAAACCAGCGGCTGTCTTTATGTCTCTGATCAGTTCGACTTTTCCGACGGCCTGCGCCGCAACGCTGATCCTGAACAAAATCAATATTCCGGTGGTCATGGGCGGCATCCATGTTTCGACAAGCGCTCATGACATGGATCTTTATCTCAAAAACTTTCTGCCGCATCCCGAAATAGTGACGCAGGTTATCGGCGCCGGTGATTTAACGACCATCAGAGAAATTATATCGGATATCGCCGATGCAAAATTGAAAAAAGAATATCATGGAATCACACCCATTGAGGATAGCGTGTGGGGATGTGAACGCGTGATCGAATTGCCGAAAATCAGACCGTACTTTATCAATAAATTTCCGGTTATCGGTCCGGTGCTCGCCCGAATTATTGAAACCAACGTGACGACTCCCTTTCTGGGATGTCCGTTTTCATGCAGCTTTTGTTCGATTTCCTCCTTTCCTGAAGAGAAAAGAAAATTCACGTCCCGTTCGGCGGACGATTTTACCAACGAACTTCTGGAAAAACAAAAAAACGGAGCAAATTTTAAAAATCGTTTTTATTTCATCTCGCCGGACAATCTTTTATTCGGCGGAAAGAAACTGCATGATGTGCTGGATAAGATGATTGCCAGTCCTCTGCGGATCAATTACGCGGCGCAAATCAGCATTGAAGTTGCCGACAGTGACAAGCTCCTGGAAAAGCTCAGGCTCTCCGGCGCGTCGCATTTTTTCATCGGACTGGAATCGCTGGATATCAGAAATCTGGAATTTGTGGGGAAAAATATCGTTGCCAAGATTAAAAAAGAGAAAACAACGGTCGAAGAATATTACACATCACGGATTAAAAAGATTCAGGATCACGGCATTTCCGTGCATGGAGCATTTATGTTCGGCATGCCCTACGATTATTTCAATTCACTTGACGATCATTCCGGCAGAAAAATTGTTGAGTTTTGTAAGAAGAATAAGATCGGCATTCAGCCGACGTGTCTGAGCAATTTGCCCGGCTCGCTCGATTTTATCAAAGGATTGAAAGACAACGAACTGCTTTACGGCAACCCCGGTTCCATGGATTATTTCTGCTCTTTGACCATCGCCGACTTAACCGAAAGCAATCGCAGAATTCCCGATTCCTTATTAAACAGCCCGCTGGTTGCTTTTTACATGCTTTACGATACCATGGAAAAAATCGGTTCTTATGTCAGCGCGCTGCATATTGCGTTCGGCATGGCGCGCAAAGCGTGGAGTGTTCACTCCTCCAAAGGCGCTATCAGCGTGAAAGACCGTGTCGTGGATACTTTTGCCGGTATCGGTTTCCAGCTGGGAGCGAGCGCTTATTTTGAACTGTACAAGGAACTTGCCTATTCTACAGAATGGCTGCAGGGAACATTTGAAAGATTGTATGAACGTGAGAAAAATCCCCGGGTGAAAGCAATGTTCCGGGATTATGTTAAAAAGTTTATCCGGGACATCCGTCGATCACATTGACGGAGCATTATACGTTTCGGGAAAGAATATAATCGGCAACGGTGATCAAGTGATTTTTTTCGTCGCCATCATCAAAAACGTCGAGCTGACGTTTGGCTTCTTTGATGTATCCGGACGCCGTGTACCGTGATAAATCCAGCCCTTCGTATTTTTCAATGAATGTGCGGACAGCGAGGGCGGCTTTTCGAGAGCTTTTTTTAGAGGAAACAATCTCTTTCATGCTGTTTTTTTCCTCCTCCGTGCTTTGCTTGAGGGCAAATATGAACGGCAGCGTTATTTTGCCCTCTTCCAGATCTTTGCCGATCGACTTGCCGAATTCTCTTCCCTTGGCCGTGTAATCCAGAATATCGTCTGTAATTTGAAAAGCCATGCCCGCATTCTTACCGAAGTTCGACAAAGCGTCGATCTTATCCGGCGCCGCAGAGCCCAGAATCGCCCCGGTGGCGCAGGCCGCGGAAATCAGCACGGCGGTTTTCTTTTCGATAATGCTCAGATAGTCTTCCCGCGTCATGTTGATATCGCCGCATTTGGTGAGCTGAAAAACCTCGCCCTCCGACATGATATTTCCCATTTGAGAAACAAGCCCGAAAATATCATTGTTGCCGATGGCGCTCATCAACATGAACGCCTTGAAGCACAGAAAATCACCGACAAGAATACTCACGGAATTACCGAAAACCTTATTGGCGGAATCTTTGCCGCGCCGGATCACCGCTTCATCGATGACATCATCATGCAGCAGCGTGGCTGTGTGAATATATTCCAACACCGTGGCCATCGGGTAACGGCTCTCTCCCTGATAGCCGCACAGACGGGCACAAATCAGAAGAAGAAGAGGGCGGAATCTTTTACCGCCGCTGTCGATCAAGTGATGGGCAATTTCCGGAATCAGTTTAATTTCGGAAATCACATTATCGTTGATGCACTTCTCGACGCGCTGAAGATCATCTTTATAGATCGAAAAAACATCCTGAATAACCATACGAACTCTCGCTCTGTTTCTGTTGTCATACCGGCGAAGGCCGGTATCCAGTGTTTTTAAATTTCGTCACCACGGATCAATAAACGCATGACAGGGCTTTCCCGCTTGATCAGCCGGCACCGATTTTATGCCCCGCATAATCCACTGGCGAGTCTCGGCCGGGTCAATGACCGAATCGATTTCCAGATACGAAGCAATGTTAACAGCCTTGCCCCGTTTATATAATTCGCCGACCAGTTGTTCATAAAGCTTTTCACGTTCCTTTTCATCCTCAATCGCGGCCAGTTCTTTTTTAAAACCGGCTTTGATCGCTCCTTCAATTCCCATCGCGCCGAATTCACCCGTCGGCCACGAGGCGGTGAAAAATGATTCGTGAAAGCCTCCTCTGGCCATGGCCATGGCTCCCAGACCGTAACCGCGGCGCAAGACAACCGTGAAATAAGGCACGGTCAGATGAGAACCCACCACAAACATCCGGCAGACGTGGCGCACCTGCGCTCGCTTTTCAATATCCGGTCCTACCATGAATCCGGGCGTGTCGC
This sequence comes from uncultured Smithella sp., assembly GCA_964539765.1. GTDB lineage: Bacteria > Desulfobacterota > Syntrophia > Syntrophales > Smithellaceae > Smithella. The sequence continues at coordinate 79,023 of CAZIJZ010000005.1, forward strand.
ACAAAGAAATAACCGGCAGACCGTGGGCCTGGCAGATCTGCATCAGACGCGCGGCCTTGTCCGCACCTTCCGCTTCAATGGCGCCCGCCATGTGCAGGCAGTTATTGGCGATCAGTCCGAAAGGCCGGCCTTCAATGCGCATAAATCCTGTAATCATTCCCGGTCCGAATTTCGGCCGCAGTTCCAAAAAAGAATCCGTGTCGGCCAGCGCCTTAATTACCGTTCTTACATTATAAGCACGTTTGTTGTTTTGCGGAATCAGATCGCGCAGACGATGCGGGTCGGCGGCTTCCCATTTTGAAGCGGCGCCCTGAAAATAAGAAAGATATTTTCTCGCCGCGGCAACGGCCTCCGTATCGTCGGCTACTTCGATGTCCACGACGCCGTTCTCGCTCTGCACATCAATCGGGCCGATTTCCTCCGGTTTGAAAATTCCCAGTCCGCCGCCCTCGATCATCACCGGACCGCCCATGCCGATATTGGAATTTTTTGTCGCAATGATGACATCACAGCAACCGAGCAGGGCTGCGTTTCCTGCGAAACAAGGTCCCGATACGATTCCGACCATCGGGACTCTGCCGCTTAATTTTGCAAATTCACCGAAGGTTGACAAATCCAGACCGGCCGTCATAATGCCGATGGCATCAACGTCTCCCGGCCTTCCGCCGCCGCCTTCCGCGAATAAAACCAGCGGCAGGCGCTGTTCAAAAGCCAGTTTAAGCATCCGGTCCATTTTTTTGTGATTGAAAAAACCCTGCGTGCCGGCCAGCACCGTGTAATCGTAGGCCATCACCAGGCAGCGGGAATTTTCTTCTTTGACCAAAGAGCCGTTGACCGAACCGATGCCCGTGATCATTCCGTCGGCGGGCGTTTTGCTGATGAGGTCTTCCTCGGAGCGCCGTCCCCGCTGGGCGGCAATCGCCAGTGCCCCATATTCGATGAAACTGCCCGCGTCACATAAATCCTCAACATTGGCGCGCGCTGTTTTTTGATTCTTCTGCTTGCGTTTTGCCACCGCCTCCGGTCGGTTTTCATCAAGACCGAAGGAGTGTCTTTTAATCATTTCGGCCAGCTCCGGCCGTATGGTTTCAGGATCGGTGCCTTCTTTCATTTTACCGCGAACTCCCTTGCTCACCGGAATACGTCACGTCAAATTCATACAACAATTACAAGTGTATTTCAAAGAATAAATTCCGCCACGCCTTTATTCTCTGGGCGAAGACAGCCTGGCCGGCGAGTGCCAGTGGAATCCGGAAAAAGAATGATGGTTGAATCTGCGGCGCTTTCTCTGTGCGTCTCCGGTTCTCAGACCGGCAAATAGGTTGACCGGTGAAACAGGAAATCATGAAATAAAAACATTGAATATTCGGATTGACATTCCGAATATTCAATGTATAATAATGCCCATGATCAAACGACCTTCCTTTACTGAAAAACTGTCTGATGCCTTGCGGCGGTCGCCGGTGACGGCTCTGCTTGGGCCCCGGCAGTGCGGCAAGACCACCCTGGCGCGGATGTTTGGTCAAAACCGGACAGCGGCTTATTTCGACCTCGAATCCCGGCCTGACCAGACAAGGCTCCAAAATCCCGAACTTGCCCTGAGTGAACTCCAGGGTACAGTTATTCTGGACGAAATCCAGAGCATGCCGGAACTTTTCAATGTGTTGAGGGTTCTCGTGGATCGGCCCAAAAACCGGACCCGCTTTTTAATTTTGGGCAGCGCGTCGCCGGAACTCATCAAGAAAGCCTCGGAAACGCTTGCCGGACGTGTTGAATTTGTGGAATTGACGGGTTTTACGCTTGCGGAAGTCAAACCCAAAGACGAGCGTCAACTCTGGGTTCGGGGTGGATTTCCCCGTTCTTTTCTTGCATCTTCCGAAAAGGACAGCGCCTCCTGGCGTGAGGGATTCATCCGGACTTTTCTGGAGCGCGATATTCCCCAGCTTGGCATTTCTATTCCGGCTGCCTCCATGAGGCGTTTCTGGACCATGCTGGCACACTATCATGGACAGATCTGGAATGCTTCAGAACTGGGGCGGGCCATGGGATTTTCCGACAAAACCATGCGCGGTTATCTGGACATTCTTTCAGGAACTTTCATGATTCGCCAGTTGATGCCCTGGTACGAAAATCTGAGCAAACGCCAGGTGAAAGCGCCCAAAATCTATTTTCGTGATTCGGGGATTCTCCATCAACTCTTGAGCCTCACGGATTTCCACGCGCTGAACGGCCACCCGCGCATCGGAGCGTCGTGGGAAGGTTTTGCCTTGGAACAGACGCTCAGCGTCCTCGAAGCGAAGCAGGTGTATTTCTGGTCAACTTACAGCGGCGCAGAGCTTGATCTTTTTTTCCTTCAGGGTGGGCGGCGCTATGGCGTCGAATTTAAGTATAGCGAAGCTCCCGTTGTGACAAAATCCATGCGTTCAGCGCTGGACACATTGAAACCGGATCATTTGTGGATCGTTTATCCCGGTGCCGCAAAGTATCCGGTTCATGAAAAAATTACCGTTCTTCCTCTGAAAGACATCGGCGTCTTGAAATTGCCTTCCCGATGAGTGAAAGCGGGAAGCCATTAACCCGTTATTCCCGCACGCTTTTGGCAACTTGCCTGGCGCATGCCGGGGGAATCCAGAAATATAAATATAAATTATTGAAAGCTTACTTGGTATAAATAAACAGAGGTTTTATGCGGATATTTGTTGATGCGGATGCTTTTCCGAATGTGATCAGAGACATCTTAATCAAAGCGTCTATACGATTAAATGTTCCTCTTGTTTTTGTGGCCAACAAACCGCTGCGCCTGGAGAAGTTGCCCAATCTATCCCTGATCATCGTGCCGGAGGGGCCTGATGTAGCTGATGATCGCATTGCAGATTCAGTCGAGCCGGGCGATCTCGTGATAACAGCGGATATTCCGCTGGCCGACCGGATCGTCGCCAAAAAAGCATTTGCGATTAATCCTCGCGGCAAACTCTATACCGAGCACAACATCAAAGACCGGCTGGCCCTGCGCGATTTGCTTAATGAGCTAAGAGATACCGGCATGATGACAGGCGGCCCTGCCGAGTTCAGCAAGAAAGACCGACAGGCCTTTGCCAACCAACTGGACAGCTTTTTAATCCGACAGTTGAAATTAGAAAACGAAGCGAAGCCAAGGGAATGAACCACAAAGCAAGCCTGAGTGCTTCATTCCCCTCTGTCATTCCCGCATGATACTGGCGGGAATCCAGTATCATTTTTTCATTGCGATGAACTGATCCCGATACCAAAGCGTATCGGGATTGACACCTTCGGATTCAAAGAGTATAAAATAGCGTCTCAAATAACAAAAAATAGAATATAGTCTGAAAATCTACCAGCAACGCTTCAAGTACCTGCGGGGAATTAAATCTGTATCGGAGGCGGCATGTCATCAAAAATCATCTACGAAAGATTTCTCTGGTTTCACAACAAAGTCAAGGAAGACAAATATCCCAACACCAAAACCCTGGCGGAAAAGTTCGGCATCTCCCGAAAAACCGCCCAGCGCGACATTGAATTCCTGCGCGACCGGATGAGCGCGCCTCTTCTTTATGTCCATGAACAGCGAGGCTATATCTACGAAGACAACACGTATGAACTGCCGGGCTTCTGGCTGGCAGAAGAAAGCCTGACCTCTTTGCTTTTGGCTTACCGTCTGGCCTCGGCGGTGCCGGATGCGGCCATCAAAGCTTCATTGCGCGCCTTTCTGGAACAACTGCTCGCGAAAATATCTTATCAGAAGACAATTTCCATCAAAGACTTGAGCAACAAAGTATCCGTCCGGAATATTGAATACTCCAAAACCTCCGAAAGAATATATCACGCAATGCTGGAAGCTCTGCTTTCCTCAAAGCCCGTGCAAATCGAATACCATTCACCGCATAACGCGGAAACCACCACCCGCGACATCCTGCCGCTTCATCTTCTGCACTACATGGGCACATGGCACATCATTGCCCACTGTGCGTTGAAAAATGAACTGCGTGATTTTGTACTCTCCCGCGTAAAGGCCATTTCTTTCTCCCCGAATAAAATTACCGCCCGTTTTACTTCCGAACAGGTACGGGAATATATCAGAAAAACATTCGGTATCTTCCACGGCAAAGCAACAAACGAAGTCTGTCTGTGTTTTTCCAAAGATGTTTCCCCCTGGATTGCCGAGCAGGCCTGGCATCCGGCGCAGAAGACCTTCATAAAAAAAGACGGCAGACTCTGCCTCACCATCCCCGTGTCCGATTTCCGGGAAATCAAACATGAGATTCTCAAATACGGCGCGCAGGTGGAAGTGCTATCCCCCAAATCCCTGCGCGAGGAAATTAAAAATGAAATTGAAAAAATGAGGGGAATCTATACATAAAAAGTATTGTCATGCCGGCGAAGGCCGGCATCCAGGAAACTTCCCTACCTTGAGGGCTATAGTGCCCTTCAGGATAGAGGGATTGAGAGAGGGTGATGTTTTTTTTGTCATTCCCGAATGGTCTTGTCGGGCCATGGTGCCCGTTAGGGTAAATCCAGACCTTAATCTCCCCCTTTTGTAAAGGGGGATGAAGGGGGATTTTACACCACCTCTGTCATTCCCGAATGGCCTTGTCGGGCCATGGTGCCCGTTAGGGTAAATCCAGAATTGTTCCACAGGAGCCGGTGCTGTTTTCTGGTCAAAATGATTATCAATATCCCTCTTTCGAGGGATTGTTAATATTTC
>CAZIJZ010000006.1:0-79767 GCA_964539765.1 uncultured Smithella sp.
GACAGCAAGTACATTGATCTGGGTGGGAACATCCAGTTTGCGGACATTGGACCGAGCATCAGTTTGAGTGCGAGTGGCGAGACGGGAGTTTTACTGACGACGCAGGATGCGGACACGGTTGGCGCAGCGTCCGACACGGCGGTATCGACGGCGAACTTCAGCAACGTGTTTGCGGTGGGGAGTTCCTCGTACGGTGCGGACGGAGCGGGGAGCCAGAATATCAGTTACAGTTTGGATCTGCTGGGACCGAGCGGGAGCGATTCGGGATTGAACAGCCACGGCGCGGACATCTTACTGACGAAGAATGCGAGCGGCGAGATCGAAGGCAAGGCGGGTTCCACGGTAGTCTTCAAGCTGAGCGTGGCGAGTGACGGCGTGGTGACGTTGACGCAGAACGAAGTGATCGACCATGCGGTGGGTTCCGATCTGTCGAGTTTGGCGAACGGGCTGGTGAAACTGACGGGTACGGCGACGATCACCGACTATGACGGGGACACGGCGACGGACAGCAAGTACATTGATCTGGGTGGGAACATCCAGTTTGCGGACATTGGACCGACGGCATATGCCGATATAAACTCCGTTGCTGAAGGTGCCGTAATAACCGGCAATGTCCTGACGGATGGTACGGATGATGTCTTTGGGGCCGATGGTGCTGCAACAACAATGCCCGCAGGAGGAGTTGTTGGTGTGAAAGCCGGAAGCGATACGACAACGCCGGTAACATCCGGAGTCGGTACAGTTATTAATGGAGCGTACGGAAAACTGACCCTGAATACGGACGGTAGTTACACATACGATGGCAATCCGGATGCCATTACGACGCCGCAATCCGACATCTTTGTTTATACTATTCAGGATGCCGACGGCGACTTTTCAACAACAACATTGACGATTCATTTGACGGATGGCGGTTTAGTTGCCCCGGCGGATAATGATGCCTTGGTGTACGAGAAAGCTCTGGATACAGCACAAAACGGCAGCGATCTGGCGGCAAGCACCTACACAGGCAGTATTCCCGACGATGCGGGAGAAACCGATGCAGTCAATCTGCTCAATGCCAGCGGCGGAGTCGGCCCATATACGTATTCATTGGTCGGTTCTGCGACGGGCGACTACGGTGCGATTCAAATCAATCCGGACGGCAGCTATATCTACACGCTGACAAAGCCGTACGATACAACGCCCGATGCCGACAATGGAATGAACACGGAAGACAATAGGGAAAACTTCAGCTACAAGGTAACCGATGCGAACGGCAACACGGCAACGGGGACCATTACGGTGGATATCGTCGATGATATACCAACAGCGGGCGATCAAAATGTCACTGTCGGACCAAGTACAAGTGTCGGGACAAACCTGCTTATTACCCTCGATATTTCAGGTTCTATGGATGATTCCTCCGGTGTTGACGGGAAGACGCGCCTGGATCTCGCCAAGGATGCACTTAACGAATTAATTTCTGAGTACGAAGGCCATGGCCCTGTAATGATCAGATTGATTACCTTCAGTTCAACGGCGACAATAGTAGGAGACCACTGGATGACTGCCGCCGAAGCCAATGCGGCGATTAACAGTTTTACAGCCAACGGATATACGAATTATGATGATGCTCTTATAAAAGCCATGGATGCTTTTGATGACACAGGCAAGATTTCCGGCGCTCAAAACATATCTTACTTCCTCTCCGACGGGCAACCGAACAGGCCGGAAAGTGACCCAGGTATCCAGTCCGGTGAGCAGACCGACTGGGAAACATTCTTGGAAAACGGCGATATCACATCATTTGTCCTGGGCATGGGTACCGGCGTGACCTCCTCAAACCTCGCGCCGATTGCTTACGATGGACTCCATGAGGTGCAAATCGATCCTATTGTCGTTACGGATATGTCCCAGCTTGAAGATGTTCTGTTGGATACCGTAATCATCCCAAGTACTCTTGAAGGCAACCTCATTGAAGGGTCGGTTCCCGCAACATTTGGGGCTGACGGTCCTGCTGCATTGAAGATTGTGTCCATCGCTCATGATGCAAACGGTGACGGTATCGATGAGGTTTATAATACCGCTTCCGCGGGTTACAATGACGGGACGACAACTCTTACCATCGCAACGGAAGCAGGCGGTACATTCGTGGTAAATTTCTCAACGGGAGCTTACACCTACATAGGACCGGCTGGTTCGACATTGTTAGCAGGCGATGTCTTTAAGTATACCATTATGGATGCTGACGGCGATACGGCCTCGGCCACACTGACAGTCAACCTGCCGACGGACGGAATACTGGTTGTCGGTACCAATGCCGATGATATTTCCAATCAAACCATCGACCATTATATTGATGACGCGGCCCCATATGCCGGAGCGATAACAGGGAGTGGCGGTAATGATGTTCTCGTCGGTGATTTGAATGCTACATCTATTGCCGGGAAGACCTTGAATCTCAGCCTGATCCTAGATACGTCGGGGAGCATGGATGATGGTTATACTTTCAATCATAATGATGAAATTATGTTCAATGGCGTGACGATGACCCGTTTGGCGGCTCTCAAGCAGGCCGTGATCAATACGCTTAACGATTTGGCCAATGGGCCTGCGGAGAATGTTCGAGTGCAAATTGTCGATTTTGATACAACCGCAACACAAAAGGGAATATATGATCTCAAGATTCCTGGTGAGCTTACGGCGGCCATTGCTGCAGTGAACAGTCTCCAGGGCGGCGGTGCTACAAACTATGAGGCCGCGTTGCATACTGCACTGACCTGGGCGAACAGCACCGGTGCCGATGCACCCTTAACGGGCACGAATGTGGTCAGTCAGGCCATCTTTGTATCCGATGGCGAACCGACCAAATACTATATTGGTAACGATTATTCTGATTTAGGAGGTGATGGTAGTAATTTTGCCCCGGAAAATATTAATCAGATACTTGGCACTGGTACAGAATTTCCCTATGATACCTTTAGCGAAGTTTCAGCACTGGAAGCCAAGGGATTCACGATTGAAGCGGTTGGCATTAATGTTAGCGCTACCAATCTTGACCATCTGAATCAGGTCGAAGGAGAAGCTGCTGGTTCCAACCCGGATGTGGCGACCAACATTACAACGGGTGAACAACTCAACAGCGTTCTTGTCGATCTTACGAGTACCGTGGTATCCAATGCGGGCGATGACAACATCGTCGGTGGAGATGGTGATGATGTCATTTTTGGTGACACGATAAATTACAATTATACCGGTACTGAATCGGAAATGATGGCTTACATTAAAGCAAATCATTCAACTCTCGCTACGGAGAGTGGACTCACCGGAGGCAATGATACCATCAATGCCGGGGCAGGAAATGACATCGTTTACGGACAGGAGGGAAACGATACTATTGATGGCGGTGAAGGTAATGACCTCCTCAGTGGCGGAACGGGCAATAATGTCCTAAGTGGGGGCACGGGTGCCGACACATTTGTCCTGTCGAATGGTGGCAGTGATACTATTCAGGATTACAATAAGGGCCAGTTGGATAAAGTCGATATATCTGCCGTCCTCGATGTCGCTGACGAAACGGTAGCCAAGTCCTATATGGAATTCCATAATAATGGTGACGGTAAGGCTGTGTTGGAAGTATACAATAGCAATACCGATCATTCAACAGGGCATTTGGTGGGTAGCGTGACGTTCGACAATATCACGGATGCGACAAATTTAGATTCGCTGCTCGGTAAAGTCGATGTTGACCACGATGCGTAAGTCTCTTTAAAGAAAAGGCCGTGAACTTTAGTTCACGGCCTTTTCTTTGTAACCATAAATTTATTCAGTCGGGCTTTTGCCCAGATTAATCAGGAGGGCAAGATTCAGCCTGTTGCCGGTTTTTGTCTTTTCATAAATGGATGTCAGATGGGCCTTGACAGTCCTTTCCGTTATTTTGAGATCCGCCGCGATTTCCAGGTTGGTTTGCCCGCGGGCGATCAGCTCGGCAATTTTGCGTTCCGCCCTGGTCAGCTTTTCCAAGGCAGACATTGTATTTTCTTTATTACTATCCGTTTTTATTTGACTCACATTGTCAGCGATCAGTCGCTGGATGACTTTCTGGCCGAGCCAAACGCCTCCGTTGGTGACGACGCGCAGGGCTTCATTCAGACGCAGCGAAGAAATATAGGTATTGCTGTATCCGACGATTCCCAGTTTTAGAAATAACAGGGCCTCCTCTTCATCGGGGCGGTCAGAAAGAAGAAAAAATCTGGCTGTTCCCAACGATTTGGATAATCCGTGAAAGGTCGGCACGTCGATAAGCATTCTGTGCAGGAGAATCGCATCAAATTTTTTGCTGGCGCATATTTTTTTCAGCTCTTCAAGAGATTGGGCTATTTCGGTTTCATGACGTCCCTGCAAATGCTCTGCCCATCTCATGACAACTGTATTGTTGGCGCTACTTAACAGTATAGCCATATCATTGTTTCCTTACTCGATTATTGTGAGACTCAAATTTCAAAAAAGAAGTGCAATGAAATTTGCAAGTCGAACAATCCCGCTAAAAGCGGAGGGTTCATACCCGTGATTAAAGAAAAGGCAATTCCGACAAAACGAATACATCCCTTTGCTTAACGTTCCCTCAAAGCTACACTGCGTGCCTTCAGAACAGGTTTGAGGATATAAGAAAGGACGGTTTTTTTGCCCGTGAGAATCTCCACGGTTGTAATCATGCCTGGCAATATAGGTAGCGGACGTTCTTTTGTACCCAGATAACTCTTATCCGTAACTAATCTGACGAGAAAAAAGCTGTTTCCCTTATCATCCGTTATACTATCAGCCCCCACATGTTCCAGTTGCGCTTTAAGAGCCCCATAGATTGTATAGTCATAAGCTGTGAATTTTATCGTAGCTTTCTGACCTGGTCGGAGAAAGGCAATATCGGCCGGCTTGATCTTCGCTTCTATTACCAGCTTACCTTCCTGAGGAACGATTTCCACAAGATCCATTCCCGGCTGGACAACTCCACCTATGGTCATCACCATCACACGGTTTACGATTCCATCGACGGGTGAACGGACTTCAGTTCGATCCAGTCTATCCTTTAATGCAAGAGAAGAACTGGCGCTTTCATCAAGTTCCTTGAGCACTTGACTGGACTCCGTACTGGATTTGCTCCGATAACTCAGGTTCAGCTCTCTTAGTGCTACTTGACTTTCCTGCAATTTAGCCTGGGCCGCGGGTATTGCATGGCGAACACGATCAATCTCTCCCTGCAGCTGGCTTGATTGACGCTCAAGTTGGAGAACTTCCACGTCGGATGCGGCACCTTTTTGCACCAGGGGTTTAATCATGCTTATTTCTTGCTGCAGAAGCGAATAAGTCCTGTTTAATTCAACAAGCTTTGCTTCAAGTTCTTTTAATTCCTGGGATCGCTGATTGATCTGCTGGCGCTTTATTTCAGAGCTTGAACCCAGTTCCATTCTTCGAGCTTGAAACAACTGGCGTTCACGTTCGGCAATATCCGGCCGTTCTCTTATAACATCTTCAGGCATAACCAAAGCGGTTCCCGATGCCTCGGCTTTCAGACGGGCCGCTTTTGCTTTGTCGGAGAGATACTTGCCTCGGTTTTCCTCAAAAGATGAAGCAAATCGAGTTGGATCCATCTTCAGTAGTAATTGATCTTTTTTGACTTTATCGCCGGCATTGACCAGGATTTCCGAAATGATTCCCCCTTCAAGGTTCTGCACGACCTGAACATGACTTGACGGAACAACTTTGCCTTCCCCCCGGGTGACTTCCTCCAGTTCCGAAAAAGATGCCCAAATGATGAAAATCAATAGAAGTATAAGTGTTGCCCAAATTATCATTCTGCCGCCTTGAGGCGTTTGCGCAAGGATTGTCGTCCGGATATCCGTATAGAAATCCGTATCCTCTTCAGGCAGTTTGCGGAATAGCTGATTGAATCGGGCATTGTTTTTCAGTTGCTTCAAATCAATCCTGTCCGTATCAGGAAGATTCCTTAGCGCTTGGAAAAATTCATTATTCCTGAGATATTCAAGCAATTTTTTCAAACGAAAGTCTCCCGGCTATAAATTTAACTGGCCTTTTCTCATGGCTTCGAGGACAAAATCTTTCGGGCCATCGGCAACGATGGACCCATTATCGATTACAATCAAACGAGTTACCATGTCCAGAAGTGATGCGCGATGCGTAATCAATACAACGGTTTTTTCTTTGACCGCCTTTTCAAGATAATTTTTTAATCTGATTTCTGACCGGTTATCCATATTACTTGTGGGTTCATCCAGCACCAGTACGGGCGGATCAAGCAGAAGAGCACGAGCCATGGCGACGCTTTGTCTCTGTCCTCCGGAAAGTCCGCGCCCAAATTCTTCTACCATCATGTCGAATCCGGAGGGATGTTTCTTGACAAATTCAGTTACGCCGGCGATTTCAGCGGCGAGAAAAACGCTCTGATCGTCAATTTCGGAAACTCCCATCGTTATATTATCCCTAACCGTTCCTCGGAAAAGAGTGATGTCCTGTGAGACGTAACCCAGGAAATGCCGCAATTCAGCCGGATCGATTTGCCGGATATCCGTGCCGTCCATGGTTACCATACCGCTGATCGGTTCATACAAACCAAGGATCAATTTGCCCAGCGTTGTTTTGCCGGACCCGACAGGTCCGATGATGCCCACTTTTTCTCCGGCGGCAATTTCCAGAGTGATATTATTGAGAACTTGTGTGCTTTGGCCGGGATAGGAAAAAGTAAGATTCTTTAAGCCGATGACGCCGTCAAAACGTTTTCTCGGCAGAAATGTTTTGCCGGCGGGTCTTTCAACGGGAAGATTCATGATTTCATCGAGCGTCTTCAATGCCTCTTTGACATGATGATATCTGGTGGCGAGATTCACGACTTGTGCCATGGGCGCAATAACCTGTCGAGACAGAATGACCAACGCCACAAGTCCGCCGGACGTTAGAGAACCCGCGGTGATCATATAGACGCCGACAACAACGACGGCAACCGTCATCAGGTTGGACACAAAGTATGATACGTCCTGAACCGAAGATGAAATCATGCGTGATTTGTTGCCCCATTTGGAGATGTAACTGACGGCTTCTTCCCAAGCTCTCTGGATTTGACCTTCCGCGCCCAGCATCTTTATTGTTTCGAGACCGGATACACCTTCCACGAGAATGGCGTTCTTTTGTGCAGAAGCTTTAATGGTCTTTTCAACGACCCTTTGCAGCGGCGCCTGTATTAAATAAGCATATCCGATCAATATGACTATGGTTATCAAATGAACCAAAACGATGTAACCGCCTATCCACCAGACTACCAAAAGGCCCAGGAGCGTAAACGGCAGGTCGATAACGGCGGTTATGGAAAATGAGGTAATGAAGTCCCGAATGCCTTCAAATTCCTGTAGATTCTTGGTAAATGAGCCTATGGATTGCGGACGGGCTTCCATTTTCAGATCCAGAATTTTCTGAAGCAGCATTGCTGAAATTTTCAGATTGGTTTTCTTTGCCGCTTCATCAATAAAGTAACTCCTTAATGCTCTCATGATGACGGCAAAAAGATAGATGACCAACACTCCAATAGATAAAACCCAGAGCGTTTCCGTCGCATTATTGGGAATTACCCGGTCGTAAACATTCAGGACATAGAAAATTCCTACCAGACCGAATACATTGATGAGAAAAGCGGCCAGAAAAACATCACGGTAAACGCGCCATGATTCCAGAATGGTGCCCCAAAACCAGTGTTGCGATTGATTGCCGAGATTTGTGTTAACAACGGATTGTCTGTCAACAAGGTATTTGGGACGGACAAAAATTGCATAGCCCGTATACATTTTTTCCAGTTCGTCCCTGGTCAGTTCTTTTTCCCCGCTGCCGCTTTGAGGTAAGATAATCTTGTATTCATTTGACGAGGAATGATTGTTAACCAGAATGCATGCCTGTCTTTCATGAAGCAGTAATATGGCGGGCAACTGTATGGAATCGATATCGGCGAGGGGTTTTAAAAGAGTCCGTGAAGAAAGATCGGCTCTATTCGCTGCCCGGCTGAATAATTCCACGGAAAGTCGATTTTGGACAAGAGGTAATCCGGCACTTAAAGTTGCTTTGGAGGCGTGATGACCGAATAATTTGGCCATGATAATCAGACAATCAAGCAGAGGATCCTCATGCATGTCTTTATTATCCGTAACGTTCCAATCGTTCGTGATTTGATTGCCATCAATATCAGTCATAATCTAAAATGGATTGTTGATTGTTCTATTGTTTAAAAGCATGTCTTTTTTTAACAATTCTCATATTTTCATTAAAAAGTATATATATTTTTTTGTCAACATAACCCTGAAAATATTTATTGAAAATAGTATGAATGTTTTTAAAAATATGCTATTAAAAACCAAATGCCCGTTGTGATAAACATGAAATGAAATGGATGCTCCAGCGTTCTTGATGGAGTAAAGTCGCGAATGTTTCAGGATAATACAAGATGCCTTACATTGAACGCTCCGCTGATGGGAAAATTATTGGATTGCGAACGAACGCCGCACCGGATTCCACGGAGGAAAAGTCGATTACCGATGAAGAGGTTCTTGATTTTCTCAAAGACAATCTGGATAACAAATTTCTAAAAAGTCTGCTGGCTCATTCAGATGCCGGCCTGATTCGGCTTCTGGAAGATTTAATTGACCTGTTGACGAAGAAAAACGTCATCCTTTTTACAGAACTTCCCGAAAAGGCGCAGGCGAAAATAATTGAAAGAGAACAAATCAGAGAAAGAATATCATCTCAGGATATTATTGTCGACGATATTATATAAAATTCGGATGGAATCGTTTTGCGTTCGCAAATGAATATAAACGTTGTTGGTGATAAATTTGAAAAATATTCTTGACAATCAGGAAAATGTAAATAAAGTTTACGAAGATTTAATACGAGGAGAAGGAATCCAAAGCCCATCTAATGAAGTTTAAAGTAATGTTGTCTGCCTAAGCGCTTTAAACTATACTTACCTAAATGTGGATTTAAAAAGATTAACACGCAGATGACTTTTTAAAGAGCATTCATTTTAAAAAAATAGCTTTAAGAATCATTATACGTCTTCAAGGAGGATAATATGAAACCGTATGTTAAAAATGTTGTTATTTTATGCACAATATTCTTTCTTGCGGCAACGATTGAAGTTCAGGGCGAGACAATTCAGGATGCCGTAAAGTTGGTCCTGCAGGGAAATCCTGAAATAACAGCTGTGGCCTATAACAGACTGGCCAGAGATCAGGAGGTCCGGCAGGCCATGGCTGATTTTTTCCCCAGAATAGAATCATCCATCTCCGATGGATATATTGACCAGCATCATCCTTATCTCGTGGATGATCATTTCAGGCCGAGGTCTGCGACTGTGAAACTTAACCAGAATTTATTTCGCGGGGGTGCCACGTTATCCGAGACGAATCGTCAAAAATCCAGAGTCGCGTCAGCTGCGTATCATTTACAGGGCGTGTCGGAAAACACCGCGTTGCTGGCCTGTAGAGTTTATCTGAACTATTTGCGTGCGCTTGATCAGGATACTCTGGCAAAAGAAAATCTTCTCATTCATCAGCGCTTTTATGATCAGATCAAGTTGAGAAGTCAGGCGGGAGTGGATCGTGGCGTTGATTTGGAACAGATTACCGCCCGATTGGCTTTGGCAAAATCGAATCTTATTGTTACGCAGGCGAATATAGAAAATGCAAAGACGGATTATCAGGCTGTCATGGGATATTTGCCGATCAATCCGGCAAGACCGGAACCGCCATACACCTTGATTCCTTCGAATTTACAAGAGGCAGAAAGAATCGCTTTGGCAAACCATCCGACTTTAAAGTCAGCCCAAGCGGACATTGAAGCAAGAAATTACCAGTATAAAACAGCGAGAGCGCTGGCGTATCCCAGCCTCGATGTCGGTGCGGGATATACATGGGGGGATGAACTGAACCGACCGGCAACTTCCTATGATTATGAGGACTATTTGCAGGTTAATGCAACACTCACTTTTAATATATTCAACAGATTTGTCAATCAGGCACGAATTAAAGAAACATCCTATCTGATCAATGAAGCGGAGGAACTGGCCAAGAGAACCGAGCTGCAGACGGTCCAGTCGATTCGACTTTCCCATGAAGCATATATGGCGGATCAACGCAGAGTAAAGGAACTTGAACAATACGTTTTTTCTACCGATAAGGCGGCAGAAGCTTTTATTTCTCAGTGGTCTATCGGAAGACGCAGTCTTTTTGATGTCCTCGATTCATCAGCGGAAAAGATTACGGCAAAAAGCGATTTAATCAATGCTCAATATGACAAAATGTACAGCGCCTATCGCATTTTGAGCGGTTTAGGAACGCTGGTTAATTCTTTGGGGTTGCCGTGGCCCGAAGAAAGCCGTGTCGATAAAAGTGTGAGCATCGTGGATATGAGTTTTCTCGATGAGTGAGCAGATCAATCAGTAAAATAGAAATTATCACTGAACTACAGGCCGCATGATGAGAAATCTTTGCTTTGTTATTGGTCTTGCAATTTATTTTTTGTTTTTCAGTCAGGTATTGGCGGCAAACGAATGGATATACTTTGCGTCAAATACCGCGCGGGATTCGTATTACGATAAGAACAGCATTGTCAAAGTCGATAAAAATGTTGTTCGTATATGGACTAAACAAATATTAAGTGAAAATGGGAAAATAAAGACCATAGCAAAATTCAGAGGCAAGGATAAAAAACCAAACAATCTGGATTTGATCAATTATATTTCAAAACAATCGGAAATTGATTGTTTAAATAAAAGAATCAAAGATACGTCCATGATTTTTTATGATGAAAAAAGTAATATTCTTTATTCATCGCCTAAAAATGATGTTGGAAAATGGGACGATATAACCCCAAATTCCTTTGCGGATAAATTGAAAAGAATCGTTTGTGAAGGCCCTGTTGTGTCTAAAGAGGGTTTCGTGGCCTCAGCCGAAATGAATGATAAAGATGATACTGACGTGCCAATCGGACAAAACGCATCAAATCTTCTTTCTGAGGAAGGCATTCGTGACATGATCAATAAATGGCTGACCAGTTGGCAGGCAGGCGATATGGCAACTTATCGAAGTTGTTATGATGATCATTTTGAATCAAAAAACATGAAGATTGATGAATGGGTGGCTCATAAAACGAATGTGCGTAATAAAAGCAGCAACATCACGATCAGTATGGACGATTTGAAAATACAGGTAGATGGAAATAATGCTCAGGCCGTCTTTGTTCAGACTTACAATTCATCAATATTAAAGGACAAGGGACAAAAAACATTGAAGCTGAAAAAATCCGGCGATACATGGAAAATATATCGGGAAATGATGTAAATAAAACATATTAATCCGGCGATCCGTTTCCAATCAGAAATTATTGTAGAGTATATTTATACTTGATATTCTAATCGATTACCGCTATACCCTCCGAACCTTTTATTCCGTATTTTCATGAAAAAAATTCGATGGCCTTGTCTGTAGTTTCATAGGGCGATCGTTTACGGGTTCTGCTTATCGCTTGATTTTTGGTATGCTCTGATATAAAACTTGAATCAAGTTAAAAACATTACTTGATCTGACTGCCGATTGCTTTTTTGATGGATAAAAACGTTAAATTATTTTGGAGGAAAAATAACTTATAGCATGGATTATGAAGGATTTATCATAAGGCCGCCGAGCGAGGCTTACAGTTTGCTGTTGCAGGTGACCACAGGATGCTCGCATAATAAATGCACGTTTTGCGGCACGTACCGTCAAAAGAAATTTAAAATAAAACCTCTGGAGCAGATAAAAAAAGATCTGGAAGAAGCGCGACAATATGAAGACGTCAACAGAGTGTTTTTGTGCGATGGCGACGCGCTGATCATACCGCAGCCCCGACTTAAAGAAATACTTGAACTTATCAATAAAAATCTTCCGGATATTGAGAGGATAGGAACGTATGCCAATGCCAAGAGCATCTTGAGAAAGAGCATCGAAGATCTCAAAGAATTGAAGGCTTTGGGTCTGGATATAATTTATCTGGGCGTGGAAACAGGGAATGCGGAACTACTGAAAAAAATACAGAAGGGTGTCACTTACGAACAAATGGTTGAAGCCGGAAGACGGATCAAGGACGCCGGCATGACGCTTTCTGTAACCGTTCTTCTGGGGTTGGGCGGGATCGAGAAAAGTATTGAACACGCGCTGGATACGGCCAAAATTCTCACGGACATGGATCCCGATTATGTCGGCGCGCTGACCCTGATGTTTGTGCCGGAAACGGAATTGTACAACGATTATCTGGCCGGCCGCTTTGTATTGCCCGATAAATTCGACTTTATCCGCGAGCTATATCATATGATAGAAAAATCCAATTTTACGGATTGCTATTTTACATCCAATCATGCTTCTAATTATTTGTCAGTCAAAGCCTATCTGCCGCGGGAAAAGCAGAAGATTCTGAAAATGATCGGTTCGGTCATCCATGAAAAAGACACGAGCCGGATCCGGCCGGAATATTTACGCGGCTTATAACGCAGGGAGAGGATTTTTTGAATATCAGAGAAGCTATTCTTAAACTATTTTTCTGGCACGATAAAAAATACATTAAAAGTAAAATCGACACGGTATTGTCGGGTGCGCAGAAAAGCGGTCTGGTTGATTCCTCTTCCCGGGAAATGATCGATAATATCTTAGAGTTCACGCAAACCCTGGTCCGTGAAATTATGATTCCGCGCACGGAAATTGTTGCCGTGAGCACGGAGACCGCGGTGGACGAAATTATCAGAGAGGTCATCGCGTCCAGGCATACGCGTATTCCGGTTTACCGGGATACCATTGATAATATTATCGGCATTTTAAATGTGAAAGATATTCTCAAATTCTGGTCGCAACAAATCACGAAAGAAGATCTGTTAGCCTGTCTGATCACGCCTTATTATATTCCGGAGACAAAAAACACCCATCTGCTGTTTTATGAATTAAAAGAAAACAAAAAACATATGGCGATCGTTATCGACGAATATGGCGGGACGGCCGGTCTGGTAACTCTGGAAGACATCCTGGAAGAGATTGTCGGGGAAATTCGAGATGAACATGAAGTGAATGTCGCTCATGACGGAATTCTTCAGTCGCCGGACGGCTCATTAATATTCGACGGACGAATGGAGATTGAAAAAATCGAAGAGAGTCTGAATATTGATTTAAAAAAAGGCCGCTATGAAACGCTGAGCGGTCTGATCCTGGATTCCGTCAAAAGAATTCCCGTCTCCGGTGAGAAATTTCAAATCGAAGGATTGGAAGTGACCATTGAAAATGCCGACGAACGCAGCATCAAAAAAGTAAAAATAAAGAAGATTAAAACCAGCGACAGCGATGAAGAATAATAGAAATGATTATACGGATCTGAATCACGATTCCCCGGGACAATTCCGGATAAATATTTTTTTTGCCGTCTTGAGCGGTTTCTTGATATTTTTATCTTTTCCAAAGTACGGGTGCGGCTTATTTGCCTGGGTCGCTTTCATCCCGCTTTTTTTCGCTCTGAGAAATGCCGTTACAATACTGCAGGGATTGCTGTTTGGTTTCATTACGGGAATCGTCGCTTATATCGGAATCATTTACTGGATTGCCTATGTCATCGTGAATTACGGTTATCTCCCGTTCTATGTCGGGCTTGCTTTGATGGTACTTTTTGCCGCCTATCTGAGTTTTTATGTCCTTTTTTTCGGCGGGTGCATTGTTTATTTCAGAAACAGATTGCCCCTTTACGTGATTGCCCCGCCGCTCTGGATCTGTCTGGAGTATGGTAAATCTTTTATTTTCACCGGCTTTCCCTGGGAGAATCTCGGCTATTCTCAATATCTGAACACGTATTTGATTCAATTTGCTGATGTTTTCGGCGTTCCCGGTTTATCCTTTTTAATCATTCTGGTTAACGCGACCGTATTTGAAGTGGTCAGTCGAAAATCAAAGAAGGCGTATATCGCCGCCGGTATGGTTTTGCTGATCATGGCCGGTATCTATCTTTATGGATTTTTCCGGCTGGAAAAGGTTAATGCCGTGGTAGAGAAATCGCCGGAGATGTCCGTATCGCTCATACAGGGAAATATCGACCAGTCCGTCAAATGGGACAAACACTATAAAAAAGAAACATTAGACACCTATGAGCGACTTTCTTTGAAAAATGCAAACAGCAGCGGTCGTCTGATCGTATGGCCGGAAACCGCCGTACCGTTCAAATTTCAAAATATCAACAGTCTGCGCGATCAGATCATAAACCTGACGCTGAAAACAAAAAGCTGGCTGTTATTCGGGTCGATCAGTTCTTCCCCGCGAATTGACGGGCAGGATATTTTTAATAGCGCGTATTTACTTTCTCCGTTCGGCGGCATTCGCGGTAAGTACGACAAGGTTCATCTTGTGCCTTACGGAGAATACGTGCCTCTGAGGGATTCATTGCCCTTTATCGATGGTTTTGTCTCGGGAATAGGCGATTTCAGCAAGGGAGCGGGATTCTATCCTCTATCTCTGGATAATAAAAAAATAGGTGTCTTGATTTGTTATGAGGGGATATTGCCTTCTGCCGCCCGCGCCTACAAAAACCAATCCGCCGAATTACTGGTTAACATTACCAACGATGCCTGGTTCGGTTCAACGTCAGCGCCTTTTCAGCATTTTTCCATGGCGATTTTCAGGGCGGTCGAAACACGGCTCTATGTGATCAGATCCGCCAACACCGGCATTTCCGGAATCATTGATCCCGCCGGGAGGGTTGTTGCGAAGACCCCTATTTTTGAAGAAGCGGCCTTGAGCGGGGTGGTGAAATTTGTCAAAATACCTACGCTGTATGATCGATACGGTGACATTGGGGTAATCATCTGTTTTGTGATAACGATACTTTGTTTTATTCTCACTTTAATCTGGAGGAGAAAGAATGACGACGGAAAATTTACAGGAAACAATCATCGACCTGAAAAGAAGAATTAGGCATATAGGGGATTGTCTTTGACGTCCCTGAGATGAGAATGAAAATAAAAGATTTAGAAGAATTATCTTTAAAAAAAGATTTCTGGAATGATCAGGAAAATGCCCGGGCCGTTCTTCAAAAGAAAACAAATCTTTCTGATAAAGTGGATAGGTGGGACAGGTTTAGCCGGCAAATAACCGACATTGAAACGCTTGCGGATATTGCTATTCAGGAGAAAGATGAACACGTTCTGCAGGACATCGATGCCGAATTGGAACAGCTCAATCAATCCGTCAGCGGGGAAGAGCTGAAAATGATGCTCAACGGCGAGCAGGATTCCATGAACGCGATCGTTTCCATCCATGCCGGGGCGGGAGGCACGGAGGCGCAGGACTGGACGGAAATGTTACTGCGGATGTATTTACGCTGGGCGGAAAAGAAAAATTTCGTCACGAAAATCATTGATTTTCTTCCGGGTGATGAAGCCGGTGTTAAAAGCGTGTCTTTCACATTGGAGGGGGAATATGCTTACGGATATGCGAAAGCGGAAATCGGCATTCACCGTCTGGTTCGCATTTCTCCTTTTGACGCAGGGGGCCGTCGTCACACATCATTTGCGTCCGTGTTCGTTTATCCGGAAGTGGATGATGACATCAAGATTGAAATTGATGAAGACGATTTGCGAATCGATACGTTTCGCGCCGGAGGCAAGGGCGGACAACACGTCAATAAAACCGACTCGGCGGTCAGGATAACGCATTTGCCCACGGGAATCGTCGTGCAGTGTCAGAATGAGCGTTCCCAGCATCAGAATAAAGCGATGGCGATGAAGTTTTTAAAGTCGCGACTTTATGAAAGGGAACTGCAGCTGAAAAACCAGAAAATTGACGAAGAAAACAAGTTGAAAAAGGATATCGCCTGGGGCAGTCAGATTCGTTCCTATGTTTTGCATCCATACAAAATGGTTAAAGATCACCGGACAAACCTGGAATCCGGAAACGCCGCCAAGGTTCTGGATGGCGACATTGATGAATTTATTCAAGCCTATCTGATGAGCGCGACGATACATTAGAGAATCACCTTTGTTCAATTTCTGAAAGGAATTTAATTTTTGGAAAAATAAAAAACTGTGTTATAGAGTCAATACCCATGAGTAATGCAGGATCAGATTACAGAAGTTCTCAGTTTTTGTGAAAGAAGGAGTTTTAAATGATCAGAGGGAAAAGAAAATACACGGCTCTTCTTGTTCTATTGAGCGTTGTTCTAATATGCGTTGTGCCCGGTTATGCGCTGAGTCCGACTGAAAAGAAAAATTCAGCGTCAGTTGCTGAGGTCAAAAAACAGACAATCGATAAAAGGGCCCAGACCGAAAAAGTTGATCAAAATGACGAAGGAAATAGTTTGTTTGATTTTGAATCGGAAGATGATGACGCTTCCGCTAAAGTTCAGGGCGATGAAGAAAAACAGGACATCATGGAAAATGCGCTGGAGCTGCTGGAGGAGGCTGACAAACTCTGGAAGAAAGGCGATATAGAAGAAACGCTGGATACGCTTGACGAAGCTTATTCTTTGATCCTTGATGCCAACGGCGATGCGGGAATTGCCCAGGAAAAAGACGATCTGCGTCTTTTGATTTCCCAGAGAATCCTGGCTGTTTATTCCTCCAAGAGAGATGTGCTGAAAGGCAAAAACGGTGAAATTCCATTATTGATGAACGCCGATGTGCAGAAAGAAATTAATTCTTTTCAATCCGTCGAAAGAGACAGTTTTATCGCAGCTTATCAGCGTTCCGGGATGTATCGGTCTGAGATTGTGCAGGAACTCAAAAAAGCCGGAATTCCCGAAGAATTTTTCTGGCTTCCGCTTGTTGAAAGTCTGTTCAAAATCAATGCCTATTCTTCAGCGCGCGCCCTGGGTTTATGGCAATTCATTCCGTCAACCGGATATAAATTCGGTCTCAACCGCGATGAATGGATTGACGAACGCATGGATGTCCAAAAATCTACAAAGGCCGCCATCGCTTATTTAAAAGAATTGCACAGTATGTTTGGGGACTGGCTTACCGCACTGGCGGCCTATAATTGCGGGGAGGGAAGGGTTCTGCGGGTGATTTCCCGGCAGCGTATAAATTATCTGGACAGTTTCTGGGATTTATACCGGCAACTGCCCAATGAAACGGCCCGTTACGTTCCCCGGTTTCTTGCCACTCTGCATATTGTCAATAATCCGCAAAAATACGGGTTCGACTTAAGCAACGCATACAAGCCCATTGCCTTTGAAACGATCAGAGTAAACAAGATCATGAAATTTAAAGATATTGGGGAAAAAATAGAAACATCTGAAGATATTCTGTGTTTACTGAACCCGGAATTGAGACATAAGATGACCCCGGATCGCGAATATACCCTCAAGCTTCCGGAAGAATATCTGGATAAATTTAAATTAGTTTACAATGAGATCCCAACCAGTGAAAAACCCAGCGTTGCTTACGTCCAGCACTTGAATCAGGCAAGCAATGATTCCGGGGGCAGAACGCGGAAATCATTTATCAAACACCGCGTCAAAAGGGGTGAAACCGTTTATTCGATTGCCAGAAAATATGGTGTGTCCGTTGCCAGCGTGCGATCATATAACCGGTTAGGTGCCAAGAAAAAACTGGTTCAGGGAAGACGGCTGACCATTCCGGTAACCGGTGGAGAAAAATATGCAAGCGGAAAATCAGGCAAGCAACATGATCAACCGCAACGAACATCCTCTGGACGATATAAGGTGAAAAAAGGCGACACGCTTTCCGTGATATCCAGACGCTTCAATGTTCCGATCAATCAACTGAAAGAAATAAACGGCCTGACAAATGGAGAAATATATGCCGGTCAAAGCCTGATCGTTAAGAAACAGAGAGTTAAAAAATCCAAAATCGGTAAAAAAGTTCTATCTGCAAAAGACATCGATACGTTGGGAGCGGACAAATATATCGTCACCAAGAACGACAGTTTACACACCATCGCCAAAAAGAATAAGACCAGTATAAGAACGCTCATGAAGCTCAATAATATATCCGGGAAGGAAAAGCTTATTCCGGGACAAATCTTAATCGTCAGATGATATACAGCTTAACTGCAATTTTCTGTACATCAGAGCGCCAAAAATATTATCTTGACAAAAAAAAGATAATTCTGTAAAAAAAATTAATTCGCTTGGATCCGTAAGGACTGGGACGGAAGGAATATTCGGAAGAAATTGCTAAGCCTTTCGTCGAAAAAAAGACGAAAGGCTTTTTATTGCGAACATGAAAGTTATTGAATCTATTAGAAAAATGCAATCTTTTTCCGAAGATCTCCGCTTGCGGGGGAAAAGTTTAGCATTTGTTCCCACCATGGGGTACTTTCACGAAGGTCATCTTCAACTGATGAAAGAAGCAAAGAAGGTGGCCGATTGTGTTGTGGTCAGTATTTACGTCAATCCCACTCAATTCGGTCCCCAGGAAGATTTCTCGAAATATCCACGTGATCTGGACCGTGATTTGAAACTGGCGGAAAGTGTCAATGTTGACGTCGTCTTTTACCCCTCCGACAGGGAAATGTATCCCGCCCATTATCAGACTTACGTCCATGTGGAAAAAGTAACGCGAAATTTATGCGGCCTGTCGCGTCCCGTTCATTTTCGCGGCGTCACGACCGTTTGCAACAAGTTATTCAACATTGTTAAACCTCATGCGGCTATTTTTGGGAAAAAGGATTTTCAACAATATATTACGATTAAACGCATGGTTGATGATCTCAACATGGATCTGGAAATCATAGGTTATCCGACTGTTCGTGAAAAAGACGGGTTGGCTATGAGTTCGCGCAATAAGTATCTCTCCCGGGGGGAAAGACCATCCGCCCTGACACTCTTCAAAGCCTTAAAACTGGCCCAAAAGCTTTACGCAAAAGGGGAAAGAGCATCATCTGTCATTATTCATGACGTGGAAAAATTGATTAAAAAAGCGCCTTATACTGAAATTGATTATATTAAAATTTGCGATACAAAACGTCTTTTTGATGTTGAGCAAATTAAGGGCGAGACGGTCATTGCCTTAGCGGTCAAAGTCGGTAAGACGAGACTGATCGACAATCATGTTTTCGGTGAAGAGCTGAAAATGTAATATTTATCCCCCCAAGGAGATGTAAAGATTATGCAAAGATTCATGTTAAAATCAAAAATTCATCGTGCCACGGTCACGGACGCCGATCTGCATTATGAAGGCAGTATTTCCATTGACGAAAAATTGCTGGAAGAGGCTGATATTGCGCCTTACGAAAAGGTTGCGATATACGACGTGGACAATGGCGAAAGATTTACGACTTACGCCATCAAAGGAAAGCGCAATTCCGGTACGATTTGCCTCAACGGAGCCGCCGCCCGTAAAGTTGCCAAAGGGGATTTGATTATCATTGCCTGTTATGTCCTGGCGGATGATAAAGAAGTGAAAAACTGGAAGCCCCGATGCGTATTTGTGGATGCTAAAAATAAAATAAAGAAACAAAAAAATAAAAAATAACCTTGAATTGATCTGGAGAAGAAATGCCTTTTTTAGAAATTGATCCGACCTTAAAATATAAAGTTGCGGATATTGAACTCGCTTCCTGGGGGAGAAAAGAAATCAAATTAGCGGAAAACGAAATGCCCGGTCTGATGGCCGTACGTAAAAAATACGGGCAGAAAAAGCCCTTGAAGGGATTCAAGGCTATGGGCAGTCTGCACATGACGATTCAGACCGCCATGCTCATCGAGACGCTCAAAATACTGGGAGCTGATGTCCGCTGGGCGTCCTGTAATATCTTTTCCACGCAGGATCATGCCGCCGCGGCGATCGCGAAAAACAGATCAGCCGCTGTTTTTGCCTGGAAAGGTGAATCTCTGGAAGAATACTGGTGGTGTACCGAACAGGCGTTGACTTGGCCGGATGGTTCAGGACCTGATTTAATCGTCGATGATGGCGGTGACGCAACCCTGATGATTCATCAGGGCGTTAAAATTGAAAGAAATCCGAAACTTCTTAAACAGAAAATTGACAACAAAGAATTCAGGATCATCATGGATCGTCTGGAGAAGTCCTTCCGGCGTAATCCCAAGAAATGGGGGAAAATAGCCTCCAAAATCAAAGGCGTTTCCGAAGAAACGACCACCGGCGTTCATCGTCTTTATCAGATGCAGGCGGCGGGAGAACTTCTTTTCCCGGCGATTAACGTCAATGATTCGGTCACCAAATCGAAATTCGATAATCTTTACGGCTGCCGGGAGTCTCTGGCCGATGGAATTAAAAGAGCCACGGATATCATGATTGCCGGGAAAATGGTGGTCGTTTGTGGTTACGGAGACGTCGGAAAAGGCTGTGCTCAATCCATGAGAGGATTCGGCGCCAGAGTGATTATCACGGAAATTGATCCGATCTGCGCTTTACAGGCGGCCATGGAAGGATATGAGGTTAAAACCATCGAAGAAGTGGCCGCGGTCGGCGATATTTTCGTCACGGCAACGGGCTGCTGCGATGTGATTAGCGGCAAACACATGGAAATGATGAAAGACGAAGCCATTGTATGCAATATCGGACATTTTGACAGTGAAATCGATATGCACTACCTGGAAACAAGCAAGGTCTGCAGGAAAGAAATCATTAAACCGCAGGTGGACAAGTGGACGCTGAAATCAGGCCGTTCTATCCTCGTGCTGGCCGAAGGCCGTCTTGTCAACCTGGGCTGCGCGACCGGTCATCCCAGTTTTGTCATGAGCAACAGCTTCACCAATCAGTGTCTGGCGCAAATCGAATTGGCAACGAAGAAACACCAGATCGGCGTTTACACGCTCCCCAAAATACTTGATGAAGAAGTCGCCCGCTTGCACCTGGCAAGGCTTGACGTCAGGTTAACCAAACTTAATAAAAAACAGGCTGATTACCTCGGTATAAGGGTCGAAGGCCCCTTTAAGCCGGATATTTACCGATACTAAGTCCGTTCCAACCTCAGGTATTGACTTTATACAAAAACAGTGCGGCAGCTGCGCCGAAGAGTATGTTGGCCGCCCACGCGGCAAGGAATGCCGGCAGCATTTCAGATTTGCCCAGAGACATGCAGAAAGCGTGAACTATCCAGTAAGAAAATCCTATAAAAATACCTATCCCGATGCTTTGCATGACACCGCCGCTTCTTTCCGAACGAAGTGAGAAGGGTATCGCAATGAAAACCATGATCAGCATGACAAAAGGAAATGCAATCTTTCCGTGCAAATCCACAATATATTTTTTCGCGTCATAACCTTCCGATTGTATTTTCTTGACATATTTCCTGAGTTCGAAAAATCCCATTTTTTCCACATCTTTCTGCATCACCTTGAAGTCTTCGGGTTTCTCGGGAATAGGAACTACCTTTTCTTTAGACCATTCCAGAACAGGATCCCGGTTGTCGTCAAAACGGGTGGTGAGGAGATTATAAAAAACCCATCGGTTGTTTTTCCATTCCGCGCTTTGAGCGTCAATGCGGCTCATCAGGGTAAAATCTTTATTGAGATAATTAATCATGATGCCCTGTAAAGCATTTTTTTCTATATCAAACATTTTGAAATTATAGATGACATCATCGCCGTGATACCAGATCTCATTCTGCTTAAAAAATCCCGTTGATTTTTGTTTCTTTACTTCGACATTCTTAATGTATGTTGTTTTCTGAACCGATACCGGTGTAATCATTTCCGTAAAATAAAAGTAAAAAACTGCGGTCACGGAAGCGAAAATGAGAACGGGCAGGGTCATTCTATAAATATTGATGCCGTTAGCCTTCATGGCCGTTATTTCGCTGAATTTCGAGAGAGAGCTGAATGTCATGAGCGTTGCCAGCAGGATGGTCGGCGGCAGCACATAAGATATGATCATTGGAATCGAAAAAAGAAAATAGGAGGCCATTTGAATCATCGTTGCGTTGTGACTCAGAAACATTCTGATTCTTTCAAAAAAATCGACGATTAAAAAAAGCGCGACGAACGCCAGAAACGTGATAATAAAAAACCTGAAAAATTCTTTAAGAATATATTTGTCCAGAAGGTTCAATCTTCGCGCCCCTTGCCTGTTTCCATTGATGATGAAATATCTTTAAAAAAGAGAAATCTCCTTGTTGGTCATATAAAACAGCGTCATGCCGATGAAGGCAAATAAAATGTTCGGCATCCAGACACCAACCACCACCGGAAGATATCCGGTTTCAGCCAAAGCCTCTCCGCCGATGCGTAATATATAATATAAGCAGACCGTCATCAGTCCAACGGCAAATCCTCTTGCCTTGACGGAACGGTGGCTTCTCATGCCCAGTGGCAGGGCAAGCAGGCCGAAAAAAATGCAAGCCAGAGGTATGGAAAATTTTTTATGGGCTTCAATGGACATTTCCCGGATATCTTTTTCACTCCGCCCCGGTTTTTTCATGTTCTCCAAAAGCTCGGTCATCGTCATATCTTTGACGGATTTGGCCGACTGATCCAGCGTGGACATTGCGGAATACAAATCGAGGTTAATGTCGTAGCTCTGAAATTCAATCTTGCGATAATTTTTTAAATCGGCGCTTACCGTATGGATGGAACCGTTCTCCATTTTGAGTTTCACCTGCATGGTTTCATCATCGGAAATAAGATAGGCCTTGGGGGCAATGATGGTGTTTTGTTCGCCGATGGTGCGTTTGTCGGAAACGATGACGCCTTCCATATAATTTTTATCGGTGAAAACTTTATCCGCATAAATGATGAATCCTTTAAAATTGTCGTTGAAAACCTTTTCCTTGATTCCGATACTGGCATTTTGCTGTGCGATATTGAACAGCATACGCTTGGTGGCGAAATTGCTCTGCGGGGCAATGAAGTAACTGATCGAGATGGTCAGCATAAAAGTGATCAGGGACGCTAGGGCAACCGGATAATAAATGCGCATCATACTGATACCGGATGTTTTCAGGGCCGTGATTTCGTTGTCGGAAGACAATCGGCCGATGGCAATCAGTATGGCGATTAAAAGGGCGATGGGAATCGTAAAAAGCATGAAATAGGGCAGCAGGAAAAGAAAGAGTTTGGCAATCGAAAGAACACTGACGCCTTTATTGATAAACAAATCCATGATTTGCAGAATTTTTCCCATCAGCAGGACAAAGGTCAGGACAAACAAAATGATGATGAACGGAAAGGCAATTTCTTTAAATATGTACCGGTCAATGATTTTCCGCATTTATCTATCCGTTTTGATGAGATTTAAAATTAGTTCGATACGGACATTTTCCCGTATTGAATTTAAAGTAACATGTATTGATGAATTTTCTCAAGCAAAACATAAGCACGCTTTTAAATAATTGTTGCGATTTTTCGGCGGAATAAAATCTGTGTCTGAAGAAAAAAAATATAAAGGACAGAGTATTCATTTATTGACAGTTTCAATCATTTTCCTTATGTTGATACCCAATTTGATCAAGCATGCGTGAATAAGGATTTATCTATGAAGGTTGATACCATGCGCCGGATTGATTTTTATGTGGGCGTGCCTCTCTGCTTTCTGGGATCGGTTTTTTACAAAATATTAAAACTCTTTGCCGGGGGAGAAAAAAAGACTCCGCAAAATGTCCTTTTTATCGAATTATCGGAGATGGGCAGCGCCATTCTGGTTGATCCGGCGATGAGAAAACTGCAGAAGGAATCAGCGGCCAGCCTGCACTTTGCCATTTTCAAAAAAAACAAACCGAGTCTCGATTTGCTGAAAACTGTTCCCGAAGAAAATATATACACCATTCGCGAAGACAGGATGTCGTCTTTTATTCTGGATACTTTCAGATTTCTCTGGTGGACAAGAAAAAGAAAAATTGATGCCGTCATCGATCTGGAGCTTTTTTCCCGCTTTACAGCTTTGTTAACCGGTTTCAGCGGCGCTTCCTGTAAAGTCGGTTTTCACGCCTATTTCAATGAAGGTCTTTATCGGGGAGATTTCCTCTCGCACAAAGTTGCTTATAATCCGCATATACACATCGCGAAAAATTTTGTCGCTCTGGTCAATGCGTTACTTGCGCCCCGGGAAGAAATTCCCTATTCCAAAACCATCATCAAAGATGAGGACATCCGCATCGCTAAAGTTAAATATTCCGCCGAAGAACAAAAAGCGATTTGGGAGATCGTCGGCGCGTGCTTTGACAAATTCGATGCTCAAAAACACAAAATTATTCTAATCAATCCCAATGCCAGTGAATTGCTGATTCAGCGCCGCTGGCCGCAGGAACATTACGCGCAACTGATCAGAATGATTCTGAAGCAATGCGCGAAAGCCATTGTCCTGATTACCGGTGATCCGCGTGAGAGGGAAGAAGCGCAGCGGCTCAAGGAACAGGTGCAGGATGAACGATGCGTCAACTTTGCCGGGAAAGTAAGTTTTGCTCAACTCCCGCTGCTTTACAGTATTTCCGAATTCATGGTGACCAATGATTCCGGACCGCCGCATTTTGCCGCGATCACGGATATGCCGACTTTTGTGATTTTCGGTCCGGAGACGCCCGCGCTTTACGGATCACTGGGGAAGACCACGCCTGTTTATGCCGGACTGGCCTGCTCGCCGTGCGTCAGCGCGTCCAACCACCGTAAAACAGCATGCCGGGACAATGTTTGCCTGAAAGTCATCAAGCCGGAATACGTCTGTGAAGTTATACGACCTGAACTTGAGAAAATTAATGTGAACGGATGATCTGTAATCAGGATGAGCTCAGAATCATTTTTTTTTGAACAAGGTATCAAGTTTCTCTTTTGCCGTTGATCCGGTGTCGCCGGAATGGTTCCTTCCCTGCCTGAATTTAAAAAAATCACAAAAATTAGAACGGTTCTTGTCCAGAACTCGTTCAGCCTGAGGTTCGCGGCAGTCGTTATAGGATCCGGGATCATAAAAAGAGCAGTTCATACAGCAGTGCAGATCAGCCCCGCAGGACGGGCACTGCGTCTGACGGCCGGCAAAAATATCATCTTCGATTGCCTTTTTACATTGGTGACAGAGTCTCATGGAAATAAATCTTATCCTTGATTGATCCAATTCTTGCCGCCGAGCATGCGCGCGACAAGCATACCGGAGACGTTGTCGCCGACGGCGTTGAGCATCGTTGCCGGCGCGTCAACGAGGGTGCCGATCATCATGATGATCGGCAATGCTTCCATGGGAAAGCCGTAAAAAGAAATAATCAGCAGTTCGCCGATCGTTCCACCGCCGGGTATGCCGCTGACCACCACGCCTGTCAAGAGAGCGATGCCCAAAGCGGTCAAAATTGTTTCTGCGCCCGAAAAGCTCATGTTGAAAATGCCGAACAGAAAGGCAATCTTTAAAACGGCGGCCAGGCAGGAGCCTTCCATATGCATGGTTGCGCCGATGGGAATGATTACCTCCCGGATATCTTTCGGCGTGCCGATATTTTCGGCAGCCTGCAGACTGGCTGGAATGGTGGCCATGGAGCTGCCGGTAGCCAGAGCGATCAGCGAAGGCGGAATAATATTGCGCCAGAATTTGCGCACGCCGGTTGTGCCGGCAGCGATAAACGCATAAAGGGTCAAAGCGATAAAGAAATACAAAATCGCTGTGGGATAATAAACAACCATCGCCCGCGCGTAGGAATCAAGCAACTGCGGGCCGAATACACCGACCAGATAGGCAAAATAGGCGCAAAGCCCGACGGGCGCGTAATACATAATGAAGGAGATGAGTTTCATCATGACGCTGCTGCCCGATTCCAGAAAACCGGCGAATCTTTTTCCTCTCTCCCCGCTGGCGGAGGCGGCCAGTCCGACCAGAATGGAAAAAATAATCAAGGCCAGCATATTATTCTTGGAAAAAAGTTCGGCAAAATCCGATACGGTAAAAGCTTTGACGATTTGTTCGGAGGCCTTGAGATGCTCCACATGCACCCCGTTGCCCAGATTCACACTTACGCCTGTCGCCGGCGGAAAAAATATAACGCCTGAAATCATAATGATTGAAGCAATCAGTCCGGTAATGACGAATACCAGAAGCATCGCTGACATGATTTTTCCCAGACGCCTGATATTCTGCATGCCCGCGACCGCCGAAGAGATGGAGAAAAAAACCAGCGGGACAATCACGGTAAAGAGGAGATTGAGAAAAATATCTCCCAGCGGCTTGAACATGATGGCCTTGTCCTTGTAAATTATTCCAAGCAGCGCGCCGATGATAATCGAGATCATCAGGATAATCGAAAAACCGTAAGATTTTAAAAAGGATGATTTTGTATTCATGTCTACTCACTCTACCGGAAAATCAAAATACGTATTCGGGTATGGTTCGTTTTTCAGGGTGTAATGCCACCATTCCTTGTCGTAATTTTTAAAGCCGTTTTTTTCCATAACGGACTTGAGCAGCAGGCGGTTGATCTTTTGCTCGCGGCCGACGCCGGGGTTTGCCGTGTGCGACAACTCATGAAAACAGTCAAAACCCGTGCCCATGTCGATACTGTTGTCGCCGAACCGCTGACCCGAAGGCAGGTAGCATGCTGATAATTTTTGCCCGGATATATAATCGGCCTGTTTGGGCGCAGGCAAGGGAACAATGGAGAGATCAACGGTGCTGCCGCGGCTGTGGCCGGACTTACTGTCAATGTAGCCGTCTCTGAAGAGATTTTTTTTGTCAATTGTCGGATAAAATTCGCGCATTGTTTTGGTGTTTTCGATTTCTTTTGCCCAGCGGACAAAATGGTTGACGGCACGCTGCGGACGATAGCAGTCGTAAATTTTCAATGTCAGCGAATAGGGTTTTAGATCTTTTTGCACACGAGCCAGGGCATCTGCCGCTTCTTTGGTGAGAATGCATTTGGGGGCGCGATATCCGTCAACGCGTTCACCCAGAAAATTATGCTCGCTGTAATAACGCATATCCATATCGACATCGGGAATCATTTGCCTGATGTCCACAAAATTGTCAGACATTTTTTCCACGCATTCGCCGGCAAAAAGTGAAAGAGGAAAAAATAGAACGGCCATACTAAATGATATAGCCCATGCTTTTGCTTTCATATGATCATCTCCCGTTAGTTCCTGATGCCCGTGATAATCAGCGGTGCCGCAGTCGGATCTAGCCATTCAATGATTTTAACAATATCTTTTTCGGAAACAGCCACGCAACCTGCGGTGGGCATGCCTTCGCCTTTCCAGATATGCAGGAAGATGGCGCTGCCGTTTTCCTGGACCACCGGATCGGTATTATATTCGATGATGACGCCGTATTTGTAAAGATCGTCATCGCGTTTCATCATTTCATAGGAGGCCGCCTTGGTTGCCGGTTCTTTTACCCAGCGGTTGTAATCTTCAGAATGGGGGTCATCAACCCACACATCATCTTCCCGAGCCTGACGATAGGGCATTTGTGTTTTAACAGACGCATCATAACCGAAAGTCGTTTTAAGAGGGTAAATGCCGGAGGGTGTTTTGCCGTCTCCTTCTCTTTTTGCTCCCGTCTCGGCAAAACCGTTTCTTCCGATGACAGCTTTCATCGGTTCGAAAACCATCGACCAGTTATGCTCTTTCTTTCCCATTGCGTAAATGGTTGTGCGGGAGAAAATCCAGAAGCCGGATTCTTGAACCAGAAGAATCTGGGAGGAATCGGACGGTATGTTTGGGGCGGACGTCAAAAAATACCCGGCATCAAATTTTGCGTTAAAAGGGGAAAAAACGCATCCGGTCAGAGATGAAAACAGTGTAATTATTGAAAATAAAAGAATAAATTTAATTAAATTTATTATCTGCATAAAATCATTGCTTATTTTAGAATTTGGACCGTAGAATAAGGCAAAAATATAAAAAAATCAAGTAATAACAGCACAAGAAGTTATTCTTGACTTTAAATATTTTTATATGGTAGCAAATGAGGCCAGAAAATGATTTTACTTAAAAATCATTAGAATTAACCTCTCGGGAAATAAATAGTGTCAGATAATTTTTTTACTTTAATGATAATTCCCAACCGGAAGAGCGGAGTTAAGAAAATTTCCGTGCCCAAGGTTGCCATTCGCAATGTTCTGATTGCATCCGTAATCGTTGTTCTTGTCGCTCTCTTTGTTGTCTATGATTATGCCAGCATTAAAAGAGACAGGGCCGAGTTGGCCAGGCTGAGAGCGCAGACCAGAGAACAATCCCAGCAGTTGCGTGATTTGGGCATGAAGGTAGATCAGTTCTCGGATCGCATGGAAGAATTGCGACAGTTTGACAAGACGATCAGAGTTCTTGCCCATGAAACCAGTGTGAATAAAAAACTGCCTTTGGGTGTGGGCGGGTCCGACCATGAACCGCGCATCAATGATTTGATCAATCAAAACCATGAAAAAATCATTGTGGGTATGCGTAAGAATATCGAGAAGCTCAACGAAGAGGCCACGGAAAGGGAGAAGAGTTTTACCGAATTATTAAGCTTTTTAAGGGAGCAGAAATCGGTCATAGCTTCCACACCCGCTATATGGCCGGTCAAGGGTTGGGTGACGTCTGAATTCGGTATGAGAAGGTCTCCCTTCAGATCGGGCGTTGAATTTCATAAGGGCATCGATATTTCCACACGGTTTGGTACGGAAATTGTCGCATCGGCGGACGGCCTGGTTGTGAAAAGCGGTTATGCGCCATATGACGGGAATCACGTCAAGGTCGATCACGGTCACAGTTTCAGCACGGCTTATCTGCATTTGTCCAGAATAGCGGTAAAAGCGGGAACACGCGTCAAGAAGGGCGATATCATCGGTTATGTGGGTGACACGGGACGCAGCACGGGGCCGCATCTGCATTATGCGGTTTTAGTCAATGATGTTGCGGTGAATCCGAGAAAATATTTGAGATAATGATTGACTGATTTTGTCTTAAGTTGTATTAATAAATTTAACTATTTAACTGACCGGTTAATTCACCGGTTTTTTTTTAAATTAATTTTAAAATATAAAGGTCCTCGATGCTGGAAAATATACTGAAAAAAGTTTTTGGAACAAAAAACGACCGGGAATTGAAGCGATTATCGATTCTTTTGAAAGAAGTGAATAATTTTGAATCGACCATGATGGCGCTTAACGATGCCGAGTTGAAGGCGAAAACGCCGTATTTCAGGGAAAAATTAAAAAGCGGTCTTACCCTGGATGATATTTTGACGGAAGCGTTTGCTGTGGCGCGGGAGGCGTCGCGCCGTACTTTGGGGATGCGGCCTTTTGATGTTCAGATCATCGGTGGCATCGTTTTGCACGAGGGCAAAATTGCGGAAATGAAAACAGGAGAAGGCAAGACGCTGGCCGCGACACTGCCTCTTTATCTGAATGCGCTCGAAGGAAAAGGTTGCCATGTTGTTACCGTCAATGATTATCTGGCCAGAAGAGACGCCGAGTGGATGTCCCCGATTTATAATTTTTTGGGATTGAGCGTCGGCGTTGTCATTCATGGTCTGGACGATCCGGAACGCAGAGAGGCATATCACTTTGATATCACTTACGGAACCAACAACGAGTTCGGTTTTGACTACCTGCGCGACAATATGAAATTCACGCTGGATGATTATGTGCAGCGCGAGTTCAATTACGCCATCGTGGATGAGGTGGACAGTATTCTGATCGATGAAGCGCGGACCCCTCTGATCATTTCGGGCCCCTCCGAAGAATCAACCGACAAATATTACAAAATCAATCAGATTATTCCCCGTCTGAAGAAAGATCAAGACTACACGATCGAAGAAAAAAGCCGCACGGTGGTTCTGACGGAGGAAGGCGTTTCTCATGTGGAAAAGCTCTTGAACGTGCAGAATCTCTACGAGCCGCGCAATATAGAAATAGTGCATCATGTTAATCAGGCGCTTCGGGCCCACACGATATTCAGGCGGGATGTGGATTATTTGGTCAAAGACGGACAGGTTGTGATTGTCGATGAATTCACCGGCCGAGTCATGCCCGGACGCCGGTACAGTGATGGTTTGCATCAGGCTCTGGAAGCGAAAGAGGATGTTAAAATTGAACGGGAAAATCAAACCCTGGCTTCCATTACCTTCCAGAACTATTTCCGCATGTACAAAAAACTGGCCGGCATGACCGGAACCGCCGACACGGAAGCGGCGGAATTCAAGAAAATTTACAATCTGGATGTCCTGGTCATTCCGACGAATATGCCGATGATTCGTGAAGACCACAACGATTTGATTTACAAAACCGAAAAAGAAAAAATCAACGCGGTCATCAGAGAAGTCAAGGAATTGCACAAAGAAAAAAGGCCGGTTCTGATTGGAACGATTTCCATCGAGAAATCAGAAATGCTTAGCAGGCATCTGACGCGCGCCGGCGTAAAGCATCATGTGCTCAATGCCAAGAATCATGAAAAAGAAGCTGAGATCGTCGCTAAGGCGGGTCAGCCGGGCATGGTGACAATATCCACCAACATGGCCGGACGAGGAACGGATATTAAACTGGGCGAAGGTGTGGCGAATCTGGGCGGTCTGCATATTCTGGGCACCGAGCGCCATGAAAGCCGTCGCATTGATAATCAGTTACGAGGGCGATCCGGACGTCAGGGTGATCAGGGATCGTCACGGTTTTATCTTTCTCTGGAAGATGATTTGCTGCGCATCTTCGGCGCCGAGAGAATATCGGGCATCATGGACAAGATCGGCATTGAAGAAGATCAGCCTATTGAACATAAATATATTTCCCGCGCCATTGAGAATGCTCAGAAGCGGGTTGAAGGTCAGAACTTCGATATTCGTAAACATCTGCTGGATTATGACGATGTCATGAACCGGCAGCGCAAAGTCATTTATGAACAGCGTAAAAAAGTTTTGCGCGGAGACAACTTATGGGGTGACATCGTTGAAATGGTTCAGGAAATTGTGGATGATATCCTGTCCGAGTTTATCGATGAAAAAGCCAAAAAGGAAGATATTAATTTTAAAGGACTGGAAGATGCTTTACTGAAACAATTCAACATCAAGTTTGATCTGGTTCATTCTGATAAAAGCGGCGATGATTACTCCTCGATTCGCGAGCTTATTATTCAGGGTGTCGAAAAGCTTTTGCGGGATAAGGAAAATGAGTTCGGCAAGCAACTCATGGATTATTTAATGAAAGTGATCATGCTTCAGGCCATTGATGTTCAATGGAAGGAGCATTTGCTGGCCATGGATCACATGAGAGAGGGAATCGGCCTGCGCGGTTATGCTCAGAAAGATCCGGTGCGGGAATATCAACGTGAAGGCTATGAAATGTTCATGGAGATGATTGCCCGTATCAAAATGGATGTGCTGGAAAAATTATGTCTGATTAGAATTCAGAGAGAAGAAGAAGTGGAGGCCATCAGGCAGAAACAAAAACAGGATTATGTGATGAGCAGGGGAGAAGATACGCCCGAGAAAAAGACGGTCAAGCATGAAGGCCCGAGAACAGGAAGGAACGATCCCTGTCCTTGCGGGAGCGGCAAAAAATTTAAAAAATGCTGCGGAGCATAAGTCAAAATAAAGAGGAGCTAATTTCATGATGAAGAACAAAACAAAAATTAGCGTACCCGGATTTCTGGCCAATGGAATTTCCGTTGGTATTAAAAAACAGGACGAAAAGGATCTGGGTCTGATTTATTCCACCGTGCCTGCGAAGGTCGCCGCCGTATTTACAAAAAATTCGTTTAAAGCGGCGCCTCTGCTGATTAATGAAGAGCGCATCAAAAAAGGGCTGGCCCAGGCCATCATCACCAACAGCGGATGCGCCAATGCCGCGACCGGTAAGGAAGGTCTCCGGGACGCGTTGGTTGTTTCTGATGCCCTGTCGAAAGAGCTAAAAATAAGAGAGGAGCTTATTTTACTGGGGTCCACGGGGGTTATCGGGAAGAGACTGCCGGTAAAAAAAATCGAGAGCGGTATCGGGAAACTGGTCAAAGGTCTGAATGAAACCGGTATTGAAGATGCTGAAACGGCTATGATGACAACGGACAAATATCCCAAGATAGCGATCAGAAAAGGCGTTGTGGGAGCCAGGGATATTACGATTTGCGGTATCGCCAAAGGGGCGGGCATGATCGAACCGAATATGGCCACACTTTTGACATACGTCATGACCGATGCGCTGATCGATTATAAGGCGCTGAATACGGTGTTTCATCAGGCGATTAATTCCACTTTTAATTCTATCAGTGTTGACGGCTGCATGAGCACCAACGACATGGCCGTTATTCTGGCCAACGGTCTGGCGGGCAACAACCCTCTGGAAAAAGTTCAGGCGCGTTTGCAGCTTTTTCGGGATATGCTGACGGATGTTTTAATGGAGCTTTGTCAGGCCGTCGTCAAGGATGGAGAAGGTGCGACAAAATTCATTTCAATCATGGTCAAGGGCGCCAAATCAAAATCCGACGCCAGATGTGCAGCATATGCTATCGCCAACTCCAATCTGGTCAAAACAGCTATTTTCGGAGAAGATCCGAACTGGGGAAGGGTGATCGCGGCGCTCGGCGCTTCCGGTATACCGGTAGAAAAGGAGAAAGTAAGTCTTAACCTTGGGAATATATTGGTGTTTTCGCAAAATTCCCCGACCAATGTTAATATGAACAAACTCAAAGAAGTGTTTAAGAAAGACCGGATCGATATCGAGGTTG
Source organism: uncultured Smithella sp. (assembly GCA_964539765.1). Lineage (GTDB taxonomy): Bacteria > Desulfobacterota > Syntrophia > Syntrophales > Smithellaceae > Smithella. The sequence goes on from CAZIJZ010000006.1 coordinate 32,629, forward strand.
ATCTGGGAGCGGGAGATAAATCGTATTATGTATATGCTTCAGACCTTTCCTACGATTATGTAAAAATCAACGCTGAGTATTCCACCTGAGATGCGGAAAGAGAAAGAAATTTATTTTCTGGGAAAAAGGTATTAAAACTTGATTATTTGGGCGGTTTGTGTTAATTGCCGCCGGATAAATTCACACATCCTTGGATTACCGGTATGTTGCTTAAATGTAAGTTTGCCGCGTAAGTTGAAGAGGGTGGAGGAAAAAACAAAAAAAGGAGAAAAATATGTCAGCAATTTCAATGAAACTTTTACTGGAAGCCGGTGTCCATTTCGGACATCAGACAAACAAATGGAATCCCAAGATGAAGCCCTACATCTTCGGAGCCCGAAACAACATTTACATTATTGATTTACAGCAGACGGTGGGTCTTTTCCAGACGGCTTATAACTTTGTTATTGATACGGTCAGCCAGGGTAAAGAAGTGCTGTTCGTCGGGACCAAGAAGCAGTCCCAGGAAGCAATCAAAGAGGAATCGGTCCGCTGCGGAATGCCTTACGTCAATCAGCGCTGGCTGGGTGGCATGCTGACCAATTTTGTTACCCTCAAAAAGAGCATAGATCGCCTGAACACGTTGACGGACATGTTCAATGATGACTCCATCAAGGCTTTTCCCAAAAAAGAAATCACGAAGCTGCAGAAAGAAAAGGAAAAACTGGAGAATGTTCTGGGTGGAATCAGAAAAATGAAATCTCTTCCGGCGGCGGTTTTTATCGTCGATCCCAGCAAAGAGCATATAACCGTTAACGAAGCCAAAAAGTTAAAAATTCCGATCGTGGCGATTGTGGATACCAATTGTAATCCGGACAACATTGATTATGTTATTCCGGGAAACGACGATGCCATCAGGGCGATCAAGCTGTTTACCTCCAAATTTGCCGATGCGGTTCTGGAAGGAAGGCGGCGTTTTGAGGAAAGACTGGTCGCGGAATCGAATAAGGAGGCGGACATCGTTGCGGAAGCCAAACCGGTGGAAACGGATGTTCCGGAAAGTCTGGATATCGATGATAGTGCCGACAAATCGGAAGCACAAGCCGAGTAATCAGGCTCTGTCTGGAAATTATAAACGGATTTAAGGGAGAACGGTAAAAATGGAAATAACTTCAACAATGGTAAAAGAATTGAGAACGAAAACCGGCGCGGGCATGATGGACTGTAAAGAAGCGCTGGCAGCCTCTGATGGTGATTTTGAAAAGGCAATAGATTATCTGAGAAAGAAAGGCCTCTCGGCGGCGACGAAGAGATCGTCAAAGGCGGCTAAAGACGGAACCATTGCTTCTTACATCCATATGGGTGGGAAAATCGGTGTCATGGTGGAAGTCAATTGCGAAACGGATTTCGTGGCTAAAACGGAAGATTTTCAAACCATGGCTCGTGACATTGCCATGCATATCGCGGCATCGAATCCTTTGTATGTCCGTCCGGCTGATATTCCCGAGGCGGCTCTGGAAAGAGAAAAACAAATATATCGGAGCCAGTTGAGCGAAGAAAAAAAACCGGAAAAAATATGGGATAAAATTATCGAAGGAAAGCTCAAAAAGTACTATGAGGATGTGTGTTTGACCGAGCAGAAATTTATTAAAAATACGGATATTACCGTTGGAACTCTGGTCAGCAACATGATTGCCAAGACAGGCGAAAACATGATGATTCGCCGTTTTGCCCGTTTTCAGCTGGGTGAGGAATTAAAGCAGTCATGAGCGTGAATCGGAAAGCCGCTTATAAAAGAATTCTTTTAAAGCTCAGCGGAGAAGCTCTCCTGGGGAAGCAATCGACGGGTGTTGATCCTGAGGTTGCTAACTACATAGCGGATGAAATAAAATCACTTTCAAGAATCGGCGTGCAACTGGGAATTGTTATCGGTGGCGGAAACATTTTCCGCGGTATCGAGGCCAGCGCTAAGGGAATGGATCGCACAACGGCCGATTATATGGGGATGTTGGCAACCGTCATCAACAGCCTGGCGCTGCAAAGCGCGCTGGAGGAAAGAGGTCTTCCCACACGTGTGCAGTCGTCCATCGAGATGCGCGAAATCGCTGAACCGTTCATTCAAAGAAGGGCGATGCGTCATCTGGAAAAGGGAAGGGTTGTCCTATTTGCCGGCGGCACGGGAAATCCTTATTTCTCCACCGATACGGCAGCGGCCCTCAGGGCGGTGGAAATACGTGCCGACGTCATTATGAAAGCGACAAAGGTTGATGGTGTTTACAGCGCCGATCCGCTCAAAGATAAAAAAGCGTTTATGTTTGATAAGATAAGTTATATCGATGTCTTGACTCAAAACCTTAAAGTAATGGATGCGACAGCAATATCCCTTTGTCGTGATAATTTATTGCCGATTATTGTCTTTAATTTACAGAAGAAAGGCAATATCTGCAAAGCAGTTTGCGGACAAAAAATTGGGACTTACGTAGGAGAATAATTATGAAGGAAACTGTTTTTCAGAAATTTAAGGAAGACATGGAAAAAACGCTCAGTGGTTTGAATAAAACTTTCAGCAGGGTCAGGACGGGCAGGGCTTCGATTTCGCTGCTGGACGGAATCAAAGTAGATTATTACGGTGCTCCGACTCCCATTGCGCAGGTGGCCAATGTTTCCGTTCCGGAAAGCCGTATGATATTGATTGTTCCCTGGGATGCTTCCGTCATCGGCGCGATTGAAAAGGCCATCCAGAAATCGGATTTGGGATTGACCCCGGCCAATGACGGCAAGGTTGTTCGTCTTTCCATCCCCCAGCTGACGGAAGAGAGACGCAAGGAAATAGCAAAAAACGTGAAGAAGATGGCGGAAGAAGGAAAAATTAAATTGCGGAACTCGCGAAGAGACGCCAATGAAGAGTTAAAGAATTTGAAGAAGGATAATAAAATATCGGAAGATGAACTTTTTACCGCGCAGGATGAAGTGCAGAAATTGACCGATCAATATATTGAGAAAACCGATAAACTTCTCGAGGCAAAAGAAAAAGAAATAATGGAAATTTAACTTCCATTCCATATGAAAATAACAATGGGGAGTCTTGAACTCCCCATTTGTTTTTTTGTGCTGGTTTGATAAAAGTATTTGATATATAAAATTACCCGAACCTGTCATATTGAAAACAGGATTTGCCTGTTGAAAAAAATCTTACAGTCGATTAGGATGCAAAATACATCGGGAGTTTAATTTTTGGTTAAGGTTGATGTAAATAATCTGCCCCGGCATATCGCGATCATTATGGACGGCAACGGTCGTTGGGCGCAGCAGCATGCGATAGGCCGAATCAGAGGGCATAAAAAAGGAGCGCAGGCCGTCAGGACCGTCGTGCGCACGTGCCGTGAAATTGGCGTCCAATATCTCACCCTTTTCGCTTTTTCCGTTGAAAACTGGGAGCGTCCGGACAAGGAGGTTCAGGCGCTGATGTTATTGCTCGAAGAATATTTAACAAAGGAAATAGAAGAATTGCAGCAGCAGGGAATCCGTTTGACCACCATTGGAGAAACGGATCGTTTAAACGCTTCCGTTAAAAAAAAGCTGTTCGAAGCGATGGAAATCACCTCAAAGAATGACAAAATGGTCTTGAACTTGGCTTTAAGCTACGGATCAAAAGATGAAATGATCTGTGCGGTAAAGAAAATCGTGAATGACTGCAAAGCCGGAAAAATGAATGTGGATCAACTAAATAAGGAAACATTCAGCGGTTATTTATATACGGCAGGAATGCCCGACCCCGATCTGCTGATCCGCACCAGCGGCGAATACCGTATCAGCAACTTCCTGCTCTGGCAGCTGGCTTACACGGAGCTCTATTTTACGGATGTTTTATGGCCGGACTTTACCCGTGACGATCTTTTAAAAGCGATTGCCGGGTATCAGAAGAGAGAGAGACGTTTCGGTTTGACCAGCGAGCAGCTTGAAGAAAAAATGTGAATGGTGTCCCACGGCACTGCGTACCTGGGATAATTCGACTTGCGCTTCTCCCGATAAAATCGGGATTAGCGAGTCTCATTAAAGATTGAAAAGTGAAGAATGATATGTGAAGAAGAAATAATAAGGGACTGACGATATGTCGAAAAACAGTAATTCATTGTTAAAAAGATGGCTGACCGGTCTTATTCTGGCGCCTATATTAGTCTTAATTATAGTGTTCGGTTCAAAAGAAATTTTTGCCGCTTTAGTTGTTTTATTTATCTTGGGTGGAGTATGGGAATACAATCACATGGTTTTCGGCAAAGGTTTTCTCAGGGAGAAAATTGAAAGCCTGTTTTTCGCAATCATCATTCCTTTACTGGTTCTTACCGGTGACAATCAGTATATGCTTGCCACTTTGGCTTTTTCAATCTTATTGGTGTTCATCTTGTTTGTATTGTCCGTCAAGGAATCGACATTTGATTTTATAGCCGTTGCCAAAGTAATTTTCGGCATCATGTATATACCGTTTCTGATGTCTTATTTTATTGCATTGCGTCTGATGGACAATGGAATCGTGTGGATTGTTTTTGTGCTGGTGCTTGCCTTCATTGGTGATATTGCCGCTCTGTATGTGGGCAAGTATTTCGGGAAACACAAACTGGTTCCTTTGGTCAGTCCGGGGAAGACCGTGGAGGGATTGATCGGACTGGTGGTGGGCAGCACTGCCGCCTGCCTGATTTACAGCTATTATTTCCTGCCGGAAATACCGCTCGGGCATGTGGCGGTTATGGCTTTTGTCGGCGGGATTATCGGACAACTGGGCGATATCTGTGAATCCGCCATCAAAAGAAGCTACGGCCTGAAGGATGCCAGCGCGATTCTCCCCGGTCATGGCGGAATTCTTGATCGTCTGGACTGTCTCATATTCATTGCCCCTTTTGTTTATTACTACCGGATATTTGTGATTGGTTAAATGAAAAAAGTAACAATACTGGGATCAACTGGCTCAATTGGATTAAGCGCGCTGGATATCATTGAAAAGAATCCGGATCGTTTTCGAATTGTTTCGCTGGTTGCCGGAGAGAATATTAAAAAACTCAAAGAGCAGGTAGAAAAATTCAGACCGAAGGTTGTTGCCGTAAAAACGAAACAAGCGGCGATCAAACTGCGTGAATTATTAACGGCGAAAACCGGGATGAAGATAATTTATGATGAAGAAGGATTGAAAGAAGCTGCGTCCTGCCCGTCTGCCGATATCGTGATTTCAGCAATATCCGGATCGGCCGGTTTATTGCCGACGCTGGCCGCGATTGATGCCGGTAAGGACGTAGCCCTGGCCAACAAGGAAACCATGGTGATGGCCGGAAAAATCGTAACCGCCAGGGCAAAAAAAAATAAAGTAAAGATCATTCCCGTGGACAGCGAGCACAGCGCGATTTATCAGTGTCTCGAGGGAAATAAAAAAGAGAATGTAAAGCGCATCATCCTGACAGCGTCCGGTGGTCCTTTTTTTCATTTCACCGGCAAGCAGTTGAAAACGGTCAACGTCAGTCAGGCCTTGCGTCATCCGCGCTGGAAGATGGGCAGGAAAGTAACCATTGATTCCGCAACCATGATGAACAAGGGGCTGGAGGTTATAGAGGCTAAATGGCTGTTTAACGTGGATATCTCTGAAATAGATGTTATGATTCATCCGCAAAGCATCGTCCATTCCATGGTGGAATTTATCGACGGAGCTTTCATCGCGCAGATGGGTGTGCCGGATATGAGAATTCCCATCGCTTATGCTTTGACGCATCCGGAAAGAATCATGAATGATCTGAGTCCGCTGGATCTTGTCCGGACCGGAAGTCTGGAATTTTACGAACCGGACACAACAAAGTTTCCCTGTCTGAAACTGGCGCGCGAGGCCGCGAGGACCGGAGGCACTGCTCCTGCGGTTCTTAACGCCGCCGATGAAGTTGCGGTATCGGCATTTCTGCAAAGGAAAATTGCGTTTACGGATTTGCCGAAAATTGTGAACAGGGTTCTTGACAACCATGCCGTAATGGCTGATCCGTCAATCCATGATATATTACATGCCGATTTAAGGGCAAGACGCGAAACTGAAAAAATAATAGAAAGGATGGCAAGGTGATCACTTTAATTTCTTTTATCATTCTACTGGGTATTCTGATTTTTGTCCACGAACTGGGACATTTTCTGGCTGCCCGTCTGTCGGGAGTAGGTGTCCAAAAATTCTCTCTGGGTTTCGGACCGAAAATATTCGGCAGGACCATCGGTGAAACGGAGTATGTTCTTTCCTGGATTCCTCTGGGAGGATACGTCAAACTGATGGGCGAATCCGGCAACGAAGAATTGTTGCCGGAAGACGAAAAACGATCATTCTCCAAGCAAAATGTCTGGAAGCGAATTATGATCGTTGCGGCCGGCCCTGCCTTTAATTTTTTACTGGCCGTTGTCATCTTCATGATTGTTTTAATGTACGGGTTACCGACGTTGACCGCTCAAATCGGTGAGGTTCAAAAAGATTCCGCTGCTTATCAGGCGGGCATGCTCAAAGGCGATAAAATCATTTCCCTGGACGGGAAAAAAATCACCTATTGGGAGGAAATCAGAGAAATTGTTGCTGTAACCGGGGCAAAACAGATTGACGCGGTTGTGGAAAGGACGGGGGAACAAAAACGTTTATTGATTACCCCCCGATTGTCTAAAACGAAAAATCTTTTCGGGGAAGATGTGTCCGCGTATCTGATTGGCGTTTCCCCATCCGGACAAACAATCATCGAGCGGAAAAATCCCTGGGAAGCCGTTACCTCCTCTGTTTCTAAAACATGGGAGATCAGCAAACTAACGGTTATTTCGGTGATCAAAATATTCGAAGGTGTTATTTCTCCGAAAACGCTTGGCGGCCCGATATTCATTGCCCAGGTGGCCGGTGATCAGGTCAAGGAGGGAATCATCCCCTTTATCCTTTTTATGGCCATTCTTTCGATCAACCTGGGGGTGATCAATCTTTTCCCCATTCCGGTATTGGACGGCGGTCATATTTTATTTTATCTCATTGAAGTTGTGATCAGACGGGAAGTAAGCGTGAAGGTGAGAGAAATGGCTCAGCAGGTCGGTTTTGTCGTCTTGCTGATGCTGATGCTTTTCGTGATCTTTATCGATATTGAAAGGTTAAACATCAAGTTCGTCAATGATGTTGTAAAATTTTTTAAATGATATGCTGATTCTGGCGTTTGATACATCATCAAAAACGGCCTCTGTCGCTGTTCTGCGGGATGAAGACATTCTCTATGAAGTACTCATCCATACCGGTTTGAATCACTCGGAAACGCTTTTGCCAGCCATTGAACAGGCTTGTCTTCAGACAAAAATCAAAATTTCCGGTTTTGATTTATTTTGCTGTACCATCGGTCCCGGATCCTTTACCGGATTGCGCATCGGTGCCAGTACGCTCAAAGGTTTTATGCTGGCGACGGGCAAACCGGCAGCCGGCGTTTCATCACTGGCGGCTATCGCTCTCAACGCAGACAGAAATGCGAAAAAAATTTATTCGATCATGGATGCCGGACGCGGTCAGGTTTACATGGCGTGTTATCGATACCGGGACAACGGTCTCCTGGAACAACTGGGCGGGGAGCAGGTCTTGAATCCGGCGGACATTGAATACCATGCCGATGCGGTGTATGTCGGTGACGGCGCTGTGAAATACGCCGGTACTTTCATAAATTGCAAGAGAACCGACATCATCTCTGAACTTCAGCAGAATTGTCGGGCTTCATCCGTCGGCCGGCTGGGTAAAGAAAAATATGATCGCGACGATCTGCTTAATGCTGAAACATTTGTTCCTTTCTATTTGCGTTCGGCAGATGCCGAGAAAAAGAAATCTCTTTTTGAAAGCTGATTGTTCTTCAGGATCAGGCCGCTTTAATCTTGCTTAAAAGATCCCAGACTTTTCTATTGTTGGGATTTTGAGAAAGTACCAGTTGAAGGCGTTCGATGATGTCATCGAGTTTTACAATATTGGGATTGGATAGAAATAACGTAAAGTAGGCATTGGCCAGATTATAGTTAGTGTCTTCGTGCAGCGGATTTACTTTCAAGGCCTTCCGGTAGGTGGAGATAGCCTGGATCAGATTGTTGGTGATTTCATAAACCGAACCCAGATCATTCCACGCATCCGTATTTTCAGGTTCAATGTTCAACACTTTCTGAAAACTTTTCAGGGCTTTGGCGTAATCTCCGTCCTGGAAATGAATTCTGCCCAGGTTATGAATGGCTTTGGTATGCCGGGGACTAATCTCGATAATATTTTCATATTCTTCCGCGGCTTCGTCATACATATCGTGCCGATCATATAAAGTTGCCAGGCAAAAACGCGGTTCAATGGCATCAGGATCAATCTCAATGGCTCTGGAATACTGATCCACCGCATTATGGTAATCTCCCTGTATCTCCAGGATGTGACCGATCTTCAAAATGGCTTCAATAAAATCACCTTGGACATCCAGCGCTTTTTCATAACTTTTTTTTGCGGAGTCCAGCATATCCATTTTTTCATAGACGTATCCGAGATTGATGTAATTTTTAGGATTGCGGGATTCCAGTTCGATGGTTTTCTGAAAACATTTTAAGGCTTGATCGTATTCTTTATTTTCCAGGTAGACAAAACCCCAGTTTTCGTAATCCGAAGGGGAGTAGTTATCTTTATTAATATTTTTAGAATTTGCAATGCTCATTTCGTGATTGTCAGGACAAGCTCAACAGGAATTTAAAGGTATTTGCCTTCCCAAATCATTTTTATCTCAAGAAGTTCAATTGTGGCATTTATATTGACGGACTGTTGAATTTTTTCAAAATAACATTTTTAACTTCAAACCACAAAGAAACCGGGTCAGCGAAAGAAGAATGTGTCAAGCTTGGATTGCCTTTCAGAATTTGTGCCGACCAGTATCCGGCCAATTTATTTTTATTTTCATTATTGGAAGATTGAGCTTGTCTTATGACATTAGCCGGAATGGCCAGCTTAATCGTCTGTTGACCGATTAATACATCTTCATAAACTTCATTGTCCTCAAATGCTGGTTGTTCCTGAAATTCTTGTTTTGGTTCTGTTTGCCCGAAATCCTGTTGCGCTTCAACACTGGTGGCGGCTCTTGCCGGAGCAACTCCCGGAGCCGGGACTACTGTTGGTGAAGATTTGGCAAGAGGAACCGTTTGAGGTTTAACCGGAAAAGGTTCTTCCATCTGTGGTGGAGCCTGTCTTAAAGATGATTCTTCCGGAGCAGGCATCCGCGGTCTGAGCGGAGCGGGCTCCTCCATCTGGGGAACAACCGGTCTCGGCGGCGGTTCTTCAGGAACGGCCATTCTGGGTCTGGATGGCGCAGGTTCTTCCATCCGCGGCGGTGCGGGGCTGATAAATTGTTCTTCTGGTATCGGCATCCGCGGTCTGAGCGGAGCGGGCTCCTCCATCTGGGGAACAACCGGTCTCGGCGGCGGTTCTTCAGGAACGGCCATTCTGGGTCTGGATGGCGCAGGTTCTTCCATCCGCGGCGGCGCGGGTCTGATAAATTGTTCTTCCGGAGCAGGCATCCGCGGTCTGAGGGGAGCAGGTTCTTCCATCCGCGGAGAAGACGCTCTGAGAGGTGCTTCTTCCGTAACCGTCATGCTCGGTCTGACGGGTATGGGTTCATCCATTGCAGGATGTATCGGACGCCGCGAAGAAGGTTGTTCCGGTACAACTGCTCTCGGTCTGACAGGCGTTGGTTCTTCCGCAAACGGCGGCGCTTCGGGAATAGCCATTCTAGGTCTTGGCGGCGCAGGCTCTTCCATACGGGGCTGGGGAACTGGCTGGACGGGAGAAGAAATATCCGGAGTTTCTTTTTGGGGAAAGGACGGTCGTGTTGCCTTTGTTGTTTTTTCTGTTTCTCTTTTCTTAACGCCTTCTGCCGGGGATTGTGTCTCGGCAGTGACTGGCGCTTTACGCTTTTGCGTTGATGTTTTGCTTAATTTCTGGAAGCGATCGGCGATTTGCTGAGCAACTTCGCCTGATATGGTTTGAAATTCGTTCGTTTCCCCGGCTTTAATGCACAATTTGCAGATTTTGTTGATCAGGCGCGGCACGCCATGTTCGGAGAATTCCCAAATCACCGGAATCGCATCATCATCAAAAATTTTTCTATCCGTGCCTGCAATTTTAAGCCTGGATTCAATATATGTTCTCACCGCCTGCGCTGAAGGCAGCTTTTCCAGATGGCCATAAGTACCGATGCGTTGAAACAAATTGGCTCTTTTGGGATGTTCCAGTGTCCTGGCAAATTCCATCTGGCCGACGAGCAGCAGAGTGAAAAGATTGCGTTCATCATCCTGCATGTTGGTCAAAAGACGCAAATCATCGAGGTTGGAAGAGGAGAGCACATTAGCTTCGTCGATGACAATGACAATTTTTCTGCCCTGATCGGCTGTTTCAAATAAAAGACGATTGAAAATTTCCAGCAAATCAACCTTATTTTTCACTTCACATTGCTTGCCGGTTATCTGACCGATGATTTCTCTCAATAGTTGAACAAAGGAAAGAGCGGGATTCGTGATTAAAGCTACTTTATATTTTTCCGGTTCCAGAGAATCGATAATGACACGAAGAGAAAGCGTTTTTCCTAAACCGACTTCACCGACAATCACGGTGAGACATTCATTGCCTTCTTTGATTGCAAATAATGTCTCGGAAATGACATTTTCCATGGATTCATGACAATCCACATACATAGAAGCATCCGGAACATTGTCGAAAGGTGGTTTAACTAGATTCCAATAATCGCAATACATCTTTCTTCTCCTAAGTATATACTCTTTTAATTTTTACGTCTTAAACGGCACACTCATTTATCATTGTTGAATTGCATAAAATCGGTGTCGTTGCTTAAATATTCCAGGATATCTTCCAGTAAAAATCGTCTCATTCTGCCAAGTTTGTAACTCTTGAGCTTGTTTTCTGTGATGAGTTTTTGTAAAAAACTGCGGCTGACCTGAAGCATCTGGCAGACCTGATTCGGCGCCAGCATTCTTAGCATCAGCGAGTCGGTAAAGCGATAGTTCAGAGAAATTCTTCCGTCCGGACTCATTTTTATATCCAGGGAAGGATCGTTTTTCTTGCCGCTTAAAAGTTCTTTAATGTATTCCGATTGTTTTAAAAGGTCCGACTGCTCTTTCGTCATGGTGATGGAAATGACCGAAGAAGCATTATCCACAAACTCTTCGACGATTTTTCTGTCCGGCAGCGTAATGTTGCTGTCCAAACCAATACTGCTCATCGCAATTTCAGGAGCCCCGGCTTGTTGAAGTTCATGTGTCACTTTTTCCGGCAGTGCTTCATTACTTTTTACTTCAACGCTGCTGACGACAGCTTCAGGGGCAGCCGTTTCACTAATGACCGGTTGTGTGACGGTAACTTTGACTTCCGGTTGCGAATATTCTCGACGCCTTTTTACAATACAAATTTTTTCCATATGACTCCTGTAGTCTGGTAAAACTGAAAAATTATTGACGGAAATACTTTTCAGGAAAAAAGTTTATCCGGTAAAACACAACCGTTAATCAATTAACATTCATGTAATCTTATAAATAATTTCTTGGTCAATCAAATGTCCAACACCGGTTACCGTAACGAAAAAGCTTCACAGTCCAAGCTTTAACCTGAAACCTTAGAAATTAAATATATTTTATTAAATGTAGCTTATTTATTGAGTGAAATCAAGACAATTTTGTCTCTGTGGCTTGCGGTTTCGCTAAATTACACTGTAAAAAAATAAAAGTCATCAGTAGAAAAGATTTTATTTGACCGTTAAATGTTTTTCACCGAGATAAATCGGATAGAATGTTGCCAGTAAACAAAGAAAAACAGCCAGCACGAAAGAAAGTGTAACCCAGATAATTTTTACGACCGAAAGATTTTTTCCCAGCAAATCAGCCATGAAGATATTATACACCGGTCCTGCTTCCAGTATGATGACCAGCGTGATCAATCCAAAACTTAAAATCATAAAAAGCAGTCCGCCGAAGCTCGTTACAATATTGGCGGGATTTTCCGATTTAAAATCGGCGTAGACAGCACCCAGTCCCGTGGCGAGGCCGACGATGGCCGGGACAAGAAAGAAAATCGTCAGCATCGACAAAATCATCATAAAATCTGAAACGTTCAGAAGAATGTTGGAAGAAACGACAAGAATTTCAGCCAGGACAATCAAGGGTATGTAGTAGAGGAAAAACTTGATCCAGAGAAAATTTTTTATACTGACGGGTGCCGACTGAACAATCCAGAACGCTTCGCTTTCCATACTCACCGCGGGAAAAACAAAACGGGCCGCTACGGCTGACAGCACACCGGAAGCCAGTCCGATGTTCAGAAAAGAAAATAAATTTTGCAGATAGACGGTTCTTATTGGATAATTATCGAGAGGCAGAACCGAAAAATTATAAATGTAAATAACGATCAGGGCCGTCATCAGAAAAAGCTGCGGCCACTGAGATGAATCCCTGAAAAAGGTCCGGATTTCCTTAACCGCGAAAGCTTTTGATTCACGCGGTAGAAAATTAAATATATGTTCCCAGTAAAAGCCCTTGTATTTTAACGGGGCAAAAAGGCGTTGGGGAGTGGTTTGGGATTTTGAAAATCCGTGAAAGTATATCTTTTCGGCAAGAAGATTGTTCAAAAAAATCAGCATGCAGGCGAACGTAATCACCAGGCCTGTGTTGAGCAGATAGGTCGCCGGTTCATTTTTCAGGGCTGATTTTATGGCGTCCGTGATCCAAGTTGTTGGCAGATAGGGGGAGCTTGGCGTTTGCAGGGAGTTCAGGTAGAGAACCACCGATGCAAAGCTGTCGGGATTCACCAGTTGCTCGGGACGGGTAAAACGTAAAACAAAAATCAGAAAGATCAGCATGGCCGCTCCCAGGATAATCAGAATCGTTCTGATCCGTCCTGCCGGCAATATTTTTGATCCGAGCAAAACCAGGATGCCGCTTAGCGCCGAAGCGATGACACACATGAACAACATCGCCGTTATGAAAACCAGGTAGTAGATAACGCCGGCCTTAAAAATGATTCCGTAAGACAGGAAAACGGGAAGGCTGAAGGCGATAATCATCCAGGAACTGTCGAAAGTGCTGATAATCCAGCGCGAAAAAAATATCTCGTTCGCCGAAACGGGCAGGGAATGCAACAGAGGCAAATCCTGGCTCAGGTAAAGATGTGAAAGGCAGTTTATTAAGTTGCTGAACAGCAGGAGCATGAAGAAGGTCAAAATAATCATCGACACAAACTTCATGGCCAGGATATCGCCGAAATCCTGAACGCTGTGAAAATAGAGCAATACCCGGTAAAAAATAAGAAATATACCCATCCAGAAAAAAATACCAAGTCCGCCGAACATCAGAATACGCGACCAGGCGTTTTTTTTATTGCCGCGCCGGAAGCTGTTTGCTGACGAGAGCAGACGCGGCCGGATGAGAGTGGTTAGCGTGTTCATAGAAAAGTATTCTCCTTGATGATAGTCAGGAAGACCTCTTCCAGTCTGGCTTCGCCCAGCTTGGCAATTTGCTGCAATTCATCGAGGCTGCCCTCTGCCAGCAGGGTGCCTTTATGAATCAGTCCAATGCGATGACAAAGATCCTCCGCAATGCTTAGGGTGTGGGTGGACACAAAAATAGTGGTTCCTTGAACAGCCAGTCCTTTTAAAATATCCTTGACCATATGCACCGCTTCGGGATCAAGCCCGACCATCGGCTCGTCAATAATTAATATTTGAGGATCGTGAAGAAGAGCGGAAGCGATAATCAGCCTTTGTTTCATGCCGTGGGAATAAGCTTCGATCAATTCATCAGCCCAATTCCAGAGGGCGAACTGTTGCAGCAGGTTTTTGGATTTTTGTGGAAACGTTTCACGACTGACATCATAGAGATCAGCCGAGAATTGCAAAAATTCCATCCCGGTCAGTTTCTCATACAGGAAGGGCCGATCGGGTACGAAACCGATCTTTTTTTTTCCGGCGACGGGATTCCTGGACATATCCATCCCGCCGATGAAGATATTGCCGGAAGTCGGGCCCAGAATGCCTCCCATCATTCGGATCGTCGTTGTTTTCCCGGCGCCGTTGGGACCGATGAAGCCGTAAATTTCTCCCGCTGAAACATGCAAATTGAGTTTATTCACGGCAAGGGTCGTTCCATAATCCTTGGTGAGTTCCGATAATTTAATCATTTTTTTTGTGATAGCACCTCCAGTTTTGTTTTACCGATGACACCCATCAGGTTTAACTGCTGATCGGTTTCACCGCGGATAAGCCGGATATGCGTGACATCCGCCGGAAACTGGTTGAACACGGCATCGGCGGTAATCCACTGATTCACGTAAAGTGCGCACCAGGCGTGATAATAAAATCTTCCCCGCAGATAGACCAGGCCGGCTTCCGACTGCGCGGGTATGCCGGCGGCGCGCAGCAAAGCGACCGTTAAAACAGAATGTTCATTGCAATCACCGGATCTGTTTTTCAGCACCTCCAGAGCGTTCGGGACCGACAGCGTCGGCTTTTTCTCAATATGGGTAAAGACCCATTGGATGATCTTTTTTGCTTTTTGCTCGTCGGAATCGGCAGGGTTCGTAATTTTCCCGACCTGCCGCCTGATGTCGGGATCGCGGGATTGAATCAACGCCGATGGTTTTAAAAATACCGCAATGTCCGCGGGAATCTTGTTTGTCTGACCGGACGGAGGACCGATACTTTCCCGCGTAATGGTCAGAATATTTTGCTCATAACGTTGTCTGTCGCCGTTCAGATGCAACCTGTCGTTGATGCCGCTTAATTTGATTTTAAGTTCACGAAGCGTTTCCGCGTCATCGATCGGGATATTCGAGGGAATGGAAGCGATCTGAGTAAAATCAACGCTTGCGCCGCGGTCGATTTCCGCCAGAGCGTTTTCCCGGGTGGTCTTTTCCATGGACAGACCTAAAATACCGGTTTCTTTCAGAACATTGCCTTGCGTGTCCAGCCACGCGCAGTGTTTGGCGCCCATGAAATCGGCGCAGTATTTTTTTAACAACAACCTTTTTCCCATGACAGGAATGATTTCGTCTGCGTTTCTGGTGACGTTAACGGTTTTCAGGGACAGGGTCGACGGATCGAAGATGCTGAAACCGCGGGTGGCTCCCTTGTTTAAACCGGTCTGAAAAGCCGCGTCATAAATACTGCCGCTGATATGCGGAATGCTTCTGAGCGGGATCTCGTTTTTTTCCTGTTTTTCCGGCGAGCCCGTGAAGATGACCAGTTTATTTTCAACCACCCGGCCGCGGACAATAAAATGAAACAAACTGGAATTTAAATTAAAATTAAAAGAAGAAAGGGTCATATCCGGATTGAGTTCACCGTCGGTCGCCAGATTTAATGCCTGGGTTATTCCCAGGGTGTTGATTTCCATAAAAACATTTTCCTGGAACTGAAACCGGTCGCCTTTTTTGGCCAGGGTCCGATGTACAAAACCGATTTTTTGGTTGTTCTGATAAATATTCATCCAGGTATCTTGCGGCGACTGCGATTGAGAAATTTTTATACCCGCGACCGTCTCCGGTTTTTTCTGAAAAAAATCAAGGCGGATCAACAAGAGAGCAAAAAAAGCACACGTGACCAGAATGCCGACAATGATTTGCCATTTTATTTTCGTCATCAGAAGATAAACCTAAACAATGATAATCATTTATAATTAATATACCCGATCAAGAGGGGCTGTGCAATAGCAAACATGCGGTAAATTCGACTTGTTTTTGTATAAAAATTAAAGATTTATTGACAAGAATGGTCAATTGATATATCAGAAAACGTCCTTTGAATGGGATCGATCTGGCGGGAAATGCAGACAGTTGCCGTGGACTTGAAGTTAAATATAAACAATATTCAGAAAAGATAAATATTTATGAAGCATGACAGTATTATCGCTCCTGAAGGTTATCCTTTCGTGGTTTTTTCCCTTATTGTTACGGTTTTTGTAGCTTTTTTAGGCGGTAACTGGTGGTTAATAAGTTTGTTCACCCTTCTGACAATTTTTATTGTCTGGTTTTTCCGCAATCCCGAAAGATCTTTTCAGGAGGAGGAAAAGGTCCTGATCTGTCCCGCCGACGGTAAAGTCGTAAAAATTGAAAACGTTACAATGAACGGAACCATATCCGGGGATTTTAAAAAAATAAGCATTTTCATGAATGTTTTCAACGTGCACGTCAACCGGGCTCCTTATGACGGAACAATCGAAGCCATCAACTACCACCCGGGAAAATTCATTTCCGCAAACCTGGACAAGGCTTCCGAGGATAATGAAAGAAACGAAGTGCTTATTCGCACACCGGACGGACGGATGGTCTGGACCGTTCAGATTGCCGGTTTGATCGCCCGTCGTATTGTCTGCTGGGTCGCTCCGAAGATGACAGTAGGCAAAGGAGATCGCTTCGGTATAATTTGTTTCGGCTCCAGAGTGGATGTTTATCTGCCCGAAGATTCTAAAGTATCCATCAAGCTCAAAGATAAGGTCAAAGCAGGTCAGACGGTTTTGGGGTATTTATCATGAACATGGAAAATGCAGTCCGTAAAGTGCGTATGAAAAAAGGCATCTATTTGCTGCCCAACCTGTTTACCTCGGCCAGTTTGTTTTGCGGCTTCTATTCCATGATCGCATCTTTTAAAGAACATTTCGTTCCGGCGTCGATTGCCGTTCTGGTGTCCGTGATCTTTGACGGACTCGACGGCAGGGTGGCCCGTATGACCAATACCACCAGTAAGTTCGGAGCGGAATATGATTCTCTCGCTGACGTCATAGCTTTCGGCGTTGCTCCGGCCCTGCTGGCCTACAGCTGGTCATTATCGATTTACGGTAAATGGGGCTGGATCGTCGCTTTCCTTTTCGTGCTCTGCGGCGCGCTGAGACTGGCCCGTTACAATATTCAGATCGGCATGGTTGAAAGCAAGGTATTCAACGGCCTGCCCATTCCCGCCGCCGCGTCCGTGATCGCGACGACGGTTATTTTCTTTGACTATGTCGGCGCGGAAGGGAAATTCCACAACATCTTCATCATGGCCTTCGTTATTATCATATCTTTGCTGATGGTCAGCAGCGTCAAATATTACAGTTTCAAGGATACGTCACTGCTTGCCCGTAAGCCATTCACCATCTTTTTCTGGTCGACGATTTTGCTGGTTATCATTGTGGCTGAGCCGGAGATTATGTTCTTCGTGATTTTTCTGGGGTACGCGATATCGGGACCGGTGTGGTGGGTGATCAAGTTTGACCGGCAGAAAGACCAGAAGGCGGGGGAGACGAATCAAGACGTTAAAAATGAAAAGCAGTAAAAAACAGGATCCAGTAAAATTTATTCGTAAAGTAATATGAGAATTACAGGAGGAAAAGCCAGGGGAAAGACTTTGCTTTTTCCTTCCGCATCAAAAGAAAGGCCGACAACCGATTTTTTAAGAGAAGCGCTTTTTAATTTGATCGGTTCTTTGGAAGATAAAACATTTCTCGATCTTTTTGCCGGATCGGGCAGTGTCGGCATGGAAGCCGCGAGCCGCGAAGCAAAGAAAGTTTATTTTGTGGAAAGCAATCGAAAGCTCGCTGACCTGATCCAGAGGAATATTCCGAACGGCTGTCCGGACGAAACGTTTGGCGTCATGGCGACAGATATTCATTACGCTTTGCGTGATCTTTGTGAAAAGAAAATTGTATTTGACATCATCTTTGCCGACCCGCCGTATCATCGCGGTTTAGTGACAAAGACATTGAGTCTTTTGAAAAAATATAACGTGCTCCGGGAGGGCGGCGTTATTGTGATTCAGCATTCCATCCAGGAAACAATATCGGACGCGGCGCTGGAAGTTTTTCATTGTGCCGATCAGAGAAAATACGGCGCGAATTCCTTAACTTTTTTGAAAATGGAGAAGAAATAATGCAGGAAGATTTTACGAAAAGGATTGCGATATATCCGGGGTCATTCGATCCCATTACCAATGGACATGTGGATATCATCAAAAGAGGCGCAAGAATGTTTGACGAAATCATTATTCTTATCGCCTACAATCCCAATAAAGTCTATCTCTTTAACGTTGAAGAACGCATGGAAATGATCCGGGATATCTTTAAAGACACGCCGGGAATCAGCGTGGATTGTTATTCAGGCCTGCTGGTCGATTACTTGAAAATGTCGGGGGCCAACATCATCCTGCGCGGAATGCGGGCCTTATCCGATTTCGAATACGAATTTCAGATGGCCTTGATGAACCGTCGTCAGACCAAACACATTGAGACGGTTTTTCTGATGAGCGGATTTAAATGGTTTTTCACCAGTTCCAAACTGATTAAAGAAGTAGCCAGTCTCGGAGGTTCTGTCAAGGGACTGGTCCCGGATAATGTTAATCAAAGGTTAACGGAAAGATACAGCGCCAAAGGTTAGGTGTTGACGGTAACATCGGGCTGAGCCTGGAACGCTTTATCATCCGGACCGGTAACAGGCATTGCTGTAACGATGGGTGAAAACGAATCGTAAAAAATAAATCCGGAGCGGCTTTCAGCGGAGACCCGGGCATTTGTTCTGCGCTACTTTCTTGAAAAAAATTAAGGAAACAACAGAAGCGAAACCTCTGTTTCCTGAATGACATAACAGGAGTAAAAATCAATGGGCGGCATTTTTGGAGTTGTATCATCGGAAAATTGCATTAAGACTCTTTTTTACGGAACCGATTACCATTCGCATCTGGGAACCGAACACGCGGGAATGGCCGTACTCGGCGCCGAGGGCTTTTACAAGACCGTCCACAGTGTTTCCCAGGTTCAATTTAAATCCCGGTTTATTGATGAATATAAAAAAATGGACGGGTTTTTCGGAATCGGAGCGATTGATGATGATACCCCTCAACCGCTGATCTTCCGTTCCCGGTTTGGCGTTTACGCTGTTGCAGCCGTCGGACTGATCAATAACAAAAATCAACTGGTCCATGATCTGCTCAACGACGGCGCCAACTTCGGAGAAAGAGCCGGAGGAGATATCAACAACGCCGAAATCGTATCTTATCTGATTAATCGCGGTGATAATATCGTTGAGGGTATTGCCTCCATGCGCGGCGCGATCGAAGGATCCATCTGCGCCCTGGTCATGACAACGGAAGGCATTTATGCCGCCAGAGACAAAGTCGGACGATTTCCTCTCGCCGTCGGCAAAAGTAAAAACCCGCAGGAAAAATCTTACGTCGTTGCCACGGAAGCGAGTTCATTTGAAAATCTCGGTTATGAATTGTTGCAGTTTCTCGGACCGGGCGAAATTGTTCAACTGACCACCGATGGCGTAAAATCAGTAAAACCGGCGGGTGCCGAGAAAAAAATATGTTCATTTTTGTGGATCTATACCGGTTATCCTTCTTCCTCATACGAAGGCATCAGTGTGGAAGGCGCGAGGGAAAGATGCGGCGGATACCTCGCCAGAAGAGACAATATCTCGGCTGATTTTGTTTCCGGAGTTCCCGATTCCGGCGTCGGCCACGCGATCGGTTATGCCATGGCGTCGGGCATTCCTTATCGTAGGGCGCTGGTCAAATACACGCCGGGTTACGGAAGGAGCTATACGCCTCCGGCCCAGGAAATAAGAGATCTCGTGGCCACGATGAAGCTCTGTGCCGTCCGGGAGGTCATCAACGGGAACCGCATCATCATTTGTGACGATTCCATCGTCCGCGGCACGCAACTCAAAAATCTGACGATCAAGAAATTATGGGACAACGGTGCGAAGGAAATTCATATCCGTCCGGCCTGTCCGCCGCTGATGTATCCCTGCATTTATACGTCTTCAACGAGAACGACGGGTGAACTTGCCTGCCGCAAAGCCATTCGCGCTCTGGAAGGTCAGGATATTGAAAATCCGGAAGAATATCTGAACAACAAAACGGAAAAATACACCCGGATGATTGAATGGATTCGTCAGGATTTAAATGTGACGTCCCTGAAATATCTGGCTATTGAAGATATGATTGCAGCCATTGGACTTCCCGCAGAGCAATTATGTCTGCACTGCTGGCTGGGCAATTAGGATTTTAGATAGAGTCTCATCCCCGCACCAGTGATTAACTGTTTGTTGTGAGACTCAAATTTCAAAAACGAAGTACATTGAAATTTGTAAGTCGTTGTGAGTCCCGAATTTCAGAAGCGAAGCGCACTGAAGTTTGTAGGACGAACTATCCAATGCCGATGCATCAGGATTGGGAACAATCCCGCACAGCGGAGGGTAATGAGATCCAAGTTTCAGAAACGCAGTCCACTGAAACTTGCAGATCGAATTAATGAAACTCAAATATTACAAGCAAAGCGAAGTAATATTTGGTAGTTGAATTATCCCATGTGTATAGCACATAGGGATATCCATGCATAAGCATGGGTATAATATTCCGCAGCTTGCTGCGGAATATGTGTCCAGGGCTTCCCCTGGGGTTCATACCTGTGATTGAATTGAATTCGAAGGTGTTAATTTACTCCGGATAAATCATTGGAAAATGGCGACGTTGGAACATTCATCTTTCATCAAAAGAAAAAAGACGAGACAGATAACCCTCGGCAGTGTGCCGATTGGCGGAGACGCGCCGGTTGTCGTGCAATCGATGACCAACACCGATACGCGGAATGCCGAAGCCACCATCAGACAGATCAAAGCTCTGGAAAAAGCCGGTTGCGAAGTGGTTCGCATCGCGGTGCCCGATGAAAAAGCCGTAGCGTCCATACCCGCAATCAAAAGAAGAATATCCATTCCGCTGATCGCGGACATTCATTTCCATCACCGTCTGGCTGTGGATGCCCTGAAAATGGGTGTGGACGGCATCAGAATCAATCCTGGCAACATCGCGCGGGATAAAATAGGCGGGATCATCCAAGCGGCAAAAGAGCGCCGGGCCGTCATCCGTATCGGAATTAATTCCGGTTCTCTGCAAAAAGACCTGCTCTCGAAATATGGCGGCGCGACTGCGGAAGCGCTGGTGGAGAGCGCGATGCGGAATCTGGAACTTTGCGAGGATCAGGGATTCGATTTGATCAAGTTGTCGTTGAAATCGTCGGATGTCCCCGGTATGATTGAAGCGTATCGCGCGATTTCCGCAAAAACGGATTACCCCCTGCATCTGGGCGTGACCGAAGCAGGTTCGCTGATTAACGCCGCGATCAAGTCGTCCATAGGCATCGGAACGCTGCTTTACGAAGGTATCGGCGATACCATCAGGGTGTCGGTGACCGGCAATCCCGTTTCGGAGATTCCGCTGGCCTTTGGGATTTTACGCGCCCTGAATATCCGAAAAGTCGGACCGGACATCGTCTCCTGCCCGACCTGCGGCCGTTGTGAAATTGATCTTTTAAGTCTGACGCGAAAAATAGAAAAAGCTCTTGCCGGACGGAAAGATGATCTGAAGATAGCGCTGATGGGCTGTGTCGTCAACGGTCCGGGAGAAGCCGCGGACGCCGATATCGGTCTGGCCGGAGGCAGGGGACAGGGCATGATCTTCAAGAAAGGCAAGGCTTTCAAAAAAGTGAAGGAGACTGATTTTGTAAAAGTTCTGCTTCAGGAGATCAATAAGATATGTAATGAAAGGAACAATAAGTAATGCGTTACTCCGAAATGTTTTTACCAACCGTCAGAGAGGTTCCTTCTGATGCCGAAGTGATCAGTCATCAGTTAATGATCCGGGCGGGAATGATCAGAAAATTAACCAGCGGTATCTACTCCTATCTGCCTCTCGGTTACCGTGTCATACAGAAACTCGAACAAATTATCCGGGAAGAAATGAATAAGGCTGGCGCGCAGGAGGTTCACATGCCCATGGTGCAGCCGTCGGAACTCTGGCAGGAATCGGGACGCTGGTCATATTACGGGAAGGAACTGCTGAGAATTCGCGATCGTCATGATCATGAATACTGCCTGGGACCGACGCACGAGGAAGTCATTACGAGCATCGTGCGCAACGATATCAAGACGTATCGCCAGTTGCCCCGCAATCTTTATCAGATTCAGACCAAGTTCCGCGACGAAGTTCGTCCCCGCTTCGGTGTCATGCGTTGCCGGGAATTCGGCATGAAGGACGCTTACAGCTTCGATATCGACGAAGAGGGCGCCGAGAAAAGTTATGAAAAAATGTTTGCCGCGTATAACAATATTTTCCGCCGCTGCGGTTTGAAATTTCGCCCGGTGGAAGCCGATTCGGGAAGCATCGGCGGCAAATATTCTCACGAATTCATGGTCATCGCCGAATCCGGAGAAGACGCGATGGCTTTCTGCGGAAAATGTTCCTATGCGGCGAATCTGGAAAAAGCCGAGGTGGCCTGTCCGGAGAAAAAAATAATCTCTGAGGAAGACTGGCTTGGGCTGGAGGAAATCGAGACGCCCAACGTGCGCACGATTGAAGAAGTCAGCTCATTTTTAAACATTCAGCCGCGGGATATCGTGAAAACGCTGATCTTCAGCGCCGACGGCAAGCCTTATGCCGTGCTCATCCGGGGCGATCAGGAGGTCAACGAAATCAAGGTAAAGAATTATGTCGGCGCCGCCGAACTGGAACTTGCTTCCGACGATATGATTAAAGAGGTGACCGGAGCGCCGCGGGGATTTGTCGGTCCGGTCAATATCCGCGTGCCGATTCTCATCGATTATTCGGTGATTGATATGGTTAATTTTGTGACGGGCGCGAACCGGGAAAACTACCACTTGAAGAATGTCAATGTCGGCAGAGATTTCAAAGTGGAAGCGTTCACGGATTTGCGGATCGTTAATGCCGGAGATCCGTGCCCGCGTTGCGGAGAAAGCATTAAAATAGCCCGGGGTATCGAAGTCGGTCATGTTTTCAAACTGGGAACAAAATACAGCAAGGCGATGAAGGCGATGTATCTGGACAAAGACGGCCAGGAAAAAATCATGATCATGGGCTGTTATGGAATCGGTATCGGCAGAACCGTCGCCGCCGGGATTGAACAGAACCATGATGAAAACGGCATCGTCTGGCCGATGCCGCTGGCGCCTTATCATGTGATGATCACACCGGTGAACATCAATGAAATAACCGTGAAGGAAACAGCCGAGTATCTTTACAATGCGATGATGACGGAAGGAATTGAAGTTATTTTTGACGACCGGGATGAAAGAGCCGGTGTAAAATTTAAAGACGCCGATCTGATCGGAATTCCATTGAGGATTACCGTCGGACACAAAAACCTTCAGGAAGGCAATGTCGAACTGAAAATCCGGAAAACCGGAGAAAATCAATTGTGTCAGGTGTCGGACATTATCGAAAAGGTAAAAGAGATTATCCGGCAGGAATTCAATCAGGAGATGTCATAGCCACAGGCAGAGAAGGTCGGAAAATTCATGCTGCGCATCAGTGATATCATCGATAACGCTCAAACCTATCTTCCGGCGGAAGATCTGGAGATGATCCAGAAAGCCTACATTTATTCCGCTTCCGTTCATCAGGGACAGGTCCGATTGTCCGGTGAACCTTACCTGACGCATCCCATGGAAGTTGCGGGAATTCTGACCGACATGAAAATGGACGCCGCGACCATCATCAGCGGATTGCTGCATGATACCATCGAAGACACCTTGACCACGGCGGAGCAACTGGAGCGGGAATTCGGCGGGGACGTGGCTTTTCTGGTCAGCGGATTGACGAAATTAAGCCGGATTTCCTTCCGGTCCCAGGAAGAAAGACAATCGGAAAATTTCCGCAAGATGATTCTGGCCATGTCGGCGGACATCCGTATCCTGCTGGTGCGTCTGGCCGACCGGATTCACAACATGCGGACCCTGAAGTATCATCCCACGGAAAAAAGAATTTCTATCGCCCGCGAAACCATGGACATCTATGCGCCGCTGGCCAATCGTTTGGGAATCAACTCCATGAGAATGGAACTGGAGGATCTTGCCTTTGAGCATATTGCGCCCGACGCTTACAAAGAGCTGGTCGCGAAGATCGCCAAATCCAACGAAGCGCGCAACCGTTACACGGAAGAAGTCAAAAGAATCATTCTCGGGGAAATGGAAAAGTACGACATTACGTGTAAAGTGGAGGGCAGGGCCAAACATCTCTACAGCATCTATAAAAAAATGCATGAACAGCACATCAATTTTGACGAGGTATATGACCTGATCGCCTTCCGCGTTATTCTGGACTCCGACAAGGAAAAAACCTGCTATGAAGTTCTGAGCATCGTCCACGCGCTCTGGAAGCCGGTTCCCGGAAGATTCAAAGACTATATCGCGATGCCCAAAGCCAATAATTACCAGTCGCTGCACACCACGGTTATCGGGCCGTACGGAGAAAGGGTGGAGATTCAGATCAGAACCAGGGACATGCACGAGTGGGCGGAAAAGGGAATCGCCGCTCACTGGCGATACAAGGAAGGCGGGTCGTATAAAGATAACGAGGAGGACCAGATCAGAAAACTCCGGGAAGTTCTGGAAATTCAGCAGGACATCAAAAATCCGAAAGAATTCATGTCCGATCTCAAGCTGGCCCTGTTCCCGGAAGAGGTTTACGTTTTTACGCCCCATGGCGATGTCAAATCATTTCCCAAGGGCGCCACGCCCATCGATTTTGCGTACAGTATTCACACCGATGTCGGCAATCAGTGCATCGGCGCCAAAGTCAACCGCAGCATCGTTCCACTGAGGTACAAGCTGCAGAACGGCGACCGCGTAGAAATCATCACGCAGGCCGGTCACCATCCCAGCAAGGACTGGCTGAAAAATGTGATCACGACCAGAGCAATTACCAAGATCAGAAATTACATCAACCTGGAAGAAAAGAAAGACAGCATCCTTCTGGGCCGGGAACTGCTGGAAAAAGAATTCAAAAGACACAATCTGAAATTTGCCGGTTTTGTCAAATCGGACGAAATCAAGAAGGTATTTTCCGCTTTTTCCGTGAATCAGCTTGATGATTTGATTTCCCAGGTCGGTTTGGGACGCATTTCAGCCAAACGGGTCGTGAATTATTTTCAGGCCGGTGAAACCGCTGAAGAAACCGAACCCGTCAAAGAAAAGTTAAAGAAAAAGAAGACGGCTTCACCTTCCATGGGTGTTTCACTGATCGGCGTGGACGATCCCGACGATATCATGGTCAATTTTGCTAGGTGCTGCAGTCCGATACCGGGAGATGAAATCGCCGGTTATATTTCCCGCGGTCGCGGTGTCATCGTGCATACCAAAAATTGTCCGTATATCAAAAGAATGGACCAGGAAAGAATCGTCAATGTCCAGTGGAGCTCCCGTGAAGAGCACACGTATCCGGTCAATATCAAAGTCGTCTGTGATGATATCAAGGGAGTGCTGACCGAAGTCAGCTCGATCATTTCATCTTTTGACGTCAATATCAGCTATGCGGAGGTGGAAACGGTCAATCTGATCGCCACCTGCAAGTTTGTGATCGACGTAAGCAGTTTGCAGCAGTTGAATCAGATCCTGTCTGCGATCCGACAGCTGAAATTTGTTAAATCCGTGGAATGGTTGCATCGTTTCTAGCTCGTCAATTGAGTGTTGACAAACAAAACCACTCTGCTATAAGCATGCGCGAATCCAAAAAAAGAGAGAAGAAAATGTCTGACAAAAAGAAAAATTGGTTTGTATCCAGCATTCTGGTGATTGCTTTTTTGTTCTGCAGTGTTGCGGGAGTCGCCGCCGAGGAAAAAAAGCGCGTCATCGTGATTGATCCGGCGCACGGCGGAAAAGAAACCGGATTGAAATTAAATGATGAGGTTGCGGAAAAAGACATCACGCTGGCCGTGGCTCTGATGATCCGGAAAGAACTCGCGTCCGAGAAAAACATCACTGTCGTCCTGACACGTGACGCGGATAAAAAAGTGGACCTGGCTGAACGCAAAAAAATAATCGAAAAAAACAGCCCGGACTGCGTCTTGAGTCTTCATGTCAACGGCGGATTCGGCAAGGAAGCGTCCGGCTTTGAAGTGTATTATCCCGAATGCGGCTCCGGTGCGCTCGAAGAGGAAAAGAAGGCCCAGTCATTCCTGACCGCGCCGCAAAAAAAATGCCGGAACGATTCTTTGAAAATGGCAAAAATCGTACAGGATCATTTCAATATCTTGTTTCCGCGCAAGGGCAGAGGAATGCGCAAAGCTGATTTACCGATAACCGACGGTCTCTTTGTTCCCGCCGTTTCCGTCGAAATGGGCTTTGCCACAAATCCGGACGAAAAAAAGAAACTTCTTTCAGCGAAGACGCAGGGGGATATTGCCCGGACCCTGGCCAACAGCATCAAAACCTTTTCCCGGTGACAGGTGATGGAAAGAAAATCAGGTCGTAAATTCGACGAGCTCAGACCGATAAAACTCATTGATAATTACCTGAACAGTGCGCCCGGTTCCGTGATGGTGGAATTCGGCAACACTAAGGTGATTTGTGCCGCTTCGATCGATGACAAAACGGCGCCCTTCCTGAAAAATACGGGAAGAGGCTGGCTGACCGCTGAATATTCCATGCTGCCGATGTCCACGCAAACCCGCACGGCACGGGAGGCGACGCGGGGAAAACTGGGCGGCCGGACGCACGAAATCCAGAGAATGATCGGACGATCGCTGCGCGCCGTTACCGATTTGAACGCGTTCGGTGAAAAAACAATTTATCTGGATTGCGATGTCATTCAGGCCGACGGCGGCACCCGCACAGCTTCGGTTACAGGCGCTTTTGTCGCGCTCGCGGGTTTGTTCCGAAAAATGCAACAGGAAGGCACAATCCGGCAAATTCCGGTGCGTGATTATTTATCGGCCGTCAGTGTCGGAATCATCGACCATCAGATCATGCTTGATCTGGAATATGAAGAAGATTCCCGCGCGGAAGTCGATATGAATTTTGTCATGACCGGTTCGGGTCATTTCATTGAAGTGCAGGGCACGGCTGAAAGAACCCCTTTCAGCCGGCAAGAGATGACGCAGATGACGGAAATGGCTGAAAACGGCATCAGGCGGATTATCGAACAGCAGAAGGGAATCGTGGGTGATCTGATCGGATGAGAATTGTTTTTGCTTCCGGCAATGAAGGCAAAGTAAGAGAAATCAGAGAAATGCTGGCGGGTATGGGGATCGAGTTGCTGTCTTTGAAAGATTATCCCGCCGTGCCCGACATTGTGGAAGACGGGAAAACATTTCTGGAAAATGCCCTGAAGAAAGCAAAAATTATTTCCGCCATAACGGGTGAAACCGTTCTGGCTGACGATTCCGGATTACAGGTCGATGTCCTCGGCGGAGCGCCGGGCATTTATTCGGCGCGTTTTGCCGGTGAAAACGCAACCGACGACGATAACATCAATCTTCTGTTGTCCCGATTGCGGGATGTCCCGCCGGATAAAAGAACAGCTTCCTTCTGCTGCGTTCTTGTATTATACAGGACCGATGAGAGTTATGTTTCTTTCGAATCCAGATGGCCGGGTCTGATTATTGACGACCGCCGCGGTGACAACGGTTTCGGATACGATCCGGTTTTTTATGTGCCGGAACTGAACAGAACCGCGGCTGAACTGCCGCCGGAAATAAAAAACAAAGTCAGCCACCGGGGACAGTCTTTCGCCAAGCTCAAGGAATCTCTCGGAACGGAACACGGAAAATAAAGTCGGGGCGTAGCGCAGCCTGGTAGCGCGCCTGCTTTGGGAGCAGGATGTCGAGTGTTCAAATCACTCCGCCCCGACCAATCAACCTCTCCCCATCATCGTTTAACAACAAGGCGTTGTCTTTGTTTTCTGTCTTGCAATAATCCGTTGAATGTAGAATAAATATTTTCAATCATGCACAATGCTGGAAAGAGGTCATTATGGATAACAGAAAAGTTATTAAAAATCTGATTGACTATCACAAAACATCCCTGGAGAACTGCTTTTCGATGATGGTTGCGCTTCAGCAGCAGGCCGAAAATATTCTCAACTTTTTTCACTATCTTCCGATCATGACCGATGAAGGAAAGCAGTTTATGAAACAGCGCACCAGTCTTTATAAAAGCTGGATTGATGACTTAAAGAAGGCCATGGACGCCGGCTATGAAGCGATCGAGACGTTTCATAATAATAAGGCTATGACTGATTTCAATGACCAGACTCGTAAGATGTTTGATGCTTACATGAACCCTTCCAGCCTGATGTCCCGGGATGTCAATAATCTTTTGAATCAACTGGACCACTTATATAAGAATGGGTGCGACGAATTTAAAAAATATGTTGAGGAAAACAGACGTCAAGTGGAAAATTATTATAAGAAGCTTAACAAATCTTCCCACAAGACCGGGAAGTAAACATTCGATATCCGGGCAAGATTAGAAACCGGGAGAAAACACAAAAAAAGAAGAGAGCTGCAATGCGTCTTCCATAAGCTGTGGACAGCTCATTGTATAACTGCTTTGAAGCAGTTAGCATTACCTCTTCAACACCCAAAAGATGTTTTGATTTTACCTCCAGTGAAATTTTTTTCTTTCACTAAAATCGTTTGGGCATTGCAGCACTCTTCAACTATAAGATACTGCCTCCGACTGCCAATGTCAAGCATCTTCCCGAAACAATATTCGGCTGTTTTTTGCGGGAGCAACCGGGCGATTCAAATCATTCCGGGCCGATGTATATGAAATTGATGATGATCCGCTGTCGGGGGCGGGGTTTTTCATTGCTGAATGATAATCGGTATTTCGGCCGTTCTGTCGATGTCCAAAGTGAAAAAACGGTCCTGGTATAAGCGTTCTTGATACCGGTGGGTGATCCTGATCGTGTATTTATCCCGAAATGGCGTAACGATGATCTCATCCGCTGTGATTTCCGGCATTTGCTGAAGCGCAAAACGATCCAGCAGGTCTTGTTTGATCTTTGCCGGTGTGGTCAGATTGGTTTGCGCGGCAACATCAGATTCCATTTTTTGCAATGCCTTATGGATTTTGAAACTGCTCATGTAGATGGGTATGATTTTCATTCCCGGGATGGCAACAGCGATCATCAGTCCGATAAAGAAAATCCACCCGACCGTTGACATGCCTTCCTGTTTTTTGAGCATAAGCATAGGTCCTCCTTGTCTTTCATGAGTCCTCTTCTTTGCGCAGTGCACCGCTGTTTATCGGTCCCTGAATTTATCATAAAATATAACAATATTTGAAAGAAATTTTATGACGCATCATTATCCGGAATAATTGTCCGGAAGCAATGGTCGGAAAAAGGGGTACCGGAAAAATTCTGAAAATATTGATTTGACAATTACCTTTAAATTTGCGCAATAATACCCATCCAAAAAAATCGAATCACGAAATATGGGGGAGGATAGGCAATGGTACGTTTGAGGAATTTCTTCGTTGTCATATTAAGTTTTTGTTTGATTTTCAGTCTCACCGCTTGTGAGAATAATACTTTTTCAAAGTTGAAAGAAAAATTTTCCTCCATCTTCAGCGAGGAGCTTATATCGTTTCCCGTCAAACAGGGGGAGGGTTGGGGATATATCGACACAACGGGAAAATTTGTCATCACCCCCCAGTTTGAAGGAGCGGGGAGATTTTCCGATGGATTCGCCGCGGTAAAAATAGGCGGCCGATGGGGATTTATCGACAAGACCGGCGAATACGTGATCAATCCGCAGTTTGACGTTGCTTTTTTATTTCACGACGGACTTGCTTCGGTCGGCCTGGGCGGCGGCAAGGTTAAGGTGGGCTTCATCGACAAAAATGGAAAGTATGTCATCAATCCGCAGTTTGACGATGCCGGATGGTTTTCCGAAGGACTGACCGCTGTTGGCAAAATTGATGGCAACAAAGTCAAGGCCAAAGTCGGTTTTATCGATAGATCGGGAAAATACATCATCAAACCGCAGTTCGACGATGCCGGATGGTTTTCCGAAGGCCTGGCCTCGGTGAAAAGCGGCGGTAAATACGGCTATATCGACAAAACAGGCCGCTACGTCATTGAACCGCAGTATGATTTAGCCTTCTGGTTTTCCGAAGGCCTGGCTACGGTGAAGCTCGGAAACAAATACGGCTTCATCAACAAAAAGGGTGAATTTGTCATTGAGCCGCAGTTTGATTTCGCCTTCTGGTTTTCCGAAGGGTTGGCCTCGGTGAAGAGCAAGGGGAAATACGGTTTTATCGACAAGACCGGCAGGTACGTGATCGATCCGCAGTTTGACGTTGCCTTCTGGTACGAGAATGGTCTGGCGCCGGTCGGCGTAGGACGCGGCAAAGTCAAGGTCGGTTTCATCAATAAGACGGGCAAATATGAAATCAATCCCCAATATGACGATATCAATGTTTTCTAGAGAGGAACGTCATTGAACAATCCCGCAGCAAGCAGTGGGGTATCCAAAGGAACTGCGCCCTAGGGGGCGGGGAATTAGATCCACATTTATCCCGCTCGGCTTCGCCTCGGGGATATCAAGGATATCGGCGATATCCTCCGCCTGCGGCGGGATAATTCAACTTACAAGTTTCAGTTTGCTACGCTTCTGAAACTTGAGTTTCATTAATTCGACCATCAAATTTCAGTGTACTTCGTTTCTGAAATTTGGGTCTCATTAAAAAAAAGATGTTTAAATAAAGCATGTATCCGCGTAAAATTAATGACAGTCTCTGGATACTGGGCAATGATTATTTTCATATTTATCTGATTCGGGGGAGCCGGAAATGCGCGCTCGTGGAAACCGGCGTATCGGCGACGGCGGACATTGTCATCAACCAGCTTTCCACCCTGAAGATCCGGCCGGATTTTATTATCGTCACGCATCCGCATAGCGATCACATTACCGGACTTGATCCGCTGCGAAGATTCTTGCCCGGCGCGGTCGTCATCGCGGGGCAGGGCGCCGAAGAATTTGTAACACATCCGAAAGCCGCGTCATCCATGATAATAGAAGACCGGCACGTGCGGGATGAACTGGCGGTAAGGGGTATAAAAAGCCGGACGGACATTATGGCCTCTCCGCCTTCGCTTTCCGGATGCAGGATCGTCCGCCACAAAGAGGAACTGGCTCTGGGCGGTTTAACAATCGCTTTTCAGGAAGCTTTGGGGCATTCTCCCGGGAATATCCTCGTGCACATCAAGGACACGAACACGCTTCTGGTTTCCGACAGTCTGGGGAACCATTATCCGGGACGCGGTTTCTTCCCGACATTTTTCACCGGTTTTAACGATTACCTGGCAACGATTGATCGTCTGGAAAAATTCCACCCGCAGAAAATAGGACTGGCGCACAACGGTTTTTTTGAGATGACCGAAACCATCAGAGAAGTATTCCGGCAGGCAAAGCAGGCGGCTGTTGACGTGCGGCATCACATCATGCAAAGCAGCAGCGGTAATGAAGCTGCTGCGGAAGAGCTTTTCACCTTTTATTATACGGACGAGCTTGCCGTTTATTCTCCGCAGAACATCAAAAACTGCTGCCGTCTGCTGGTCCGCCGAATCCGCGAATCGGATACAATCCAGCCGTCCGTTCCCCAATAACCGTGAGATTTAAACAGCGCGATTACAGACGCCGCTGCCTCATCCGACCCTGAGCAGAGATTCCACTTCCTTGCGAATCGACTGCAACTTCCTGGCCGAGGTTGCTTCAAAACGTAAAACAATGACCGGCTGCGTGTTGGAGGAACGCACCAGCGCCCAGCCGCCTTCGAAGGGAATGCGGATTCCGTCAATTTCCACGATGCCGGGCGTGTTCTGGAAATGCTTTTTAATTTTCTCGACGATTTTCTTTTTCCTGCTGTCCGTGCAATCGACCCTGATTTCCGGCGTCGCGAAGGTCTTCGGCACGCCGGCAAAGAGCTCGCTCAGCTTTTTGCCCGTCTGGGAAATAATTTCCAGCAGTCTCAACGCCGCGTAAATGGCGTCATCATACCCGAAGTAGCGGTCGGCAAAAAAGAAATGACCGCTCATTTCTCCGCCCAGCAGCGCCTTTTCCTCTTTCATTTTTGCCTTGATCAGTGAATGTCCGGCTTTCCACATGATGGCTTTCCCGGAATTATTTTCGATGTCGTCGAACAGAACCTGCGAGCATTTTACCTCGCCGATCACCGACGCGCGGGGATTTTTCTTCAGAATCTGGCGGGCGAAGAGCATCAGCAGTTTGTCGCCCCAGATGATCTCGCCTTTGTCGCTGATGACACCCAGCCGGTCGGCGTCACCGTCAAAAGCGATGCCAAGATCCGCTTTGTTCTTCCGCACCAGTTTGATCAGTTCGGTCAGGTTTTCCTCCACCGTGGGATCGGGAAAATGATTGGGAAAATTGCCGTCCGGCTCGCAGTAAATAGGGATGACCTCGCAACCGAACCGTTTGAGCAGGGGCAGGGCGAAATGTCCGCCGACGCCGTTGCCGCCGTCCACCACCACCTTGATTTTTCTTTTGATTTTGATTCTTTTAAAAAGATAATTTTCGTAAACTTTGGAAATATCCTTTTGTCTGTTACGCGATGGACCGCTGGCATACCGGCCGCTTTCCATAATCTTGCGAAGTTCCTGAATCTCCGCTCCGAAGATCGTGCTGTGACCGACGCAGATTTTGAAACCGTTGAATTCCGGCGGATTATGACTGCCCGTGATCATGACGCCGCCGCCGACGCGCAGGTGACGGATGGAAAAATAAAGAATGGGTGTGGCGCAAAGTCCGATGTCGATGGTATTGATTCCCGCGGCGTTGAGACCTTTGATTAAAAAATTATGATACGCATCGGAACTCAACCGGCAATCGCGCCCGACGGTCATATTTCTGACTCTTTTCCGCGACGCATAGGTTCCGATGGCCCGGCCGAGATTGAAGACGAAATCCTCATTCAAGTCCTTGTTTACAACTCCTCTGACGTCATATTCTCTGAATACATGAGGGTTAATCAATTGAAAAGCTCCTTTAATGAATTATGTTTTGAATTTCAGCGTTAAGTCGTAAACGCCGCTGTCAATTTTTTTCTTGATGTCAAATCCGCCTTTTTCAAAGACATGCAGCATCGGTTTGTTTTCGACGAGAACTTCCGCGGTGAAGCCGAGCAAACCCTGTCTCTTGGCGAGATACGTAAGATATTTCAGCAGTTCAAATCCGATGCCGTTGTTCTGTTCGCTGTCGCGCACGGCAAACGCGACTTCGGCGGTGTGCGTGGCTTCGTCGATCCCGTATTGACCGACGGCGGAGATATGAGCATTATCGACATCGCCTTTGATCACCACAAGCACGACCTGTTTGGTGTAGTCGATAATGACGAAATCCTGAAGTCGTTCATGCGGCATGTCCTTGCGGGCGGAAATGAAACGTCTTTGAATGCTTCTGTCGGAAAGAGAATAAAAGAAATCTTTCAAAAGAGGCTCATCATTAATTTTTATCGGTCTGATAAAAATCTGCAGGTCCGTCTTGGTGGTGAGATACGTTTCCAGATCCACGGGATATTCGCCGCGCTTGCCGGGAATGAAAGCCTGATCCTTGAAAATCAGGCCGCGTTTTTTCGCTTCATCAATCAGCCACGGACGGAACTTTGGATGAGCGATGGCAATCAGCGACATCGCGCGTTCCCGGATATTTTTGCCGTGCAGATAGGCGATGCCGTATTCCGTAACCACATAACGGACATCGCTGCGGTTGAGCGTGACCCCGGCCTGTTCCTTGAGCGCCGGTACAATGCGCGAAACCGTGTCGTTCATGGACGTTGATTTAAGCGCCAGAATGGATTTGCCGTTTTTGGAAAACAGCGCCCCCCGCATAAAATCCTGATGACCGCCGATGCCGCTGTAAAAAACACCGCCGATCGATTCCGACGTGGCCTGTCCGCTTAAGTCTATTTCCAACGCGCTGTTAATGGCAACCATGTTGTCTATTCTGGACATCATGACCGGATTATTGGTATAGTCCAGCGTCCGCAGCGCGATGGAAGGATTATTGTCCAGAAAAGCGTATGTGGATTTGTTGCCCATACAGAAAGAAGCGACCGTTTTCCCATGGTCAATTGTTTTTTTGGAATTGTCGATCACACCGGCTTTAATTAAATCCACCAGGCCGTCGCTCAAAAGTTCCGTGTGCACGCCCAGGTGTTTTTTGTTGGATAAACAGAACATGACAGCGTTGGGCAGGCTGCCCCAGCCGACCTGAATGGTATCGCCGTCCTGCACCAGACGGGCGACGTTTTTTCCGATGGTTATAATGGCGTCGCCTGTTTTAGGGCTGGATACTTCCAGAAGCGGTTCATCATAAGGAACAATAAAATCAACGTCCCTGATGTGGATGAATCCGTCGCCGTGGATGCGGGGCATGTTGGGATTGATTTGAGCAATAACAATTTTTGCCTTTTCCGTTGCGGCTTTGACCACGTCCACACTAACGCCGAGGCTTAAGTAATGATGTTCATCCGGCATGGAGGTTTGTATTAACGCCACATCAATCTGGACAACGCCGCTGGCTAACAAGGAAGGTACTTGAGAAAGGGAAATAGGCGTATAGTCAGCCATCCCCGCGTTTACGGAATCCCGCGTACTGTTTCCGATGAAAAAAGAATTATGCCGGAAGTTTGCTTTATATTTTGCGCCGGTGTAAGGAGCAAGTCCCAAAGAATAGACGTGAATGATTTCAGCGTCAAAAAAAGCTTTGGGATTCGATTCGACATACCGTATCATCGCCTGGACGAGATATTGAGGTTCGCCGCAGCCGGACGCGACAAAAATATGATCTCCGCGACGGATATGACTGAAAATCTCATCTTCCGAAACGAATTTCTTCGGATAGGCTTTCTTGAAGCCGGCAAGGTATTCTGTAAAAATTTCAGGTTCCATGGCAGTCTGCAGTCCCGGTTTAAATTAAAAGAAAAACGACGGTATCCCGATTGTTTTTGAGTATTATAAGTTAAACCGCTGTCCCTGTCAACCAACCTTCTGGTGAGATGTGCTAAGAACGAACGAAGAGAAATCTTGTTCTTTTGTATCCATCGGCTTCGCACAAAAAAGTGAAATGTGAAAGGTGAAAAGTTGATGGTTTCTCACGGCGCTGCGCGCCTGGGATAGTTCCACCAACGTTTTTTTACCATCAACTATCCACCATGAACTATCAACCATGAACCACCCCGGTCATGCCTGTGATTTCAAAAAGTCCGCCATGTGCGTGTGTTTTTCAATCAGTTGCGATAAAAGACTGATCTTTCCGGTGTCCTGTTTCCGGAGCAGAGGTTCCATATCGTCAATCATCCTGGCGGTCTGGAACGTGTCCGTTCCCACCAGCAGAACAGGAATGCCCCGTTCGTTGGCTCTGGAAATTATGTTTTGATGAGGAACGATGTCGTTCGTCAGAATGATTCCCGCGGTATCTCTTTCCAGCGCGGCCAGGATCAGATCACTCCGGTCGCCGCCGGTGATCATCAGTTGACCCGTCCCGCTGAGCTCCGGCCGGGCGGGAATCTGCTCCTTGACGGCGACCATCGCCGACGGTGTTCCGATGATGATCGTCCTGGCGATATTTTTCAGATTGTCCTCGCCCGCGAGAACTGTGGCCAGAAGCTTGTCAGCGAGAAAATCAAGCGGAAAGTACGTTAAGGGCGCTTGATAGGGAATAACGCCGATAACATTGATGCCCATTTCGCGGATGACCGGTGTGCAGGACATCTCGAAATCTTCAATGTCGCTTATTTTGTTGATGATGACACCGCCGAAATCGACGCCTTCCAGTTTTACATATTTTTCGATGAACTTCACATCGTCAAGCACACAATCATCTTCACCGCTTACGACAATCAGGAGTTTGCCGCCAATAGACTTGGTCATGGATACCGCGTCCAGATTGAGATAGGCGCCGGCGGTCAGATCTTTTCCGCTTTCGATAAAGAGCACGTCATTATTCCCTCCGATATCTGTCACGATTTCGGAAAGGGCTCTTTCGATGCCTTCTTTGTCGAACATGTATTTCAGGCGGGAATGGTCGAAGCCGAGCGTTATTTTTTCGTAGTGGCTTTCCAGCTCTCCCTCGCGTCCGAGAAGATTGATCATCAGGCTCGCATCGTAATCCCAGCTTCTCTTTTTGCGATAAATCAGCCGGTCACCCAGCGGCTTGGCGTAAGCGAATTTTTTATCTTTCATCAGCGAGATGATTCCCGCGATGATGCTTGTTTTTCCTGAATTGCTTCTCATTGAAGAAACAACGATTTTTTTCATTGCCTTTCCTCCTTCGTTTTGCTTATCAAAATCCGCGCGTCCACAGCCTTCGTGCCGTTTTTAGCTTCATAGACCTCGATGGGATTGACTTCGATGTCCGTGATTCGTTCACACTTCCGGATAACCGAACTTATTTTAATGATCGTATCGATGACGGACTCGATATCCTTTTTTTCTTCGCCTCTTGCTCCGAGAAGCAGCGGGTAAGATCTGATTTCCTCCAGCATGGAAAGGGCGATGTCACGATTGATGGGAACCGCCCGAAACGATATATCCTTCATAATTTCCACGTAAATGCCTCCGAGCCCGCACATGATGACCGGTCCGAAGGAAGGATCTCTTCGCGCGCCGATAATCAGCTCAATGCCTTTCCGGACCATCTCGGCGACTTCAATGCCCTCAATAACGGCGTTGGGTTTGTATGCCCGGCAATGATGCATGATCGCTTCATAACCGACGACCACTTCCTTTTCATCGTCCAGATCAAGCAGAACGCCGCCTGCGTCGCTCTTATGCAGAATATCTTTGGAGACAA
Organism: uncultured Smithella sp.; assembly: GCA_964539765.1. Taxonomy (GTDB): domain Bacteria; phylum Desulfobacterota; class Syntrophia; order Syntrophales; family Smithellaceae; genus Smithella. The sequence goes on from CAZIJZ010000006.1 coordinate 69,289, forward strand.
CCTTCATCACGACCGGATAACCGATTTCTCCGGCAAAACGAACGGCTTCTGGAATGCTGCGCGCTATTTTACTTTGCGGCATCGTAATATTCGCGGCGCGCATCACCGCCGCGCCTTCATTGGCCAGCAGAAAGGTTCTTCCCTCCCGGGCGGCTCCGTCAATGATGGCATTGATCGCGGCGGTGTCGATATCGTACTCGTCAATTTTACGGGAAACCTCGTCAAGATACTTATAATACCGGTAGAAAGCGCCCATGCAGGAGACGGCCTGTTCCACATCATTGAAAACGGGAATACTTTCCGCGATCAAAGCGGTGATCGCGTTTTCCACCTGTTTCCCGCCGATCAGGGCGTAACTGATGGACTTGCCGTTTTTATGATGACTGGCGTAGGTATCTTTAATCATTTGCGCCAGATTCCCGGAATCGAAAATCGCCGTTTCGCAGTAAAGCCCGATGGTCGAACCGATGGCTTCAGCCTCGGCGGTTACCGTGAGCGCGCGCGTGTATTCGACACCGCCGGCGGTACCGGTAAGGTCAATGGGATTTTTTGTTGATCCGAACGATGGCGTAACGGCTTCGTAAAGACCCTTGAGCGCCGTCTGATCATCATACAGCGAGACGCCGTACTTTTCGCACGCGTCGGTTGCCATCACCCCGACACCGCCCCCGTTCGTCACGATGACGCTGTTGCGGGTATGAGGCGCGGAGCTGGAAATCATGAACTTGCACCAGTTGAAGGCGTCCTCAAGGCATTCCGCCCGCAGCACGCCGCACTGTTTCATGATGGCGTCGAATATTTCATCCGAACCCGCCAGCGATCCCGTGTGCGAAGCGGCGGCCTGCGCGCCTCTTTTCGATTTGCCGGATTTGATGACAATCACCGGCTTCTTCCCGGTGGCAACCTTGAGGGCTTCAATCAGCCGTTCTCCTTTTTTTACGCCCTCGATATAGATAAAGATGACTTTTGTATCGTCGTTTTGAATCAGATATTCCAGCAGATCGGCTTCATCGACATCGCACTTGTTGCCGATGGAAATAATGGCGGAGAGCCCCAGGCTGGCGACGGCTGTTTTCGCGATCATGGCGATTCCCAGCGCGCCGCTCTGCGTCAGAATGGCGACATGCCCCGGATTGATCCTCGCCGCGGAGAACGTCGAGTTCAGCGATGCGGCACGGGAGTAAAGGCCGAACATATTCGGACCCACGATACGCGTTCCCGCCTTCGACGCGATATCGAAAATTTCTTTCTCCTCGTGGACGTTTCCAACTTCTGAAAATCCCGACGTGATGATCTGAAGGAATTTGACCTTTTTCAGGGCGCATTTTTTTACCGCTTCTTTGACCCGATCGGCGGGAATCACAATCGAAGCGCAGTCAATATCCCCCTCAATATCCAGAATGTCGGAAAAAATTTTATGTCCGTCAACCTCTCCGCCTTTGGGACTGACGGGGAAAACAATGCCCTTATATCCGCCGGAAATAATATTATTGAAAACAGCATAGCCGATTTTCTTTGTGTTCTGAGAAGCGCCGATAACGGCGAACGTTTGCGGCTCAAACAGATATTTGATATCGTACTTACTCGAGTTGTCCATATTGTTCTCCGGAATATGGATTTTAAAGATGATTTACGTTCTTCCGATCACAGTTGATTCTAATGAAATGAGCCGAATATTGCAATGCCTAATATAAGGCCCTGGTCAGGGGCGCGTAAACTCACTTGACGATACTCAATATTTCCGCGGCGCTGTTCAACACCAGATCCGCGCCGGCGGCCATGAAATCATTCTTCTCGCAGCGGCCCGTAAGCACCCCGCAGGTCAGGGTTCCGGCGTTGCGTCCGGTCACGATATCGATGGGATGATCGCCGATCATCAACGTATTTTGCGGTAAAGAACCGAGTTTGTCCATCGCCAGACCGATATGCTCCGGATGCGGCTTGACCTTGCTCACATCATCGCGGCAGATCAAAACGGGGCAGTAATCCCGGATATCGGGGAAAACAATATTTACGGCTTTGGCGCAGTTTCTGGTAATGATTCCGCAGGACAGATTCGCGGCGCGCAGCGATGTGAGCAGTTTTTTTGTCGAAGCAAAAAGTTCGCCCCGGTCCGCCGCGTCCATCTCGATTTTTTCAATCACCGCGTTGGCCTCTGCAAAAAACTCACCGGCTTCCCGCTCCGAGCGCCGCCTGATCATCTCAAAAGCGGCGTCGATCATTTCCAGAATAAAGTGCGTGTCCATGTCTGCGCGTGAAATGCCGCGGCTCGTAATAAGGTTGATGACATTCTCGCGCATTCTCTGAAAATCAATGTTCAGTTTGGCCAGCGTGCCGTCAAAATCGAAGATAATCGTCCGGATGACGGATGCCCCGATCTTCAATTCCGCCATGAGGTCAGCCCCTGGGGGAAATGTAGCGATTGCCCAGAACCTTTGTCAGTGTTCTGGGGGATTCGGGCGGGGGAACATCGCCGTCGGCAATGATCTGAAGAAAATTACGAATGATGTTAAATGTGGCGCCCCAGAGAACTTCTTCTTCGCCGTTGCCGTCGGGAAAGACCAGGCACGGCGTCTGATAGTGGAAAGGATCGCCGTTTTCATCCATGGTCATGTGGACGTCGAGGGTGGCGTAGTTTGCGCTCTCAAAGAAAAAACTTAAGGGGATTTCCAGAACCTTTTCCACTTCGGAACTCAAGTTGAAGGAAAATGAGCGACGGGAACAGCACACAACGGGAAAAATAGTCCGGGAAATAAAATACAGCGAGTAGGTGGGCAGGGTGCCGAGAAATTTCGTGTTCATCGGACTGAGGCCGATTTCTTCCCAGGCTTCCCGCAGGGCGGTCGTTAAAAAAAGACGGATCAGGTTTCCGGTATCCGCATCCACTTTCTGGATATACCGCGCCATCCTGCCGCGCAGGGCCGGCAGCATTTCCGTTTTCAGAAAGGAACTCAGCACATTGTCCTGTTTGGGCTGCAGCATCCCGCCGGGACAGCTGAGGTCTCCGGCCTGAGAAACGCTGGCGGAGCGTTTAATCAACTGAAAAACATATTCGGAACGGTCGTTGAATTGTTTGAAGTTGAGCAGTAAAACCACTGCGGCCTTGAGATGAGCGGAACCCTGCCTGCGGGACTCATCGATCTCGAAATTTTTTTCTTTGAAATCACTGGCGACACTCGCCAGTTTATCCATGACCAGACGGGGTAAAACATCTTTCTTCTGAAACAAAGTCAAATCCATAAAAACAAATATCCTCAAAAATTAAGCAATCATTTCGGCAATCGCCTGATTATACCAGCATCTTGCCGGGAATAAATTTAAAAAACCGCAGTGCCCGCCGAACTTCTGCCGGGAGACCCGGAGATACCGGTGGTCTTCAAGCTTCCGGTAATCGTCATGCGGGATGACCGGATCATCTTCGGCAATGAATACTCTGACCGGAATGTTGAGATTTTGCAAGTCCTCATTCCCCAGCGTGTACAATTTGAAATAATCGCGGTAAGTCGTCAGCTCCGGAACAAAGGGCATCATCATTTCCGTCAGTTCAATGCACGTCTCCGCTTTCAGCATCCGGCTGAAATCATATTTATGCGGAAAGAGACTTTGTTTTTTTAGCAGTGACCGCTTCCACTTTTTCAGAAAATATTTCCGGTAAAAGGGATAGCCGTTATCGATGGCCAGAGTCGTCTTGTAAGGATCCAGCGGCGGACTGACGGCAAATACATGTTTTAAATTCGCGATCGGTTTGATGCCGTGACGCATCGCGATGCGCAGGGCGAAATTGCCGCCCAGCGAAAACCCGACCAGATAAACCGGCGTACCCGCGGAGAACGTTGCCAGATTTTCCACGCCCTCGAATGTTTCCTGCAGCCGCGCTCCGTGAAAGAGGCCTTCGTTGAGATGATGGGAATCTCCGTGATCGCGCAGATTCAGACGCCCGACGGTAAATCCCAGGCGGTAAAAATAATTTGCCGATTCCCGAATGTAAACCGAAGACGACGAACCTTCCCATCCATGCAGAAAAATCACCATGCCCCGCTGCTGAGGATGACGGGACAAAAACGACAGCAATCTCGACCCGCCGGAAGTCTTTAAAATAACTTCCCGGGCATTATTCTCCATCTCGTTATTCCATCCCAGACGCAGGCGCGAACTGGCCATAATGGATTGAAAGTGCGGACTGCGGAATAGAAAAAACGGCTGGAAATTGTTTTCTGCTGATATGTTTATCTTCGTCATCTGTGTAAATTAATGCCGCCGGTAATTTCTTTTAATCAAAACAAAAATATTTGATTTAATCAAGCGTAATCAAAATGAGTGTAACACCATTCACCATGAACTATGAGCCATGAACCATGAACCATGAACCATTCACCATGAACCATAAACCATAAACCATAAACCATAAACCATGAACTATGAACTATAAACTATTTTTCCCTTTGACAGGTGAAGTTTAATTTAGTATTTAAAACAACAGTTTATACGAAAAAATCAACCGGCTTTATAAATCTTTCACTGAATCTTAATTCGAGATGGAAATAAAAGGAGGATGTTATGAAAAAGCTTGTATTTTTAATCGTAATCATGATGGCCGCGACTACAACTGTACAGGCGGAAATCAAAGCCGGCGGTTCGCCCGCTGTCGATTCCGTCGAAATTGCCGCACCGGACTCCCGCGCCGGCGCTTTACCGCCCCTTGACGTTGATAAGAAAATCGAAGATTGCGCCTGTCCTCCCTGCTGCGATAAACCGACCCTTCCCCTCGCGGAAGAACCGGCTGTCCCCGTTCAGGAACCGGCAGCCCCCGTTCAGGAACCGACTGTTCCCGCTCAGGAACGAGTGTCGATGATTGTCAATATTGAATTTGACACCGGCAAAGCGGCCGTGGATGATCGGTTCCAGGAAGATATTGAAATGCTGGCCAAGTTTTTAAAAAACTATCCGTCAGAGAAAGTCGTCATTGAAGGTCATACCGATAATATCGGCGATGAAAACTTCAACCAGAAATTATCCGAAAAACGCGCCCAAAACGTACGTCAGGCGCTGATCGATAAATTCGGCATTGACGGCTCCAGAATTACCGCTATCGGTTACGGCGAGGAGAACCCGCTGGCTTCCAACGATACGGAAGAGGGGAGACAACAGAACCGCCGTGTGGAAGCCGTTGTAGAAGTGCTGAGAACAAAGTAAGGCTGTCCTAAAAAAATCTTCCGGCATTTTCAAGTGCCGGAAGATTTTTCAAGATAACCAAACATGATATTCCGAATTATTCAAAAGAAGCAACAACTCTGCGATTCTTCTGCCTTCCTTCGGCTGTATTGTTGCTGGCAACCGGTCTGTCCGGGCCGTAGCCGAGCGCTTTCACGCGGGAAGCCCTGATGCCGAAATTTTGAATCAGATAGGTGCGGATACTGTCGGCGCGCGCCTTCGAGAGCTTGATATTATCTCTGCGGTTGCCCGTACTATCCGTATGTCCCACAATCGTTGCGGTTGCTTTGGGATTTTTCTTCAGGAAATCAGCCACCCGTTGCAACTCACCGCGATATTTTTTCTTAATGACCGCCTGATCGGAATCAAATTCCATCTTCAACAGCATCGACTTGTTTTTCAGCGGACATCCTTTTTCATCCACCGGTGTTCCATGAGGAGTGCGGGGGCACTTGTCCTGATAATCGGAAACGCCGTCGAAATCGGAATCCGACGGACAACCGTCAATGTCCACCTTGACACCCGCAGGTGTATTCAGACAGTGATCTTCATAATCGAGAATGCCGTCCTCATCGTCATCCGGCAGACAGCCGCGTTTATCGACAACCGCACCCACGGGAGAACGCGGGCAGTCATCCTGAGCATCGGGTACGCCGTCCTTGTCGGCATCAGCGCTGGAAACCACCGCCGCCACCGGAGCAGCAGGTTCTTCAATTTGAGCTTCTTGCACGGGAACAGAGCGACCTCCGCCGAAGGCGAAGTTAACGCCGAACGTGGCCTGTAATTCATTGTGAATATAATGCGGATTATTCCAGCGTCCGTTCAGCGGAAGAATATGGCGGACATCGGCCCGCAGAGCAATATTATCCGTGAGAAAATATTTCATGCCCGCGCCGTAGTCGACGGCCAGTTTCGTTGCCTCAAATATTTTACCGTATTCGGGAAAACCATAATGCGCCTTGTAATTATGGGCTTCTTCATAATGAACCCCGCCCAGCCCCATGGCGACAAACGGAACAAAGCGTCCTTCCGGCATGAAATGATAAATTGCCTCCACGCCGAAATTGTAAATGTTTTGCCAGGGGGATGTGCCGGAGTAATACGAATCATCGATTTCCGATTGCGTATAACTGGCGAAACCTTCAATGCCTAAATTTCTGGTAAAATTATAACCCGCGCGCAAACCGAAAAGAGCAGAATTTTTCAAATCCTGATTTCCTTCATAGAAATATCCGCCCACATAAGGCGTGAACGAAAAGGACCCGTCTTTTACATCCGCCTGCGCCTTCGGAAAAACCGCAAACAACGACAAAAAAACGCTTAAAAAGATAAATTTTTTCATAATCCATTCTCCCTTTTATTCATAATTGATTTAAAAATACCCACAATGGATATACCCTTTAAAAAACCATTCACTATCTGCACCATCAAGCCCCTTTCTTTTATTAACATTATTTCTTTCCCCCCTGCCGTTTTTGGCTGTTCCATCCGGCCGCCTATGAAGAATTTAAGGCTGTCGGACCTTCGCGATTTCTTTTTCCGCGAAGCGATCTTTTCACATCCTTGATATTTTCCTTAATTTCGCGAAGCTTTGTCTGATACTCCTTGCGCTGTTTCATTTGTTCGTTTAAAGCATGCCGGACATAGGAGACATCCTTTCCGATATATTCAAAGACGACTTTCTTATCCTCACGGCGCGCCAGATAAAGGTATCGGTTTTTACCTCTTTCTTTCACCGATAACGATCCGCGGGGCGATTCAATGATTTTTTTTTCATAAAAATCATGAAGCGCCCCCAGCCGGTTGAGTTCATCTTCTAAAATGCGATTTATGATATCCATATCGATAATATGCCTAACAAGTATGAGCTATTATAAATATGTTAGGCAAAAAGTCAATAAAAAAATACCTAACAAATAAATTAAAATAAAATGAAAGTTAGGCAAGACCATGCGGTTGTTACGGATAAGTCAAATTGTTCATAATACCGCTTAAAAAATACCTAACAATAATGGTCATAATATAACATATGTTAGGCAAAAATACAATAAAAAAATACCTAACATTATATTTATAAATTAAATAATGTTAGGCAATTATTTCAGGGTCGGCGCAGGAGCGGTGGTTTTGTCATCCCCGAATGGGCCACAACATGTCATCCCCGAATGGGCTTGTCGGGGATCTAGTATTTATTCTTTCCTGGATTCCGGCTAGAACCATGCCGGAATGACCACATTGTTCGTCATGCCGGCGAAGGCCGGCATCCAGTTTTGTTCTTCCTGGATTTCGGCTAGAACCATGCCGGAAGGACACAGCGGTGGTTTTCTATTCACTATCAACCAGACACTATGAACTATGAACTGGTGTTTCACCATTCACTTTTTTAAGGAGCATAGCGAAGCGGGACATATTTCACGGGCTTTTAAAGGAATCATCAACCGTCCCTTGCTTCAGTTTTTTTAAAACCGGAATCAGCGTACGGCGGAGGTGTTCAACACGGCGTATCGTGTAAGATTTCAGAAATCCTTGCTTCAGGTCTTTAGCCACAATCAGCTTGCCCAGAAACATTTCGGAACCGTATTCTCTGAGCGGAATTTCAAACCTGAGCAGCCCTTCCATGTTCGCTTCAGAAGAAGAGGTGTGAAAGTTGACGGGCTGATCGTTTCCCGACATTGTCCATTCGCGCACGGGTTCGTCGATCACAACTAACTTCGCGTAATGAAACCGGAGCATCTCCATCGCTTCAATAACGTTGTGCCACAGTTCATCCATGTTTTGGGCTTTGCTCGTTGCAATCTGCAGAGCAAGGAAACTGCGTCTCTTTTGGCTCAACCCGGTCACATCCGTTACATCCTGAAACCAGCCCAGGAACTTGTCAAAAGCCAGATATTCGAAATAACCCAGCTTGCGTACCAGAAAGAGCATCCCCACCATAAGCGCCCCGAAGATAATGCCTTCCAACGTCTGATTGCGAAAAGTAATGATTAAAATACCCAGGACGCACAGCGCCATCGTCATGCCGTAAAGGACGTAAACAACGTTCTGCGATGAAAGTCCCATCTTCATCATGATGTGATGAATATGACCTTTATCCGGATGAAAAATCGGTTTACCGATCATAAAACGGCGGATCGGCGAAAGGAGGGAATCGAAAATCGGAATCCCAAGCGCCAGCAGGGGAATCAGCATTAAAACACCCACGTGAGATTTTGAAGAACTGCGGATCGCCAGAATGGCCACGGTATAGCCGAGAAAATAACTGCCGCCGTCGCCCAGGAAAATGGTCGCCGGGTTAAAATTATATTTCAAAAAGCCGAGTACGGCGCCTCCCAGCGTGACAAAATAAAAGGCGGAAAGATACTCCCCATGAAAATAACAGGAAACCGTCATAACCGCGCAGGTAAAGACAATCAGGCCGCCGGCGAGACCGTCAAGTCCGTCGATCAGATTCACGGCGTTGATAAACAGCAAAAACCAGAAGACCGTCAACACATAACTGCTGATCATATTGAACTGCAGGCCGAAATCTCCGACAAAAAAACCATTAATCGTTGCGCCGCCCACAAAAGCGCATGTTGCCGCCGCGATTTGGAAAAATAATTTCTTCCAGTGGTTGAGACGGCGGAAATCATCCCAGAGACCGCAGCACAAAACAACTATGCCGCCCAGGTGTCCCATGAAGGAGTTGAAATTCAGGACGTATAAATTTCCCAGAAGCGGATTGAAGAAATTGAACAGCAAGCCCGTGATTGTGAACGATACAAAAACCGCCAGGCCGCCGATGCGCGGTATCGGTTCGGTATGAACCTTGCGCTCCATGGGAATATCCATCGCGCCGAACCTGATGCCCAGCGCCCTCACCGCGGGAGTCAAAACAAGCGACAGACACAAGGAAAGCACAAAAATCAATATCAACGTCGCATAAACTGTCACACTACTACCTCAAAAAATACGAACTGTTAAATTACTTAAAATAAGATTTCTCCATTTCACTTTTTTAAGGAGCATAGCGAAGTGGGACAGCGGTGTTTTTTACCATAAACCATAAACCATTAACCAAAAACTATTCATACCCCTCAGGGTTCTGGAACTGCCAGCGCCAGGTATCGGCGCACATATCCGCCAGATCCCTTTTCGCTTTCCAGCCCAGCGCCCTGCGCGCGAGTTGTGTGTCGGCATAAAGCGTCGCCACATCGCCGGGCCGCCGCTTGGTAAAACGATAGGGTATCTTTCTTCCCGACACTTTCTCAAAAGCATTAATCATCTCGATCACCGAATACCCCCTGCCGGTGCCCAGATTGACAATCAGCGGTTTTTTATGTCCCGATTTTTTCCCCATCTTTTTAAGAGCGGCAATATGGCCTTCCACCAGATCCATAACGTGAATGTAATCACGGACACCCGATCCGTCGGGCGTCGGATAATCGTTGCCGAAAACATGAATCTGTTTGCGGCGGCCCACGGCAACCTGACTTATAAACGGCATCAGATTATTCGGAATCCCACGCGGATCTTCACCGATCAGACCGCTGGGATGTGCTCCCACAGGATTGAAATAGCGCAGAAGCATAATACGCCAGGCGGGATCCGCCCGGTGAATATCCTGTAAAAGATTTTCGATCATCAGTTTAGTGCGGGCATACGGATTCGTCGGAGCAGGCAGACAGTTTTCATTGACTGGAATCACGTCAGCCTCACCGTAAACCGAAGCCGAAGAACTGAAAATGATTTTATTCACGCCGTGATCAGCCATGACTTTGCACAGAGAAATCGTGCCGAGAATATTGTTTTCATAATAGAGCAGGGGAAGTTCGACCGATTCACCTACCGCCTTCAGCCCCGCGAAATGCACGACCGAAGCAATCGCGTGTTTCTGAAAAACCTTTCCCAGCGCGGCGTTGTTGCGTAAATCCAATCTATAGAAGGGCGGTTTCTTGCCAACAATGCGGGCGATTCGTTTCAGCACCGACACCTTGCTGTTGGAAAGATTATCCACAATCACCGGCTGATAGCCCGCCTTAATCAGAGCCACAACCGCATGACTGCCGATGTAACCCGTTCCACCCGTTACCAGGACTTCCCCCATCTATTTTATCCTTTCAAATTTGAACCTTGTGAAAAAGTATATATCACATTTTAGTGCATTACATAAACCGTCATTTCGAACGGATGTGAGAAATCTTAAATTGTCTCATTTAAATCACTCCAGCCAGGATTCATCAATTCGTCATGCCGACATCCAGTTTTGTTCTTCCTGGATTCCGGCTA
>CAZIJZ010000007.1:0-74246 GCA_964539765.1 uncultured Smithella sp.
GTAAGCACAATCGGCCGGAAGCGCACGGCTCCCGCCTGAATCAAGGCCTGGCGCAGATCTCCCTTCTCCTGCCATTCCATCTGAATAAAATCAACGAGCAAAATGGAATTGCGCACAACAATTCCCGCCAGAGCGATAAAGCCGATCATGGAGGTTGCCGTGAAAAACGCGCCGAACAGCCAGTGTCCCGGCAGGATGCCCACCAGCGTCAACGGAATGGGCGCCATGATGACCAGCGGTGTTACAAAGTTTTTAAACCAGGCCACCACCAGAATGTAAATAATGATGAGCACGACGGCAAACGCAAGGCCCAGATCGCGGAACACTTCATAAGTGATGTGCCATTCGCCGTCCCACTTCATGGAGTAGCGGTCTTCCAGCCAGGGCTGGCTGGTATAAAACTGTTTGAGCTCATAGCCTTCAGCAAGCTTCAGTTTGGCGATATCCGACTTCATTTTCAGAATGGCGTAAACCGGACTTTCCTCCGTTCCGGCCACGTCTCCCGTTACATAGGTCACCTTTTTCATGTTCTTGTGATAGATGGTCTTTTCTTCGATCTCCTGCCGCGTCTTCACCAGCTCGGCCAGACGAACCTGCTGTCCGGATGCCGAAGGAATGGTCAGCGACTGAAGATCGGTCAGGTTGGATCGCTGTTCAACGGGCATACGTAAAAATATTTCCACCGGTTCTTTTTCCGTGGCCATGTGCACAAGGCCCGCCCCTCTTCCACCCAGAGCGATTGCCAGACTCTGCGCGATGGCTTCAGTCGTGACTCCGCTGGCGGCGGCCTTCTCATGATCGACTTCGAAAGAAATTTTGCGCTGATCGTCTTCCACAAACCAATCCACATCCACAACGCCGTCCGTCTTTTCAAAGATATCCTTCACCGACTTGGCAATTGCGATCTGACGTTTTGTTTCCGGTCCGTAAATTTCCGCGACTAGCGTGCTTAACACCGGCGGTCCCGGAGGAATCTCCGCCACCTTGATACTTGCCCCGTAGCGATCCCCGATTTGCTTCAATTCCGGGCGCAGTCGCTTGGCAATATCGTGGCTCTGGTCACTGCGTTTATCCTTGCTGACAAAGTTAACCTGAATATCGGCAACGTTGCTGCCCGACCGCGTAAAGTAATGGCGGACAAGGCCGTTGAAGTTATAAGGCGAAGCCGTGCCCACGTAAGACTGGAAATCAGTCACTTCCGGCACCGTTTTAAGATATTCCGACATCTCCCTGGTCAGCGCCGCCGTTTCCTCCAGCGTGCGGCCTTCGGGCATATCAATGACCACCTGCAGTTCGCTCTTATTATCGAACGGCAGCATTTTCATCGTCACCTGTTTCAGTGGGACAAGAATGACAGACAGTAAAAGCAGTCCCAGAATAACGGATAGAGCCACAATCCGCTTTTTCTTGACATCAATCAAAGGGCTGAGAAATTTTTCATAATATCCGGCGATTCCCTGACCCTCTTTTTCTTCTTGGTGCCGCACATTTTTCAGGACAATGTAGGCAAGCCAGGGACTGACGATGAAAGCCACCAGCAGCGAAAAGATCATGGCCGCCGAAGCGCCCACGGGAATCGGCCGCATGTAAGGACCCATCAGACCGGAGACAAACGCCATTGGCAGCAGGGCGGCGATAACCGTAAAGGTTGCCAGAATGGTGGGATTGCCGACTTCATCCACCGCATACACAGCGGTAAGCGGTTCAATTTTGTGCAGACGGAAGTGACGGTTGATGTTTTCCACAACAACAATGGCATCGTCCACAAGAATACCGATGGAAAAAATCAGCGCGAACAGCGTCACGCGGTTCAGGGTGTAGCCGTAAAGATAGTTAATGAGAAGCGTCAGCGCCAGCGTGACGGGAACAGCAACGGCTACTACGATTGATTCGCGCCATCCCAGAAAAACAGCAATCAGGATGATGACCGAAAAGGTGGCAATGAGCATGTGATAGAGCAATTCATCGGACTTGTCTTTGGCCGTTTCGCCGTAATTGCGGGTTACCGTCACCTGCACGTCATGGGGAATCAAATACTTCTTCAGCGCTTCCACCTTTTGTAAAGCATCTTCAGCAACAATGCTGGCGTTGGCTCCCTTTTGCTTGGCGATGGCGATGGTCACGGCTTCGTACTGGCCGGCGGGATCACCGGATAATCCTTTTTGGGCCGCCGCCGGTCCCATGCCCATGAAAACGTAATTGGAAGCTTCTTCCGGGCCGTCGCTTATTTTGGCCACATCCTTCAGATAAACAGGTCTCCCGTTGAACACATGAAGCACCAGATTACCCACATCCTGCGCGTCTTTCAGAAAACGTCCCGTCTCCACAATGGTTTCGTTATTGCCCGCCGAATATTTACCGGAGAGCACGACGACATTGGCTTTCTCCAGAGCGTTCATGATCTGAAAGGCCGATAAATTGTAAGCCCGCAAACGCTGGGGATCAAGCGTCACGAGGACCTGGCGGCGCTGACCGCCGATAATGGAAAATTCCGAGACATTGGTGTTTTTCTTGAGTTCGCCGCAAAGTTCGAGCGCCACACGGCGCAGTTCGTACCCCGTGTATTGCGGAGATTTGCTCCAGAGGGTCAACGCCAGGACGGGAACATCATCGATGGATTTGGCTTTCACCATCGGTTGGGAAACACCGGGAGGGATGAGATCGTAATTGGACATCAGCTTGTTGTAGAGTTTAACCAGACTGTCTTCCATGTCTTCACCGACATAGAAACGCACAATGGTCATGTTGAAGCCGGGTTTGACAATCGAATAAACGTACTCGACGCCCTTGATTTCCGAGAGAAGCTTCTCCATTGGAATGGTCACGCGTTCTTCCACTTCTTTGGCGGAAGCGCCGGGATAATTGACAAAAACGTCAATCATGGGAACGACAATCTGCGGTTCTTCTTCGCGGGGCGTGACAAGAACGGCAAATATGCCGAGAAACAACGCGGCAATGACCAGCAGCGGGGTCAGCTTCGATTTGATAAAGGCCTTGGCAATCTTTCCGGAAATCCCGATTCCTGTCATTTAGCTTCTGCTCCTGATACGATGCCGCCATCAACGACTTTTTCGATGCCTGCGGTAATAATCCGGTCACCGGCCTTCAGGCCGGAAAGAATGTCCGTCCCGGCGACAGATGACTTGCCGGTGCGGACAAGGCGGTAAGTTACCAGTCCATGATCATCAACAGCATACACACCGGTCAACTGACCTTTGTGAACAACAGCCAGTTCAGGAACAATGATGGCTTCTTTTTTACCGATGGGAATGCGCACGCGGGCGAATAATCCGCTACGGGGATTTGCGTTTGTAAAGCCTATCTTGGCTGTAAAGGTGCGGGACGCGGGATCAACAGCGGGAAAAACTTCTTTTATAATTCCGGCCAGCAGACCAGGTATGGTATCCACTTCAGCTTCCACGGGCATGCCTGTTTTGACCGCAGGACCGACACCGGCATCAATCGAAACTTCAATGTAAGAGCTACCGCCACCTTCAACAACCAGAAGCGGCAATCCGGGCGTGGCCATACTGCCGGCTTCAATCCGTTTTTCCGTTATCCTTCCGGAAACCGGCGCGGTAACTTTAGTAAAGGACATGTAGGTTTTAGCTTCATCCGCCATGGCCTTGACACGATTATATTCGGCATCGGCCAGCTTCTTCTGGGTCTCAATCCGGTCCATTTCCTGCTGCGAAACGACGTCTTCAGCATGGAGTTTTTTATAGCGCTGCCAGGTTTTTTCCGCCAGTGCCTGACTTTGTTTCGCCGCTTCAACTGACATATTGGCCGCTTGCAGCCTTTGTGCGGTATCCCGGTCATCAAGGGTCAGAAGCAATTGTCCTTTCTGAACAAAGTCTCCTTCGCGCACAGGAAGCGAAGTTACCGTGCCCATCACCCGGCTGGCGACGATGCTTGTTAATGTTGAACGGACGGTTCCCGTGACCTCATAAATATCATCGACTGTTGAAACGGTAACCGGTTCAATCTTCACACCGGAAATCACCGGACGTTCAACCGAATTTTCTTTTTTGTCCTTGCAGCCAGTGGTCATCAAGACAGACGGAACAATTAAGATGATTAAAAAAGAGACTAACCATCGGGCACGATTTTGTATTTTCATAGTCGTTTCTCCGCGAGTGAATTTATTATCAAGTGAAACAAGGAAAAGATTTTTGCGGCAAACCATCGTTGCATAATCATAGGCTTATGTCTCCCGTCATCATGTACTTCAGGTCGTTGTCTTTTTTATAATACAAACTTTCACGACTGTCCACTAAATCAGCATGGTTCAGCTCTGCTGTTAATACGTTGTCTTTTAATCAGCTATTCTCAATACAATAAAATTAACCCTTGACAAGTTATGGGCATATGCTTATAATAATTTTCAAGGAGAAAAGAGCAAAATGCCCAGACCGAAATGCCGCCGCAATGTTTGCGGCATGCCAGATAAAAATTATTTCAAACCACGGGGAATACCCACGGTGGATTTAGAAGAAATTGTTCTAAATCTTGATGAATTTGAAGCAATTCGTCTGGCGGATTACGAACAGCTTTATCAGGAAGAAGCGGCCGCCCGAATGAACATTTCCCGTCAGACATTCGGCAGAATCATTGAAGCAGCACACAAGAAGATAGCCGACGTTTTAATTAACGGAAAAGCTCTGAAAATTGAAGGCGGGGAATTTACTCTGGATGAAAAGAAATCTTGCGGCCATGGAAAAGGACGCAGGGTTGATAAGAATAACTAATATTTTTTAAAGGAGAAATTTATGAAAATCGCATTACCATCTTTCCAGAATCAAATTGATGAACATTTTGGACACTGTGAGTATTTCACAGTCTTTACCATTGACGACCAGAAAAAAATCAAGGCGGAAGAAAAAATCTCCTCGCCTGCAGGCTGCGGATGCAAATCCAATATCGCCCAGGTGCTTGCCGAACAGGGGGTGAAACTCATGCTCGCCGGCAATATGGGACAGGGTGCTGTCAATGTTTTAAACAGCCACGGTATTGATGTACTGCGCGGCTGTTCCGGTGATGTAAAAGCCGTTACGGAAAGCTGGCTTTCCGGCAACCTGAAAGATTCCGGTATTGCCTGCTCACAGCACGAGCATGGCTGTCATGAAGGATGAAATCACAATTTAATTTTATGATATAAAATGAAATTAAATAATACCCATAATTCTTTGTCCCGGCATCTTATTGACGGGCAGAATATCATACTGGATTCTATTGCCGATGGTGTCTTCACGGTCAATAAGGATTGGCGGATAACGTCCTTCAACCGGGCGGCGGAAAATATTACCGGAGTTCCCAAAGAAGAAGCCATCGGCCAACTATGCAAAGATGTCCTCAAAGCCGACATTTGCGAGAAAAGCTGCTGCCTGCGCGCCACGATGAAAACCGGTGAGCCGATTGTCAATAAAAAGGTGCAGATTATTGACGCTGACGGTCGCAGATTTCCCATCAGTATCTCCACCGCTCTATTGCGCGATAAAAAAGGCGTGTTGCTGGGCGCGGTGGAAACTTTCCGCGACATCAGCGTGGAAGAAGACCTGCGAAAAGCCATCAAAGACAAGTATTCTTTTTCCGATATCATTTCCAAAAATCATCAGATGCTTCAGCTTTTTGACATTCTGCCCGACATCGCGGACAGTGGCAGCACTGTGCTCATTGAGGGAGAAAGCGGAACGGGTAAGGAACTGGTCGCCCGCGCCCTTCACAATCTGAGTCCACGAAAACGCCAGCCGTTTATCGCCGTCAATTGCGGCGCCCTGCCCGATACACTGCTGGAATCGGAATTATTCGGTTATAAAGCGGGCGCATTTACTGATGCCAAAAAGGATAAGCCCGGAAGATTCCATCTGGCGGAAAACGGTACGCTATTCCTGGATGAAATCGGCGACATTACGACGGCGATGCAGGTCAAGCTGCTGCGGGTCATTCAGGAAAAAACTTTTGAACCACTGGGCTCCGCAAAAAGCGTCGAGCACAACGTCCGCATTCTTGTCGCCACGAACAAAAATCTTGAGGAGCTGGTGCGACAGGAAAAATTCCGTGAAGATTTATTTTACCGGATTAACGTATTTAAAATAAAACTGCCGCCACTGCGCGAACGCATGGAGGATATACCCTTGTTGTGCGATCACTTTATCAGTCGCTTCAACACCATGCAAAAAAAGAGCATTACCGGCATCAGCGACGACGCGATGACGGTTTTGATGAGCCACAGCTATCCCGGCAACATTCGCGAACTGGCCAATATTATTGAAAGGGCCTTCATTCTCTGCAAAAACGGACTCATTGAAAAGAAACATCTGCCGGAATCGCTTTTCGCCGCTGCCGGGAAAAAAATCGTCAATGATGACGAGACATCGCTGAAAAACCTGGAGAAAACCTATCTCCTGAAAATTCTCGAACAAAACAGCTGGAATTGCCCGAAAACAGCCAGACAACTGGGCATTCACAAAAGTACATTGTACCGTAAAATCAAATCGCTGCACATCACGCTGCCCGGATAATGACAATAATGATGACCAAAGAGGAAAAAGCCAAAGCATTTTTCAAAGAAGGCTACAATTGCGCGCAGGCCGTTTCTCTGGCCTTTGCCGATGATTTGAAAATAGACAAAAACACCGTCATAAAACTGACCTCTTCGTTCGGCGGCGGGATGGGCAGACTCCGAGAAGTCTGTGGAGCGGTCAGCGGCATGTTCATGGTTGCTGGAATGTTTTGGGGTTATACCGACCCGGACAACAATCGCGCCAAGACCGAACACTATCGAAGAATACAAAAACTCGCCGGTCAATTTAAAGAAATCCACGGCTCGATAATTTGCAGGGATTTGCTGGGTCTGACTGAAAAATCGGATAGTTTCATCCCGGAATCAAGAACGGTCAACTATTACAAAAAACGCCCCTGTGTTCAACTGGTCGGTGACGCCGCCAGAATACTGGAAGAAATGATCCGGCAGGATAAAAATGAGAAAACCAATCAATAGACACCAGATAAGCTACTTGTAGGATGATATTTAATATTACATATTGTCTTACGATTTTTCAACAACAGACCTTTACAAACCCATCTTAACAAAGGTTGCATTATTACAACCGAGTCGCAATCGAAGTTGCAGCATTGCGACCACGACTTCATGCAATAAAGAACACAGAACAAATAAGTATCTGTTATTCTTAATGTATTTAATCGCTATGTATTTTGGCACTCTCTTTGCTTTGTTCTTTATTTATGAAAGCAAGTCATATGATCAGGAAGTCTGGAAAGGTTCGAACAATATGAAGATTGCTCTGTCAATATGGAAAGATTGTATCTCCACTGTTTTTGATACGGCGGATCAATTGTTGATTTTTGAACCTGACGGAACGAACGGGAATAAGAGAACAACCATCAAATTGATCTCTGCCGATGTTGCTGGACGGACGAACGAAATGAAAGAGCAGCAGATTGATGTTCTGATTTGCGGAGCCATTTCCAGGCCTCTTGAAAATTTACTTAGTGCTTCGGGCATACGCGTTTTTGCTTTTGTACGGGGTCCTGTGGAGGATGTTTGGGCTGCCTATCAAAACAACCGTTTGGAGCAAACTCTTTTTACCCTGCCCGGTTGCCGGGGTCGCTGGGCTGCAGCCGGCCGCAACAGAATGCGCGGATCGCGTTGCCCATGGAGATAAGAACATGATGACACAATTTGTCACAAACATTCTAAGGGTACATGTTCAATGATGAAGATATTAGAAAGCATAAAAAGATATCGCAACATCCTGACGATTGCTCTTTCGCTGATCGGTATAGGGCTAATGGCTTATTATGATTACTGCGAGACGACATGCAGTTATCTCAAGGGTGACATTTTCGGAATCGATCTTAAATGGGTTGGAATCTTTTATATGTCAGTCGTTATCGCATTTGCGGTATTGCATCAGTCTTCTTTTGTACGGGCACTGCTGGCGGCAGGATTGGGCGTTGAAATTCACCTGTATGCTTTTCAAGTGCAAAACGACGTTTATTGTCCTTTCTGTCTGGCATTTTCGGCAACGTTGATTCTGTCTTTCTTGATTAATTATGAGATACCTTCAGTATGGTGGGGAAAGCGCCATCGGATGTGGCTGTATTTTTTGGGCGAGGCAAGTTTCCCGGTGTTTAAATTAAACAAATTGCCGTTACTGCTTTTCAGTTTATTGGGTTATCTGACCATTTTATTAACTTTTTCCGGATCTGTGACACCTGTTTACGGACAGGCGTCCGAGGCAAGTATCGTATCCATAACGAAAGCGATAATGGGCTAATTGTTTTACTGATAACTTTATATGCTTTTTATGAAATTGTCGCATAAATGACCTTTTAAAGGAGGAAAATACATTGAATCAGTACATCCCTAAAAAACTTTTTTTCACCAAAGGCGTCGGAACGCACAAGGAACAATTGCATTCTTTTGAACTGGCATTGCGTGACGCCGGTATTGAAAAATGCAATCTTGTGCAGGTATCGAGTATTTTACCTCCTCATTGCAAGATTATCTCCAGAACGGAAGGTTTGAAGAAACTTTTACCGGGTGCCATTACCTTTTGCGTGATGAGCCGCTGCTGTAGCAATGAACCTCACCGTCTTATTTCCGCGTCCGTCGGTTGTGCGATTCCCGTTGATAAAAGAACTTATGGTTACATCAGCGAGCACCACGCTTTCGGGTACACGGAAAGACAAACGGGAGATTATGCGGAGGATTTGGCGGCGGCTATGCTGGCGTCCACTTTAGGTATTGATTTTAATGTCGATGAAAGCTGGGATGAAAAAAAGAAATTGTTCAAGATTAGCGGCAAAATAGTCGGGACACGTAATACGACTCAATCGAATGTGCTGAAAAATGGAAATTATACAACAGTGCTGGCGGCGGCTGTCTTTGTTTTTTAGACAAGTCTTAAAAGGTAGTAAAGGAGAAATTATTATGAATAACAACAATCGCAGTGGCAGAGGAATGGGTGGCGGCCAGGGTATGGGACAGGGCCGTGGCCAAGGTGGAGGCCGCATGGGAGGTTCACGTGCGGTAGGTGTAGGCGGTAATTGTTTGTGTCCCAAATGCGGACATCGCGAAGCACACGAGCGCGGAGTTCCCTGCTTGCAAAAAAAATGTCCGCAGTGCGGAACAACAATGATTAGAGAATAAGTTAACTGAGAAAGGAGGATTTTATTATGCCTAGAGGAGATGCAACGGGCCCCATGGGAATGGGACCGATGACCGGCCGGGGAGCCGGATATTGTGCCGGGTTTGGAGTACCCGGTAACATGAATAACGTGGGAGGACGTGGTTTCGGCATGGACTCCGGACGGGGCGCTGGCTTTGGCGGCCGGGGTACTCGTGGCGGACGTGGCGGAGGTTTCGGCTACCGCAACCGTTTCTTTGCCACAGGTGTGCCGGGACGCTTCTGGTTTGGCAACATGACCGCACCGTATTCCAATACCAATCCGGAAACGGAGAAGCAGGCGCTTAATCAGCAGGCGGAAACGCTGCAGAATGAGTTGAATGCAATCAAAAAACGTTTGGATGAATTAAATATTAAAACGCAAAAAAATTAGCCTCTTTTGCGAAGCCCGCATGGAGCTGATCCATGCACTGCGGCGATGGCGCGTAAGTCACCGCTTAGCGCTGTCGCCGCAACCAGCAGTAAAATCTAACGATGGAGATTTGAAAATGAAAATTGCAATTACAACTTCAGGAAACGACCTGAATGCATCGCTTGACAGCCGTTTCGGAAGAGCGCCGAAATTTCTTATTTATGATCTGGAAACTAAAACATTCGAGATCATAGATAATGAACAGAACTTGAACGCGGCACAGGGTGCCGGAATTCAGTCCGCACAGAATATTGCCCGTCAAGGCGCAAAGGCTCTTGTAACGGGACACTGCGGACCGAAGGCGTTTCGCGTATTGGAATCTGCCGGTATTAAAATCTTCAACACTTCTGCCGCAACGGTAAAGGAAGCGTTGGAGCTTTATCTTGCCGGAAAACTGAATGAATCCAAATCGGCAGACGTTGAAGGACACTGGGCATGAACAAATGCGAAATTCGCTATGGGATGATTGGCATCATCCATAGTGAACACAAAGAAGAGGATAAAACACCTATCCAGCCTGTTTACGCCAAAGGCTGCAAGGGGTATGTAGAACTGTTTCCGGAGTTTGTCGATGGTCTGCGTGATCTTAGCGACTTTTCTCATATTTACCTGATTTACCATTTTCATAAGTCGCAGCAGGTCAAGCTGATTGTCAAACCATACTTACAGGATGTTGATCACGGCATTTTCGCGACACGCGCTCCGTTTCGTCCCAACCCTATCGGATTAAGTGTCGTGGAACTGCTCGGGATTGAAGGTCATGTTCTGCATCTGGATGGCGTGGATATTCTTGATGGGACACCGCTTCTGGACATTAAACCCTACACGGCCAAATTTGATCTTCACGACGTTAAGAAAAACGGCTGGCAGGATGCGGTGGATCACCAAACAGCAGCAAAAAGAGGGAAACGAGGTTATCGTTTATGAAGATGTCTCTGGATTGCGTACCCTGTTTTGTCCGTCAGGCCGCTGATGCGGTCAAAATGTCGGTTTTGTCAGATGACGATCGGAAAAGTCTGATGCATAACGTTTTACAATGGTTGGGTGATGTGGATCTGAATCAGACACCGCCCGCCGCTGCACAGATGATTCATCGGCGTCTCCGTGAACTTTTGTCAACCGATGATCCTTATCGAGAATCTAAAGACAGACAGAATGAAATGGCGGCAGCGCTGATTCCGGCAATCCGTAAATATATTGAATTATCATCTGATCCTTTAGTCATGGCTGTGCGCTACGCGATTACCGGTAACATCATCGATTTGGGAGCAAAAAACAGAATCGGCTATGCAGAAATTTATGAAGAACTGCAAAATGCTTCGATGCAGCCCATATTTGGCAACATCGAGGCTTTCCGGAGAGTCATTCTAAAAGCTAAAACAATATTGTATCTGACCGACAACGCCGGTGAAATATTCTTCGACGGTTTGCTCATCGAACAGTTGAAAGGCGCCTGCGTCACGCTCGCTGTCCGCGGCGCCCCGGTGATTAACGACGCAACGCGGTCGGACGCACAGGCAGCAGGACTCGATAACATCGCTGAAATTATCGACAACGGTTCTGACGCTCCGGGAACAATTCTTGGAGATTGTAACAACGAATTCCGCCGCCATTTTCATGAAGCGGACATGGTCATTGCCAAGGGACAGGGCAACTTTGAAAGCCTGTCCGATGAATCACGTGAAATCTTTTTTCTTTTCAAAACCAAATGTCCGGTCATCAGCCGCCATTCGGGATTTTGCCTGGGAACTTATGTGCTGGCGCATCGTTCTCATGGCAACTATGTGCCGGAGGCAAAAGGTTAATCATGAAAGCAGGTGTCATTGCAGCCGAACTTAAAATTCATGCCCCCTTTACAGCTTTTGGTACCGTGACGGGTATCATCATTATGGCTGCTTTTATTCAGTTTAAGGTATCCAGGGAAATTTCTTCCGGTTTGTTCTGGACGCTTCATCCCCTGCATGTACTGGTAAGCGCGCTGGTCACAACCGCCATGTACCGACTGCATTCGAACGGCAGGTTTTGGCCCACAATCATCATCGGATATGTCGGCTCCATAGGCATCGCAACACTCAGTGACTCGCTGATTCCTTTTGCCGGTGAATGGCTGCTCAATATGCCCCATCGCGGCGTTCATCTGGGCTTTATCGAAAAATGGTGGCTGGTGAATCCGCTGGCATTTGCCGGCATAGCCATAGGGTTTTTTTATCCGACGACAAAATTTTCGCATGCGACTCACGTCTTTTTGAGCACATGGGCTTCACTGTTTCATATTATGATGGCCATGAGCACATCCGTTGATGTTGTTACTACCATTTTGGTGGCCGTTTTTCTATTTTTAGCAGTGTGGGTTCCCTGCTGTACCAGCGATATCGTTTTCCCGCTTTTGTGGATCAAGAATCATGCTGAAAAACCCGTCTTTCCTGTGACTCCTGGAGGTGCGCGATGAAAATAGCGATCGCTTCCGGTAAAGGCGGAACCGGCAAGACCACCGTATCGGTAAATCTGGCGCGAACGCTTGGCGTTCCCGTGCAACTTCTGGATTGCGACGTGGAAGAACCGAACGCACATCTGTTTCTCAAGGGAAACAAAATCAAAGAAGAAATCGTTACGATTCCGATTCCTGAGGTTGATGAAGCACTTTGTGACGGCTGTGGTGAATGCGGAAAATTTTGTAAATACCACGCGATTGTTACCTTCGGAACGGCGCCACTGATATTTCCCGAGCTGTGTCATGGTTGCGGCGGATGCACAATGGTTTGTCCCCCCAAAGCCATTCGGGAAATCGGCAGACGAATCGGTGTGGTTGAAACCATAAAATCGGAGCATATTACGTTGATTGGCGGGCGTTTGGATGTGGGTGTGGCGATGGCGCCACCACTGATCAGGGCCGTTAAAGAACGTCTGTCGGATAATATGCCGGCCATTCTGGACGCTCCGCCGGGAACATCCTGCCCGGTCATTGCCGCTATTCGCGAAACCGATATCGTCCTGCTGGTGACGGAACCGACGCCGTTTGGTCTGAACGATTTGTCGCTGGCTGTAGATATGGTTCGCGAATTGCAAATTCCTTTTGCAGTGATCGTCAATCGCATGGGCAGCGGCGATGGACGGGTCCATGATTTCTGCAAAAAAGAAAACATTCCCATCTTGATAGATATACCGGATGACCGGCGAATTGCCGAAGCCTACTCCAGAGGCATTCTGATGGTGGATGCTTTACCGGAATACCGGAATCTTTTTAACCGACTTATTGAAAAAATGAACATGACAACAAAAAAGGAGATTTAGGGAATGCCAACATATGAATACCAGTGCAGCCAATGCGGTCTGAAATTTGAGAGACATCAAAGCATGATAGATGCTCCGGTTAAGGAATGTCCGGAGTGCGGTGGTGATGTGCAAAGAATGGTTAGCGGCGGCAGTGGTTTTATCATGAAATCATCAGGCACAGGCATAAGCATGCGCGACTCTGCCAAAAGCTGTTCCTTCGAAGAAAGCGGCAGGACATGTTGCGGGGCGGACAGAAAATGCGGGCAATCCCCCTGTGGAGATTAAAATGAGCATTGAAATATATAAATATATTTACGGACCGGTGCCTTCAAGACGGCTGGGACGATCGCTGGGGGTTGATCTTGTTCCTTTTAAAACCTGTACCTACGATTGCATCTACTGTCAGTTGGGACAGACGACAAACAAAACAACGGAACGGCGCGACTATGTTCCGATAGATGACGTCATGAAAGAACTCAAGGATAAATTGGATTCAGGAATGGTATGCGATTATATCAGTCTTGCCGGTTCCGGAGAACCGACTCTGCATGCAGGCATCGGTGACTTGATTGGGCAAATCAAAACTATAACCAATATTCCCGTCGCCGTGATTACCAACGGTTCATTGCTATATCTGCCGGAAGTTCGTGAAGCGTTAATGAGCGCGGATCTGGTACTCCCTTCGCTTGATGTCGGTGATGAGCAGCTTTTTCAATATGTCAACCGACCGCATGGATCTCTTTCTTTTGATCAAACGGTTAATGGCGTGATCGATTTTTCCAGGAATTTTACGGGGCAAATATGGCTGGAAGTTTTGTTGCTCGGCGGCGTTACGGGCATTCAGTCCGAAGTTGAAAAAATTGCTTCCCTTGTCAAATTAATTCAACCGACAAAAGTTCAGCTGAATACAGTTTATCGCCCTCCGGCGGAAGAAACCGCTTTTCCCCTGACGGTTGAGCAGTTGCTTGCGCTGAAAAATACTTTTCCTGTCGATGTGGATATTATCGGCAACCTGAAACAGCCTGAAACACCTGTTTCAGAAATACGCGCAGTTACTGATGATGTTGTTATCGCCTTATTGTCCAGGAGGCCTTGTACAATCGTGGACATTGCCAGTGGTCTGGGTATGCATGTCAATGAAGTGATTAAAAGAATGGAAAAGTTGGTTGAATCCGATAAAGTCAATTGTATCGTTACAAGAAAAAGAAATTATTACACCAAAAGGCACTGATACAAAACAAGGTATTTCCTATGACGGAAAATGAAATCATTGAAAATCATCAGCGCTATGAAGATCGAGTCGAGCTTTATGGAAAATTCGGCTACGATATTGAAAAAGAACGGTCTTTCGTTATTGAAAAAGCGCAACCCATTGCCGGAAATATTCTGGAAGCGGGCACGGGCAAGGGATATTTTACGCTGGCTCTGGCGCGTGCCGGTTATCATTTTTTTTCCTTTGACATTGCGCCTGAAGAACAAAGATATGCTCTTCTCAATCTGATGTATTACAACTTGCAGCAACAAGTTACTTTCGGCATTGCCGATGTTGAATGCATACCCTGCGACGACAATTTCTTTGATGTTATTTTTGCCGTCAATATGAATCATCATCTTTCCTCCGTCCACAAAACGTGCAGTGAACTTGTCAGAATATTATCCCGCAAGGGGAAAATCGTATTGAGTGATTTCAATGCTAACGGTCTGGCAATAGTGGATAAAATTCACGCTCTCGACGGACGAAAACACGAAGTGAATTCGGGTACAATGACCGATGCAAAAAACATATTGATCGAACTGGGATTGCATGTGGAAGAATGCGGTAACCAAATCCAGGATGTGCTGATAGCCAGGAAAATTGCAGAGTAATTCTTTTATAAGAAGGGTTTCGTCATGAAAGAACTTGTGATCATCAGCGGTAAGGGAGGAACAGGAAAAACGAGTGTGACGGCGTCTTTTGCCGTGCTGGCGAATCGCTCCGTGATCTGCGACTGCGATGTGGATGCCGCCGATTTACATCTGGTTTTGGAACCGAGTATCCGAGAGCGCCACGACTTTGAAAGCGGTTACGAGGCAATTATCAGACCGGCGGACTGCACGGCATGCGGTGTTTGCGCCGACCTGTGCCGCTTTGGTGCGGTAAAAACAAAACAAAACGATAATGGGACGATGGAATATTTTATAGACTCTGTCGCTTGTGACGGATGTGGTGTTTGCGTGCGGTTTTGTCCGGTGGAAGCGATTGATTTTCCGCAACGCCATTGCGGTCAGTGGTTTATTTCCGATACACGCTGTGGCCCGATGGTTCACGCGCGCCTTGGCATCGCCGCCGAAAATTCCGGCAAGCTTGTTTCGACGGTGCGTCGTGAGGCACAGCAATTGGCCGAACAAAAAGATTATAAAATTATTATTGTAGATGGCCCTCCCGGAATTGGTTGTCCGGTTATCGCTTCAATGACCGGCGCGACGCAAGTTTTGATTGTCACAGAACCCACCGTATCGGGTGAACATGATCTTGAAAGGGTGCTTTCACTGGCGCGTCATTTTCAGATTCCCGCATCGATTTGCGTCAACAAATGGGATCTGAATCCGGAAATGACAAAACAAATTGAAGATAAAGCCAGGCATTCAGGTGCAGCAATCGCCGGCAGGATTCGTTACGACAGCGCCGTAACGCGCGCGCAGATTCAACAAAAGGCCGTCGTGGAAATCGACGCGCCCAGCGCCGACGATATCCGAGAACTTTGGCATAATTTAAATATTTAAGGAGGGACAAGATCAAAAGTGAGTGAATTAGTAAATTTGGAAGTATTCCATCGCACGGCAGACAGACATGCCAATGACCCTTATAATATGGGCAGACTTCAAGATTTCAACGGGCACGCCAAAATTACGGGTCCCTGCGGCGACACGATGGAATTCTGGCTGCAGGTACAGGATGAAAAAATTAAGAAAGTATCGTTTATTACTGACGGTTGTGGGCCATCCATTGCAAGCGGGTCAATGACAACCCGCCTGGCCGAAGGAAAATCGCTTGAGGAAGTCAAATTAATAAACCAGCAGGATGTGCTCAAGGCGCTTGATGGTCTACCCGAAGATCACGAGCACTGCGCGCTTCTGGCAACAAATACTTTGAAGGCTGCCTGTGAAGACTATCTATCAAAAGAAAAGGAATAAGGAGGATAACAAAAGTGGAAAACAAGAAAACATGTGATTCGTGCGGCGATTCCAGCTGCTCGGCTCAAAAACAGAAAAAAGACGAAAGCAAGGAAGAATATGCCGACCGGCGCAGATTGCAGGCAAGGCTTTGCCGTATCAATCATAAAATTGTCGTGCTTTCCGGCAAGGGCGGCGTCGGCAAAAGCACGGTTTCTGTTAATCTGGCAACAGAACTGGCACTTAATGGTTTGCGCGTTGGATTATTGGATGTTGACATTCACGGTCCCAGCGTTCCCACTATGCTGGGACTGGAACATGAAACCCTCAAGGGCAACGAAGGTGAGCTCTCGCCGGTGGAATTTGGCGGTCTGAAAGTTATGTCCATAGGCTTTTTGCTGCAAAATCATGATGATGCGGTTATCTGGCGTGGCCCAATGAAGATGGGCGTCATTAAACAGTTCTTAACCGACGTGAACTGGGGAGATCTGGACTATCTGATTGTTGACGCTCCTCCGGGCACGGGTGACGAACCTCTGTCGCTCTGTCAGTTGATTCAGCCTCTCGATGGCGCGGTGATTGTAACAACACCGCAAAAGGTGGCGGCAATAGATGTCCGCAAATCCATTAGTTTCTGCCGTAGGCTTGATGTGCCTGTCTTAGGTGTGGTCGAAAACATGAGCGGATTTGTTTGTCCGAAATGTGGAGAAATCACCCAGATTCTCCCCGCGGGTGGCGGCAAACTAATTGCCGCGGACATGAAAGTGCCTTTTCTAGGGGCAATTCCGATGGACCCGGCGATTGCTCAATCAGGTGATTCCGGTAAAGTATTTGTTTACCATTCTTCCAAAACACCGTCGGGGCAAATCATGAGGGACATTATCGTTCAGATTACCGCAGACTTGGATAAAACAAAAAAACTTAATTCATAAGGAGAAAAATACTATGAAAATTGCAATACCATTAGCAGAAGGCAAACTGACTGCGCATTTCGGTCACTGCGCGAGTTTTGCCATTATTGAAGTCGAAGATCAAACTAAAAAAATCATCAAACGTGAAGACATTGCCGCTCCGCCACATGAACCGGGACTTTTGCCGCCCTGGCTGGCCGAGCGTGGCGCGAATATGATCATCGCCGGCGGAATGGGACAACGCGCCCAGCAGCTTTTTACCCAACAGGGCATTCAGGTAGTGGTTGGCGCACCGGTTGAAACACCGGAAAAACTGATTGCTGATTATTTCGCGGGAACACTGAAAGCAGGCGAAAATCTCTGTGATCATTAAATCATAGGAGTATTGGCATTATGGCGACAATAAAATTAAATGCTGTGGACAAGGTTGAAATCCTGACATTACAGGACAACTATATCGATATTACCGCAATGGACAGTAACGCCATTGTCACACGCGCCAATCCTTTAAAAGAAGGAGAAATCCGGGTTTCCGTGTTGGCCGAGCACGGTTTTTCCGCGCTTGTCCGACCGACTCTCGGGAACAAAACGCATACACTGCTATTTGATTTTGGATTTTCTGAAAACGGAGCGGCGCAAAACGCGGCCACTCTTGGCGCTGATATGACTCAGGTCGATGCTGCTGCTCTTTCCCACGGACACAGCGACCACACGGGTGGCATGGAAAAACTCGTTGCCATGATCGGCAAAAAAGATATCCCTTTTGTTGTTCATCCATCGGTCTTTAAGTCACCGCGTTATCTCAAATTCGGAGAGGAATTAAAAATCAACTTTCCGAAATTGACGCGGGAAATGTTTCAAAAGGCTGGATTGGTTGTGATCGAAACAGAAAAACCATATCTTTTAATGGGAGATACGATTCTTTTTTTGGGCGAAGTGCCGCGTACGACGGATTTTGAAAAGGGTTGGCCGCTGCCTCACTGCCAGCAAAATGGAAAGGAAGTCTGGGATGCCATCGAAGACGACACCTCCGTTGTCATGAATTTGAAAGACAAGGGGTTGATTATCCTTTCCAGTTGTGCGCATTCCGGAATCATCAATACGGTCCATCATGCGATGAAAGTTACGGGCACTGACAAAATTCACGCGGTCATGGGTGGTTTTCATCTCTCGGGCCCGTTGTTTGAGCCGATTATCGAGCGCACGACACAGGAGCTTCAAAGACTCAATCCGACTTACATCATTCCAATGCATTGCACAGGACGCAAGGCCATCATGGAAATCGAAAAGAAAATGCCTCAGCAATTTATCTTGAATATGGCGGGAACAAAACTGACCTTTGCTTGAAACATTTTCATGAAGTATTAAGAACGAAACAAAATATGGTGAAAAAGGTGATTGATGAAAAATTACAGCAAGGAAGGCCGCCAGAAATTATGGCATAAATATTCAAAGGATATTCCAAGCAGTAATTATTCTCTTTCTTTTAGCTGTATCCTCAGCAGTTTTTATCCTGCTTCTGAAGTTATGGTGACCAAAGCTTATGATCTTCTGGGCGTGAACTGGAAAATAACCAACGATTCCAATTCCGGATGGTCATGTTGCTCCGGCATCGGTTATCATGGTGATATCATGCCCATTGAAGCAACACTTCTAACGGTGGCAAGATTGTGGTCTTTGGCCCAGAATGCATCTGTAGATGTGGTTACACCGACTTGCGTTACATCGTTTGGTGTCCATTGTGAATGTAAGGACCTTCTGGAAAATGATTATGATTTACGAAAAAAAATCAACCACTTACTAGAACAAACATGTGGAAGAAAGTTATACATACCGGAACATATAGTTCATGTAAGCGATGTCTACTATAAACATCGGGGACAACTCAAAAAACATTTTAAATACAATTTAACTGAAGCGAAAACAGGTCGTCCATTGAATGTAGTTGATCATATCGGCTGCCATTACAGCAAATTGTTTCCTGCACGCCATGCTCACGGCGGCTCGGAATATTGTGAAGTCCTGGCGGGAATGGTGAGATCATGGGGCGCTGAAAACATTGATTACCCGGAGCGTCGTCATTGTTGCGGCATGGGATTTCGCCAATGTATGATTTCACCCAATCGCGGAGGTACACTTTCTAATGTTTACAAAAAAATAAAGAGTATGGCGCCTTTCAAACCAGACCTTATTGTGACAAATTGCCCGGGGTGTCAGGTTTTTATGGACAAAGAACAATGGGCAATCTTTGAGGTGACGGGAGAAAAATACTTCATTCCGGTTTTGACTTACCAGGAGTTGGCGGGACTTCTTTTAGGATGGGATCCTTACGACGTTGTCGGCATTGACGCTCATACCGCTCCCGTGGAGCCTTTATTGGATAAAATAGGCATTGCCTATGACAGAAAAAAATCGATGCATCATGATGTGAAAGAGTAAAAGGATTTGATCAATACGAGGAGATTCTATGGAGAAAAAAGCTTTTCAGGATTACTATCCGGACGATTTAAGCCACTGTTACGGCTGCGGGCGGCTCAACGAGTATGGCCTGCAGATCAAAAGCTACTGGGACGAAGAGGAATCCGTCTGCATTCATCAACCGGCGCCCCGTTACATGGCCATACCCGGCATGGCTTACGGGGGACTCATCGCGTCGCTGATTGATTGCCACTCCACCGGCACGGCCGCGGCAGCCAAATACCGTGCGGAAAATCGCGAAATGGACACCCTTCCGCCCATTCGATTTCTGACCGCCTCCCTTCATGTAAATTTTCTTTTGCCTACGCCGCTGAACGGACCACTTGAAATCCGCGGGAAGGTTAAATTAATCAAAGGTCGTAAAGTCATTATCGAATCCAGATTAATCGCCAACGGCCAGGTCTGCGCCACGGGCGAAGTGGTTGCCGTTCAGGTTCCGGAAAGCCTGATGCCGGCCGGCGCAAAATGAACGGAATCTTAAATAATTCATCCGCATTGATTTAAATCAATGCAACCACTGCCGATAGTTGCTAATCTATAACCAAAAAAACGAATTCATATAAGTGAACTTTTTACTTTTCAGGTCACTTTTAAAAATCGGAGGAGCAAACTATGGCTAAGAGAAAAAAAATCATCGTTATCGGCGGTTCCGCCGCCGGTCCTAAAGCAGCGGCAAAAGCCCGACGCATCGACAACGACGCGGAAGTGATTATTATCCAGAAGGAAGCCGACCTTTCCATGGCGTCCTGCGGCTACCCGTATTATGTTGGAGGTTTTTTTAACGACCGCAATGCGCTTCTTTGCACACCCGCGGGGATCGTGCGCAATCCGATGTTTTATCTCAACGCCAAGGACA
Source organism: uncultured Smithella sp. (assembly GCA_964539765.1). Classification (GTDB taxonomy): domain Bacteria; phylum Desulfobacterota; class Syntrophia; order Syntrophales; family Smithellaceae; genus Smithella. The sequence continues at coordinate 20,296 of CAZIJZ010000007.1, forward strand.
TTGACGCCCGCGTCAATACCGAGGTAACAAACATCGACACGAAAAATCATTCGGTGTCTTTTAAAAATACCGTTTCAGGAGAAACCGGCACTTTAACGTATGATAAACTTGTTATCGCGACCGGCGCGGTTCCGCGCATGCCGCCGGTGCCGGGTGCGGATCTTGATGGCATTACAACGCTTCAATCCATGAAGGACGCGGATTTTTTACGTAACATTCGTGATGAAGGAAAAATCAAGAAAGCTGTCGTCATCGGCGGCGGATTGATCGGTATCGAAACGTGTGAAGCCCTGCAACTGGCGGGCATTGAAATCACCGTCATTGAACTCCTGCCCCAATTGCTTACCTTTCTGGATTTGGAACTGGCCAAACTGGTGGAAAATCACGTCCGCAGCAAAGGCGCCAACGTCATCACTGAAAACGGCATTGCCGCCTTTTTAGGAGAAGATGGAAAACTGACGGCGGTGAAACTGCAAAACGGCACGGAGCTTCCCTGCGAACTGGCTGTTGTAGCCATCGGTGTCCGTCCCAACGTCAAACTGGCCAAGGATGCCGGGTTGAAAATCGGCGACCTGGACGGCGTTGAAGTCAACGAATACATGCAGACCTCCGACCCCGATATCTATGCTGTAGGCGACTGCGTAGAAACACTCAATCGTATTACAGGCAAGAAAGTCCACGCGCCGTATGGCGATTTGGCCAATCTCCAGGGACGCGTAGCCGGTGAAAACGCCGCCTCGACAAACTGTGTAACCTTCCCGGGAACAATTCAGACCGGTATCTGTAAGGTGTTCGATTACGGAGCCGGTTCCACGGGGCTTTCAGAAACGGCGGCAAAACGATTAGGGTATTCCGACATCATTACGGTCATTAACGCCAGCCCCGACAAACCGGGATTCATGGAGGGCAAGCTTCTGGTCACCAAACTGGTGGCGGATCAAAAAACCGGCCGCGTGCTGGGCGCACAATGTATCGGACCGGGAAACGTTGCCAAGCAAATCGCCCAGTGGGCGATGGCCATCCAGGGGAAAATGACCGTGGAGGATTTGATTAACGCCGATCTGCCCTATGCTCCGCCTTTCTCTTTGGCCATTGACCATTTTATCGCCACAGCGCATATTATGCAGAATAAAATGAAAGGCAGAATGAAAGGTATCAGTTGCAGGGAAGTTTATGATAAAATACGAGCCGGAGAGAAACCATTCCTGATTGATACACGCGGTCCGGAGGAATTCGAAGAAATGCGCCTGGGCATCGGTGAGACGCTGATTCCGCTCGGTGCGATCCGTAAACGCCTCAAGGAACTGCCGGAGGATAAAAACCGTGAAATCATCTTATACTGCAAGATTTCTCTGCGCGGTTACGAAGCAGCGCTGGCGCTGGAAGGAAACGGCTGGAAAAATGTAAAGGTCATGGAAGGCGGCATTATGGCCTGGCCGTATCCGCGGGAAAAGTAACGCTAAACCAACTACCAAACGTACGGCGGAAAGGATTTAAACCATGAAAAAATTTGCTCTGTTTGTCTTCAACGGAGATCCGATGTGTTTTATTCACGTGCTTTTGAACGCACTGGATATGAAAGCCAAGGGTCATGACGCAAGAATCATTCTGGAAGGATCTTCAGTGAAACTGATTCCCGACCTGGTCAATGCCGGCAATCCTTTGCATGGCTTGTGGGAAAAGACGATCAAAGCAAACCTTGTTGAAGGCGTATGCAAGGCGTGTTCAGGAAAACTGGGAACTCTTGAAGCTGGCAAAAAGCAGGGCCTGACACTGCTTGATGATATGTCCGGCCATCCAAGCATGACAGCGTACCGCGAGAAGGGGTATGAAATCATAACTTTTTGAATGGAAACGCCTTAACGCAAAAGCAGGATGATCGATGAAGATGTCATGATCATAAAAGAACCGTTTTAAAAAATATATAAAAGGAGGGTTAAAGTATGGCTGAAGAAATCAAGGCCGGTTGCGCCAGACCCACCGGTGGTCCGGTCGGTGAGAAACCGGATGCGAAAAAAGACACATCGCAACCCACACCTGTCAAGGAGGTTAAAAACATGGTCACAGTAGGAAAGAAAGCTCCTGACTTCACGGCACCCGCGTATCACAAGGGCAAATTTGTCTCCGTTAAACTGTCTGATTATCTCGGTAAATGGGTCGTTTTATGTTTCTATCCTGGAGACTTTACTTTCGTCTGAGCAACCGAAGTCTCGGCGGTCGCCGAGAAATATCCCGAATTCAAGAAACTGGGCGTCGAAGTTCTTTCCATGAGCGTGGACAGCGTTTTTGTCCACAAGATGTGGGATGACCATGAACTCTCCAAGATGGTCAAGGGTGGAGTTCCCTTTCCCATGCTCTCCGATGGAGGCGGTAAAGTGGGCAGTGTCTTCGGCGTTTATCTGGAAGACGCCGGTGTGGAAGCCCGCGGCCGATTCATCATTGATCCCGACGGAATCATCCAAGGCTTCGAAGTTCTCACCCCGCCGGTTGGAAGAAACGTCAGTGAAAGTATCCGCCAGATTCAGGCCTTCCAGCATGTCCGCAAATCCAAAGGCACCGAAGCCACTCCTTCGGGATGGCGTCCCGGCAAGTTGACGCTCAAGCCAGGGCCGGATCTGGTCGGCAAGGTCTGGGAAGTGTGGCAACCCAAAATGGAGTTTGATGATTAAACGTTCCTAAAATCAACGGCGGGCAGCTTTTCCGACAAGACTGCCCGCCGCAACCTTTTTATTCAGGAGGTCTTATGCGCCGCATTTCTTCTTTGTTTATTTTAATTTTTATATTTATGATATCCGCCTGCGCTGGAACGGATGTCAAAACAACACCTTCCACGTCCGGTCAGGCAGCCATCGATTTCACGCTGCCCGATCAGAACGGTAAATTATGGAAACTCAGCGATGCCGTCAAAGATTATCGCGCTGTGGTACTGGCCTTTTATCCCAAAGACGACACAAAACTTTGAACAAAAGAATTTGTTGAGTTTCAACAAAACATTAAAAAATACGAGTCGCGTAAAATTAAAGTTATCGGCCTGTCCAGGGATTCGGCCGAGTCACATCGCAAATTTATCGGCAAACATGGTTTAAACAATATTACACTTCTGGTGGATGAAAAAGGTAAAATTGCCAAGACCTACGATGCGGACCATTGGTTGTTGCCCTTATCAAAAAGGATCTATCTTATTATCGATAAGAAAATGAATATTGTTTACAGAAGGGACATGGGATTTGCGCTGCTTCCCGATCAAACGGAAACGCTGCTGGATGAAATAGATCGCAATATAAAGTGAACAGATGTATAATACATCTATCTGAAAGCGCTCAAATGGTTCTTTAAATAACGTAGTATTATATTACTTTCAAATCTTTTGATCGGGTCATAAAAAATTAAAGGAGGTTGTTATATGAAAAATCATTTTGTAACCAAACTCCTTATCCTTGTTGCTTTCATCCTGCTGATGCCGATAGCGGGTCTGGCACGCGATATTCCTCCTGTCGTTTCTACCGACTGGCTTATGGCCAACCTGAAAAACCCTAAGTTGATTGTTCTGGATGTCCGCCGCGTCGAAGATTATCGCGAAGGACACATTCCCGGAGCAATGAGTGCTTTTTATAGAGCCTGGGCCTATCAGAAAGACGGCCTTTTTACGGAGATTCCTGAAACGGACGATTTAGATGACACAATTGGCTACATGGGAATTAATTTTGATTCCTGGGTCGTCGTTACCGGTTGTATGGACACGCCGCGTTTGAGCTACCAGAGCGCACGAGTTGCCTGTACTATTCAGTACGCAGGGATTCCTAACGTCGCCATTCTCGATGGCGGAATGAACAAATGGATTACCGAAAAAAAATCCCTGTCTCAGGAAATTGTCAAAGCAAACGCGAAACCATTTAAAGGTAAATACTCCCGTGCGAAATTCGCCGATAAAGATTATGTCAAAGAACGCTTTGGCAAAGCGATCTTGCTGGATGTCCGTGAACGGGAATTCTTCACCGGTGAGAAAAAAATGGATTGTATCCCCAAATTGGGACACCTTCCCGGTGCCTTTAACATGCCGACCTCCTGTGCTTTCAATAAAGACAAGACCTTTAAAACAAAAGAAGAGCTGGCCGCCATTGCAGAAGCCGCCATCGGCAAGGACAAAGACAAGGAAATTATCACCTACTGCGACATAGGACAGTGCTGTCCGATCTGGTCTTACATTCTTGTGGAAGTACTGGGTTATAAAAACGTCCGTCTTTACGACGGGGCCATGCAGGAATGGACACAGGACCCGCAGGCGCCGGTCACCATCAATGACAACCAGCCCGTCACACAAAAGCCGGGCTATTAATTACATTCCTGTTTTTGCAACAAACGATTTGATTGATGCGGACTGATTAAACGTTCATATATAGTTGTGCAAACTGACAAGAATATTGACGCCCAGATATGTAAATAAAACAGAGGCAAAACCGATGATGGCCAGCATAGCCATTCGCTTGCCTCGCCAGCCGCGGACATACCTCGCATGAAGCAATATCGCGTAAATCAGCCAGGTAATCAATGACCAGATTTCCTTGGGATCCCAGCTCCAGTATGATCCCCATGCATAATGAGCCCAGACCGAACCGGTTATGATCCCCATGGCCAGAAAAACAAATCCGATCATGACGCTCTGATAGATCAAGATATCCAGCATGTCCAGAGAAGGGAGATGGTCATTAAATTTGGAATCATTACTCCATTTTTCATCTCTGATGCTTTTCCAAAAATAGAGCAATCCGCAACCGAACGCGATTGTAAATGCGGCATAACCCATAAAACAGGTCAGAACATGCGTTGTCAGCCAGTTGCTCTGCAACGCGGGAATAAGAGGTTCAATGCCGCTGTGGATGCCGGGCGCGATGGAAGCATAGGCCATAATGAAAAAAGCAACAGGCACGACAAAAGTGCCCAGAATTCTGTTTTTAATGCGCAGTTCGATCAGCAGATAGAGAATCATAATCGACCAGGCAAAGAAAATCAAAGATTCATAGAGATTGGCAAGAGGCGCATGTCCGATGCCCAGATTGTAGGATTCTTTCCATCGAAGCATCAGAGAAAACGTATGGCCCAGAATACCGGTCCATGCCGAGAAAGAAGCGGCATATCCCCAGAATTCCTTTTTAAGAACGAGTTTGAAAAGGTATAAGACAAAGGCGGCGAAATAGATGAAAGTCACATAACTTAAAATGAGGGTGTGATTCATGCAGTCATCCCCTTTTCAATTTTGATGCACAAATCATCCAGTTGCCGCTGCAACGTTTCATTGTATCGATTGCCGCGCCCGGCTACTTTGATGGTGACTCCTTCCCGCTCCTGTTCAACCCAAATCCAGACGCGCTGATGCGAAATGAAAAATATGACAATGATGCCGGCGAGAAGCATGATTCCGCCTGTCAGAACAAAAGGAACTCCGGGATCCCGGACAATCTGCAGTCCGGTGAAATATTGATTTTCCACCCGCTCAAGAGAAAAAATCAACGGCTGAAAAAGTCCCGGATTAAAAACAGGCACTTCGGAAAACAAACCGGGATTCACTTCCGCAATCTCTTTGATATGCTGAAAAACCCAGAACTCAACCTTGTCCTTGTCAGTTTCAATACGCAGTTTCACAGCCGGACCGAGCTGCATGATATCTTCTTCAACACGCAGGACGGTCGCTTTGGCTTTCTGATCGGGAAGATCGAAGATTTCACCCCGGGTAACCGATATCTCCCGGTTCTTTCTATCGGTATTTTCATATCTGAGATGTGCCTTGCTGTCTTCCGTCAAGCCGTAATTGGCCTGATAAAAACGAAGTCCATTGAAGGATAAAGGATGATTGACCAAAACAGAACCTTGATGCACGACCCTTCCCTCTTTGATGAAACTGAGATCGGAGCGATAAGTCTTCGGCGCTCCCGTGTCGTAAAACTCGACAACAAATTTTTCACAGCGCACGGTGAAATCAAGTTGATGCTCCGCCCCGCTTTTGGCCAGTTGAACCACGCTGGATTCCTGCCCTTCAGAAAGACTGATATCAGCCTGAAATCCCCAAATTGAACCGATGACGGCTCCCGCAATGATCACCAGAACACCCAGATGAACAATGTACACGCCAAACAGAGAAAAGCGTCCCCTTCCCCGGTAAAAAAGACGTCCCTTTTCGGTATTTGTTTTTTTTACGTTGTTTATCTTCGATGATAATGACGCTTCCACTATTTGTTCGACGTCTTCCATTTTTTTTTGCGCCAATATTGTCCGGTTCGGCGGAAGATTCTCAAAAAGTCCGGAAGGCGGCGGGAAGTGAGAAGCGCGGTATTGTCTGACGGCAAGAGGCAAACGATTCAGGGAACAGATGGTCAGATTAACAGAGAAAAGAGCCATCAGCACATAAAATACTTTGGAATGATAAAGATCAGACAGCCACGCAAATTCAGGCGAGACATTCTGCTGAGGAATCAGGGTGGAAACAATAAAGAGAACAACCATCAAAAGAAGGAGAACGAGGGTAAGCTTGATGGAAGAAAAAAAAGACCAGAGCAAATTTGTTTTCTTCAAAAGATGCTACCTTTAAAACAGGGAAATTTTTACAGAAATTTAGCATCTAATTCTTTTTCTGTCAAAGATTACATTGAAGATCAACCGGATACAAACGTCTTGACAAAAAGACCGATTTGCTTTAACTTTTTAATCATCTGATCTTTGTGTTAATTGCGGTTTTCAACAATGAGGACACTGCATGGCGACATCCGGCAAAGATTTTTTCATCTCCAGTATTAAAACAGCCTTTCAACGTGTATTTTCCGGAGGCTGGCTTTATCTTTTTTTTGTCGTCGCTTTCGGTATCTTGCTGCTTATCGGTATTGGCAGCGGCATTCATGCTTTATTTATTGCCGGCTCTCGTCACGCTTACGCGACGTCCCGCGAAGTCCCCGTGGCCATTCTTATTTCCACTTATATTTTTTTCGTTGTTGCCTCAACCGGATTGTGTCTGGTCTCTTCCCTGGGACACGTCTTCGGTGTTAAGGATTTTATGCCGCTGGCCAAACGCTGTGTTTATCTGTCCATTGTTACGATCTTGTCGGGCTTTCTGGTGATCGGTCTGGAAATTGAAAATCCTTTCCGCATGGCGTTATATAATGTTATTTCTCCCAACTTTTCCTCCAATATCTGGTGGATGGGCACGCTTTACGGATTCGCTGTTGTATTTCTCACCATTGAATTCATTTTTCTTTTTAATGAAGCCAATCACCATAAAGCCGTGGTCGCCGGTTTCCTGGGCGTAATTACGGAAATTGCCGCCAACAGCAACCTGGGCGGCGTTTTTGCCATGATGAACGGGCGACCCTTCTGGTACGGTCCTTATTTTCCGGTTTATTTTATTTTATCAGCTTTAATTACGGGATGCGCTTTCATTATCTTTTTCTTTTTCCTGGCCCATAAGGCGGTCAACAAAAAGGGCTTTGATGATTTTACAGCAAAAGCTCTGCAGTCTGTCTCCAAACTGACGCTTCTTTTGCTGGCCATCATGATTATTTTTACCATCTGGAAGTTTTTGACAACATCCGTCGGCAGCCCAGGTGCAATAACGGCGTTAAACATCTTAACCGACGGGCCTTATTCATTCAACTTCTGGACCATTGAAGTGCTGGGCGGCTTGGTTGTTCCTTTTGTTTTGATTCTGGCATCAAAAGGAAAAAATCTGACCGTCATGTTTATCGCGTCCGCCTTGATGATTTTCAGTCTGTTTGTTACCCGCATGGATATGGTGGTCGTCGGACAGATTGTCCCGCAATATTTTGAACTCGGTGTTGTTGAATATTCGAAACTGCACACCTACTCCCCCAGCGTTCATGAAATCCTGGTGGTGCTGGGGGGAATAAGCTTTTGTATTCTGGCATTTTTACTGGGAGAAAAAGTTTTTGCCGGGTTTGCCGACAATCAGCATACTGAACAAATCAAAGAAAAAGAACTGGAAGTCGTTGGAGCTGAAGAAACCGTATGACGAACAACCTCAGCCAAAAAGATTTTCCACAATATCCTCTCGATCAGGAGCGCCGGGAATTTCTTAAAATCGGCCTTAAAATTACCGGCGTGCTGGCCGGCGGTTCGATATTGTCTTTGGTTTCCAACATCAATAAGGCCTATTCTCTTGATATCTTCCGGGACAAATATCCGTACAAGCCTCATTATGCCATGGTTTTACGACAGGATCGCTGTATTGACTGCAAGAAGTGCATGGTAGCCTGTGTGACCACCAACACGGTGCCCGATTACGGCTGGCGCACAAAAATTCTAAAACGGGAACTACCGTCAGCCCTTGATCAGAAGTGGGAGTTCATTCCCATCCTCTGCAATCAATGCAATAATCCGCCATGCGTCAGAACCTGCCCGACAACGGCAACGTACAAGGATAAAACAAACGGTATCGTGCAGATGAATAACAAAAAATGTATCGGGTGCAAATCATGCGTCATGGCTTGTCCGTATGACGCGCGTTATTATAATGAAGAGAAAAAAGCGATTGATAAATGTGATTTTTGCTTTGAATCGAGGCTTTCCAAAGGTATCAATACACCGGCTTGCGTTGAGGCCTGTCCTTCTGATGTCCGCGTTTTCGGCGATTTGTCCGATCCGGCAAGTAGAGTGTTTCAACTGGTTCATCAGTTGCAGAAACCTGTCTGGGTTTTGCGGGAACAAGTGGGAGCGAAGCCGAACATTTTTTACATGAAGGGTTAATTTTTACGGTATGAAAAAGAATCTTTTACTGATCATACTGCTCGCTATGTTTTGCATTGCCAATGTCGGTGCGTCGGGTAAAGGCAATTTTTCTGATGGAGGAGGAATCCTTTATACGCAGCCGGTAAAGTCCGTCATCTTCCGGCATCAGCATCACGTGGACGTGAAAAAAATAAGTTGTGAGAAATGCCACAGCGGCCTGTTTGAAATGCAGGCCCTGCTTGCCCAGGAAAAAAAAGATTTTATCATGGACTCCCTTTACCGGGGCCGGTATTGCGGGGCATGTCACAACGGCAAGGATGCTTTCGCTTCCGATAAACAATGCGCAAGATGTCATGTGCGCATCAGTGAAAAAAATGTCGGTCACGTCAAAGGGAAACCAAAACCTTACAAAGCGCCAGCCTACAACACCATTGTTGCTCTGGGAAAAGATCAAAAGCAGGTTTCGTTCCGGCACGAAAAACACGCCTCGCTGAATTGCATGGATTGTCATGCGAAGCTTTTTCAAATCAGGAAAGGTTCAAGCAAGATTGATCTGGATACGCATCAATCGCAAAAATATTGCTTCAACTGCCACAACGGGAAGAAGGAATTTTCCTGGAATAACTGCACAAAATGCCACCGGGATTGGAAAGACATCAGGCAGTACGCTTTATTGACAGCCAAAGCCGACAGAGGAAGTTGCGTCCGGTGTCACACCAGCGACAGTGAAATGAAATCACTGGTCAAGCCGCCGGAGATCGGCGGCGAGGCCGAGGGGTGAGCTGGCGCTCCTCCCCCGGTCCGGGCGGAAGAATATTACAAAGGTTATCTGATCAATAAAGATTTCATCGGCAAAGATTTTCATCTTTCGATGGAATGCATTGCCTGCCATAAAGGCAACAAACAGGGGAAAACAAAAGAAGCGGCTCACAAAGGTCGTATAGCCAGACCGTCCGATGATCTTAAAACCTGCGGAATATGTCATATCAAAGCGGGACAAAATTACGGCAAGTCGCTTCATTACACGAGTCTGGGCCAGCGTGAAGGCGTCAAACACAGATTTTCCGCCGAAGAATTGAAAACGTTCGATAAAAAGGTTTTCGAAAAGTCCTGTCGTTCATGCCACGCGTCCTGCGGCAGTTGTCACGTCAAATCCCCGCCGGTCGGCGGTATTACCACCGGCCTTCTCCAGGGACATAAATTTGTAAAGAAAAATGAAGGGAAAACCTGCGCTTCCTGTCATGGCGGCCGCGTTTATCCGGAATTCACCGGTGAATACGGCGGCACGCCGGATGTCCATTACCAGAAGGGCATGATGTGTAATGATTGTCATAATAAACAGGAAATGCACGGCGACGGCAAGATTTATAAATCAAAAAATGCTGTCAAAGACCGTCCAAAATGTCAGTCCTGCCATCAGGATAAAGGCAATCAGGTTGCCCATACCATCCACAAGGACAAAGTCAGTTGTCAGGGCTGTCATTCTTCCGGTCAGTATCGTCAGTGCTACAGCTGCCATGTCGCCACCGGTTCGAAGGCTGAGCCCGGCTTTATTCTGGGTCTAAATCCGCGTGACCGCAAAACATTGACAACCCTCCGTGTCATACCTACTATAAGAAATACCTTCGAACCTGAAGGAATCAAAATGGAAAATTTTGACGCATTGCCCAATTACTGGAATTCAGCTGTGCACAATATTAAAAAGAGAACAAACAGAACACGCTCCTGCGATTCCTGCCATGTCAATAAAGAAGGTTTTTTACAACAGGAAGGACTGATTAAAGAAGGATCAAAAGCAAACGAAGGATTAATCTACAATATTAAACCAATTAGCAAGTAAAATGAAGGAGGAGATTTATGAGGAAAATTAATTCATTGAAAGCGTTTATGGTGTTCCTGTTGATTTTTTTACCGGCAGCGGTTTTGGCCCAGGGACTCAGTCCGATTATTTCAACCGATGATCTTGCTAAAAGTCTGAAAGATCCGAATGTGATTATTGTGGATATCCGCAAGGTGGAAGATTATAAAGCCGGACATATTCCCGGCGCCATTGGGGTATTTTACAATAACTGGGCGCCCGGCGCCGGCGGACTGAAAAATGAAATGCCGATGGATGATGACTTAATAGATTTGCTTTCCGCAAACGGTATTACTCCGGATTCAAATGTCGTTATTTACGGCAAAACTGATACGGCGACCGAACGTATAGACGCTACCCGCGTGGCTTGGGCTATGAAATACGCAGGGGTTCAGAAAGTATCGGTGTTGAGCGGCGGCTTTGAAAAATGGGCTGTTCGTGAAAAAAGAGAAGTATCTGCAGAGGCAGTTAAACCCAAGGCGAAAGATTTTAAAGGCAAAATCAACAAAGCTGTTCTGGTTAATAAGGATTACGTAAAAAACCAGATCGGGAAGGCAATGATCGTGGACGTCCGTGAACCGGCATTTTTCAAGGGCGAACAAAAAATGCCTTTTGTAGCTAAAAATGGAAGAATCAAGGGAGCAGTTAATCTGCCGACGATTCAGGTTTTCGATAAGTATCCTCCCGGTGAACATATGGAACCCTGCTGCTGGACATACAAAGACACAGCTACTTTGAAGAACATGGCTTCCGGTGTTGTCGGCAGTGATCTCGACAAGGAAATTATTGTTTACTGTGATACAGGCAAGGTTGCCAGTGCCTGGTGGTTTATCCTGAGCGACGTTCTGGGCTATAAAAATGTCAAGATTTACGATGGTTCGACAGAAGACTGGATGAAAGATGCTAGCGCCCCGATTGAACCCTAGAAGATCATTATTGCGTTAGACTGAAAAGCCCGATGGAATTTTTCCATCGGGCTTTTTTACAAATAAAAAGGCATGAAAATAAAAGTCATAGGTCCGGGATGGAATTCGAGCGAAAGTCATCTTTAAAAATAGCGCGCATGAATCCACAACGCCTTCCTTACAGAATTTAAATGCGACAGCTCTTCATCAATCTTTTAATTCAAACTGGAAGTAAATATCCTCATCACCCGATGCACGGCTTCTGATTCGTTTGGGAACATTTTTCTTTCCGAATATTTTGAGCGATTTCTGGAAAAATCCCATGATCAGATATTCGAAATAATTATGTTTGAAGGTGAGACCGGTGATTTTCAGGTGTGCAATGTTGTTCTCAAAGCGTGTGGTCACCATGCCTTCGTCGAAATAGGTCGACCAGAACTTGGGCATGACCGTCTCAACGAACAGCTTGGTATCTTTCGTCAAAAGATATGATTTATAAATACCGTCAGGCGACAGAGCAAACTGAGCGGCCACTTTCCCGAACGTTACATACTGCATCATATCGTTATTGAAAAATTCCTTGACCAGTTCGTCCAGAAAAAAAATGAATTTATCCAACGGGATGGGCGTAATGGACATGATTATGTTGCTGAAAAATTTATCCTTGGCTACGAGTTTGGTCATAAACGCATCCCAAGGCGCCTGCCCGAATACTTTGATGATGGTCGATTTCCCTGTATTAAAGATGATGCCTTTTACATTCATGTTAGACCTCCCGAATATAAGTTGTTTAATTTAATTTCAGCTAAAAAAGGTTACTGCCACTGAATATCGAAAACAGTCTCGCCCGCGCCTTCCCATAGTTTTTTCGTAAACTCTATTTTGACGTTTTTTCCTCCGGTCATTTCAATCAGTGAATCAAAATGCCCCATCAGTTGATAACAAAACGGTAAATTTCCCGGATTATTTTTTTCCCGGTACTCGTATGATACGCATGCATGCTTATCATTCACTTTTTTGAATTCCAGAGGATTCGGCATAAAAAGCTGCCCGTAGATGTTGACAAAAGAACTGACGGCGTTCATCGGATTGCTGTCCACCAGGATGTGTTTGTATGTTGTTTCAAATAATTCTTTACCCCGGATTCTTCCCCTCAAGCGCACAATATCCGTATTGCCTCCCGCAAGCACCTGAAAAACAGCCCGTCCGCATCTTTTGTATGTTTCAATGGGATACCACGCAGCGGGCATAACCATTCCCTTAACTATCGTCAAATCTTCAGGGGTCAGATATTTGCTCCAGTCCTTATCTTTATTTCCCCTGATCATACGCACCTGATCGATCAACATTGTCCCTTTGACTTGTTTTACATCAGCCATTTTCAGCCTCCCAAAAGAAATCATTACCAGTGAACTCAAAGAACAAACGGATAAGGATAGGAAATCTCATCAATTTTTTATATATTTACACAATATTTTCTTACATGCAAACATTTTTGTATTGCTTTATTTTCAGCAGGAAACCACGATACGGGATCAATTGCAACATTGTTAATTTTTACCATTTGTGGCATATATTTCACAAATCCAGTTTGAAACAGGAGGTCCATTTGCCAACCAAAAAAAATGTCACCAGAGAACGTCTTATTTTGTGCATCAATGCCGTCTTACAAAAAAAAGCCAGTGAAATCGTTGTCTTGAATTTAAAGGATATTTCCGCTTTTACCGACTACATGATTGTCTGCAGCGGATCATCGGAAAGAGAGGTACAGGCAATCGCCCAGGCTATCCAGTTATTTTTAAAGAAAGCCGAAATCAGGCCCATGGGCGTAGAGGGTGAAGCCAACGGCCAGTGGATTCTGTTGGATTATGACGACGTTGTGATTTCCGTTTTTTACGAACCGGTCAGAGCTTTCTACGATCTGGAAAACCTTTGGGATGCTCCCCGGATGAAGGTTGATGAAAACAAAAAGGAAATAAAAAGATTAAATAAGGAAATGGCATGAGTCTGGCCGAAGTTCTCCGCAATGTCAGTGACGTTATTTTTCCGCCTCAGTGCCTGGGTTGCTCTACGATTATTGAATCGGTCAAAAACCGGATATTTTGTCCCGCCTGCGCGGAAAACGTTCATCACATCAGCGGCAGCATCTGTTCCGTATGCGGCATAACCTTTCCCGACAGTCCGGCGGGAAACCACTTGTGCGGAGATTGCCTGGAGAAAAGGCCCTGGTTTTCGCAAGCCCGGGCCGTATTCAGTTACGAAGACGTTATTCTGAACGCCATTCATCAATTTAAGTACAAACGCGATATTGCCACAGGCGAAATGATGGCCTGTTGTATGGGCGATTTTTATTTTCCAGACATCGACTTCAGCGAATATTCGCTGATTGTCCCCGTTCCCCTGCACATTAAAAGACTTCGCGAAAGAGGATTTAATCAATCCCTTATTCTGGCGCGTTATTTGGGAGAAAAAAAAGATATTCCGGTGAATTTTTCCCTGCTCAGGCGGCACAGATTTACCGCTACCCAAGCCGGTTCGAATAAAACAGAAAGAAAGCAGAACATCAAAGGAGCTTTTGAAGTCAGTGACAGTAAAATAATTGCCAGTAAAAATATTTTACTGGTTGACGACGTCTATACCACCGGGGCAACCGTGAACGAATGTTCTAAAACGTTAATCAAAGCCGGGGCACAGAAAGTTTCCGTATTAACACTGGCCAGAGTTTTGCATCACGGATGCCAATAATACAAAGAAAGGATTTGTAATGAACAAAATTTTAGACAGAGAAAGTCTTCGGGAAAAAATGGAAGATCTGCGGAAAACAGGAAAGAAAATCGCTTTTACCAACGGATGTTTTGATATTCTGCATGTCGGCCATGTCCGTTACCTGCGCGAAGCAAAAAAAACCGGCGATGTGCTTGTTCTGGCTTTGAACAGTGATTCCTCTGTCCGTTCAATCAAGGGAGAAAAAAGACCGCTTGTGCCGGAAACGGAAAGAGCGGAAGTGCTGGCCGCGCTGGAGTTTATTGATTTTATAACCATATTTGATGAATTGACCCCTCTGGAGCTGATAAAATGCCTGAAGCCGGATGTGCTCATCAAGGGGGGAGACTGGCCGGAAGAAAAGGTTGTCGGTCGGGATGAAGTAAAGCAATGGGGTGGCAAGGTGGTGATAATTCCTGAAGTTATGGGTAAATCGACAACCAACGTTGTGGAGAAAATCATAAACATTTATGGCCGCGAAAAATAAAGTTTTTGATTTTATTGATATTATTACTAACGAGGGCCATCCGGCTTATAAATATCATTGGCAAAGATTTCTCTTTACAAATAAATTTTCATCATGTAGAAAGTACGACCAAGTTTTTCAAGTAAGGAGTGACTATTTTGGAAAAACAGGCAACTTTGAAACAGAAACAGGAAAAAATGAAGGCTTATAAGGCTATGCTCACTCAAAAAATAAATGAGTTGTTGAGCGAAGCCGGTAAAACTGTTACCGAAATGACCAACGGCAAAGAAAACTATCCCGATCCCACCGACAGGGCTTCTTTGGAATCCGATAGAAATTTTGAATTGCGCATTCGGGACAGAGAACGCAAGCTGATCATGAAGATGCAGGAAGCCATTAAAAGAATTGACGACGGCACTTTCGGTATCTGCGAAGTTTGCGGCGGCCCCATATCAGAAAAAAGATTAATAGCCAGGCCGGTGACAACCCTCTGCATCGACTGCAAAACAAAACAGGAAAAAATGGAAAAACTGAAAGGCGAATAACCTCTTTCATATAACTTCTTCAAAAACGCTCCTTCATGGGAGCGTTTTTTATTTTCACGAAATAACCTCCGATAAATAATTCCATTTTCAGGTTAAAGGTGGTATCAGAAAGATAACTTCTCCGCATCCAATCAGCCGGAAAGATATTTAATCTACCATGGAATTTTTATGTTTTCAGAAATAGCCTTAAACATTCCTTCGGATAAGCTTTTCACTTATGACGTTCCCGCCGGTCTTGAACAGAGCATTGAAATCGGTAAACGTGTTTTCGTTCCCGTCGGCAAAAAAAAACGCACCGGCTTTGTTGTGGGAATCGCTTCTTCCTGCAATCTGAAAAATATTAAACCCATTACGGAGGTGTTGGACGAAGAACCTTTGTTCGGCCTAAACGACCTTGATTTTTACCGGTGGATTGCCAATTATTTTATTTATCCATTGGGCAAGACACTGGCCGAGATTGTTCCTTCCGGTTCGGAGAAAAAAGATTTTTTCTGGATCACGGCGCTCGCATCGGAAACAGAGACGCACCTTACGCCCGCACAGATCAAACTGCTTGAATTCCTGCAGCAATATCCTCACGGCATCGCCTTAAGCAGCATATCTAGAATCAGCGGCATGAAAAATGTTTCGTCAGCGGCACGTAAACTTCAGTCTGCGGGATTACTCAAAATGGAAAGAAAACAAAACCGGCAACTATCCCCGCAAAACGAAAAAATGGTTTCCCTGGAACCCGGTAAGCTGTCTGAAATTAAATTAACTGACAAACAAAAGAAACTTGTCGACTTTATTCAGGCCAAAGGCTCCTTATCCGTAAATGATTTAATAGCAGAAACCGGCGTTTCCGGCGCCGTCGTCAAAAGGCTGGCTGAAAAAGGACTGATTAAATTTTCAGCCAGTGAAAAAATCCGCACCGCGTCACTGAACTCAACAATCAATCGCAACTATAACATGATCATCCTCAATGACCGACAGAATTCCGCAATGGAGGATATTTCACGCCATTTGGAAAATAACATTTTTACACCGATACTGCTTCACGGCGTTACCGGCAGTGGCAAAACGGAAATCTATTTAAAAGCCATCGAAAAAGTTTTACATGATGGATATTCCGCGATGTATCTTGTTCCGGAAATAGCGCTTACGCCGCAGCTCATATCGCGCGTTGCCGACCGATTTGACAAAAGCCAAATCGCCGTTCTGCACAGCGGCATCGCCGAATCCATTCGTTACGACCAATGGCGACAGATCAGACGCGGTCGAATCAATCTGGTCGTCGGTACCCGCTCCGCTCTCTTTGCGCCGTTACCAAATTTAAGATTAATCGTTGTCGATGAGGAACATGATGCTTCCTACAAGCAGGACGAAAGGTTATGTTACAATGCGCGCGATATGGCGATTCTCAAGGCAAAGATGTCTTCCGCCGTTGTAATCACCGGTTCCGCTACGCCGAGCGTTCACACGTATTTCAATGTGCAGTCCAAGAAATACCATTATCTGGAATTGCCTGAACGCATTGATGATAAGCCGATGCCTGCGGTTGAAATCGTCGATATGAAAGCGCAGCAGGAAAGAGCGGGAAAGGTTCCCATCCTTTCCGACAACCTTATTCAGCGCATCGATGAAACCCTCAAAAACAGGGAACAGGTTTTGCTTTTCCTCAACAAACGGGGATTCGACACCTTTTTGGTCTGCGCGGACTGCGGTTATAATTTCCGCTGTCCCAACTGCGCCGTATCCCTGAAAAATCACATCGCGGAAAACCTCGTCAAATGTCATTACTGCGACTACACGATCAAGTCTCTGCCGCTTTGTCCATCCTGTAAAAGCACCCGAATTTTAAGTTACGGCACCGGCACGCAAAAACTGGAAAAAGAAATCGAAAAACTTTTTCCTCAAGCCGGAATTCAAAGAATGGATTCCGACACGACGGCGCGCCGGGGAACTCAGGAAATAATTCTTCAGTCGCTGGAAGATAGAAAAATAGACATTTTGATCGGCACCCAAATGATTACCAAGGGGCACGACTTCCCGTTCATTACCCTGGTAGGCGTTATTGCCGCCGACACATCCCTGAACATGCCCGACTTTCGTGCCGCGGAAAAAACCTTTCAATTGATTACCCAGGTCGCGGGACGAGGCGGACGCGGAAAAACTCCGGGCAAAGTCATCATCCAGACGTTCAATCCCCTGCATTATGCTTTGCAGCATGCTCAAAACCACGACTATAAGGCCTTTTACGAAGAGGAAATCGGTTTTCGCAAGGCGCTGCAATACCCGCCATTCAGCCGCATAATCAATCTGCGTCTGTCTTCGATAAAAAAAGAGATGCTTATTGAAGAAGCCAAAAACCTTGCGAAACTGGCGAAGAGACTATGCGCGCGTCACAACAACATTGCGGAAATTATCGGCCCCGCGGAATCGCCGCTTTCCAAAATAAGAGGACGCTTTCGCTGGCAGATGCTGATTAAAGGAAAAGACATCAATGCCCTTCATCAAATCGCCCGGGAACTCATCAATAAGAATACGAACAGTCAGATAAAGATAACTGCTGACGTGGATCCGGAAAACTTCATGTAGCCTAACTGTTGAAAAACGTCCATTTGCTTCGTTGCGCTGCAAACATCACCGCTCAACGTATTGTCATTCATATACGCCTCGCGGTTCTGTTCTTGCGCGCCTCGCATCTGAACATTTTTGAACAGTCATATTTTTTCTCCTCGATATCATCTTTGATTTAGTACCGGAGTAATGTTCTCGATTAGTTTGCAAACATCTTTTGAAAATCGTGGAATACAAATGACGGAAGGACTAAATAATATCTTCATAAGCATCCTGAACAAAACGAGGCGTGCAGATGGCGAGAAAGATTAAATCTTCGGAACCTGTATTGGCAATTCGCTGGCGGCACATCGGCGGGATAAACACAATATCTCCGGCGCCCACTTCCTGCGGCGGAAGATCACCAATTTCGGCAAGTCCCTTGCCGCTGACAATATAATACCGTTCGGTTATGCCTTTCAAACGATGCCAGCGTGTTGTTACGCCCGGTTCCACTCTTGCCTGGGCGATGGATACATCGGGATCATCCGGCGTGTTGGATAATTCGGCAATAAAGCATTGCTCTGCCGTATAAAATTCCTTTTTAAGATTTTGCTTGTTAACCGTTTTTTTCATGGTTTAATTATTTTCTCCGCACAGATACCATTGAAAAGAAATATACTTGCCGGCATAATCTTAAAAGAGTTTTTTAGATTTCATGGCTGTGTTCTCTCGCTTTTCTTTCCAGATAATTTCCCTTATACGCCCCCCTGCCTTTGATCCAAGCCCAGAGTGACGCCGCCAGGTAAACCGGCAAGAATACCGGTCCGAGCATTTCATATTGTTTTACATGCGCGTGTTCGTGACAGCGATTGATGGAAAGGGAATCATGGTCGCGACCCAAGATAACGTGTCCCAGCGTCAAAGCGCTGACACCACCTCGAATCGGCAAGCAATGTTTGAGAATAAAAGAAATTAATCTTCCGTGAATTTCAAGAACGCCGTCGACAATTTTTATCCCGCCGCTGGCAAAGAAAACAAAAGGGATAAAAAGAATCCCCAGTAAAGTATTGGGTAACGCCCAGATGTAACGAAGAATTTTCATGTCAAAAATGTTTCTTCCCGGCAGGTAAACAGTACAATCATCAATTGCCCGCCTTGATCACTTCTTTTCTGCACGAAAATGAATGATTCCAATTTCAGTAATCTGACCATTTTCTGCTGTCACTCGTCAAGCTTAACCGGCGTAATAAATCCCGGAGGTTTGACGGCAAGCACTGAACAGTCCAACTGATCAAGAACAGCTTCCGCGGTATTGCCGATGATCAGTCCCGAAACACCGGTTCGCGCGATGGTACCCATGACCACGAGATCAGCCTGCAAATTAAACGCCAGCGCAGCTATCATTTTCTGCGCATCCCCCTGCGGCAGATGAAGGCCTGGAGAAAGTTCCTGATAAACATCCTTGCCAATACGATCACTCAGTTTTTCTGTAAACATGTCGAGTCCTCTTTGATGAAGAGATCGTTCCTGCTCGACGTAAACAGCAATATCCTCTTGAGGCTTGTCGCTGCGACTTCTGATGTATTTTCCCGCGAATGTTTCCCAGGCGTGAACCAGATGCAGAGAAGCGCAATCCGCCAGCGCCAGTGAAGCGGCCAGATCGAGAATTTCGCGATTAAGAGATTCTTCCACTTCCGAAACTTCCAAGGGTTTGAAACCTATAGCGGCCACAATGCAATTATAATTGGATTTTTCCGGCAACTTCATAATCCAGACGGGACAGGGACATTTGCGCAGCAAATGAATATCGGTGCTGCCGAAAAGTCTTTTCAGGAAATCCGGATTCTCAGCGGGTTTGATCACCAGATCGTGACCGTTACGAAGCACTTCACGAATCACTTCAAGAAAAACCGTTCCCGTTTCCAGTTTGACTTTAATCTCCAGACGTCTGGTATATGGTTCGATCATAGACTCCAGAAACTGCATCCGATGGCTCATGATATCTTCCGGGTACTCATTCATCACCGTGGGAATGATATCAATCACCGTCAAGGCAGCCTGATTGTTTTCCGCCAGCGACACTGCACGCGCCAAAGCAGATTCCTGATGGTTGTCCGACTCTGCCACATAAAGAATGCTTTTAAATCTTTTCATGATATCACCTCTCTATTCATATCGGACTCTCTTTGTTTCTATGAAACCGATGAGCATACATACCGGACTGAACGCCGTTCAGTTTTTAATTCATTCTAATGAGTTAGTTTATTGTAATGAAGAAACAATTTGTATTTGTTATCGAGTCACGTTCAATACTCAGTTTATTAAAGCGTTGCAGCAATTGAACATATAACATTTTTCTATTTCAGTATATTAAACGCTTTCACGCCTGTCAATGAACGATTTGCCGTCATGAAGAATTCGTATACGCATCAACTCACATCAATTGCCGTTCAGGTGCAAAATACTTTGATTTATCTGGTATATTATTATAAATATACGTAGTTGCATGGATATACTTATTAGCATTTCAAACGTTGCCCTTTTAATCCGGGAAATAACACCGTCATATTTCACGATGACGTTCTTAATTTGAGGAGAAATCGATGGACGAACTGAGCGTTCTGATCACGTTCACCGTTGGCCTGGCCGGAGCTCTGGTTTTCGGATATATAGCCCTCCGTCTGAAGTTATCTCCCATCATTGGCTACCTGCTGGCAGGTGTTGTTGTTGGTCCTTTTACGCCCGGCATCTTTGTCAATCGGGCTATCGCGGAGCAATTTGCGGAAATCGGCGTTATCCTGCTCCTGTTCGGAATAGGCTTGCGTTTTCACTTACGGGAATTGATCGCCGTTTGGCGTATAGCCATACCGGGCGCTCTAATTCAGAGCACATTGTCCACTGTCGTGCTCATGTTTCTTCTACACCTGATGGGCTGGACCTGGACATCGGGATTAATTCTGGGAATGGCTATTTCGGTGGCCAGTACAGTCGTCATGGCCCTTGTGCTGGCCGAATGGCATGATCTGCACGCCAAGATCGGTCATATCGCCATTGGCTGGACCGTCGTTGAAGATATTCTTACCGTCGCTCTTTTACTTCTTTTACCCATCATCTTCGTACAGAACGGAAATATCGAATCAAGCATCGGACCTGTCCTCGGAATTGCCGGATTAAAAATCGCGGGGCTGGTTCTCCTCGTCGTGATATTGGGCAAATGGATCATACCGTGGGCGCTGGAACGCATCGCCAAAACACGTTCCCGGGAACTTTTCACACTTGCAATCCTGGTTCTTGCCGTCGGCATTGCCGTCGGCGCCGCCAAACTATTCGGCGTTTCGATGGCACTGGGCGCTTTCCTGGCCGGCCTCGCCGTTGGTCGGTCTGAATTTGCCGCCAGGGCCGCCAACGATGCTCTGCCGATGCGTGATGCATTCGCCGTGCTGTTTTTCGTTTCGGTAGGCATGCTATTCGATCCGCGTAGCATTATTCAAATCCCCCTGGTCATCGCTACGGTGCTTTTTGTGGTCATCGTCATAAAACCAGTGGCTGCCATGCTGACAGTCCGTGCCCTCGGCCAACCTCTGGCGACAGCCATACCCATCGGAGCAGCATTTTCTCAAGTGGGTGAATTCAGCTTCATTCTGGGCTCGGTGGCGCTGAGTCTCGGATTGATTAATGACGCCGGATGGAATGCGCTCGTGGCCGCTTCCATTATTTCAATCTCTTTGAACCCTTACATATATCGTTGGGCACGGCGACTCCTGCCGACCAGAAACACCAACAAAACGGTTAAGATTTCACCCGTCCCCCAGCAAGTCATTAATCCCAACCACTGCATCCTGATCGGGTACGGACCCGTTGGACAAATCGTACACAAACTGCTCATGGACCGTGGTGTTGAAATAACGGTCATCGATCTCAACCTTAAAACAATCCGCCAATTGCGTGCAGAGGGACACACCGCGCTCTACGCAGATGTCTTGCGTCCCGGAACACTTACGGATGCCGGCATTGCCACCGCGGGCAGCCTTATTATCAGCACGGATATAGAAGACGCACCTGAAATCATTAAGCAGGCTCGACTGCTTAATCCTGATTTGCAGATCATGGTTCGCTGCGCGCATCTTCGTGATGCCGCTGTTCTGCGCAGGGCGGGAGCGACGGTGGTTGCCGCGGGCGAAGCTGAGGTTGGTGTCGCTCTCTCGGAAGTCGTGACGGCAAACGATCAAATGGCTTGCGACACGGCAGCGGAACACCGGGAAAGCATTCGCAATCTTCTCTATGACACAGCTTTCCAATTAGAAAAACATCATCCGCGCAAAAAATAATTTATCTAAAATAGTTCCCTGGTTTTTGAAAGTAGAAATAGAGAAAATAAAATCTTTATCGACAAGATACAACAAGCCCATTAAAATAACATTGATTCTCGTGTCACGACTGTTCGTCTTTTTTTATTCACTATTCATCATTTAATTTTTCTATATTTGATGTCTGGAAATCAATTCGGCGAAATGTTCAAATGATCTATCGTATGTCCTTTCCGCTTCCTTCGGGAAGCAGCAGGCGGGAAGCTGTCTTTTTTTCAAATGATAGGTTAAACAATCACAGCAAACGCCCTTTCGGCTGCACGGCTCATAAGTACAGTTGCATTGATCCAGATTTTTTTCTTTTTTGCATTCCATCTCTTATATCCGTCACGACTACTTTTCCCGGAGGGTATTTTTAGATTAAGCACTTTTATGCGCAGCGAGCTTACTATGGCTCTTTGTATCTGTTCTTGCTGGATTTAACAATCGGAAATACTCCCTTGCCTGAGGAACGAATGTCTTCAATGGTATAAAATGCCAAAGGATTGCATGTGCGAATCGTCTCGAGGACGTGTTGAATATCTTTTCGTTTTACGATAGTAAAAATAACTTTTACTGGTCCGAGAGCGCCCTGGGCATCTATGTGTGTGACGCCATATCCTTCCGTTTTCAACCATTTAATTAATACACTGGCATCCTTTTGTGTAATGGTCCTGATAACGACAGTGCCGATCGCCATTCTTTCTTCAATCAGAATGCCGATGAAATTGCCCATTGCAAAACCGCCGGCATAGGCGATGTAATACAAGGGGTTCGTAAGATTTTTAAAAATCACAGTAATGGCAAACAACCAGATTAAGACTTCAACAAACCCGATGGACGCCGCCAGAAATTTTAACCCCCGTGAGACATAGATAATGCGTAGAGTATCGAGTGAAACATCACAAATTCGCGTTGCAAAAATAAGCAGCGGCAGAAAAACAAACTTAAAAATGTCAGTATTGAAAAAAGTCGCGTCCATTGACTGTCCTTTTTTTACGTTTCTGACTGCCAAACGATAATAATTGGATATCCCGCCGCAAGCAGCGGGGTATCCCAAGGAACTGCGCCCCAGTGGCCGGGGAATTAGGCCCATATTTATCCCACTCGGCTTCGCCTCGGGGATAATTCCCAATCCCGATAAATCGAGGATTGGATAATTCGACTTACAAAATTCAGTTCACTATGTTCCTGAATTTTGAGTCTCATTACGACCATCAAATTTCAGTGCACCTATAGTGCCCTTTAGGGTATTCGTTTCTGAAATTTGGGTCTCATTAAAAATACAGCAAAGACGTCTTTGATTATTTCCCTTTAAATACAGCCTTGCGTCGTTCAATAAAGGATTGCACGCCTTCCTTCATATCCTCGCTTTTCATCACGTTGGCCACATCCTGGAAAATAACTTTTTTCGCGGCTTGTTCCCCCTGCGTTTCCGCCAAACGGCCGCTTTTCAAAATATTGCGAACACCCAACGGCGCGGCACCAGCCACTTTACGCGCCAGTTCCATGGCCTTTTCCAGTTGTTTCCCCGGCTCAGTGACATGTTGAACCAGTCCCATGCGATAAGCGTCCTCGGCGCTCCACTGATCACCGGTTAAAAGATAACGCATCGCATTGGACCAGCCCATATCTCTGGCTAATCGGATGGTTCCTCCTCCGCAGGGGAAAAATCCGCGGAGCACTTCCAGTTGTCCGAATCTCGTATCCGAAGCCGCCACGCGAATATCCGCGTTCAGCATCATTTCCACTCCCCAGGTATAGCAATATCCCTGAACGGCAAAAATTATCGGTTTGCTACAGCGCTTCTCATCCACCATATAAAAGGGGTCAATTTCATTTTCCGGATTCAGGGAAAAGCCCCCACCTCCCGTGAACACATCCGTCCAATCGGTCAGTTCAAGTCCCGATGTAAAATGCGGGCCATTCCCGTAAACAACGCCCACCCATAAATTATCATCCTGATCCAACTGATAATAGGCACGGGCCATTTGCGAATACATTTCCCGTGTCAGGGCATTGTATTTCTCAGGCCGGTCAACTTCAATGAGCATAATGTGCTCTTCCGTTTTAATATTGATTGTCATGGAAAGGACTCCTTTAAAATGTTTTCTGACAGCGAGTATAAGTAAAGTATTCGCTTTATGTCAACGTAAGATTTCTCACATCTTGTGTGTTATTTCCGGCAACAGACAAAAAGCCGTATTCATTAATGGTTTTTTTCATTATTTGCGGGCCACGACAAGCATCTCAAAGTCTTCAGTGGTCAATTTGTCGCTTCTGGAAAACGCGCCCAGCTTCGCGCCGAATATTTCTATTTTTTTATAACCCAGCGACTTCAAAAGCCACGTTATTTCGCTGGGAACATAATATCTCTCATTGCATTTCATCTGCTTTTTGTTCCCGTCATCATCTTCAATCTCAGTGATGTTGTAATCGCGGAAAGTCATTAAATCGAATGTGTTGCTTCTGTATGTTGCATTGCCTTCCTGAGCGCCAGCGGCGCAAAACGCTTCCACCGAATGATACAAGGGAAACAGTCCGTTGAGTGTCGTAAAAATTATTTTACCGTTTTCTTGAAGAGCTTTGGTCGCGTTCTTTAATATTTCATAATTCATTTCATCCGTTTCCATTAACGGAAAAGCGCCTTCGCAAAGCATGATGACAAGATCATACTCCTTTACAAAGGGCAGATCTCGCGCGTCGAATTTTAAGAAATCAATCCGGACGTTTTGTTGCGCCGACTTTTCCCTGGCTCTGACCAGTTGCGATTCGGACAAATCCACTCCCGTAATTTTATAACCTCTTCTTGATAATTCAATCGCATGCCGACCCGTTCCGCATCCGATATCCAGGATCTTTAACGCTTTATTGAAGCCGATTTCCCGCTCGATAAAATCGCATTCGCCAAGTGTCCCCTGAACAAAATTTTCCTGATCGTATCTTTTCCCGTAATTCTCGAATAACACTTCGTACCATGGTTTCATTTTCTCTCACCAAATCTTTTAAACTTTATCAACGTAATCCGGTCACGCTGTTTTAATTTTAGGTTTTCTTTTTATCGCAAGAAGCTTTCTTACATCTTCAATTACTTTTTCATCGTCTATTGTCAGAAGCAGCCATTTCCCGTCGTGATATGTTGTGGCTTCGTCATACGCCCCTCGGGTGTATCCTGACAGGTCTTTTTTTATTGTCTCCACTTTTACCCGTTCTTCCGTTCCAAAAACAATGAGCAACGCGAAACGATTCTTCTCCGGAATCAGCGTACAGAATGATTTACTCTTTTTATATCTCAGAGACCAGCCGTGTTTCCTGCTGCCGTAGAGCCACTCCGGTGTAAAAACATCGGGATATATCAGTTCCGTCAGCTGCTCCCAGTAATGATCAGCCTTTTTGCCAAGCCACTGTAAAACCTCAGAATCATTTGGCGGATTGCCTGGTTTTGTCATACGAACGCCGGGCTGGTCCATATATTCTCCTTGAATAAATCACGGTTAAACGATTATTTCGCCCAGTTGCGGGGAAACTCATTGCGACAGTCGGTCATGTACCGACCGCCGAACACACCCATTTCCAGCATCTGTATTGGCGTTAAATCAGACTTAAATTCCGGATGAAAGTTTCTGCCAACAGGTTCAGCAAGATCATAAACATAATCCTTCTGCATCAGGTCATTCACAATGATTTTTTTCTTCTTCATGACAAGCTCCGGACATGATCTATTATTCCTACTCGTTAAATATCTCCATAACGATGATCAATTTTATCTGTTTTAATCTGCAACGCGGAAAAGAAATTAACTACCGCGATAACCGCACCGAGCAGGAAGACATACTGATAGCCCCATTTCACCCAGATCAAACCGCCCAGCATGGCAATGCCGATGGAAAAAATATGATCAATGCTTACACCCATCGTCAGCGTCTGCGAAATATCTTCCGGTCTGACGGCTATTTTCTGAAGATACGTGGCCCGCGCCATGGATACCGCAGCCAGCATCTGGTCGATGATGTAGCACGTGAAAACAATATAGATCGCTGTTGTTTCCTCAAAGATACTTTTCGAAAATCCATAACCGATGCAGACAAACACAAGCATGGCCGCTTCGGTTGTCAGGATTAATCTTTCGCCCAGTTTGTCGATCGCTTTCCCGAGCATGGGCTTGAAAAATATGCCGATGACGCCGCCGATGGCCAGCAGAGTCGCCAGCACCTGCGTCTTCTGCTGAAAGACGGTCACCAGAACCCACGGGGCGAACGTCAGGAATAACTGCTTGCGTGTTCCGTACAAAACCGTCAGCCAGTAGTACAGTTTGTATTCCCTGCGCAGTTTAAATTTCATTTTCACGGGAACCGGCTCGTCCTTCTTCATCATGAATATCAAAATCGCAACGGCAATAAAGCCCAGACAAGCCACAATATAGGATATTTTAAAGTTCAGATTGAAATAGTTGAATCCGACAAAGATGGCCAAGCTTCCGATGATCATGGCGATATTGGCCACGGCGCTGAACTGCCCCAATCGTTTGCCGGTTGCTCCCTTCACGGCCAGTTCCATACCGATGCTCTGATTTAAGGGAATAAATAAATGCTGTCCGATACTGAAAATAAACAGCCAGATCAGCATCATGGAAAAACCGGGCGAGAATAATCCGATGCACAGAATTCCCAGAGCGCAGAGAAGATTGGCCAGCATCGCCTGCCTTCTGGAACATAGAAAAAATAACATCGCGGAAATAAATATTGTCAAAAGCCCCGGTAATTCCCGCGGCATTTCCAGAATCCCGCGTTGCAGATTATCGATAAGAAATGTTTCGTTTAGAAAATTATTAAAGGTGGAATCAACAATGCTTTGCGAAAAGCCGAAGACAAATGTGGCCGCCAGAAACAGCTGGAAGTCCCGCGGCAGATTTAATAATTTATTTTTCGTTCGAGTAATAATAGGGTTAACCTGCGATCCATAGATTATTTGTATTCTTGACACATTTTCTGTATTTCCATATATGTTCTTCAGTTAAAAAAATAAAGGATATTTTCCCATGGCCAAGCCACACATACTTTTTATGGGCACACCGCCATTTGCGCTTCCCGCTTTGTGCCTGCTGCATGAGCAGCATTATCCGCTTGTCGGTGTTGTCTGTCAGCCCGACCGCCCCAAGGGCAGAGGATTAAAAGAAGTCGCTCCGCCGGTTAAAGTCCTGGCGCAGGAACTGGGGTTGCCGGTTTACCAGCCCTTAAAAGTAAAAGATCCGTCTTTCATGGAACTTCTGCAGAAACTCGCTCCGGAAATGATCGTTGTTGCGGCATTCGGCCAGATTTTGCCAAAGGCGGTTATTGATTATCCGCGGCTTCACTGTCTGAATATTCATCCTTCCCTGCTGCCGAAATACCGGGGGGCGGCGCCTCTCAATTGGCAGATTATCAACGGGGAAACAAAAACCGGCGTCACGATTATGCTGATGGATGAAGGCATGGATTCCGGCGATATTCTTCTGCAGGAAGAAACGGAACTCGGCGCCACAGAAACCTACGGCGAATTGCATGATCGTCTCGCGCAAAGGGGAGCCTTCTTACTCACAAAAACCATAGATCAGATTACCGAAGGGACGGCAATAAGACAGGCACAGGCTGAATCGGGAGTGACCTTCGCGCCGCGTCTTACCAAAGAGACAGGAAAAATCAACTGGAGTCATAATATTTCCGGTATTGTAAATCTGATACGCGGATTAAGTCCGACACCGGCGGCTTATACGATGCTTGATGGACTGCCACTGAAAATTTTCAGCGCTGTCGCACAGTCTAAAAAAGTTGAACAGGCGCCCGGGACCATCCGCACGATTGAAGCCGAAGGCTTGTCTGTAGCGGCAGCCGACGGATACGTGATCTTTAAAGACGTTCAGATGGCGGGAAAGAAAAGAATGCTGGTTGCCGATTTCCTGCGCGGCCATCGCATCAACCCCGGAACGATTTTGAAGTGAAGGGTAAAGAGCAGAAAGAAAATATGACAAAAACCATTCGCCATCAGGCTGTTGATATTTTAAATCAGGTACAAGAAGGTCAGGCTTTCGCCAGTTCGCTTATCCATGACTGTCTGGAAAAAAGCGATTTATCGGGAACGCCCGACGGCCGCCTGCTGACCCATCTTGTTTACGGAGTATTGCGTCTTCGCGGTCATCTCGACTGGATCCTGGCAAAGTTCTATCGCGGTGATTTTGAAAAGATGGATGAAGGCATAAAAAATGTCCTGCGCACAGGCATTTATCAGTTGAAATTCAGCGACCGGCTGCCGGACTTTGCCGTCGTCAATGAAGCGGTCAAGATTGCCAAAATCATCCATCCGGATCAGAGCGCGCTCGTGAATGCTGTTTTAAGAAATTATCTGCGCCGCGGCCAGAATTTATCTTTCCCTTCTATCAAGAAAAATCCTGCTGAACATATAGCGGCATTTCATTCGCATCCGCTCTGGCTGATAAAGAAATGGATAAAAATATTCGGACATGAGGAAACAAAGGCTTTATGTTCGGCCAACAACGAATTGCCGCCGTTGACTGTTCGGATCAACACACTGAAAACAACCCGAGCTGAAATGAAAGAAAAACTTTTAAACGCCGGATTTGAATTCAAGGAAACAAAACATTCCCCTGACGGTATGATCCTGAGCACAAGCGCCAATCCGATTCAGAAAACCGGTTTTTTTGATGCCGGTTTTTTGAGGATTCAGGATGAAGCGGCGCAGCTCATTTCTTATCTGGTCGATTCCGAAAACGCAAAATCGATTCTGGATGCCTGCGCGGGTGCCGGCGGCAAGGCCACCCATCTGGCGGCAATCTTTAAAAACGAAGGAAGGATTGTCGCTATCGACCGCAGCCCGGAACGCCTTGCAGAACTGAAACAGGAAGCGAGCCGTTTGGGAATACAGATTATCGAATCTCATACGGCTGATTTAAGTATTGCGTTACCGGATTCCTTTAAAGAAGCATTCGATTGCGTTCTGGTGGACGCTCCCTGCTCCGGGTTGGGAACTTTGCGCCGTAATCCGGAAATTAAATGGCGGACAACTGAAAAAGATGTGCTTGCTTTTGCCACCGCCCAAAAAATAATCCTGCACAATGCGTCCGCGGCGGTTAAAAAAGGCGGAAGCATGATATACTGCACGTGTTCGCTTCTGCGTGAAGAAAATGAAAACATCGTTAACGATTTTTTAAAGTGTCATAACAATTTTTCTTTGTATCCTCCCCCGCAGTCAATCACAGGAAGTTTTTCGGACACCCATGGTTTTTTTCACACTTATCCTCACAGACACAACATGGACGGTTTCTTCGGAGCAATCCTTAAACACCAATAATATCAATATTTTATATATTTAATTAAAGTTGACGTTTTCAGCCAAAAAATGTTATGAGGGGTTCACTTTTTGCCAGGAGCTGGAAGATGTTTGTTAAACAAATGCAGGTAAGTTCAATGGCGGTTTTTGCCTATCTGGTCGGTGATACCATTACGGGCGACGCGCTGGTTATTGATCCGGCGGATAACATCAAAGGAATCGTAGCCGAAGCGGAAAAAAATAATCTGCGGATTAATTATATCGTCAACACGCACGGACATGTCGACCACATCAGCGGCAACACGGAAATGCAGAAAGCCACCGGTGCGAAAATAATTGTCCATCGGGACGATGCCATCATGCTGACGGACACCCCGGCGATGATTTTAAGGATGTTCGGAGCAAAGGCATCACCACCCGCGGATATTCTGGTGAAAGACGGCGATGTGATTTCCGCGGGCAACGTGGAGCTTAAAATCCTTCACACTCCGGGACACTCACCCGGCGGAATTTGTCTGTATACACCGGGTTATGTCTTTACAGGGGACACTCTTTTTGTGGAAGCCGTCGGCAGAACCGATTTGCCGGGTGGTTCCTGGCAGACGTTACATCAAGCCGTAACAGAAAAACTTTTTAAATTACCCGACGACACCAAAGTGATGCCCGGACACAATTACGGACGGACACCGACTTCCACAATCGGCCATGAAAAGAAATATAATTCATTCTTTCATTAAGAGGAGCATCTTTTTATGAAAAAAAGCATCCAGAAAACAGATTTTAAAGAGATCAACCTCATTGGCCGGGGAAAAGTTCGCGATATTTATTCGGTTAAAAAATATTTGCTTATCGTCACCACCGACCGCATTTCAGCTTTTGATGTCATCATGTCCGATCCGGTACCGGGCAAGGGTGTGATTCTGAATCAGATGTCAGCCTTCTGGTTTGAAATAATGCAGGACATGATCGGCAATCATATTGTTTCTATCAACCCGGCCGACTTTCCAGAAGAATGCGCGCCTTACCGTAAAGATCTTGAAGGCAGAAGCATGCTGGTGAAGAAAGCGACACCGCTGCCGGTGGAATGCATCGTGCGAGGTTATTTGAGCGGTTCCGGATGGAAAGACTACCAGAAAAATAGAACCGTTTCCGGCATCAAGTTGCCAGATGGCCTGAAAGATTCATCGAAATTGCCCGAAGCCATTTTTACACCGACAACCAAAGCTCCGGAAGGCGAACATGACGCTCCCATTAGCAGAAAAGAGATGCGGGACCTGATCGGTTTGGAACTGACCGAAAAAGTTGTAAATATTTCTCTGAAGATTTATGAAAGGGCGGCGGCATTGGCGCTGAAGGCGGGAATCATCATTGCCGACACCAAAATGGAATTCGGTCTTTTAGACAATACATTAATTCTGATTGATGAACTCCTGACGCCTGATTCCTCCCGTTTCTGGCCCGCCGATGATTATCAGGAAGGCCGGGCACAAAAAAGTTTTGATAAACAGTTTTTAAGGGATTATCTTCTGTCCATCAACTGGAATCAGAAACCACCGGCGCCAAAACTGCCCCCCGACATTATAGAAAATACCGGGAAAAGGTATGAGGAAGCATTGAAACGTCTTGTGGGCTAATAGCGAAGTTCAATATTGACTACCGCTGATTTGTTATTAAATTACAAATAAAAAATGCTAAATGTTTTCAGATAATACGTAAAGAGGTTGACTTAAAAGGCGCATGACGAAGAAGGATTACTACGAAATATTGAGTGTCTCGAGAACGGCATCCGAAGAAGAAATAAAGAAAAGCTATCGTGCGATAGCCATGCAGTGCCATCCTGACAGGAACCCGGGCAACAAGAAAGCAGAAGAAAAATTCAAGGAAGCGGCTGAAGCTTATGAAGTATTGAGCGACAGAGAAAAAAGAGAAATTTACGATCACTACGGTCACGAAGGTCTAAACAGTACCGGCTTCAGAGGTTACAGCGGGTTTGACGACATTTTTTCCAATTTCAGTAATATTTTCGATGACGTTTTCGGTTACGGCAATGCACGGGGACATGCTCGCTCATACGCGACCGCCGGAGCTGATCTGCGCTACGACCTGAACATATCGTTCCTGGACTCCGCCTTCGGCATGACGACATCCATCGAGTTGGAAAAACTGGCCACCTGTCACAAATGCCAGGGCACGGGAGCGACTCCCGGATCGTCCCCGGAAACCTGCCGCACCTGCAAGGGACGGGGACAGGTCATACAATCCAGCGGTTTCTTCACCATCAGCTCCACTTGTCCGCATTGCAACGGTCATGGCAAATTCATATCTAAACCCTGTGAATACTGCCGCGGTACAGGCAACGAGAAAATAGCCAAAACGGTTCAACTGAAAATTCCCGCCGGGGTTGAAACGGGTTCCCGTCTGCGTTTGCGTGGTGAAGGCGAAACCGGCAGCAAAGGCGGGCCTGACGGCGATTTGTATGTTTTCATCACGGTTGATGAACATGAATTTTTTACCAGATCAGGAGATGACATCATCTGCCAGGTGCCCATTTCTTTTGTTCATGCGGCGCTGGGCGGCACCATTGAAGTTCCCACGCTCCAGGGACAGGAAAAAATAAAAATTCCCAAAGGCACACAAAACGGAAAAACTTTCCGACTAAAGGGTAAAGGTATTCCTCACATCCGCGGATTCGGGCATGGAGATCAAATTGTCGAAGTTTACGTGCAGATACCGACGAATCTGAGCAGAAGGCAGGAAGAGCTTTTAATCGAGTTCGAAAAACTTAATCAAAGCAGCAAATAATGCTTTCTCCCTCCGTATTATTCCACAATTGCCATTGCAATCACCGGCAACATATGCTTTAAATACACGCATCAAATAACAGGAGGAAGATGCATGAAGAAGAACGTTTTTCTGTCTCTTATCTTTTCCTTGCTTATCCCGTTCTGTTTTTCCGGTTGCGTGCCTTTGATTGTCGGAGGAGCGGCCGCGGGAGCAGGCGCAGGCACTTATTTTTATATAAACGGCGAATTAAAGACTGATTATAACAAATCATTTGATCAAGTTTGGACCGCTTGCGAAAAAACAATCGCCGGCATGCACGGCATTGAAGTCGTTCCCGATAAAGAAATTGCCCGGGGAACCATCAACACAATCATCAACGATGAAAAAGTTAAATTCGACATTTCGTACAAGGCAAAGAATCTAACCACGATTTCTGTTCGCGTCGGCGTAATCGGTAATAAATTATCTTCTCAACTCATTCACGACAAGATTGCCGATTACCTGGTCAAAGAATAATGACACGCGATTAAAACGGCCCGTAATGGCAAATTAATGAATAAAAAAATCTTCTTCGGCATCCTGATCAGTTTGCTTCTCGTTTATTTGTCGGTTAGAGGAATTCATTTTCAGGATATTGTCAATGATCTGCAAAAAATTCAACTCAGTTACGTTATTGTCTTTCTTCTGCTGATCATTCTCATGCAATATTTGCGATCCTACCGATGGGGCGTCATTCTGCAACCGATGCAGAAGATAGATCAACTGTCTCTGTTTTCGGTCACGTCGGTCGGATTTCTGGCCATCGCCGCCATCCCCGCGCGTATCGGGGAGCTCGCAAGGCCGTATTTGATTGCCCGGAAAAGTTCGGTAAAAATGTCCTCCGCGCTGGGCACCATTATTGTCGAAAGAATGCTGGACAGCTTCACGATCCTGACCATGGCCGTTGCCGTTCTTTTTTTCACGGATTTGCCTTCCTGGATGATCAATTCGAGTATTATTTTTTTCCTTCTCGCGCTGGCGATTTTTTGTTTTATTCTATTCATGATTCTGCAAAGAGAAAAAGCCCTGAAATTCATCAATATCATCCTGAAGAAACTTCCCGGCAAACTCGCCGATAAAGTCGACGAACTATTACACAACTTTATCAACGGACTTCAAATTGTTACCAACATTAATCTATTTTTGTACTTGATTTTTCTTTCCGTGGTCATCTGGCTTCTTGACGTGCTGGCAATTTACATACTGCTCAGATCTTTCGGATTTACGTTGCCGATCATGGCATCTTTTGTTTTAATGATTATTCTAATCGTGGGAATAGCCATCCCCACGGCGCCGGGTTTCATCGGTAACTGGCATTTCGCCTGCGTTCTGGGATTGAGTCTATTTGGCTTGGCCAAATCCGACGCGCTGTCTTTCGCCGTCGTCTATCACTTTCTGTCCATGATTGTTGTGGTGGTATTGGGTGTTCTATTCATTCCCTTCAATAAATTTTCAATCTCCGACATGAAAAATCGGATCAACAACGAAAAATAAATTCAGGAATCACCTTTAATGACTATATTCAGGCTCTTTAATTTCTTGTGCAGATTGCTTCGTTCCAGGCCGATCGCTTCCGCAGTTTTGGAAATATTTCCCTCGTTTTCCTCCAGCTTCTTCAAAATAAATTGTCTCTCAAAATCCATTTTAGCATCTCTTAACGAATCGGATGACGCAGTCTGAAAGCCGGAATAGGCCTTTCTTTCCTCCCGGATACTCAAC
Source organism: uncultured Smithella sp. (assembly GCA_964539765.1). Taxonomy (GTDB): domain Bacteria; phylum Desulfobacterota; class Syntrophia; order Syntrophales; family Smithellaceae; genus Smithella. The sequence continues at coordinate 54,315 of CAZIJZ010000007.1, forward strand.
GGTGGAATATCTTTGGCGGTTATTTCGTTGGAAGGGGTCAGAATAATCAATCGTTCGATGATATTTTTCAATTCCCGTACATTACCCGGCCAATCATGCACCATCAGCAGATCGAGTGCATCATCGGTTAGTATTTTGGGTTCCATCCCCTCTTTGCTTGTGAAATCGAGAATAAAACGTTCCGCCAGGGGTATAATATCTTCTTTTCTTTCGCGCAACGGCGGCACTACCAGTGGAATGACGTGCAGACGGTAATAAAGATCCTGCCGGAAACGCCCTTCTTTCATTTCCTCTTCCAGATCCTTGTTGGTCGCGGCCAAAACACGCACATCCATATCAATTAATTTATTGCCGCCGACACGTTCGAATTTTTTTTCCTGCAGGATACGTAATATTTTGGCCTGTGCTTTCAGGCTCATATCGGCAACTTCATCCAGGAAGATCGTTCCTTCGTGCGCAAGATCGAATTTACCGCGCTTCTTCTCCGTCGCGCCGGTAAAGGCGCCTTTTTCGTGGCCGAATAACTCGCTCTCAATAAGCTCTTCCGGGATCGCCGCACAATTGACCTCGACGATGTCTTTGTGCGATCTCAGACTCAAATGATGAATGGAACGCGCCACGAGTTCTTTTCCCGTTCCGTTTTCTCCCATAATCAGAATCCAGGCATTGGTCGGCGCGACAATGCTGATCATTTCTTGAAGGTCCGTTATCGCAGGACTGTTTCCCGTAAGTTCAAATTGATGAGAAACTTTCTGCTTTAATAAAACGTTTTCTTCCTGGAGACGTATCAAATTCAGGGCATTGTTGACCAGAATGATGATTTTATCCAGGGAAAGAGGTTTTTCAATAAAGTCAAAAGCGCCGAGCTTGGTTGCTTTCACAGCGGTTTCAATCGTGCCGTGACCGGACATGATGATCACCAGTATTCTGGAATCTATTTTTTTTATGGCTTTAAGAGTCTCCAAACCATCCATGCCCGGCAGCCAGATATCCAAAAGCACAAGATGAGGCACTTCCTCATCCACGATTTTAACGGCTTCTTCCCCGCTGCCCGCCACCAGAACCTGATAGCCTTCATCACTGAGAATGGCTTTCAGGGATTGACAGATACTTTCTTCATCATCAACGATTAAAATTGTTTCCTGCATACTTACTCTTTCAAGGTATGTATTATTTCATGTATAATTTAATCTTACGCAACAGGCAACTGAAAAGATACGATCGTTCCTGTCGGACTGTTATCGGCAACGCTGACCTGACCATGATGATCGGAAATAATCGAACTGACAATGGCCAGACCCAGGCCGGTTCCGGACTTCTTTGTCGAAAAGTAAGGCTCAAAAACTTTTCTTTTATAACTGGAGGGAACTCCCGGACCGTCGTCGGCCACCGACACGACGGCTCTGTGATGTTGTTCATCATAGCTTACCGTTACGTCGATTCGGCCATCTTTTTTATTGATGGCCGCGACAGCGTTATCCAGAAGATTGATCATCACCCGGTTGATTTGTTCCGCATCCAGATCGAATTTCGGTAAATTCTCAGCCGTCTTTAAATCAAAAACGATGTCTTTATGCGCATCCTGAAACAGGGACACGGCCTCGGAAACCACGGCGTTTAAATCATTCAAAGCCAAAGAGGTTACCGGCATCCGTGCGTAACGTGAAAATTCATTAACCAGATTCTTCAATACTTCCACCTGATCAATGATAGTCTGTGTGCATTCTTTGAAGACGGAACCCTCTTCGCCCAGTTTATCTTCATATTTCCGCTGAAGTCGCTGCGCGGAAAGCTGAACGGGTGTCAGCGGATTTTTAATTTCATGAGCCATGCGCCGGGCAACTTCGCGCCAGGCTGCCGCCCGCTCCACCTTTTGCAACATGGTCAAATCCTCAAAAACAACAACAATACCGGAGTCATTATCATTATCGTCTTCATCCTTAATGGTTGTGATCGTCAAAAGGACCGTCAGCGCCTTATCTTTCAGCATTATTTCCAGTTGTTTTTCGAGCACACTTTCATTTTTTTCCTTCATTTCCTGCAAGAATTCATCCACAAGCGATATGTGTTCCGGAATCATTAACTCACGATAATTTTGAAGAAGAATTTTTTCCGCCTTGATATCGAACATGTTTTCAGCCGCATGATTGATTGTCGTAATGATGCCTGTTTTATCGACGGAAATAACGCCGGCCGACACGTTACGTAAAACCGTTTCCATGTATTTGCGCCGCTGTTCCAGATGCACGTTGGCTTCTTCCAGACTGTTTTTACTTTTCTTCAAATCCCGGGTCATTTGATTGAATGATTTGACCAAGGTTCCTATTTCATCATCGGCCTCTATATCAATATGCGTATCCAGATCTCCCTCGGTAATACGATTGGTCGCCTGAACAAGATCCTGAACCGGTCCTGTAATTCCCTTTGACAAGGTCAACCCGAACCAGATGGCCAGAAAGATAATGACCAACGTCACAATGGACAATGTAATAATGTAATTCGATTTAATCGGATTTTTTAAAAGTTCGATTTTCCGATATTGTTCCGAGGCATCCGCAATACTTCTCAGCTTATTCACAAAACCCTTCGGAATCATATAGCTGACCGAGATTCGCCCGATAACTTCCGAGGGCACCGCGTATGAAAAAACCGGCGCAATACCAACGATCACATCTCCGTTTTCCATCGGATGAATAATCGATTCTTCTTTGCCGAGATAAATATTCTCTATCACCTTCGGTGTAGGATCCACAGAAATGAGATTCGGATTTTCGGCATCAGCAAAAACAATTTTTTCCTGCTGAAAATCAAAAAAAGTCTCGACCATGCCCGCTTTGTAATTTTTTTGACGTTGTGTGACGAAACTCTTGAGGTATTCAACCCGTTCTTCCTCATAAAGACGGTTTTTTGTAATGTCCGCGCTGATCTGACGGGCATTGAACTTCGCATGTTCCTCCATTTGCTGATAATAGACCTGGGCAACTTCCAGTGAGCGGTTTAGCGCGTCGCCAATCTTAATGTTGAACCAGAATTCAATGCTGTACGAAAGAAAATTAATCGCGAATAAAAAAAGCAAAATTGTCGGAACAAGCGACAGACCGACGAAAGCGGCCACCAGTTTGGTCCGCAATCTGGAACCGATGACCCCTCGACGATGTTCATAAAAGAGTTTGACAATGTTCCGGATAATCAGAAATATCAGCAATACGATAAGAATGAAGTTAATACTGGTCAGTCCGTAAACAAAAATATTCGTCGACAGGGGTAAATTATCTTTATTGAAAATCTGACTGGCCACCAAGGTAAAGATAATGGCCAAAACACCGACAACCACCATGATAATGCGTTCGCGGCGGCGCTTGCTTAATTCCTTTTCGTCGATGTTGCTTTTGGGTAATTTTTTGTCCATAAGCCGGTATTTTTAAAATGATTTATTCATGATAAATCGTGATGCTGTTAATACGTAAACCTCTGCCGATACCAGGATGTTTCAAAATCCCAGAGAGATACAAAGAAAAAAACATATTCCATGTGCAACGGCAGACGAACCTTATCCATCTTTATTTTGATGATGGTGTAATAGTTTTTCCCTTTTTTCAAGGACGACATGGGAACGGCGACAATACCGTTGAAATCAGACATGGCTTTCTGCGCACTTTCAAAATCAGAAAATGTTTCCGGCTCACTTTTGCTGGTTGATATCATGAAAATTTTTTTCAGATTGTCGTATTTGATGGTGCGCCTGATTTCTTTTCGGATGATTTTTTTATCCCATAAAGGAGCTCTTTCCTCATAAACTTCAATCCACATTGTAAACGTTGTCGGGATGCCGGCCAGAACACCCAATTCCATCTCCGGCTTGAAACCGTTCACAAGACGCGCATATAAAAGAACATTCTCCGCATCATTGGTAATCAAAATATCCGTTATTTTCGGTTCCGAAGCGCAGGCGGGTGAAGGAAAAAACACGAAACCGAACAGAAAAAAAACTAATATACGAGTGATTTTACTTTTTATTTTTTTCATATAAAATCATTTCCCTCTGCGGCAAGGTCTATCGTTGCAACAAGAGGAAATACCATCTACAAGCTATAATAAGTTCCTGATAAATAACAAAAATACCCCGTATCAGCCAACTTACTAAATTAGCTTGTTATACTAGGCAACATAGCAATAAAAAGCAAGATTAATTTGGATCAAGCCTGAGCGGCATCCAGTGTTGTGAAGGAATGAATTTTAAATGAATGCATTTTTTGATCTTCTTTCTTATGACTATCCGTGGCGATCTCCCAACAATCCTTTCTGTCGATCAACTCCCGGAGCAAGAGGTTGTTCAAGCGATGTCCTGACTTATACGCGACAAAATGACCGATAATCGGCATCCCCAGTAAAAACAAATCACCGATGGCATCGAGTATTTTATGCTTCACAAAAACATTGGGAATACGCTGACCTTCTTTATTTACAATTTTATTATCATCCAGCACAATGGCATTCTTCAGAGATCCACCCAGCGCAAGACCTTTGGCCTGCAAAAATTCCAGATCTTTTAAAAAACCGAATGTTTGAGCGGCGCATATATTTTTCTCGTATTCCTCATCAGAAAAAGTCATGCTGTAGGACTGCGTGCCGATAACAGGATGCTTGAAATCAATTTCGTAAGTGATCTTGAATTCTTCCGCCGGTAATAATTGCGCTTTCGTATCTCCGATACTTACCGAAACAGGTTTCTTGACAACCAGCATTTTTTTATTCTTCTTTTGAACATGAGTTCCCACTTCCTTGAGCATATTGACAAATGGAAGAGCACTTCCATCCATCACCGGTACTTCAAAAGAATCCAGTTCAATCATCGCATTATCAACACCCATTCCGCTGAACGCTGATAATAAATGTTCTACGGTAGAAACGGTAACGCCATTGCATCCCAACGTTGTGGCCAGAGTCGTATCACAAACATTATCGTATCGGGCATAAATCGGTTCGGAACCGGGCAAGTCCTTGCGTATAAAAACGATACCTGTATCCGCCGGCGCCGGTTTAATCTTCATATTGACCTTACGGCCGGTATGCAGACCGATGCTGTAGCAATTTATTTCTTTTTTGATAGTGCGCTGTAAGTTCATAATTTCCGATCAAAATTTTATTTACTTTCCTTATAGCAAGGGATGTACCATGTTCGGAAATATTTTTTTTAAAAATAAGTTATTGTAATTATTGTTTTATTATAAATGGACTTCTGAATCTGACCGATTTTGCTGATAAAAGTGTGGCAAATAATACACAGTTAAAGTATTAGTTACATAAATATCCCAACTTACTTATAATAACGTTGTTTCTCAGAGTAGATACATCCGCAATAAGACTGTCTGTACATGCCGATTTCCCGGGATATTTTCACCCCCTCATCCCAGCCGGTACGAAAATCCTGATAGTAAAAAAAGACTCCATATTTCTGACTCAAGTCTTTTCCGATGTCCCTAATCAGGTCATGCTTTTGATATTTGCTGTAAAGAAGGGTGGTTGTAAAGCCATCATATTTTTCTTTAGTGGCCAACTCGGCCGTGTACAGCAAACGATCCCTCAGACAGAAATCGCATCTTTCATTTTCCTTCAATCCGGCAACAGCCCGCAAGTAATTTTCCAGAGGATAACCTTCCGGCCAGATCATATTCAGGAAAGTTTTATCAGCATATTCGCTGAGAGCCTGGCGACGCCTTTTATATTCCTGATACGGGTGAATATTGGGATTATAAAAAACTCCGGTTATTTCATGTCCCTGAGTTCTTAACTCCTTGAGCGGATAAATTGTGCAGGGTCCGCAGCAGATGTGCATTAACATTTTCATTGAATTACATAACCGCGTTTCAACTTTGTTGATGCTAAAATATTTCCACCTGACCGGAGGCCTTCAAACCAAAATGCTCGTAGGCTCTGGCGCAGGCAATTCTTCCGCGGGACGTTCTTTGCAGGTAACCTTCCTGAATCAGATACGGTTCATAAACATCTTCAATGGTCACTCTTTCTTCGCCGATTGCCGCGGCAAGACTTTCCACCCCGGCAGGTCCGCCGTTGAATTTCTCGATCAAGGTGAGAAGAAGTTTCCTGTCCATCTGATCAAAACCTTTATGATCCACTTCAAAAGCGTCCAGCGCTTCCCGGGCGATTTTCGTATCAATGGTTCCATCGGCTTTAACTTCGGCATAATCACGGACACGTTTGAGCAGACGATTGGCAATACGCGGCGTGCCGCGCGCGCGACCAGCCAGTTCCTCGGCTCCTGCCGGAGAGAGTTTTACTCCCAAGATGGAAGCTGATCTCTTGAGAATAACAGCTAATTCTTTCGGTGAATAGAACTCCAGACGAAAATGCATGCCGAAACGATCCCGCAATGGAGAGGTCAGAGAACCGGCGCGTGTTGTCGCTCCCACCAGCGTAAATTTGGGAATATCGAGTTTCATAGATCGGGCGGAAGGCCCCTGTCCGATTAAGATATCAATATGAAAATCCTCCATGGCCGGGTAGAGTATTTCTTCCACAACATGAGAAAGCCGGTGAATTTCATCAATAAAGAGGACTTCATTGTCGTGCATATTGGTTAAAATGGCCGCCAGATCTCCCGGACGTTCGATCACAGGGCCGGACGTGACCTTGATATCCACGCCCATTTCCCTGGCAATGATGTAAGCGAGCGTGGTCTTCCCCAAGCCCGGCGGGCCATACAGGAGAACATGATCCAGCGCTTCCCGGCGCTTTTTCGACGCTTCGATAAAGATAGCCAGATTACTCTTTACTTTTTCCTGACCGACATAATCTTTTAACTTTGCCGGCCGTAAGGTAACCTCAAAATCATTTTCTTCCTCTGCACAGGAGGGACTGATGAGAGAATTTTTTTTCGTCTGCTCCATAACTAATTTCTTCTCCGTTGATTATCCGGCCAGAATTTTCAAGGTATCTTTCAAAAGCTTATCCATGCTCAAATTTTCCTCTGATGTACGCACAACCTTATTCAGCGCATCCTGGGCTGCGTTTGATTTATACCCCAGATTCACCAGAGCGGAAAGAGCGTCATCCAGGATGACATCATTTGTGCTTTTCTGTGTTCCTTCATCCGGCATCTGCTCAATCATCATTTTTTTAAGAACCTTTTCTTTCAGTTCCAAAACAAGGCGCTCGGCCATCTTTTTTCCGACGCCGGGCACATTGACCAGTTTGCCGACATTGCCTCCGGAAATGGCATTGAGCAACTCCGGCGCGGAAATTCCGGAAAGGATGTTCATGGCGATCTTCGGCCCGATGCCGCTGACGGAAATCATCAGCTGAAAAAGATCTCTTTCCTGCACGGAATGAAAACCGAATAAATTAATGGCATCTTCTCTGACGTTCGTGTGAATATGCAAGGTAATCGCTTGTCCGGTTTCCGGCAGTTCATAAAAAGTCGTCAGAGGGATCGAGACTCGATAGCCGACCCCCTGAACATCTACAATAACGTGAGCAATGCTTTTGTAAACAATTTTCCCGCTGATCAACGCTATCATCAGATTGGTTTTTCCTTAAAAAAATTGGCGTGACATATCGCCGTGGCCATCGCGTCCGCAGCATCCGCCGGAGGAATTTCCGGAAGATTTAAAATGGCCTTCACCATCATCTGCACCTGACTTTTTTCCGCCCGTCCGTAACCCACCACCGCTTTTTTAATTTCCAGCGGCGAATATTCAAAAATGTTTAAATCCTGATCCGCTCCTGCAAAAATAACCACTCCCCTCACCTGAGCCTGTTTAATCAAACTGCGGACATTTTTGCCGTAAAAAATATTTTCCAGAGCAACAGCCTGGGGAGCTGTCTGCGAAATGAGCGAGGAGATTTGTTGATAAATGTAAACTAATACTTCAGACAGAGACGAGTCTTTCTTCGGTTTTATTTCACCATGAACAATATGTTTTAAATAATTTCCTTTTTTTTCAATGACGCCGTAACCGGTAACATGACTTCCTGGATCAATGCCTAGAATTTTCAATGCCATTCATTCCATGAATAATTAAGATCAATTTATTGACTTCAGCCCAGTTTCTTCATCACATCTTCATCGATGTCGAAATTGGAATAAACATTCTGAACATCGTCGTTATCTTCCAGTTTCTCCATCATCTTCAGCATTTGCTCTGCTTTATTTTCACCTAATTTGACTGTATTGGATGGAATCATGCTGATTCGCGCTTCCAGATGTTTGATTCCTTTATCATCCAAAACCTTTTTGACAACCTCGAATGATGCGGGATCGGTAATCACTTCGTATTCACTGTCTTCGCTTTGCACATCTTCCGCTCCGGCTTCCAGCGCCAATTCCATCAGGGCATCTTCATCAATAACTTTTTTATCAATAACGATGCTTCCCTTTTTCGCGAATATCCAAGACACACAGCCGTTTTCACCGAGATTTCCTCCGTGTTTGGAAAAGATATGTCTTATTTCCGCCACCGTTCTGTTTTTATTGTCGGTCATAATTTCCACCAGAACAGCTGCTCCGCCGGGACCGTAACCTTCATAAGTGATCTCTTCAAAAGCCGCCGCGCCCTGTTCGCCGCCGGTGCCTTTTTTAATTGCCCTGTCAATGTTGTCCTTCGGCATGTTTTCTTCTTTAGCGAGCGCAACCGCCTGTCTGAGTCGCGAATTTCCTTCAATATCACCGCCGCCAAGTCTTGCCGCCAGCGTTATTTCCTTGATAATCTTTGTAAAGATCTTACCGCGCTTGGCATCTATCGCGCCTTTTTTTCTTTTGATGGTGCTCCATTTGGAATGGCCGGACATATATTTCTCCTTGATGGTTTTTCAACATTTTTCCAATCACGGATCGGAACTACAACGCAGCTTTCGTGTTTCATACCCTCCGCTTCGCGAGATTGTTCGAGTTGCCAATTTCAATAGGTTAAGCTTTTGAAATTAGAGTTTTATAATAACATAAGGCAATAAGCTTGTAAAGCTTATTGCCTTATGTTGAAACTGAATTTCATAACAAAAAAGATGCGTTCTTTTGATGGCAAAATCATTTCAATTGATGTAGTTTATCGGATATTTTTTCGAATATCCAACCAGTTCAACATACCCCTTACCTCTCACAATTTTGTTATTTAAAGTTCCCGTAACCGATATAGCGCCTTCCCAGTAAGGCATGGGCTCCAGATTCATTTCCTGTTCGGCCATCATCGGGTTACATCGAATTTTTAAATTTAACGATTTGATGGTTATTTCCCACGACGAAGGATACTCGGAATCTGTCTTGTCACTATACCAGTAATCCAGACTTTTGATATGAACATCGCCGGCTCTGACCGGAATTGTTTTACCGCCGGGCAGAATGAACGATCCGCCAACCAGATTTTTTTTCTTGTCTTCTCCGTTTCTGATGACATACAGCATCAGTTCGTGATTATCCTCAAACTGGACACTGAACCAATCCCATCCGCTCTGCGGATAAGTGAGCTTCATGGTTCCATATTCATGATCCATCCAGGATTTTCCGTGAACCGTTAACGGCTCACCATCTATGGTCAAGGTCCCGGAAGTTTTCATATTTGTAAAGGAGTAATAGTAGTTGGAGTGGTTTCCGCCTTTCTTGACAATGCCTTTTCGTCCATGCAGAGCGGCTGGCTTCATGGGCTCCAGTTCCAGTTCGAGCTGATAGTCCTCCATTTCAGCATAAAGAATATGTTTGCCGTTTTCTTCCCGGGCGGTCCATGCATCAAGGACGAGATCATATTTTTGATCATCCGCCCGGAATGTCGCGCCAACATAATTATTGACCTGAGAGGTCATGAATTTTTGATTCGTAAAATCGGCCACGGCAAAATGTCCGAGCATTGCCAGATCCTTCAACCAGTGCGCCGGAACGGGTATGAAAAAACCAGGCACCTTGTCTTCGTTGGTAATTCTCTTGAAGAAGGTCAGTTCGTACCCGAATTCTCTTCCATCTTCCGCTGTCAGATGACCGGTATAATACCACCATTCATTTTGAGCCCAATAATGGGCGGCGCCGTCGTCAGGCAGGCGGACGGGAATCACCGGCGCGGAGTGATTGAGCGTATAAGCAGGGGCACAGGCCGTTACGACCAGCGCAAACAATATCAAAGATGATATTTTTATTTTTTTCAATGCTTCACCTCATCCCTTTTCATGTGCTGTTGAATTTCCGGGAGTGTATCCTAAAATATATTCGGGTTTTACTGCGCGGAAAATCCGCCGTCCACCGGAAAAATTCCTCCGGTAATATAGTTGGACGCCTTGGATGCCAGAAAGACGGCCAGGCCTTTTACATCGTCCTCTTCCCCATACATCTTGAGCGGAACGGCGGCAACCGTCAGGTCGAGAATTGCCTTCATTTCCGGTTTGAATAAATGAGCCATCATATCCGTCTTGAAAAATCCCGGCGCGATACAATTCACATAAATTTTGTAACGGGCCAGTTTAAGCGCCAGCGTTTTGGTCAAACCCTCCACGGCAAACTTGGAAGGATTATAAGCCACAGCCGGATGTTCTTCTTCATTGGATCCACGCGAACCATAGATGGAAGAAACATTGATCATCTTTCCTCCGCCTTTTTCCTTCATAATCCGGGCAACCTGCTGCGATAAAATCCAGACGCCCTTGACATTTACATCGAATATTTTTTCCCACTTCTCCAGCGGATAATCAAGCGTCGGCGCTCCCCAGGTTAGTCCAGCGTTGTTGACCAGTATGTCAATCGTGCCGAATTTATCCATCGTGGCTTTCACCAGATTTTCAATATCTTCTTTCTTGGCTAAATCGCATTTGACTGCCATAGCATTAACGCCAAGTTTTTCCAGTTCCTGCGCTTCTTTTTCCAGATTCTCCAGTTTGCGTGAGGCGATCACGACCGAAGAACCCGCCTCGGCCAGTCCCGTGGCCATAAATTTACCGATCCCTCTTCCGCCTCCTGTAACGACGGAAACTTTACCCTTCAAATCAAACAAATCTTTTACATTCATTTCAAACTCCTTAACATGGTTTTATTTATATCTTTAAAATTTGATACCGTTTTTTCGACCCGGCATGCATTTTATAAATTGCAAAGATTTTGTACATGACAATATGAGGTAAATTCGTGTTGCACAGAAACATTTAAATCAAGGAACAGCTTTCAAAGAAAAAAGGATTGTTTTTTGAAGAACAACTGTTATTCAAGACCTCTTTCGGCGGATGCATCATTATCATTGACAGGCACAACCAGTCTGATATGCCGTCTCGCAAGCATGAGGACAGGGGTCTGCCAGTCACGCCCTGACCCGTCAAGCGACAACAATTCAACGTTTAAAAGGATTATAAATTCCTGGTCTTTCCGATTCAAATAATCGGAAAGACGGCTGCGATAACCTTCCTGGGGTAAATTAATTTGTCCCTCTACTCTATAGCGGTCGGTCTCGACAACAACTCTTTCAAGCCTGACTTCCATAACGGGCATTAGATTTGTCCTCTGACAGCGGGCTCATCCTTTCTTAAAGTAAAAAAGCTGATTTGCTTGATAAGATATTAATTTATCGTAAAAAGAATTATAAGAAATTAACTTTTATATGTCAATGAAATATTAAAACACAAGATGTGCATGGCGATGCGTATTGATCGGGTTTTCTCTTGATCAATCGGCCCTCCTTGGTCGAATGGTTTGCCATGAAAATTATTTTGAGTGTAAAAAAAGCCGGGCAACCATCAGGTCGCCCGGCCTCTCATTTGTTAAATAGTGTTATACTATTTTTCTACTGTTAAGAAACCTTTGGGATGGAAATCCTTACCCGCAACCTTTTTCGAAATTCCTTTCTGATCCAGGTATGGGGTAATTCCACCCATGAAGAACGGCCAGCCAGCGCCCATGATGACGCCGGTATCCACATCTTTCGGGTCTGCCACAACACCATCTTTAAGGATGATGTCAACTTCCTTGGCAACACGCTCCAGTACCCGAGCCCTGATCTCATCGTCGGTGAATTTCTTGTTACCCTGCGGCCAACCGGCTTTGATTTCGGGATCAACATCAATACCCTTGTCGGTAAAGGCAACAAGCTGTTTCTTGCCCTTGGCTACCAGGTTCTTGAGACCCGGATTGACCGGGAATCTGTCAGGATAATACTTGTTGAGGGTTTCCTGAACATGCAGTGCGATAGCAGGTCCCACCAGTGCGGCCAGTGTGAATGGCGACATGGGGAAGCCCAGCTCATGAACCGCGGCATCCACCTGCATGAAATCCCCGCCTTCGTCGATGCACTGGAAGATACCGTCCATCCAGGCCAGCAGAATTCTGTTGACGAGGAATGCGGGCGCATTCTTCACCAGAACCGGTGTCTTCTTGATCTTCTTGGCAATGTCGAATGCTGTTGCCAGAACGACATCGCTGGTCTTGTCGGTTTTGATGATCTCGACAAGCGGCAGGACGGCGATGGGGTTAAAGAAATGGAAGCCCACCACGCGGGAGGGATCCTTCAGGTTTTTGCCCATCTCGGCAACATCCAAAGAGGAGGTGTTGGTCAGGAACAGGCATTCCGGCTTGCAGGCTGCTTCCAGTTCGCCGAAAATTTTCTGCTTGATTCCCATTTCTTCGAAAACGGCCTCGATGACGAAGTCGCAGTCCTTGAACGGCTCATAGGTTAAGGAGCCGGTAATGAGATCCTCACCGATCCACTTGGCCTCCGCTGCGGACAGTCTGCCTTTCTTGGCGGTTTTGGCCAGCTGTTCCCTGCAGTAAGCAAGGCCCTTGTCAATAAATTCCTGTTTGATGTCTTTCATGATAACGGGACACTGATAGCGCTGTGCGAATAACAGGGCCATCTGAGAGGCCATCAGGCCAGCGCCGATGACACCGATCTTGGCAATCTTATTGCCTTTGACTTCTTTCGGCGGTCTGCCAGGAAGTTTCTTGGCGCGGCGCTGGGTCAGATCGAAAGAGTAAACACCGCACTTGAACTGATCGGACAAAATCATATCAGCCAGGATTTCAGTCTCCTTCTGGAACCCTTCATCCAATGTCATATCTGCTGCGCCCTTGATGAGTTCAAGCGCCTGGTAGGGAGATATTGCTCCTGAATGAACTTTGCCAGTGATGGCTTCTTTGGTCTTCTTGTAGAGTTCATCGCTCATCTTCGGATCAATCTTCTTGCGCTCAATCTTTTCTTCGCCGGTGATGATGCGTTCCAGTAAAGCGATGGATTCATCCATGAACTCTGCCGGAGCAATGAGTTTATCCGCCAGGCCCATCTCGAAGGCCTTCTTGGAATTAATCATTTTATTCATATTGAGTGGATTCGTAATAATGAGTTCGATGGCCGCTTCCGGACCGCACAGTTTGGTGACCAGCTGGGTTCCGCCCCAACCAGGAATCAAACCGAGGAAGCACTCGGGCAGAGCATAATGATCACATCCGCCCGGGCTCTTGGAGATCGTGCGGTAATTGTGGTACAGGCCGACCTCGACGCCGCCGCCCATCGCCGCGCCATTGATGGCAGCCATGGTCGGAATCTTGAGATCCATGATTCTTTTGAAAGTGTTATGTCCCATGGCGCCGATCTGGAGAAGATCCTCTCTTTTTGCGTTCGGATCTACGCTCATAATGTCGGCACCCACATTGAAGATGAAAGGCTTGCCGGTCATGATCCAGCCTTTCACATCCTTGTCTTTCTCGACAGTGTCGATAATTTTGTTTAGAAATTCAAAGGCCTCAAAACCCCACGTATTGGGGATATTGTAGAACTGCCCGTTGTCCATTGTAACAATTGCTATTTTCCCAGCCTTTGCTGACTGAAAGAAATTGAGTTTACATTCTGTTATATATTTAGCCATAGCCTTAACCTCCTATAATTTTTTCCCTACGACGTTTTCCCAAATGATCGAACCACCCATGCCGAGACCGACACACATGGTGGTCAGTCCGTACTTCGCTTTCGGATTCAACTCGAAGTCCTGCGCCAATTGCATGCTCAGGCGAACACCGGAGCTGGCCAGCGGGTGGCCCATAGCAATTGTTCCGCCGTAAGGGTTAAGGCGTGGGTCTTGAGGTAGCTTCATGCCAAAGTGCTTCATGAAACCAACAGCCTGTACAGCAAAAGCCTCGTTCAGTTCGATGATGTCGAGATCGTCAAATTTCATATTGAAGTTCTTGAGAACCTTTTCCGTGGAAGGTACAGGACCCCATCCCATAATGGACGGATCCACGCCGACAAATCCGGCGCCGACGAACTTCATCTTGGGTTTGATTCCCAGTTCTTTGCATTTCTTGCCCGACATAATCAGCGACACGCAGGCACCATCATTCAAACCTGAGGCGTTTGCCGCGGTGACATGGCCTTCCGCCTTGAAGGGAAATTTCCGGAAATTCTTAATACTCTCCAGTGTTGTTCCGCGTTTGGCCTGCTCATCGTAGTTGGCAACTTTCCATCCGTTGGGAGAAAATACCGTCATGTCTACGCAGTGTTTTGCATAGTAGCCCTCATCCAAGGCCTTGAAATATTTTTCCAGGCAATGGAAAGCATACTCGTCCGCTTCTTCCTTGGTAACCGGCTGTTCGCCATTTTCGGGAAGCCAGTCATGGAGTTTTTCCGCCGTGTTGCCCATGTTGAAATACTTGACCTCCACCATCTTCTCGGTGACGACCCGCGGGTTCGGGTCTGCGCCCGCTCCCATGGGATGGTGAGCCATGTGCTCAACACCGCCGGCAATAATGATGTCGGCACAGCCTGTCTTGATGAACGATGAACCGATGGCCTGGCAGGTCATACCGCCCGCGCACATCCTGTCCACCGAAAATCCGGGAACCTCCACAGGGAGACCAGCGGTGAGAACCGTCACTCTTCCCATCGTGGTACCCTGATCTCCGACCTGTGTCGTTGCGCCCCAAATGTTGTCGTCCACCTCGTCCCAGGGAACGTTCGGGTTTCTTCTGATAAGTTCTTTCATGACTTTCGTCACCAAATCATCCGCGCGCGTGGTCCAGTAATGGCCGTCCTGTCTGGCCTTTCCAAACCATGTACGCACTCCGTCTACAAAATACGCATCTCTTAAATCCATAAAACATCCTCCTTGCTTTATATCGGTGTCCTTTAATTATTTAGATAGGGATAAACGACCACCAATAGTTATTCAGATAGGGATAAATGATCACCAACTACGGTAAGACCTCTTGATCCTTAAGCTGAAATTTCATACCATTATGGGAGAAGTTTTGTCAATGAACTTCTCCATGAAAATAACTTTTTTTTTAGAAATTTCCTTTATTTGTGCGGATCAGAGCGCGGGAAACACGTCACGATGTCTCACAAGACCGCTTCAACGGGATTGAAGAAAAGTTAAGGGGTTACGGCCTGAACCATAACCCCTTGAAATTACATGGTAGGCGGGACTGGGATTGAACCAGTGGCTTCTACCGTATGAAGGTAGCTGCATTTCCCTTTGTAAAATCAATAACAGGATCCATTATTTTCGGCTTTTTTTAAAGCCTTGCATACTCCCATGGCACATGATTTTCGTGCATAATTGCATCCAATATCTGTATTGCCTTGTAATAGGAAGACACCTGCATAATTATTGTATGCCTCAGCATAATCCGGTTTTATGCGTATAGCCATTTTATAATCTTGAATAGCATAATCATACATACCAAGTTTACTGTATGCATTTCCCCTATTGTTATAGGCATTGGCATTGTTTGGTTTTATTATGATTGCTTTATTATAATGATCAATAGCTTCCTTAATCATGCCTTCAGCAGACATCGCCACGCCAAGATTGTTATGTGCTATGTAATTTCCTTTGGTCACCCGCAGAGCATGATTAAAAAGAGTGATGCTGTTTTTCCAGTAACCGCATTGCATCCAGGTTGAAAAAACAAGAAGACAAAGGACCGCGACAGAAATTGAGAACAGAACATTTTTTCCAACGCCTGCCCTTTTGAGCATAGGTGGGATTCCCCAGGCAATCATTATGGAGATGCCAATCGATGGCAGATAGGTATAGCGATCTGCCATGGCCTGTCCGCCAACCTGCACCAAACCGATTACCGGAACAAGAGTTCCTAAATACCAAAACCAACCTGTAAATAAAAATGGCATTGTTCTGATCAAGTAAATAACAGCGAATGTAATGACCGCAATAATAATGGCAGAGACTAAGATCTGCCATACGGGCAAGGACAACTTGTATGGATAAAAAATGGCAAGATCTAATGGACAAAATATCTTTCCTAAATATAACGTATAAGAAAGAATACTGTTGGTAAAACGTTCGGAAAGGGGTAAAATTTCAATGGACGTAACGGCATTCCCTTTTTTTTGTGCCCAGTAAGTAATAACAATGGAAGCAATCATTATACACATAAAAGGTATCTTCTCCCCAATCAATCTTCCCGCTTGTTTAAATCTATGCTCAGCTCTTACCTTCATAATGTTCTGCCATCTTTTAAGTGGCCAGTAATCCAGCAGCATCAATAAAAACGGAAGTGTGACAAACATCGGCTTGGACATAAGAGCACAGGAAAACAGCATTAAACAAACAAGGTAATGAGATAACTTTTTTGTCTCAGTATAAAAAGAGTAGGCATATAAAGATGCCATTCCAAAGAGCATACTTAAGACATCTTTGCGCTCGGCTGCCCAGGCGACCGACTCCACCCTCAATGGATGCAGGGCAAAAAACGCCGCAGCAAAAGCAGCCGGCCAGATATTGTTTGTTGTCTTGTATAAAAACAAAAATAAAATGATAACTGCACCAATGTGCAAAAACAAGCTCACCAAATGATGACCTCCGGCATTAGCTCCAAATAAACTCCAGTCCAGCGTAATTGAAAGCCATGTAAGCGGGTGCCAATTGCTGTAATGTATAGTGGAAAAAGCCCATTTAATATTTTGGAGAGTGAATCCAGACTGGATATTATTATTTTCAGTTATGAATACAGTATCGTCAAAATTGATAAAATTATTGCCCGTTATCCGGCCAAACGCGACTAAGGAAGCTGCAATCAAAAATATTATAATAAGATAAGTATGTTTTTTATTCACGGTAAAAACATCCGATAGAAATTATACAAATGCACTCATTTCTTTGGTTTTTTTGTATCACAGAATTGATTAGGCGTAAATTATGTTTATTAATTTGAATGGGATAAAGAAGATTTCGTCATCTTCAAAAATATAATATCAGCGATTAAAAGAAAAGGGGTTATGAAAATAAGCATAACCCCCTGAAAGTACATGGTAGGCGGTACTGGGATTGAACCAGTGACTTCTACCGTGTGAAGGTAGCACTCTCCCGCTGAGTTAACCGCCCAAGAGGTGTGTGCTATAACTTAAAGCATTGCTTATTTCAAGGGAAAAAAGTTTTTTCTCTCATCACAACCAGACTTGCATGCTGTAGAATAATTTTACGGTCTTTAAGAGGTCGATCCTCCGTCATCCCCGGTAAAGAGGATGACGGAAGGATCGAAAGAAGAGTTATAGCTTTTTTACAAAAGCTAGGAAGGGGCTATTTTTTACAGCATTTCATAAATAGCGGCAGCTCCCATTCCGCCGCCGATACACATCGAAACAATACCGCGTTTGGCGTTGCGGCGCTGCAGTTCATGCAGCAACTGGGCAGTCAGCTTGGCGCCTGTGCAGCCCAATGGATGACCCAGAGCGATAGCACCGCCGTTGGGATTGATGTCATTTGCCAGACGATCTTCAATGCCCAATTCTCTGATACAATAAAGAGCCTGGGAAGCAAATGCTTCGTTGATTTCAAATAAATCGATATCCTTAGTCGTCAAACCGGCCAACTTGAGAACTTTGGGAATAGCATACCGCGGGCCAACGCCCATTTCTTCCGGTTTGCAACCGGCTACGGCATAGTAGGTCAGCTTCGCAATGGGCTTCACGCCGATGGCTTTGGCCTTTTCTGCCGACATCACAAGCGTAAAGGCGGCGCCGTCGGTCATCTGCGAAGAGTTGGCGGCGGTGCAGTTTCCACCCTGTTTGAAAGGTGATTTCATTTTCCCCATGGCCCCCAGGTCGGATGGCCATCTCACACCATCATCCGTGTCAAACACAAATTCCGTGCGGATACGTTTTCCATCCTTGTCTTTCTTGTACTTAAAGGCTTTGATGGGAATAATCTCATCTTTAAACTTACCCGCCTTGATGGCTTCATACGCCCTGCGATTGCTCTCTAAACCAAATTTATCCATATCTTCGCGCGAAACGCCGTGATTCATTGCAACGTTTTCCGCCGTGTTACCCATGTTCATGTAAACATTGGGCATGGTATCCCACTCCCAATCGGGGTTGGGACGGAAAATGCCGCCGCCCATGGGGATATGAGTCATGGATTCAACACCACCGGCGATGATAACATCGGACCAGCCGGCGCGAACCTTTGCCGTGGCGTCGGCAATGGACTGAACGCCGGATGAGCAGAAACGGTTGAGAACCATACCGGATACCGGCTCAGGCAATCCGGCGCCGACAGCCAAGACTTTACCGAAGTTCATTCCGGCTTCCGCTTCCGGAAAAGCGCAGCCGACGATGACATCATCAATATCTTTAGGGTCTAACTGGGGAACTTTTGCCAACAACCCTTTAATAACCTGAACACCAAAGACGTCCGCTCTCGTTTCAGACAGACCGCCTCTTTTATATCTTGCACCGGCACTCCTTACGGATGCGACAATGACAGCTTCACTCATATTATTTTCCTCCTTACAGGCTTTTGTTATGTTAAAGGCCGGAGGCTCAAGGCTTTAAGCCACAAGCCTCCCGGCATATCCTTGATTTTAGTTGCGCAGGGGCTTGCCGTTTGTCAGCATGGCCGTTATCCTGTCTTGTGTTTTCTGTTCACCGCAGAGGCTCATGAAAGCTTCTATTTCCAGATCCAGCATTTCCTGTTCTGTTATCCAGCTTCCTTCCGCGCAAGTACCGCCACCCAGAACATGAGCAATCTTCATGGCGATATGCACATCATATTCGGAAGCGTATCTTCCGGCCTTCATGTTGCTGAGAATCGCACCGGCCAAACCTCGCAGATTTTCCCCCATCACGGGGATCAAAGCGGGCTTCGGCGGTTTGTAGAACTTGGACAACCCCAGAACAATCTGTTTGGCTTCGTAAATCTGCATGTCTCTGCTCATGTTGATCATGTTGGTTTTGCGGATATAGCCCAGATTCTGAGCTTCCTGAGCGCTTGTGGCCACCTTGGCTGTCGCAACATTTTCAAAAATCTTGCCGAAATGATACTGCATATTCAAACCGGATTCCACAACACCGGCGGGAATTCCTTCCGTCGCGCGAATAGCCAGTTCTTTGCAGCCGCCGCCCGCGGGAATAACACCAACGCCAACTTCAACAAGACCCATGTAGGTCTCGCCGTTGGCCAGGCAGTAGTCGCCGTGCATGGCGATTTCACAGCCGCCGGCTAATGCCATACCGGCCGGAGCAATCACAACCGGCTTGGGCAGATATTTCATCTTCATATTGACGATCTGTAATTCCCTGACCATGGTTTTCAACTCATCCCACTTGCCCTCTTGAATCGCCACCAAAACCAGGAAGAGATTGGCGCCTGCGGAGAACATGCGCTGATCATGATTGGCAACAACCATTCCCTGGAAATCTTTATTCACGATATCGCAGCCCTCTGAAATCATCTTCATCATATCGGGATCAATAGAATTCATCTTGGTATGGAATTCCAGACAGGCAACACCATCTCCGATATCCACCAGGGAAGCACTGGGATTTTCTTTAATGGTCTTTTTTCTTTCCTTGAGACCGGGCAGGATGATGATCTTGGGATTTTCTTCCAGCTTCACATAGCCGTTCTTTTTGAAATCATAGTAAGATTTTACGCCTTTCTTATCCACTTTGTAGAAAGAGGTGCATTTCTTCTTCAGCATCTCTTCAATCTTGG
>CAZIJZ010000007.1:74346-75981 GCA_964539765.1 uncultured Smithella sp.
TTCTTGTAGTAACCACCCTTGGTTTTGTTACCCAGCCACTTGTTGGCCATCATCTTTTCGGCGAATTCGGTGGGTAAAAAGATATCGCGGCACTCATCTTTGGGAACGGCATCGTAGAGGTTCTTGGCGACATGAACACCAATATCGAGACCAACCAGATCCATGGTTCCAAAGACGGCTGTACCGGGGCGGCCTACGACCTTGCCGACAATGGCGTCGACTTCTTCAACACTCATACCTTTTTCGACCATGACCCTGCCGGCATTCGACAAATCATAAACACCGACGCGATTACCGATGAAGTTAGGAACGTCCTTACATACGACAACACCCTTCCCGAGAACTTCTTCGCTGAATTTTATCATGAAATCTGTGACAGCCTTGTCCGTTTCCACACCGGGAATGATTTCCATGAGCTTCATGTAACGGGGGGGATTGAAGAAATGAGTTCCCAGGAAACGTTTTTTCAAATCTTTACTGAATTTGGCAGAAATGTCTTTAATGGGAAGACCGGATGTATTCGTGGAGACAATACAGGTTGGTTTGACAACCTTCTCCACCTTGGCGAAAAGTTCCTGTTTGATTTTCAGATTTTCGACAACAACTTCGCAAACCCAGTCGCAATCCGCCAGCATGCTCAGATTGTCTTCAAAGTTACCGATGGTCACCATTGACGCATTGCTCTTGGCATAAAAACTGGCCGGTTTAGACTTCGTTGCGCCGGCTAATCCGTTTGCAGCGAAACGATTGCGCCAAGCCGGACTTTTCTCTGTTAATCCTTTCTTTTTATCATCCTCGGTTAGTCCCCCCGGGGGAATGATATCCAGCAGATAACACTCGATGCCGGCATTCGTTAAATGGGCCGCAATGTTCGCACCCATAACTCCCGCGCCTAAAACAGCTGCTTTTTTGATCTCAAATGACATGTCTTTCCTCCTTTGCCTTGTCTTGCTTTTAAACTTTTGGCTGATTATAAAAATCGTTTAAATATTCATCACGCTTTTTTCAAACCCCTGATGAATATCTCCAATGCTAATTTTGTTGAAGAATAAATCCTTTCCTTTCTTTTGGCCTGCACGCCGGAAAAAATATAAAGTGAAATAATTCCATTAAGCAGACCCCATAACGCGTTTTGGTTTTGTTTGATATTAATGTCAGCAGAAAATTCTTTGGAATCAACTCCCAACTGTAAAATCTTTCCGATGACATCGATTGATCTGGCATTCGCGTTAAGAATTTGAGCATTAAGCGCCTCCGGTAAATTCATTTTCGCGGGCTGCAGCATATAGGTCATTAATATTCTGAACAGTTCACCGTCATTGAGAAAGAAGTCGATATATATATATGAAAATTCCGTTAGAAAATCAGTGGAAGATCTCTTTTTATCAAGAAGTACCGCAACCTGACTGTTGAAATCATCAATATCATTTAACAGAATCTGTGCATAAATTTCTTCTTTGCTCTCAAAGTAAAGATAAATGGATCCTTTTCCCAACTCGGAAGATTTCGCTATTTCATCGACGGTGACTTGATTAAAACCTTTTTTAAAGAATAACGATCGCGCTGACTTAAGAATTAATTTTTTGCGGCTGTCTTTTTCTTTTACTCTTCGTTCCAGAAGTCCCACAGCGTTTT
>CAZIJZ010000008.1:0-75048 GCA_964539765.1 uncultured Smithella sp.
GTGGAACACCGTATGGACAGCGCCGCAATCTCTTGCCTTCTGAATAATGTCAAAAGCCTCCTCCTTGGAGACCTGGCGCATATATCCGTATTTCAGGTAGGTTTTGATCCCTTCGCCAAATCCCATGCAGCCGACGTCATCAGGCATCTTCAGACGGCAAGGATCATCGGTATTCGCCGTCATCTGCCGGCACATGCAGGCCCTGAACTGACCGATGATACTCTTGGTTCCGTATTCCATGATCAAATCATTAATGGAGCTTGTCGGATAAATTTTGGAATCCGGCACGATTATTTTTTCGTCAATAACAATTTTGGATTTCCCTTTGCTGTCTCTGGATTCGCGCACGATGCCGACACTTTGATTGGATATCTGCGCGTGCCGACCGATGGCATTCATGATATTGCGGAGAGGAAAAACATTATATCGGGGCAGAGCATTCAGAAAGCTCATGTATCTTTGAGCGAATTCCTTTTCTTCAGGTTTGCCGATCAAATACGACACCTGACCTTCAAACCAGCCGACCACAAAAGGATGCAGCGTATATTGTTCTTCGGGTGTTTCAGGATTTTTTATGCCTATGAACGCTTTTTTCTTCAGCGATTCAAAGATGGCATTGAATTTTTCAGGGCCCATCCCGCTGAGCGCGGCAACCCGCTCAAAGGAATAGACATCCGTACCCATGTTCAGCAGCAGATCGAGTTCTTCCGGCTCGATCACCAGGTCAATCATCTTGAGGATCGGATCAAGCGGAGGCCAGAATCTATTATTCTGCCTGTTCATCATAAGAACAAGTTTTCGCAGATCACTCCTTTTGTTGCGCAGAGCAATTTTATTCGTGTTGGCCATATTCGACCTCATGAAAGCTATTCAACAGAACCACTACCGGTGCGCTTCTCACGCTACGGTTAACCCCTTGTCTCGAAGATATTTTTTCACATCCTGAATTTTCAGCAGACGGAAATGAAAGACCGAAGCCGCCAGCAGTATGGCCGCGCCGCCCTTGACCACCGCGTCGTAAAAATCTTCCAGTTTGCCTGCTCCGCCGGAAGCCACCACCGGCAGCGTCACCGCGTCGGAAATCGCCCGGGTAAAGGGAATATCATAGCCGGCTTTGGTGCCGTCGCCATCCATACTGGTAGGCAGAATCACACCTGCGCCCATGTCCTGGCATGTCTTTGCCCACGCGATGGCGTCCTTCGCCACAGGCAACGTGCCGCCGGAAACAACCAGTTCAAAACCAGAGGGCATCTGCGCGTTTCTTTTCGCGTCAATCGCCACTGTGATTTTATCTTTACCGAATTTATCGGAAGCCTGACGAATCAGTTCAGGATTTTTCACCGCCGCGCTGTTCATCGAAACCTTCGATGCCCCAGCCCCTAAAACCATGTCAATATCTTCCAGCGAAGCAATGCCGCCGCCAACGGTCAGAGGAATTTTGATCACCTTCGAAACATTTTTCACCCATTCCAGACGTGTTTTGCGGTTTTCCAGCGTGGCGGCAATATCCAACATCGCCAACTCATCGGCTCCCTCCGACTGATAAAAGGCGGCGTTTTCCACCGGATCGCCCGCTTCCTTGATATCAACAAAATGAATTCCCTTGACCACCCTGCCGTTTTTCATATCCAGACAAGGCATGATTTTGATCGTCTGCATGAATACGCTCCTCCCCCAAAAGAAATTTAATTGAACAAAACCTTCCCAACGATTTATACTTTCATATATTTCTCTTATCCATCACGCGGCTGGCTTTGCCTTCCGAACGCTCAATCGTTTTGGGCTCCACCAGTTTGACCTTGGCCGTAATGCCCAGATACTCCTTCATATCCTTAATCAATTGTTTTTCCAGTTGCTGCAGCACCTTTACTTCGCCGGCATCGGCAAAAAGCCGTTCCGTAACTTCCACCTGCACTTCCAGGGTATCGAGCGTGCCCGTGCGTTCCACAATGAGCTGATAATGAGGTTCCAGACCCTCGATGTTAATCAGGACGGATTCGATTTGCGAGGGATAAACATTGACGCCGCGAATAATGAGCATGTCATCGCTGCGTCCCATCACGCGATCCATGCGGTGAAACGTCCGTCCGCAGCGGCACGGTATCGTAATCAAGCGGGAAATATCACGTGTCCGGTAACGCACCAGGGGGAAAGCTTCCTTGGTCAGCGTCGTAAAAACCAGTTCACCCTGCTCGCCCCGTTTCAGGACCTCGCCCGTTTGCGGATTGATGGTTTCCACCAGAAAATAATCTTCAAAAACATGCATACCTTCCTGCGCTTCGCTGCATTCCATGGAAACACCGGGGCCCATGATCTCGGAAAGGCCGTAAATATTCATCGCCTTGATGCCGAAAGCTTCTTCGATCTGCCGGCGCATCTGTTCACTCCAGGGTTCGGCTCCGAAAATACCGACGCGTAATTTCAGAGACCGGACATCCACCCCCAGCGCCCTGCCCTGCTCCGCCAGGTTCAGCGCGTAAGACGGGGTGCAGCAGATAGCCGTCGGACCGAAATCCTGCAGAATCATCAACTGCCACTTGGTATTGCCGCCGGACATGGGAATTACGCTGGCCCCGATTTTTTCCGCACCATAGTGAATGCCCAACCCGCCGGTAAAAAGACCATAGCCGTAGGCATTATGAATAATGTCGCCTCTGGTCAGATTCGCGGCGGCAAAACAGCGGGCAACCAGTTCCGCCCAGTTCTCAATGTCGCGCTTCGTGTAGGCAACAACGGTGGAACTCCCCGTCGTTCCGGATGACGCGTGCAGACGAACGATATTGCTCATCGGTTCGGCAAACATGCCGAAAGGATAATTGTTCCGCAGGTCCTGTTTGGTGGTAAAGGGGAACCTCCGCAAATCATCCAGCGTTTTGATATCTTCAGGTTTGACGCCCGCCTTATCAAATGATTTTTTATAAAAACCGACGTTATGATAAACCCGGTTGACCACCTGCTTTAATCTCTTTAACTGCAACGCCTCGAGTGCTTCCCGGGGCAGCGTTTCATACTCTTCATTATAAATCATCGTTTGTGTTCTCCCGCCAATACAATTTAAATCTTTTTCATATCATGATTGTTTTCGGGTCTGCGGTTTTTCATGTACTCATGCTCCTCACCGAGATGACCGATATAATTCTCAAATGTCCAGTTCAGGGCCGTCTCCGTTATCACGGCAAAAATAATATTCTGCGGATCGGGCAGCGCCGCTTTGAAACTTCTCATCACCTGCAAGACCAGTTCACGCTCCTGCGTATGAACAATCACCACCCGGTATTTGCAAGCTTCCGGAGACAATTTTATTGCCGAATCCTTCCGTACTCCATCAGTATTCCATCCCGATCCTTCAATAATACAATCCAGTACTTTTCCCACCGGCAAACCCAGCATGGGCTGAGTCACGGCAATCACCTCCGGTGTCGGCACGTCCCTGTTCATGCCATTAAACGACGCCTTGCCTTGTTCAATATCCTGTTCCGATAAACCCACGCTAAAACAGATTGTCCTGTTCATCTTCTTCATGAGGAACCAGCCTTTTCGTATTCACGATTATAATATCTGCGCCAGCATTTTGCTGTCCGCACCGAAGTAAACCTTTTTGCCTATTCTCACCACCGGACGACGAATCAGGCGAGGCTCTTTGAGCATAAGATCAACCAAGTCCTGATCCGTGAGTTCTTTCTGATTCAAACCCAATGCTTTAAAACCGGGTGAACGGAAGCTGAACATTTCCGATGCGGATTTGCCCTGTAAAAGCTCATCAATTTCCGCACGTGTAAACGGCTCCTTAAAAAAGTCCCTCTCTTTTACCTCCGCCATCTTCTGCAAGAGAAACTCTCTCGCCTTCCGGCACGTCGTTCACTTGTTCCAGCAGAAAAAGTCAACTTTCATAGTTGTACCCTTTAAAATTTATTTCGCACGCATCTTCTTCAGCACCCTGCCGGCATGCGGCACGACGGAATGAAAAGCGGTCAACTGCGCACAGCGATCATCGGCACAAGCAGCGCACGTGCTTACCTTTTATCATTGCCGCAACAAGCGATTATCGTTTTCGTCATCACCCTCTGCCTCGGGGAAAATTATTATCTAATAATTTGTTAATTATAAAGTGTTTTATTTGCCTGTTTGCATTTTAACGCGGGTGGCGATCATTAAATCAAAATAATCAGCGAGTTCATCTACCGGTAAGCCGTCGTTTCCGGGCATGTGTCCGACTCACAAAGCCGACCAAAATCCATTCAATTCTGATTGGCCGGATCTTCTCATCATCATCCGGCATCCCTTTTTCCAGATTTTTATAACTGGTTGAACTCTAACCGAATTTATGTTAAAAAATTTCATGTGATTCTCTGTCAACTTAAGAATTATGAAGGCATTATTAATGTTTGACGTATTTCCGAGAGATGATCGCGCGCAGACAGTGAGAATCAAAAGATTTTTCATGGCTGTCGCATCTTATTCCATATGGTGCCTGATAGCGCTTTTCACATTTTTTTTAGACATAACACCCGTATCAATCCATGTTCTCCTCGGTTGTTTTTCCGGAATTCTGGCCAGCAATATCCTGATCTATGTTATGCTGCGATCCGGATTCAGCAAGCGCTTTCAGGATCCCAGCCTGACTCTTTTTCAAATGGTCATTGCCACGGTCTGGACCATGGTGATCCTGTATTATGCCGACGAGGCCAGAGGCCCTGTGCTTGTGCTTTATCTGGTTGTTTTCGTTTTTGGACTTTTTAAACTGAATTTACGGGAATTTCTTGTTTTATCCGCGTTTGCAGTGGTCAATTACGCAATCGTTATTTTTATGCTCCACAAAAACAAACCCGGATCCCTCGACGATAAAATCGATATATTGAGTTTAATCATTCTGGCACTTGTTCTGCCGTGGTTCTCATTTGTCGGCGGCTATATTACCCGGCTCAAAAGCAAGATTGCCCGGTCCCTTTCCATCGTGAAAGAAACCGAGCTCAAATTCAGAACGATATTCGATGCCGCGTCGGATGGAATTACGCTGCTGGATGTCAACGCGGGAAATTTCGTCGCCGTCAATGAATCTATTTGCCAAATGCTGGGATATACTCGGGAGGAATTTCTGCACCTGAGAATCTCCGACCTCCATCCCCGAGAATCACTCAAATCCGTATTCGAAACATATGAAAAAGT
The DNA here is from genome assembly GCA_964539765.1 of uncultured Smithella sp. Classification (GTDB taxonomy): domain Bacteria; phylum Desulfobacterota; class Syntrophia; order Syntrophales; family Smithellaceae; genus Smithella. Next base: position 5,167 of record CAZIJZ010000008.1, read on the forward strand.
AAACAAAAATGAATTATCAATCGCCAGGAATATTCCCTTAATCAAAAAAGATAAATCGATCGTTTATGCCGATATCAGCGGATCAGTCATTACCATGGACGGCAAAGCCTATTCCGTCGGCGTAATCCGAGACATTACTGAACGCAAAAAATCGGAAGAGTTACTGGCGATCAGCGAGAAAAGGTACCGTCTTCTCGCGGATAACGTGACCGATGTAATCTTCACAATGGATATGAATCTTAATTACACCTATGTGAGTCCATCCGCCTATCGCATCGCCGGATATGAAGCCTCCGAACTCACGAATATGAAATTAGAAGAGATGGTCGATCCGGGAACATTCAACCAATTTATCTCCATCCTCGGGGAGGAGCTGGAAATCGAAAAACAGCCCTACAGGGATTTGAAAAGATCGAGAACGCTGGAATATCAGCATATACACAGGGACGGATCAAGATTGTGGATGGAAACGACCCTCAACTTTCTCCGGGATGAAAATAATGCGGTGGTGGGAATCATCGGTACTGCGCATGACGTCACCGAACGCAAACGGATGGAGGAAAAATTAAGATTCGAGGAACAGAGATTCCGCAATTTTGTGGAACACTCTTCTGATATTATTGTTTCCGTTAATCTGGAAGGAAACATTACGTACATCAATCCGGCCATCGAGCCGGTCCTGGGATATAAACCGGAGGAAAGAATCGGCGCCAGAGGCTTCGAACTTATTCACCCGGATGATATGGATTTTTTAATCCGTTCATTCATGACACTGAGCACCGATCCCAGGGCGCCGGCTATCCATGGTGAAATGCACCTCCGCCACAAGAACGGAACGTATCGCACCCTGGAAGCTGTCGGAAGCAGCTTGGTTAAAAACAATGTGGTGGAAGCCGTCATTATTAACTACCGGGATATTACAGAACGGAAGTTGGCTGAGGAAGCATTACAGAAAAGTGAACAACGGTATCTGGAGTTGAGCATCCTTGATGACCTGACGCAGGTTTATAACTCGAGACATTTTCACGCTCAACTTGAAAAAGAAATAGAAAGATCAAATCGCTACGGACAGCCGCTGACCCTGCTGCTCCTTGATCTCGACAAATTCAAAAATTTCAACGACACCTATGGCCATGTGGAAGGTGATAACGTGCTGTCCAGGATTGGACGGGTGGTCAAGCGCTGTTTGCGTGATCCGGACTCCGCTTATCGTTACGGCGGAGAAGAATTCACGGTCATCCTGCCAATGACTACAAAAGACGAAGGGATGATCACCGCGCAAAGAATCCAGAATGAGTTCAGGAAAGAAGTCTTTACGCCCCTGCCGGGAAAGGAAATCTTTGTGACGATGAGTATCGGCGTTTCGCAGTACCTACCCAAAGAAGACATGAAAAATTTTGTGCACCGGGTGGATCAGCTTATGTATCAGGCCAAGAAAAACGGCCGGGATAGAATTTACGCCGACTGATCAGGGTCAGGCTTGCAGCGCCAATGTGTTTTTATTCTGCTTCCCTGCGCTCCCGGACAGGGCTCCTGAACTTAAGCTTCACGCTTGAATTCAACCGCTCCTGGCAAGAGTCATTATCGCTCCAGAACCTTAATTTCCATCGCCTCAGTCACCTGCCATTTTTTCTCAACCTTTTGCAGTCTGAACTGAAGCGCCAGGACGGCATCGTCCCTGCGGCCATCGGCGCCGGTTGCCTTGACGTAGGCGGTGGCAACGGCTTGCGCCTTCGGGAGGTCAACAGATTGAACGTCCAGATCTTCAAGTTCGACCGACAGGTTTTTGTAATAATTTCGGGCCATCATCATGTACGTTGGCACATCGTTTCTGGAAACCGATTGGGATACTTTGTAGGCCGGTATTTCAACTTGACAGGTCTGAGCAATTTTTTCCTGCACATGCTTGATACGTAATGCCATTGTCAGTTCGCTGTCGGCCGGCGCCCAGGTCATTTGTTTGGCAATAGAACGCAACTGCTTTTTGACAGCCCGGGCTTCCCAATCAACAAAAAAAATCAAGACTACTGCGACTGCCGCGGCAAGGATCAGTCCTGCTGTCAAATATTTTCTGTTTACCATAAAGGAACTCCCACGATACGGTTTACGGGTGTCTGACCGAAGGTATGCGCTTCGGCAGGCATTCCGCGATTGTCTCCCACGACATACACATGCTCCGGTTTAACGATTACAGGGGCAAGAGTCCAGTCGTATTTGCCCGCTACGTAGGGCTCGTCCACTTTGGTCCCGTCAATAAAAAGACGGCCCTTTCTGAATTCAACACGCTGGCCGGCAGTAGCGACGACGCGTTTTAACAGCATAATTTTCCGGCCGGTCATCCGTATCATGACAACGTCCGGCGGCACGGGCGAAGAAAATATATAGCGCAGGGCAAAACAGAAGTTGAAAGAACCGGTGATATAGGTGGGCGACATGCTTTCGCCCTGAACGCGAAACGGTATGAACGCATATTTGAAAATTATAAAAGCGGAAATGGCAACCACGACAACGCGAAGCAGATAACGGACGGTTATTTTCGGAAAGAAGAAATTCTTTACAGGGCTATCGGCCATTGTCATACCCATCGGGTCAAACCAGTTTTTCACCGTTTACGCATCAGACCGTCGGCGGCCATCATGCCGGAAATCGCCGCTCCCACGATGCCGCGGCTTTTACCGGTGCCGTCACCCGCAACAAAGATGCCGTTGATGTTTGTCTCCAGATAACGGTCTGTCGGAAAATGTGTATCAAAAAATTTTATTTCCGGCGCGTACATCAGCGTTGACGGATGAAGGATGCCCGGAATAATTTTATCCAATGATTTGAGCGATTCCCACAGATTATCCATGATGCGAGCGGGCATGGCCAGGGTGATATCGCCGGGGGTTGCGCTGCAGGTCGCCTTGCAGCATTCAAAATGCCGAGCCGTACTGTTGAAAGTGGACAGCGAGCTTCTTCTGCCTTCGCGGAAATCGCCGATACGCTGGACGATCGGCTTGCCGCCGCCCAGCAGGAAAAATTGTTTGGCAATGCTCATTGCAAATTCCGTGGTATCCGAATAAGGTTTGGTCAGAGCGACGGTGTTGATCAGGGCGAAATTGGTGTTTTTTGTTTTTTTGCCGGAAAGGGCATCGCCGTTGACCAATTTGAAATCACCGTAATTTTCCAACCGGACCCGCCCGCCGGGATTGGTACAAAAGGTCCTGACCTTATCGCCGTGACGTCCCGTTGTGAAAATAAATTTGGGATCGTAAACGATACCGGTCATAAAGTCGTAAAACTTTCTGTTGAGCTCCAGGCGGATTCCCACATCGATCGGACCGAAATTGTTCCGGATGTCCAGTCCTCGGGCAACGTCACGGAACCAGTATGCGCCGCTGCGTCCCGGAGCGGCCAGAATAACCGGCGCGCGGTAGTTTATTCTTTTTTTGTTGTTGCGGCAGACCAGCCGGAATGAGCCTTCACCTTTTTTTTCGATGGACACAACCTCTGTGCCCAGCAGAAAATCGGTTTTTTTCAGATACCCCCGCAGATAATCAACCAGCGCTTTGCCGTTATCTGTTCCCCAATGCCATTGCTCGGGGGCGATAAACTGTGCGCCGTGTTCGGCGGCCATCTCCGCAAGAGCCAGAAGATTTTTTTTATTATCCGTAAAAGTGACCTGACGGCAGCGGGGGAATCCGGTCAATATCCGTTTGATCTCCAGCATCATGCCTTCCGCCGCAGCGCGGTCGATTTGCAGTTCATCGATGTCCAGACCGACGCGGTAATCGAAATTCAATTTGCCGTCATTAAGAAGTCCGCCGGCGGGATACGAATTGCGATCGATAACGGCAATTCGATCCATTCCCAGCTTTTCCAGCCGCATCGCGGCGAAAAGTCCGGCCGGACCGGAACCAATAATTAAAATTTTATAGTTTTTTGTTTGCATACATTAAAGACGGAAGCGTTTACACCGGTTATGAAAAAGCCGCCATCCCCTCCCTGATTTCAGTCGTCCCTCCGGACCTCAGCATGGACGATATTCACAGACATTTTTTATAATTTTACATAATTAGCCCCGGTTATCAAGTCATGTTATTTTTATCAATGAAACCGGCTATTTTCTCTATCTTTAAAGCGGCACGGCGGCTATTGGCAATGTGAGGGCGATACTGAGGTCTATTGTTTTTTTCAGTCCGGATGCCTATAATATTCATATAACTTTCAACCAAAGGAGGTGATAAAAACAGCATAAAACAGATGAAGGTTGGTGGGAGTTAAGGTGTCCATTTTGGTGGTCATGCATGAAAGGAGGGATTATCATGTTTGCGCCAAAAAGAATTCTCGTACCGACAGATTTTTCCGATTTCTCAGATGAAGCGTTGAAACAGGCGTTGGAACTCGCGAAGCAATACAACTCGAAAGTATATCTGCTGCACGTCGCAAATCCGGTAACGCAATGCACGGCGGATTATTGTCTGGATGTGGATACATTCAGGAAAGCCGAAGAAAGCGCAAGGATCAAAGCAAGGGACATGATGCAAAAGGAGCTGCAGAAATTTCCCGAATTCCGGGAGGTTGAAATTATCAGTGATATCCGAGAGGGAGAACCTGTTGAAGAAATCCTGAAAGAACAGGAAGAAAAAGGCGTGGATTTAATCGTGATGCCTTCGCACGGCAAATCGGGAATTTTGAAGAGACTCATGGGACAGATTGCCGAGAAGGTGATGGAGGAAACCAAGAGTCCCGTTCTGCTTGTACAGCATTGATCGGGGCAGCATGTGAAAATGTCATGACAGCAAGGCGGCGTTGATTTGACGCCGCCTTTATTTTGTTCAGAACATCCCTTTTTTCAGAATGGCGATCAGCAGCCAGATACCCAGAACCGCGGCCGCGGAAAACCCGATCAATCCGATGAGGGATATTCCATAGACAATCGGCGGGGTACTATAGGCAAGAAGATAGGCGGAACCGATGATCAGGGCGGCAATGATAATGGAAAAGGACAGGCGATTGCTGGCCTGATCAAGATTGCGTAAAAAGGTGTCGATCCATCGCATTTCCATGTTGATGGTCATTTTGTTCTGACGGATCTGTCTGGTCAGTTGCAGCAGCTCCCGGGGGAGTGCCTGAAATACATGCATGGAATCGGAAACAACCGTAAATAAATCCGCGGCGATTTTTTCCGGCGCATACCGGGCCAGTTTCGCCCGTTTAATAAACGGCTCGGCATAAGCAATCATATCGAATTCCGGATCGAGAAGGCGGGCGATTCCTTCCATCGCGGCAAAAGCTTTCATCATTAAAAATATCACCGGGGGAATTCTGATTTTATTTTTCGTGGCAATATCGAGCAAATCCTGAATCAGACGAGCCAGATCAATGTCTTTCAGCGACTTGAAAAGATGCCTGCCCATAAAATCATCAATCTCTTTTTCCAAAGCGCGGACATCCGGTTCTTCATCGTATTCTCCAAGCTCCAGCATCAGCCGCGCGCATTTTTCCGCATCCTTTCTGGCCAGCGTCTCCATAATATCCACAAAGAGCGCGCGCTGCCGTTTATCCACGGAACCGGTCATGCCGAAATCGAGCACACAAACGACGTTGTCCGGCAGAACAAAAACATTGCCCGGATGGGGATCGGCGTGGAAAAATCCGAATTCAAAAACCTGTTTCATGACGAAATCAGCGCCTCGGGCGGTGATTTTTTTAAGGTCCAGACCGGCCTGGTCAAGTTTTTCTATGTCCGATACCTTGATGCCGTCCACATATTCCATGGTGAGCACCCGCGTGCCGGACACGTCTGAATAGACTTTGGGAATGTAAATGGTTCTGTCGTTGAGAAACTGGCCGGAGACACGTTCCATGCTGGCAGCTTCCGTGCCGAAATCAAGCTCTCTTTCCAGGGTTCTCGCAAATTCTTCGACGACACGGGTGGGCTTCTGAAAAGATATCTCTTCAATATTTTTTTCCATCAGCGAAGCCAGATGGAGCATGATCTCCAGATCGACTTCGATGATCTTTTTGAGTCCCGGCCTCTGGATTTTGACGGCGACAATCTCGCCGTCGCAGAGTACTGCTTTGTGAACCTGAGCGATGGAGGCGGAGGCCAGAGGCGTTTCCTCAAAGGAAGAAAAAAAGCCGTCCAGGTCGCCGCCGAGTTCGGATTCGATAATGGCTTTTGCTTCGGAGAAGGGAAAAGGCGGAACGTCATCCTGAAGCTTCTCGAATTCCAGGATAACGTCCGCGGGAATAAGGTCGGGACGCGTGGAAAGAATCTGCGCGAATTTAATGAATGTCGGACCGAGTTCTTCAAAAAGCAGCCGCATGCGTTCCGCCCGGCTTAACTTTTCGACATTCTCACGCTTATGACGGGAAATCATCTGAAGACCGATTTCGATGTACTGATCGATCTTCAGTCTTTCCACCAGATCATCAAACCCATACCTGAAAAGAATGGAAAGAATTTGTCGGTAGCGGTTGAAATTCCGGTACGTCCGGCCCAGCATGCCTATTTTTCTGATGCTTAACATTTCACCGGTATCCCCTTGTCCTTGATATGGCCGCCTCTGCCGGACAACACATCCGGATTCACCGAACTTATTTCTTGCGGGTTTTTTTCAGATTATTGATCTCTTTTTTAAGGGCATTAAGTTCTTTCCTGCTGGCAATATCAGCGCTGGCCATATATTCGGCAATGCCTTTGCGAATCGTTTTTTCCATTTCATTTCTGGACTGTTCATATTTTTTTGTCACATCGGCGACAAATTTTCTACCTTCCGCTTCACTCATTTTGCTTTTTTTAATCATATCCCTGGCCATGTTTTCCATTTCCGAGCGGGTTTTCAGAGCGAGGCCTATTCCTGTCAACATGATTTTTTTCATCATTTCCAGCGGCATAATTTCCTCCTTTTTGAGTGGTTGTTTTTTCTTTACGTTAAACCGGTTACGACGACCCAGATTTGTCTGATTAAGAATGAATTGACTACTTTTGCAATATAAGGGAGTGAGATTTATGTGTCAATTTATTTTTGAACGTTAATGGCATGCGGAGTACATCAAAAAACACGAAATACATCACAGTACCTTATCCGCAGTACACAAGTTGATTCAGCGCGTATTCAACACATCGATCCCGGTGATATATGCTTCCATAAAATGAACTTTCATAAAGTGGGAGCTGTTATATCGTCGTCCCGTGAATTGTTGATACTTCTCATAAAAGCCCGGCAACTGACGGGGAGAAAACCTTACTTCCCGTCCGACGTGTTTGAATCCGAAAAATCGATATGGAGGTTGAGTAATCGAACCGCCTTCCGCTTTCTCAGCGCCTTCATCAGCAAACCTCGGGGCCGGTATCGGATCTTCGGTATTGACAAAGCGAAATAAAGCGAGGGAATCACCCTTCTTTCTGATTTTGTTGATTCGAAGGCAAGATTCATGTCCGTAACGTGCCGCAAAATACCGGTTGCCGATGGGCGGAGCGCCAAACGTGTGAGAAAGAATTCTGTTGAGGGGAACTTTGTAATAGTCGCATAATCGCGCGGCGTAAAGGGTTGCCATAGCGCCGCCCAGGCTGTGTCCGATGACCCAGAAGAAACATTTTTTTCTTTTGAGTTCATCTTCGAGAATCTGAATCAGGCTGCCTTTCAGCGGGCCGTCTTTAAACGTAACGCGTTTGGCCCTGTCTTCAAAATAGTGAACATTTTCAAAAATGCCATTATGAACCTTCAATCGGCTGAGATGGGGAAAGTTTTCCTTATTCAGGAAACGCGTCATACGGACATCCAGATTCTGAAGCCAGTCCTGGATCTGATCCGAACCCCGGAACGCAATTACAATCAGCGCCGTTGCTCCTTCCGGGGTCTGAATATCGCGGCATCCGATCAGGACCTGCAAATGGTCATGGTAAAAAAGCTGAATGTCGAAGAACCCGAGTGTGAGCAGTGTTTCCGCATAACGCGGATCGTTATAATAACTGTCCCGGGCAAGATAAGCCGCGATTCCTGTTTGTTGCGCATCAAAACTGCCGGGTTTTCCCGCAGCGAACATCTTATTCCAGTCCAACGATCCCTTATAGACATAATCCAGCATGATGGCGCGTTCTCCTGTCGTTCACAATATCTCATGAATTGTAGTGATCGAAGTATTTTTGTTGTCGGGACACATAGGGGAAGAAATATTTTAAATCGTTACCGTTTCAGTTTCCATTTCATCTGAATTTCCACTTCCTCTTCTGAAGAACCGCGCTCATGTTCGATGTTGATGACGGCATCCGGCGGGATAGTTATTCGCTCTCCGGCAATCTGAATGCGGAATTGATTGCCGTTTTCAATACAGTCCGCAAGTCTCCTTAATTTCATAACGAATTCTTTGTCCGTATAATTTTTTTCAATATCCCGTTTCTTTTTCTTCTGCGTTGTCGACATGTTTGTTCACCTTCATGAGTGTTTATTCTTATTATTCACCGCCAATCATTGTCCTCAGAGAAAATTGATCTCCTTCGTGGCGGCCGTCACCACATAACAACGTTCATTATTGGATTCGGCGTCCGCCGGCACGATAAAAAAGCCGGGACGTCCGGGCTGATATCCGGTTGTGGTTCCGGCAAGCACTTCCCCATCCTTGAATACGACTTTGATCTTCCGCCCGACCACTGGCTGTGATAAATTGAATTCATTGGTTTTAACATGCGTCGGATTGCCGGCTAAATCCTTCACAAAGAATAACGCTTTCATATCTTTGGTAAAGATTTCCAAAGGCCTGGTTCCCGGCGAAGCATTCGATTCACTGACATGAAACACTTCTTTTCCCGGGAAAAAGTCGGCGGTGGTGCCTTTAATCATTCTTCCGTCCGCCAGTCTTGCCACCACTTTATTCACAAGAATCTCCCTCAAAAAAATATCAACTTATTAGCTTCAATTTCTGCGTTGGGATATTCAACAACGGTCATTTTAATTTCGTATTTTACAACATGATCATTCTTATTTCAGACAAACTTCCTTTTGAAGAGCAGCCGCCGGCGAATCAGGTTTTATGTCAAACATTTTCTTTTCACCTTTATCGACGCCGAAATACAACGACTTACCATCTCTGCCAAAATGGCCTATGGATAATATGGTTATACCCTTCTTGCCGCAATCGATCTCATAACGGCATATCTTATGTGCAAGTTTATCATATCCGTTTATGGATAATCCATCCTTGATTCTGGACTGTAATTCTATGGTTCTACCTGTATCAGAATAGATTTGTTTTGCCCAGACCTCAACTGTATTATTTGCTGCGTCCGCTTGTACCTTATTCTTGTCATACAAATAAACATTACCGTCACCATCTTCATGGTACTGAACCCAATCAGACGAGCCTTTTTCACAACCGGCAACTAAAATAATACAGATCAACGATAAAAATATGACCAACCTGATTGATTTCATCGCAAGCTCCTTTTATTTATTTTAGAATTATTGATCGTATTGTACCATTATTTCAATAAATCATTGAAATATTTTATACGGATAAAATGTTTGCTCTTACGGACTAACCCATCTCCAGCAGAATTTTGTTTAGTTCCTTAATCTCATCTCTGAGTTCGGCGGCGTGTTCGAATTCCATATTTTTTGCCGCCTGCTTCATTTCTTTGGTCAGTTTGGCAATTAACGCCGGCAGATCTTCTTCTTTTAATGTGGCGATTTCCTCTTTAACCCCGGTAGGCACGGTCACATAATCAGCTTCGTAAATAGACCCCAGAACATTGCTGATCGATTTTTTAATGGTTTCCGGCGTGATATTGTTATCCTCATTATATTTTAGCTGAATAATGCGGCGGCGTTTTGTTTCATCCAGACAGGCCTGAATGGATTTGGTGATTTTATCGGCATACATAATGACCTTCCCGGCGACATTGCGCGCAGCACGTCCGCTGGTTTGAATCAGAGAACGTTCCGATCTCAGAAAGCCTTCCTTGTCCGCATCCAGAATCGCCACCAGTGATACTTCGGGAATATCCAAACCTTCGCGCAAAAGATTCACGCCGACCAGGACATCAAATTCTCCCAGACGCAAATCGCGGATGATTTCCACGCGCTCCAGTGTGTGTATATCGGAATGCAGATAGCGGACTCTGATATCCACACCGGCATAGTAATCCGTCAGATTTTCGGCCATTCTTTTGGTCAGTGTCGTCACCAGCACCCTTTCGTTCTTTTCAATTCGCTCTCTGATTTCCGCGAGCAAATCGTCAACCTGATGTTTGGCCGGTTTTACTTCAATCACGGGATCCATCAGTCCGGTGGGACGGATGATTTGTTCAACGCGCAATCCTTGAGCCTTGGTCATCTCATACTGCGCTGGTGTTGCCGAAATATAGATTCTCTGATTAGTCAGCGCCTCATATTCGTCAAAACGCAATGGCCGGTTATCCAGCGCCGAAGGCAGACGGAAGCCGTATTTAATCAGGGTTTCTTTACGTGAGCGATCTCCCTTGAACATCCCGGAAATTTGCGGCAAGGTCGCGTGACTCTCATCGACAATAATGAGCGCATCATGAGGCAGATATTCCATTAATGTTGGCGGAGGTTCGCCAGGCTTTCGTCCGGTCAGATGGCGGGAATAATTTTCTATGCCTTGACAGTACCCCATCTCTTCCATCATCTCCAGATCGAAATTGGTGCGCTGCTCCAGCCGCTGCGCTTCCAGCAGTTTGTTCTGTTCTTTATATCCGGCCAACGTTATCGCCAGTTCTGCACGAATGTCGGTGATCGCTCTCTGAAGATTTTCACGTGAAGAAACATAGTGACTGCCGGGATAAACAGCCGTTCTGCTGACCGAACTGATTTTCCTGCTTCGCAAAGGATCAATCAGCGACATGGATTCAATCGTATCGCCAAAATATTCAATCCGTAGCGCCTGTTCATCCTCATAAGGCGGAAATATTTCTACAATGTCACCGCGCACGCGAAATGTTCCGCGATGGAAGTCAATATCGTTTCGTTCATACTGAATTTCCACCAGCCTTTTGAGAAGTTCGTCACGCGGAAATTCCTTTCCTGCTTCCAATTGAATAATCATTCCCAGATAGGCATCCGGCGAGCCCAGACCGTAAATGCAGGAAACGCTGGCCACGATGATTACATCGCGCCGTGTCAAAAGGGCGTGCGTTGCGGCATGACGCAGCTTGTCGATTTCTTCATTGATGGCGGAATCTTTTTCAATATACGTGTCGGTAACCGGCAGATAAGCCTCCGGTTGATAATAATCGTAATAGCTCACGAAATATTCCACGGCGTTTTCAGGGAAAAGCCCTTTGAATTCTTCGTATAATTGCGCCGCCAGCGTTTTGTTATGGGCTATAATCAGCGCCGGACGTTGCACGCGTTCGATGACATTGGCAATAGTAAAGGTTTTTCCGGAACCGGTCACACCCAAAAGAACCTGATGCTCCCGGCCCTCGTTCAGCCCTTTGACTAAATTGTCAATTGCCTGCGGCTGGTCACCCGCCGGAACAAAATCAGTTATCATCGAAAGTTTTTCCATATGCTTTTTATATTACAGGAAGAGAACTGGCTCCCGCAATATCGCTTCCCTGGCCCTCAACGCGCAATCGGCAATTTCAGGATATTGATCTTTGAGCGATGCAATCTGCCGCAGATTATCCGCTGTGCGCATAATCAGCGTTGCCATATCACCTTCCGCGATTCCCGTAGCTTTGATCACAGAATCCCAACTATGACCCTGCGCCCAGTAATAAACAGCGGTCCCTGCTGCGGCATGAAGTTTTACTACCGGAAAATCGGCATCTTCCAGGCGACGGATAAGCGGCCGCGCGGCAAGAGCCACCTTTTTGAACGATAGCGTCAGTTTCGACGGCAAATCTTTTACCGTCATTTTCATATCGTCGTCACGATCATAGACAAAAAAAGCGACAACGGCTGCAAGCAATTTCTCATTATCTTCAGGAAACGCATTCTCCCGCAGGCACTGCGCCACCAGCAGCGGATAATCCAGACGCAGTTTGGAAGCCCAATGCCCGTCTTCGGTCAGCGCTCCGGCTGCATCCACAAATCCTTCTTTCTGCAGGAATTTAAAATGGCGCGAGAAATCTTTCCACAGTGATTTTGCCGCGGAAAAATCAGCGCCATGATGCCGGATATTTTGCTGATAAGCCGCAAATGATCTCTCGAATATTTTACGAATGTCCTCCGGTGTCTGTGATAAAAGTAAATTTAAAACCATCGCGAAATCATTTTTCAGCTGGCTGAAAATATCTTCCGGTTTTTGAAACAGCAGTCGCCGGACGTGATTCAAGTTCATAAATTTTCCGGGAATAGCCAGCATAAAACCGATATTGTCCTGCCCGCGACGTCCCGCGCGGCCGGTCATCTGGCTAAATTCCGTAGCCGAAAGCGGATCAAAATCATTCCCGTTGAACAAGTCAGAGTTAAAAAGCACAATGGTTCTTGCGGGAAAGTTTACCCCCGCGGCAATGGTGGATGTGGCGAAAATCACGCGCAGATGTCCCCGGTTCATCATTTCTTCCACCAGCATCTTCCAGGCCGGCAACTGCCCGCCGTGATGAGCAGCAAGTCCCCAGGAGCGCAACGCTTTTAGTTGCCGGTGATTGGCAAGCGACGGAAAACGATCAAGCAGTTCATAGAGAGAATCATTGAATCCTACCGAATTTTCCGGCGATGAAAGCGTTCCCCGCGCCGTGAGGGCCGCGTCGCATTCCGCGCGCGATTTTAAAAAAAAGATAGCCGGCAAAAGATTGAACCGCTCCAGAATCCTGATAATTCCGATATAATCAGGCATTGAGCCGCCGCGTAATCTTCTCTCGTTTGTTTTTCTGATAAAATCGGCAACAGGCGTTGAAGCTTTTTTGCCGTCCAGGAAAGAATGCAGACAGCCGGAAGGATGCAGAAAAAGAGGATACAGGGGGACGGGGCGTTTTTCTTCCGTAATCACCACACAGGTTTTTTTGCGGATGGATTCCAGCCAGCAGGCAATTTCATCGCCATTGCCGATAGTCGCCGACAAAAGCAGCAGATTGATCCGCGTGGGGAGATAAATCATGATTTCCTCCCAGACCACGCCGCGTTCGGCATCGCCTAAAAAATGCGCCTCGTCCAGAATCACCAGATCGCAGTTTAAATCCTTGCCCTGATGCATGGCGTCGTAGAGCTGATTGCGCAGGATTTCGGTGGTGCCGACAATGATCGGCGCTTCCGTGTTTTCCTTGGTATCGCCGGTGATGATGCCCACATTTTCAGGATCAAAATGCAGACCGAACTCCACCCACTTGGAATTGGAAAGCGCTTTGAGCGGCGAGGCGTACCAGGCGCGTCCGCCTTTTTCCATCACCGATAGAATCGCTTCCCGCGCAATCCATGTTTTGCCTGAACCGGTCGGCGCAATGACCAGACAATCTGTCTTTTTAATCGCTTCCAGCGCATTCAGTTGAAAATCGTCGGGAACAAACGGAGAGGCCTTCGGTTTACCGATTTTAGTCAAAACATTTTTCAGTGAAGAGGCAATTTCCGGCTTGAAATAAGAAATATGCTCTTTCATTTTTGATTTTCTTGAGGTGAAAGAACGCTTGAACCGGAAGGGCTTCTTTCTTTTTTCAATTTTTTCTTGCATATTGATTACGATTTTAAGAAATGAGATCTTTGAAAAAATATGCTGCAGTCATTCCCGCGGAGGCGGGAATCCAGGAAATGATTGATAATACTGGATACCGGCCTACGCCGGTATGACACAATCAATGGTTTTGGCCGGTTTATAAAAAACGACTTAACACAGGCAAAACTCAAAAGAAAATAATTATTCTATCTCTATAATGAGGTACTTCTTCTTCCCTTTTCTCACGCGCACCTCTTTACTGTCACCAAAATCGGCAACAGTTAATTTTTCATCAATCGATTTGACCTGACGGTCATTGATGTAAATTCCGCCCTGCTCGATGAGGCGCTTGGTTTCGGAAATGGATTGGGTTAAGCCTGCTTTGGCGCAGGTCGCGCAAATTTGGACGCCTGCTTCCAAATCTTTGCGGGAAAGTTTATAGCGGGGAATGGCTGATGTGTCGCTGGATGCCGCTTCACGGGGAATAATGCTTGACGGAAACAACTCCGCGTCCACTGGACGGGAATGAAACGCCTCCATTGAAGCGCGCCAGGCCTCTTCGGCGGCATGCGTTCCGTGTGTGATTCGTGTCGCTTCAAATGCGAGTACCGCCTTCGCCATATTCAGTTGAGCATCCTTTAAATTTTTCACGATGCTGATTTCTTCCAGCGGCAGGAAGGTAAATAATTTCAGAAATCTTTCCAGATCGGCATCGTCGCAATTAACCCAGTACTGATAATATTCATAAGGCTTTGTCAGGCTGCCATCCAGCCAGATGGTCCCTTTTTCGGTTTTTCCCATCTTCTGACCAAGCGATGTCGTAATCAGCGGAAACGTTACGGCGTGAGCGTCTTTAGCGGCAACTTTGCGGATGAGTTCCGTACCGGCCAGCATGTTTCCCCATTGGTCGTTTCCGCCCATCTGCAATGCGCAGCCCTGATTTTGAAACAGATAGAAAAAGTCATAAGCCTGAAGAATCATGTAATTAAACTCGATAAAGTTCAGGCCTTTTTCCATGCGGATTTTATAGCTCTCCGCCGCCAGCATCCGGTTGACGCTGAAATGACGACCGATATCCCTTAAAAATTCGATGTAGTTTATTTTTGTTAACCAATCGGCATTATTGAGCAGCAGGGCCTTGCCGTCGGAAAAATCGAGATACTGGGAAAGCTGTTTTCCCAGGCACTGCGCATTATAGTCGATCTGGTCACGGGTAAGCACCTGACGCATTTCCGTTTTGCCGCTGGGATCGCCGATCAATCCTGTGCCGCCGCCGACCAGCGCAATAGGTTTGTTACCGTTTTTCTGCATGTGCGCCAATGCCATAATGGGCACCAGAGAACCGATATGCAGACTTGTCGCTGTGGGATCGAAACCGATGTAACAGGTTACCGGTCCTTTTGCGAACAGTTCTTTAATCAAAGCTTCATCGGTCACCTGCTCGATGAAACCTCTTTCCTTTAAAATTTCATAGGCGCTTTTCATCAGGTTTGCCTCTCATGAATCCTTCAGCTTAACGCTGATTCTTTCAATGGAATTAGCCTTGCCGCTGACCGGATCAATATTCATAATTACTCCCTGCATCCGGATATCGTCTTTGGCCAAATCGAATTTGTTGGGCATCTGATTTAAGAATTTCTCGATAATGATTTCTTTTTTAATGCCGATCACGGAATCGAAAGGCCCCGTCATGCCCGCGTCGCTGATATACGCCGTTCCCTGCGGCAGAACTTCTTCGTCAGCCGTCTGCACATGGGTATGAGTGCCCAGGACAGCGGATACTTCGCCGTCCAGATACCAGCCCAGCGCTTTCTTTTCGGATGTGGCTTCCGCGTGAATATCGACGATAATTATTTTTGTTTTTTCCCTCAACTCGGCGACTTTGTTTTTAGCCGCCACAAAAGGACAATCAATCGGCTGCATAAAAATCCGCCCCGCCAAATTGAGAACACCAACATACTCCCCGGTTTCGAGAGGCACCAGAACGGATCCCGCGCCCGGAGTCGTCGAAGGATAATTGGCCGGTCGCAAAAGCCTTTCGTAATCTCCGATAAATTCCAGAACTTCTTTTTTGTTCCAGATATGATTGCCGGACGTGAGCACGTCAATGTGATAGCTGAAAAGCTCTTCCATATTTTTTCTGGTTACACCGAACCCGGCAGCGGCATTTTCGCAATTGGCGATGACAAAGTCAATTTTTTTCCTGGAGATAAAATCAGGCAGAAGTTCCCGAAGCGCCATCCTTCCCGGACTTCCGATGATGTCGCCGATAAACAATATTTTCATGGATTCCTTTTCCTCTCGCCGTCTCTAAAAAATCATTTCGCGAAATCGGAAACGCGCGTCTCTCTAATGACGGTCACCTTGATCTGTCCCGGATAAGTCATTTCGTTCTCGATTTTCTTGACAATGTCCTTGCACAGCATCACGGAATCATTCTCGGATATCTTTTCATTTTCCACCAGAATGCGTATTTCGCGTCCGGCCTGTATGGCAAAACATTTATCGACACCGTTGAAGGAGTTGGCAATTTTTTCCAGACCCTCCAGCCGTTTGACATAAGTTTCCAGCATTTCACGGCGCGCTCCCGGCCGGGCCGCGGAAAGTGTATCCGCCGCCTGTACCAGAACACCCAGCAACGTATTATTGCGACCATCATCGTGGTGGGTTGCGATCGCCTGTACAATGCGGGGATTCTCGCCGAAACGTTTGGCGTAATCAGCGCCGATGGCGGCGTGCGTTCCTTCGATCTTGTGATCTATTGCCTTGCCGATATCATGCAAAAGCCCGGCGCGTCTCGCTTCCCGGACATTCATTTTCAGTTCCGACGCCATAATACCCGTCAGATAAGCGACATCAATGGAATGCTGCAGAACATTTTGTGAATAACTGGTACGGTACTTTAAAGAACCCAGCAGATTAATGATCTCCGGATGAATGTCATGAACACCGGCATCAAAAGAAGCCTTTTCACCGGTTTCCCGGATGATTTGTTCAACTTCCGTCCGCACCTTCTTGACGATATCCTCAATGCGGCCGGGATGAATCCGCCCGTCCTGAATCAGACGCTCCAGCGATATTCTCGCCACTTCCCGGCGAACCGGATCGAAGCTCGACAACACTACCGCTTCCGGCGTATCATCGATAATCAAATCAATGCCGGTGGCCGCTTCAATCGCGCGAATGTTTCTACCTTCACGACCGATGATCCGTCCTTTCATTTCCTCGCTGGGCAGACTGACAGCAGAAACCGTTTTTTCCGCCACCACGTCTCCGGCATATCTCTGAATCGCGTAAGAGATAATTTCCTGAGCTTTTTTGTCCGCGGTCAACTTGGCCTCGTCCTCAATCTTCCGGACAATCGCTGCCGCTTCCTGTTTGGCCTCCCCTTCCATGGACTGAATCAGTAATGTCTTCGCTTCCTCGGGAGAAATTCCCGCAATTTTTTCCAGCTTCTCCTGCTGTTCATGCAGAACGGCGTCCAGTCTTCGACGTTTGTCTTCCAGAGACTGCTCCTTGCTGGCGATGGACTTTTCCCGTCCTTCTATGGACGATTCCTTCTGCGATAGCGCGTCGGTCTTTTTATCCAGATTCTCTTCCTTTGACCGGATGCGCTTTTCTCTCGATTCGAAATCGTTTCTTCTTTCCTTGGATTCAGTATCTAATTCCGCCTTCATTTTCAGAAGATTTTCCTTGGCCTGAAGAACCGCTTCCTTCTTAATGGTTTCCGCTTCCTTCTTGGCCTCTTCCGCCATGCGCGCCATCAAATTCTTGGATGACCTGATTTCCTTGGCGGCGATGGACTGCTTTAAAATAAAGCCGATAATGATACCCGAAACAACCGCTACAACCAAAACCAGTACTGATAAAAAACTGGCATTAAACATATTGTGTTACCTCCTTGGTGCCCCTCCGGAAAATCCATTTTCCGACCCGATTACTGCCGTTATCATGAAGATAACTTTTCTCCGGTAGAGCTATATTTAAACCTCACTGTTTGTACCCCGTTGTACGGACACAAAACCGTGAGAATTCGCCCCTCTAATTGTTCTTTATTTCTTAAAGACGGAAAAGGTTTGGTATTGAAATGCGGGATATAAAAACCCCCGCCTATGCCGTGTTAATCACTTTTTTTGAACCTTTTTATAAAGTGGGCACCGGTATTGATTGTTTCAGGCTTTCTGCTTCCCGACCAGCTCAGGAAAAAGCGGACATGCACACCGCAATCAAGGATAAGGTCCCAAGGTCAAAAATGTTGGCTCAAAAACAAATGTCAATCACGCACATCGCAGGGGCTGATAAAACAAGTTATTAATTTGCTTCCTCAATAAGTTGAATTAATTTTTCGGCTCTGTTTTCCAGTTGGTCACAAAGCTCATGGTTAACTCTTTTTAATTTCAACAATTCTTCTGAAACGTTTAAAGCTGCCAGGATGGCAACGTTCAGTGTCTTCAAACCGTTGCCGGAGTGTAAAATCGCATCAACTCGTTTATTTAAAAACTGAACAACTTCGGCCACCTGTTCATCTTCCGAATCGCTTATAACGGAAAGTTCCTGGCCCAATATTGTTATGTTATAACTGTTTTTCAAAACACACGCCCTGGAAGCTTATTTTGCTGCATCTACATCTGCAATTAAATCAAGCAGTGAATCTACCCTTGCGCGTACGCTGTTCCTTTCCTCATCCAATACCTTTATTTTACCATTTAACTTCTCTACTTCCGCCTCTTTATCTTTTAATGTATCCTCCAATGTCTGAATTTGTTTTTTTAAAGAAACTTTTTCATTCACTATAGTTTTTATTTTCTCTTCCAGTTTCGCAAATTTTTCCAGTTCCACGATAGAATTCACCCTTCCTTCATTAAATAAAGTATGATTTTCCATAAGTTTCTTTTTCCTTATTTTATGCCAATTTATAGGCTTAATGTCAAGTCATTATTTTAATCTTGGGATTCAGCCAAAGACTGGAAATAATTTTTTAAATTATCGATCATTTCCCGTTCATCGCTTAACTTTCCGGCCAGTTCCCGGAATTTATGAGAATTGTCTAAACCCTTGGTATACCAGAGAATATGCTTACGAAAACTCTTTCCTGCCAACTTCACACCCAGCAATTCCACTTCCATTTTCCAATGATTTTCAATCATTTCCAACCGTTGATTCAGCGACGGCAGGAAGTCTATTGCCAAACCACCTGATATTTGCGAAACACCTTTGAAAATCCATGGGTTGCCTAATGCACCACGTCCGATCATCACAGCGTCGCAGTCAGTTTCTTGCAGCATTTTGACCGCGTCTTGCGGCTGCCGGATATCGCCATTGCCAATGACCGGAATATTAACAGTTTTTTTGACTGCGGCGATAATTTTCCAGTCGGCATGACCGCTGTATCCCTGGTCGGCTGTACGGGCATGCACAGTAATCGCATCGGCTCCGGAATCCTCAACTGACCGCGCAATTTCCACTGCGTTGATTGAAGAGTGATTCCAGCCGGAACGAATCTTTGCACTAACCGGAATTTTAACGGCTTTTTTGACCGATTTAATTATCCGGGCAATCAGGGCGGGATCTTTCATTAAAATTGCACCGGCTCCGGCCTTGATCACTTTTTTCACCGGACAGCCCATATTGATATCAATCAAATCGACGCCGTGATCCGCGACAATGCGGGCGGCTTCGGCCATAATTTCCGGATCCGCGCCGAAAATCTGTGCACCCAGCGGATGGTCATCAGCACAGCTTTTCAGATACTCGTAAGTCTTGGCCGTTTTGCGGATAAGACCGTTGGAACTGATCATTTCCGTATAGGCCAACGCGCAGCCCTGCTCACGCGCCAGTAACCGGAAAGAAAGATTGGAAATTCCCGCGAGCGGCGCAAGCAATGCTCCTTTTTTGGCAGCTGTTTGAATGATATTATTTATTTTGTTCAAATCTTAATTTTTCCAAAAATATTTTGTCATTCCCGCGAAGGCGGGAATCCATTTTCTTCTATTCAATAGAATTGTCACCTTTGTTTTTGTAGAAGATGTTTTTCCGCGCGGGCGAGTTCTTCCAGCGTGTTGATTCCCATCACTTCAACGTAATCTTCAGCGACAAAAGATTTGACCTTTTGACTTTCGCGTACGGCTATCTCGACAATATCCGTCAGGTAATACTCGCCCTGCTGATTATTATTGGTAACTTTTCCCAATGCATCAAAAAGAAATTTTGTATCGACGCAGTAAATGCCGGTGTTAATTTCCCCGATTTTCTTCTCGTCTTCCGTAGCATCCTTATGCTCAACTATTTTTAACACATTGCCCTTTGCATCCTTGACGATACGGCCGTAAGCATGAGGCGGAGGCGGAACCGTTGTCAGCACGGAAACTACCGCGCTGTGCGCAAGATGATTATCAATCAGCGATTTAATGGTTGAAGCTTTTAAAAGCGGCACGTCCCCGCAAAGAATGACCGTAAGTCCTTTGTAATCAGCCAGAGCATCTTTCGCCTGCAAAACGGCGTGCCCTGTTCCCAACTGCGGATTCTGCTCGACAAAAATGCAGCCGCTGTCGGCAAACACTTTGCGCACTATGTCGGCCTGATGGCCGATAACCGCCACAATCTTTTCCGCACCGGCTTCACTGGCCGCCGCCACAGAATAATGCAACATCGGCTTGCCGTTGAGTTCATGCAGAACCTTGGCCTTATCCGATTTCATTCGGGTGCCTTTCCCCGCCGCCAATATCACCGCACAAAATTTCTTTTCGTTCACTTTATCAACCTTTCTATTTCCGTCGTCATACCGGTGCAGACCGGTATCCAGTTTTTCAAATTAAATAGAATCATACCTTTTATTTTATTTACCTCGGTTCTTTATTGTTGAAACCTCTTATTACCCACATTATTGAAAGTATCAAAAACCACTCCAATACTACTGTGATTATCATTGATAAAAATACGTTCCCGTAATTTACAACAAGTTTATTTTCATAATACACTTTACGTTCTTGGGGTTCTTGATAGTATGGGTCTCCCTCTTCACAATTATACCCCCTACCACAGGGAGCTTCAACACGAGGTGCTTCTTGTATGGGTTTTGTAGAATCAGGCTCTAATGTAATGAAAAAAGTATTTCTTTTTTGGGGGGTATTATACTGATAAATTGTGATACCAATTATGATAAAACATAATACGATAGAGAGAACGATTCCCATTCTATACCAACCAGAAAGTTTCATAATTTCATTCCTTATTATTTTTCAATTTCAAGATGTTTAAACATATTCTATTGATTATTCCTCAAGTTCAGTCGAGTCTTTTGGACTCGACCTTTCATCAATTTACAATACTTTTATTATCTTCAGCCATGTTTAAAAATTCTTGGCTGAACTATTTTTTTCCGGATTCCCGCCTTCGAGACTGTGTCACAATAGCAAAGACTGTCATTCCGAACGTATGTGAGGAATCTTAAAACACTGAATTTATTGAGATCAAGATTTCTCGCTTCGCTTCGAAATGACACAAAAACGAATGACGAAACAGTCTCCTTCGCGGGAATAACAATACGTCATTATTTATTAATCTCTTGAATAAAGGACGCTATTATCATCACTTCCTTAATCGATTTCTGATCGGCATTTTCAATGATGAACGTAATACCATCGAATTGATAACGCTCTTTGCGCTGGGGAATCCTGCCCATCTGCTGCATCAGAAAGCCGCCGACGGTTTCATAGTTGCCTTCGGGAAGAGTGACCTTTGTCAGTTGCCGCAGCGTGCCCATCTCCAGACGCCCCGATACCAGATAACGACCGGGGACAATCTGTCTGTAAAGTTTTTCTCCCGCCACATACTCATCAATCGTTCCGACAATTTCTTCACCGATATCCTCAATGGTGACCACGCCGGTCGCGCCGCCGTATTCATCGACGACCACGGCCATCTGCTCGTCTTTTTTCTGCATCGCCGCGAGCAGTTCGCTGACTTTTTTTGTTTCCGGAACATAAAAAACATCCTTGCGCATGCAGGAAGCGACCGTCGCTTCGCCCACGCTCTCTCCTTTCTGCTTGTCTTTGAGCAGCATTTCCAAAAGATCGAAGTAGTGCAGAATGCCGACGATGTTGTAAACCGTATCTTCGTAAACGGGAATGCGCATGTATTTCTTGTCGGCCACAACGCCGACCGCCTCGGAAATTTTCATGGAAGCGGGCAGCGCCGTCAGGGCGGAAACCGGCACCATGATTTCCATCGCCGTCAATTCGGAAAAATCAAAGACGCGGCTGACCATTTCTTTTTCCCGGGTCAGGATATCGCCGCCTTGGGTTTTCTCACCCAGAATGTATTTGAGTCCTTCCTTGGTGATGTGCGAGCTCGGCCCGCTTTTGCTGTCAGACGATAAATGCACCGTGCTTCGGGAAACGGCCGCTATCACAAAGGCAATCGGATAAAAAAGTATCGACGAAAAACGGATAAAGTAAGCGACTCGCACCGCCATGGTTTCCGCGTAATAAAGAAAAACGCTGCGGGCGATAATCATCAGAAAGAGCGTCGGGATCATAATAAGAAAAGCGATTTGTTCGCCGCGCGCCTGGCCGAAAAATGATATCATAAGACCTGTAATCAGCGTTGAGGCGATGATAATCGCGACATTGGTACCGACCAGCGCGGTGGAAATAAACCACTCCGGTTTTTCCTTGAGTTCGACGGCCTGGTTGGCGGCTTTTGAACCCTGATGCGCGCGGTTTTTCAGTTTATTGATATCGGAAGCAAAAAGCGCCACCTCGCCGCCGGAATAAAGCATTTCCAGCATCAGACAGAACAATATGGCCGCGACGATTAAATATAAACTCATGACTCTTCAGATTCCTCAACCGGTTCTCTCGTAATTCTGACCTTCAATATTCTTGTTTTGCCGACATCATTCACGCAGAACACAAAGCCGTCCGAACGTACCTCTTCGCCTTTCTGCGGCATCTTGCCGAACAGATGGAGCACCAGCCCGCCGATGGTATCGAATTCATCCTCGGGCAATTCGGCTTCGAGAAGTTTATTGCACTGCTCAACCGGCATGTTCCCGGGAACGATAATCGAATTTTCATCAAGCTTTTCGCATCCGTCGCAAGCCAGGTCTTCATCGCTATCCGGCTCTTCAAAAATATGCTCCAGGATATGCTCCAGCGTAATCATGCCGGAAACTCCGCCGTATTCGTCAACCACAATGGCAATTTGTAAAAATTTTTTTTGAAAATCATGCAGCAGGCCATTAACCGTTTTCTGCTCGGGAACAAAATACGGTTTGGCCAGAAGGCTGAAAATGCTGGTTTGCGTTCTTCCGCGCCAGACGTTATTGAGCAGGTCACGCGCGAATAAAATACCGACGATATCATCCCGGTCTTCCCGGTAGATCGGCACCCGCTCCTGCCTGGCTCCGGCAATGGATTGAAGCATCGCCTCGACCGGCATGTCCAGTGGCAGACAGAACATATCCACGCGGGGAACCATGATATCCGTCACCGGCCTGTCGCCCAGTTCAAATATTTTATTGATTAATTCTTTCTGCGCTTCGTTTACAACGCCTTCCAGGCTGCCGGCATCGATAAGCGTTTTAAATTCATCCTCCATCAGGACTTCCGATTCTTCGGCTTTGTTGTTTGAACCGTAACGCAGCAGGAAAAGACCGGAAACCTTTTCCAGAGCCGAAACGATCGGATACTCGAGACGCGAGATGGCCGTAAGCAGCGGAGCCACCAAGGAAGATATCTGCATCGGATAAGTGACGCCGAATGTTTTGGGGATAGCTTCGCCGACAAAAAGCAGAACAATCGTCGTGAAAACGATGGAAACCCATTGGCCGCCTGCTCCCAGAAGTCCGATAAAAAAAGATGCCGCCAGAATGGAAATGCTGACATTAACCACTTCGTTGCTGGTCACGATCGTAATCAGCAATCTGCGCTGATTGGAAAGCAACTTAACGACATAATTGAAAAACGGATAGCTATCCTGCTGCATCTTGTGCAGATGCAAATCCCGCAGCGAAAGCAGAGCAGCCTCCGCCGAAGAAAAAAATCCGGAAAGTACGAAAAGAATGATCAGAACAACAATATCAGAATTCCAGCCCAAGTATTCCCCGCCTCTCTTGTTTGGTAATGTTGCTTATAATTTTAATTTATCAGATTATAGAAAAAAAATAAACCATGCCTTCTTTGTTGATTATTCATTATTCTTTTTATATAGTCAAACAACAAAAAGAACAGGAGATTATTCCATGCCCAATATATTACTGATCGGAAACGGCGCCCGCGAACACGCACTGGCGGAAGCCATCACACGCTCTGAACAAAAGCCGACGTTATTCTCTTTTATGAAATCCAACAATCCCGGCATTGCTTCGCTTTCAGAGAAAGTCATGCCGGGTTCTTATTCCGATCTTGACGCGATCACAAAATTCGCCGCGGATAATAAAGTCGAGTTTGCCGTCATCGGTCCGGAAGATCCGCTCAATAACGGCGTTGTGGATGCCCTGACCAAAATTAATATTCCCGCGGTGGGCCCATTGAAAACGCTGGCGCGCCTGGAAACGTCCAAATCATTCACCCGGAATCTGGTCGGCAAATACAATATTCCGGGCAATCCGCAGTTCAAAATATTTAAGACGATGGACGGTGTGGAAGATTTTCTCAATCAACTGGAAGGCATTGTTTTGAAGCCGGACGGATTGACCGGCGGCAAGGGTGTGCAGGTTCAGGGAGATCATTTTGAAACAAAGAAAGAAGCCCTGAAACTTTGTGAACAGATACTGGCCGGCGGCTCTTCACTGGTGGTGGAAGAAAAGTTCGACGGAGAAGAATTTTCTTTGCAGTGCCTGTGCGACGGGAAAAATGTTGTTGCCACGCCGCTGGTGCAGGATCATAAAAGAAGATTCGACGGCGACAAGGGACCCAACACCGGCGGCATGGGTTCGTATTCACTGGCCGACCATTCCATGCCGTTCTTGAAACCGCAGGATTTAAAGGACGGCCTGGAAATTACCCGTCAGGTCGCGGCAGCCCTATGGAAAGAAACGGGCAGTGCCTACAAAGGCGTCATGTATGGCGGATTTATCGCCACGAAGGACGGCGTCAAGCTTCTGGAATACAACGCGCGTTTCGGTGATCCCGAAGCCATGAACATTCTGCCGCTTCTCAAGACCGATGTTGTGGAAGTTTGCCGTCACATCATTGCCGGAACGCTGGATCAATTAAAAATTGAATTCGACAAGAAAGCTACGGTCTGCAAGTATGTTGTGCCGAAAGGCTACGGATTGCCCGCCGACCATCCCGATGCCGCTTCATCCAAGGCAAAAATCGAAGTGGGGAATGTCGGCAAAGCGCGACTTTATTATTCATCCGTTGATCAGAAAGGCGATGGCCTTTATCTGAGTTCTTCGCGGGCTATCGGCATCGTCGGCATTGCCGACAATCTGGCGGATGCCCATAAAATTGCCGAAGAAGGCGTCAAAGCTATTAAAGGCCCCGTTGCTTACCGCGAAGACATCGGCACGGACGCGCTTATTCAGAAACGCGTTGACCATATGAAGAAGATACGAAGAGATTTCTAAAATATTTTTATTTTTTTGTTTGAATACGCCACCTTCACGGAGCGTTTAATGTCAAACCATTCGATGACTGAGCCTTATGTCCGCCTCGATTTTCTCGATGCTCTGCGCTTTTTTGCAATCATTTATGTGGTCATCAGTCATTTAATACTGATTCCTCAGCCTAATCTTGCGATTCCCGAATGGATTGCCCCGTTTTTAATTAACGGCGGTGACGCGGGGGTCAGCCTCTTTTTTGTCTTGAGCGCCTTTTCTCTTTCCTATGCCATGGACAAACGCTCCGGAGAAAATATGCTCCTGCGTAATTTTTACATCAGGCGTTTTTTCAGGATCGCGCCTCTTTTTTACCTTATGATGGAGATCTATTGGATTCGCGATGCGGTTGTCTTTGATGTATTGCATCCCGTATGGGAAATTCTCGTCAACGCCTCTCTTGTTTTTAACCTGGTACCTTCCTGCATAACAGGTTTTGTATGGGCCAGTTGGACTATCGGTGTCATTGCCCTGCTGTATCTGATCTATCCGATAATCCACAAGTACATTCGCAATCTTTATGGAACCCTGGCTTTCTTTGTCGCATCCGTCCTGATGGCGTGGGGGTGGTCGTATTTTATAAAAAACTACGGTGTGGCGACCGGATATCTGAATGCGGATGACGTCAGCTTCGTCTGGGGGTTCGGGTTTCTTCAACACCTGCCTGTGTTCGTCTGCGGCATCATCATTTATCGGCTGTTCTTCGATTACTTGATCAAAATCAAACAGAAGTCCAGACAACTATACGGGATTCTATTCATCCTGGCCTTTGTACTGTTTTACGGTGTCCTGCTTACCGAAAGTATGCAGAATATACTCTGGGGCAAGACGATTCTGCACGGCATCTGTTTTTCATTGCTTGTGCTGGGACTGGCATTGAATCCCTTCCGCTTTCTGGTCAACGCCAAAACCGCTTATCTGGGCAAGGTCAGTTATTCGATGTACCTTTTCCATCCGCTTCTCATTTTTTCTATAATCCCCGCTTATCATTGGATATACGATATTATACCGGCGGACTTTTTAGGATACGTCTCGTCGCTTCTGCTTACGCTTGCTTTGCTGATAGCGGTCTCGCTGATGGCCTACAGATACATTGAACGGTCGGGAATAACACTGGGAGATAAATTGATCAGCAGAAATCAGTAACGCGTGACGTGATGCTCGGCCAGTCCGAATAGATTGGTCAGCGGATATATTCTGTTGTGCTCGTCTTTGAACCGTCCGTTGTAGATGCCGAAAGGCTGATGAAAATCGGATCCGATCACTCCGACGCTGATTTTCTCGGCTCTCTCTCCTGACGGCATGAACAGCAATTCCATGAATCCATCATTCGTTCTGACTTCCCACTGATGCAGGACGTTTTTTTTATCAAACTTAAAGCGCGCCGCTTTCAAACAGTATATTTTGCCGTCCACCCACATGCAGTTTTCATTGTAATCTTCATCGTCGATTATCATGTTCTGGCAGAGATTGAAGGCCATCAATTCCCCGTATTCGTTGTAACCGGCGGCGGTTGCCCACTTCCAGAAGCTGACATACGGATAGTATGTTTTCTGTTCATCCATCAATGCGACATCTTCCTTTTTGTTTATAACAACTTTTTGTGAACCCAGCAGGAGTTCGCCCTCGGCAGGCGCAGCGATTTTGTGTGTGTAAAAAGGCCGGAAGGGTGTAACCGGAGAAACCTGAACCAGCGGCTCAATGCTTTTTAAATCTTCGAATATCGTTATCTCGCCTTTGACTGCAGGAATATTTTTTCCGCCCTGGATATCCACGATGATTTTATGAAATCCGTCTTTAAGTTTATTTTCAAAGCGCAGATAATAGCCGCTCTTTTTGAATTCGCAAAAATCATCATAGACCTGCGCGGCGACACGCGAAGATCTTCCCGGCAACTGCACGCTGTGTTCAAAGCGTTTGTTTTCTTTTCTGTCATACGCATAGAAAAAGGAAACGCCCATAAATTTGGCGTCAAAAATGACCATGCCGAAATAATGCGAGGGCGTGATGATGCCGAAATGCTGCCATTCCTTCAGGCGGAAGTTCCTCCACCAGGGAAAAGCTTTATGCGACTCGTAAAGCGGCGCATCAAGAATATTAGCATTCGAGAAAGGCGCGCGAAATGTTCCGAAGTGAATTGTTCCGTCTTTCTCCACCATTCTTTCAGGCGTTGCGACTACTTTTCTCACGATGACCCCACACCGTATTTATTAACGTTCAAACAAATCTAAACTTTTAAAAGTTTAGGAAAATTTTCATCCAGGACAGCATTCCACTTTTCGATAATCGGTTTCATTCTCTCCATCAACTCCGCAATGTCACCTTCGATTGTTACGGAAACAATTTTATCGCCTTGGGCAATTTGATTGACCACCTTCTGGTCGGCGTCACTGACGACTTCGCCAAATACCGTGTGTTTGCCGTCCAGCCATGGTGTATCAACGTGCGTAATGAAAAACTGACTGCCGTTGGTCTGCGGTCCGGAGTTCGCCATGGAAAGAATGCCCGGCTTGCTGTGCCGCAATTCATTGACAAATTCATCCTGAAATCTGTAACCGGGGCCGCCGCGGCCGTCGCCGAAAGGACACCCGCCCTGAATCATGAAATTAGGTATCACCCGATGAAACTTCAAACCATTGTAATAACCGCGTCGTGCCAGATTGATAAAATTCCCGACGGTAACCGGTGTTTTATCCGCGAAAAGTGTTAAAGTGATGGTTCCTTTACTGGTTTCAATAACCGCTTTTAATTCATTTGCCATTTTAGACTCCTCTTTTTTTCGTCGAGAACATGAACTTTAAGAATTATGTAAAGATTACGGATGAATAAGTCAAGATAAAAAGGGCTGATAATCGAAAAACAAAATAGTAAAGCCTCATCATTGCGATCTGAACCTGCATGGGGTATAGAAATCACAATGATAAATAATGCCGACAAAATCAAAAGTCTTTTAAGCCGTAAATTGTTGGTCTGGTACAGGCGAAAACAACGCTCTCTTCCCTGGCGCAAGACAAGTGATCCTTACCGTATCTGGATTTCGGAGATCATGCTCCAGCAAACTCAGGTGGATACGGTGATTCCTTACTATCATCGTTTTCTGAAAGCTTTTCCCACCGTTTACTCGCTGGCTCGCGCGCCCTTGCAGGACGTGCTTAAAGTCTGGGAAAATCTGGGTTACTATTCGCGGGCCAGAAATATTCACGCTGCTGCTAAGGTAATTGTAGAGAAATTCGGCGGTCAGATTCCCGATAATTTCGAAGATATAAAATCACTACCCGGTATAGGCCTTTACACCGCCGGTGCAATCTTAAGCATTGCCTACGGACAGGTTCTTCCCGCCGTGGATGGCAATGTCCGCCGGATTTTGTGCCGTCTTTTTGCCATCCGCAAACCTGTGGACGACGCACGGGAACAAAAGCGATTGCAGACCCTTGCTGCTTCGCTGGTAGCTGCCAAACATCCCGGCGATTTCAACCAAGCCCTGATGGATTTGGGAGCAACGATCTGCAAGGCCAAAAATCCCGAATGTTCGCGTTGTCCTGTAGCCGACCTTTGTCAGGCGCAGCTCCATGATTTACAAAACGTTTTGCCGATAATTAAAAAAACTCCCGCAATCCCTCATCGACAGACGGCTGCCGCCGTCATCCGGAATTCAAAGGGCCTGCTGCTGGTTGTTCAACGTCCCGCATCAGGCTTGCTGGCTTCTTTGTGGAAACTCCCCGGCGGTTTCATCGAAGCGGGTGAAGAATCGGAAAAAAGTTTGAGACGCAGTGTGAAAGAAGAACTGGGCATTTCCATCCGGCCAGGAAAACAGCTAGCCTCGGTCAATCATATCTACACGCACTTCCGCATAACCCTTCAGGCATATGAATGCCGTTTGCTGAAAGGCGCCCCCAAACCGCTTGGGTGCCAGAATTGGCGCTGGGCATCGCTCACCGATTTAAAGAAATTGCCTATGTCGAAAATTGACAGAACGGCTTTAGCAGAAGTTTTATGATACTACATTTTACGTTATAAAAATCAGCTTGACATTAGTAAACTTTTTGTTTACTATCTACCCATGATTAAATCGTTTCGTTGCCGTGAGACCGAAAAGATATTTCATCGTGAGCATTCCAATAAATTTCCTATTGTTATTCAGCAGCGGTCTTTCATGAAACTCAATGCACTTGACGCGGCAATCAATGTTGAGGATTTGCGTTTGCCGCCATCCAATCACCTGGAAGCATTAAAAGGAAAACGGCAGGGGCAATGGAGCATAAGAATCAACGATCAATGGCGTATTTGTTTTGTTTGGCATAATGGCAATGCCGAAAAAGTTGAGATTGTTGATTACCACTAAGGAGATTCATTATGGCTAAAAAAAGTATCAAACCCGTTCACCCGGGTGTTTATTTAAAAGAATTATTGGACGAGCTGGAGCTGTCTCAGTATCGGCTGGCGCATGATATAGGTGTTCCGGCCATGCGCATTAGCTATGTTGTCAGCGGCAAACGTCCCGTCAATGCGGAGCTCGCACTCAGATTGGGCAGGTATTTCGGCCAGGAACCACGGTATTGGACCAATTTGCAGAGTCGCTTTGATATGGATACGGCTGAAGACGCTTTGGCCCAAAAGGTTTGCCGCGAAGTCCATCCCTTGAGAATGGCTGGATAGGTTCAATTCAATCTACCTGTTCCGATTTTTTCATCATAGTTTATACAAATAGTTTTTTGAGGACAGACTCCATGTTTGGAAATAACCGCACTGATATCAGAGTGGGTTCACGTGTCAAGGTTGTGCAGAAGCAGGACCAACGCACAGGCACAACCACCGAAGGCATCGTGCGAGACATTCTCACGAAGTCAGCCACCCATCCACACGGCATCAAGGTGCGCATGGAAGGTGGGATTGTGGGCAGAGTTAAAGAGATTCTCTGATTTTACATTGATTTAACATAGAATAGGATTAGGATATTCTGTGTAGAGGGGAACGCCTATATTTCCTTCCGCCAGTCATTATAATTTACTATAACTTTCATATACCATTAACTTAAATAAGTAAGATTATCCACCTTTGCTTAAAATGCATTTTTATTAATTTCTTTAATTTATCATATATTTATAAATATATGATAAATTAATAAATTTTTGTTACACTGTTACAAAATGAAGCAGGAGTTAATATGTCGCCAATAATAAGAATAGATGATGAAGTTTATGCTTGGTTACAAAAACATGCACGGCCTTTTGAAGATACACCAAACTCAATACTTCGTAAATTGGCTGGACTTGATACTTCAAAAGATCAGACCATGATGGGAACAAAAAATATATTTGTTGAAAAAGAAAATATTGAATCAGCTGCACAGGAGGTATCTATGGAATATTCAAAACCACAAAAGAGCACTAATTTTTCATTTCCTCTTGGCATGTCAGGAAATAGATTGAATAAAGAGTGGAAAGTAGGAGCTAGACATGCCTTGTATCATTGTGATGGTCATTTCTATAATAATCTAATTTATTTTCCTGGTGCACTTTTCGATCCTAACGGATATATTTTATTTAAGACAGAACAAGACTATTTAAAATGTAAATATTTGAAAATTGGACAAGAAAAAACCAACGTTCCTAAAGGCATATGGTCAATTCCTGGATATGTTAAGATTAGATAATAAGTTCAGAATATTGCATTAGAAGTATAATGCTTATTATTGTAATTTAAATCTGACTCAAATTTTTAGGGCAAGTCTATCGGAATTCTAGGGACAGTATACTTAATTATTCACTTTCACATTTTTCGAGCGAATCTTTTGGACGCGCACGTTCTTCATCCTAGACAATTTGTTTTTTTCCTGGATTCCGGCCTGCGCGGGAATGACAGAAATTTTAGTGGTGGAACACTTATTCCAAAACTTGCTCTCTATCTTTCCTGATTACAACAGCGCTGTGCTGAAATAGCGTTCGGCGCGATCGGGAAGCACCGTTGCGATATTGCCCGGATATTTTTTCTCCAACTGACGCGCAGCCCAGACATTCGCTCCGGATGAAATGCCAACCAGGAGCCCCATGCTTCTTCCCAGGTCACGTGTCGTTTCGATGGCGTCTTCGTCGGTGACTTCGATAACGTCATCCACCAGTTTGACATCGAGTACGGCGGGAATAAAGCCATCGCCAATTCCCTGTATTTGGTGCAAACCCGGCTCGTGGCCAAGCAACGCGGAAACGTTTTTCGGTTCTACAGCTATAATGCGAACGTCGGGCCGATGCTCCTTAAGAAACTTTCCGATGCCCTGGAGGGTTCCGCCGCTTCCGACTCCCGCAACGAAATAATCAATTACCCCATTCATCTGACGCCATAATTCGCGCGCGGTTTCTTCGTAGTGCACGCGCGGGTTGTCCGGATTTTCGAATTGCTGCGGCACATACACGTTCGGATTCGATGCCGCCAGTTCAGCGACTTTTTTAACGGCGCCTCCGATGCTTTCTTCCGCCGACGTTAAAATCAATTCAGCACCCAGCGCCTCAATGAGTTTTTTGCGTTCTTCACTCATGTTCTCGGGCATCACGATGATCACACGGTACCCTTTCAGACGTCCGACAAGCGCCACGCCAATGCCGGTGTTCCCGCTGGTCGGTTCGACAATGACCGTGCCCTGTCGTAATTTTCCGTCGCGTTCGGCGCCTTCCAGCATCGATAACGCAACACGGTCTTTGATGCTTCCTCCGGGATTCAGGAATTCAGCTTTGGCGAAAATGCGCGAATTTTTGAGTTGGATTAACGGCGTATTGCCGATCAGATTGAGTATATTATCCGTTAACATTGATAGCCTCGCATATTAAAATTAAATCAGATATTTTTGTTCGGGCAAGTCTTTTGGACTCGCCCGTTTTTCATCCTAGATAATTTGTTTGTTTTTATTTCCGGATTCCCGCCTGCGCGGGAATGACAGCTTGTTTGTCATCCCCGAATGGATTTGTCGGGGATCCATATTTTTTCTGGCCTTACGCTAAGGGTCGCTAAAGCCGGGCCCCATCCGCTGCGCTTCGGGGATAGTTCGACTTGTCTCACTAGATTTATTCGATAAGAGCCCCATAGTCCGCTAGAAGCATGCGGAAATGACAGAAAATGAATTTTTATTTTAATGGCGAAACCTCTCGAGATGTCGCGATTGTTTGATTTACAAAACCTAAAGTGCCCGTTAAGATATTAATAGACACAAATACGCGCATGTCTTTCTACTCATCTCTATAATGAAGCGTTATAATCATTTAGTTTAGCTCTTCGAAATTTTTGACTACTGAAATAATCACTTTCAACGCTGACGTGTTTATAATGAAAAACAAAACTGCCTGGAACAAGCATTGTTTTGGGTTTTACCCTTGCAAAAAACTCATCTTCTCCGCCTATCAGTGGAAATTTTTCATTAAAGGGACGTCCATTGATTAAATGATGACCAAGCAGAGAAACTTTCGCAGCCAGACAAAAACCATTCCCTTTGACTATCTTTTGTGGAGTTTGATTCTTTAGGCGTTCGGAAATCAGATTAATCTCGTGCTGATTATCCGTTGGAACGTAATTTTCAACGAACTTGTAAACATGTTGAGCAGGCACATGACCGGGTGCGTTGGTCACCGGAACGGCGACGGAAAAAGAGGGAGAATTTCTTAATGAACAAATTAAATTGTCCGCCCAATGATTTGAAAAAATAACATCGTTATTGCATATAACAAGATATTCTTTGTCCTGATTTAACTCAAACCCCTTATTCCATAAACTTGTCAATCCAGTATTGCTGCTGTTTTTATAAAATTTTAAACCATGGTTTTTATATTTATTATAAATCCTCTCGATGTTGTCGGTGTCGGTGGAATTATCATCTAATAGCCACAGTTCATAATCAATCTTTTCATTGATTGTAGAATAAAAAGATTCCAAAGCTTTTTCCGTATAATCAACCTGATTATAACTTGTAATCACGACACCTGTTTTCGGTTTTGAAAACGTCTGTTTGCTCTTACAAACATCCGCTGCATAATCCCCAACTGTTTTTTTAACGCTCAAATTTCTCATGACACTAAAAAGATCAAGTTGGCGTGTCACTTCGTTAAAATAATAGGATACATTTGCATTGATTGTTTTTAAATACGGTTTTACAGGATGATATAGTTTATTCGCTTGAAAGCCATATAGCAGGAAGGAGGGTCTATACTTGAGATTACCATTGGACAACTTACCCCAACTGTCGGGTTTGGAACTTGAATAGAACTTATTTTCCATCCCGGGAATTGTAAACTTACCGGTACCGCTGATTTCCTGAATAGTAAAACCGTTATGATGCAACAATGTTGGAATCGCAACTTCATGATGACCGCACCAGCCATCCTTAAATGCCCCATGCAAGAACAATAATGCTTCTTTTGAAATGCGATAGATGGGATTGAATGAACGAATTCTCCTGTATAACGGTATCGATTTCTGTGGATGACTTAAATTCCACCAATCCCAATATGGTTCTTCGGTATATGTACGAATATGACTTGTTAGAAAATCATTTTTTACCGTTTGAAAACGATCAAAAAACAACTGCCATTCCCCCGAGAATCTAACATCATATTCGATCACCCAGTAGTAATCGTAGTCCGGCCTATCCAAATAAAATTTAAAAACGGGAAAGTGTGCGTGGCCGGGAATGATACTGAATCCTATGGTCGGGTAACCCAGAGAAGACAGGCACTGATCAGAATACAAATAAGGAGATAATTTATTGATATTACGCGGAACGGCCGGACCCCTTGCATCATAAAGAAAGAAAGTATCTCCTATATGCTTTGTCGACCGGCGAATATTTTCAAATTCTTTAATAATTATTCCGGATGACAGATGAGAAAGAAATAAAAAAGCTTGCTTTTCCTTAATCATAATTGAATCTTAATTTTCCTAAAGAATAGGAGGTTAGATATTAAATTTTGATGCTAATTTCCGAATTTATAATATTATTCGGGTGATTCTTTTGAACTTGCCCGTTGTTTATTCTGCCAGATTTAATGGTTGTGAATCTTGTCTAATACTTTTCCAGATTCACTCTAAAGGGCACAAACAGGATCGCGCTTCGCTTGTCCGGAATAATATTTCACTGTGTTAATCAGCCATCCTTATTTCTTCGCGCTGTCGTATTCCACCGAGGCGAGTTTAATGCAAACCGCCAGCACTTCGATGGCCTTCTCCAGTTCGGCAACAGGCGGCCGGGTCGGAGATATCCGGATGTTGGAATCTTTGGGATCTTTGCCGAATGGAAATGTCGCGCCCGCCGGTGTGATGGCCACGCCTGCTCCCTTGCAAAGCGCCACCGCCCGTTTGGCAACCGGTTTTGTCGTATCCAGACTGATGAAGTAACCACCGGCAGGTTTGCTCCAGGCAGCCAAACCGGTCCCGTCAAATTCTTTCGAGAGTACTTTATGTGTAACATCAAATTTTGGGTTCAGCAGTTTGGCGTGCTTTTTCATGAGTCCTTCAATGCCGCCCGGATAATTGCCGAGAAACCTGACATGGCGCAGTTGTTCCAGCTTGTTGGGTCCGATGAACATGGTTCCAAAGAGCTTAGCAATATACGCCAGATTGGCCGGACTGGTCGCCATAAACCCGACCCCCGCGCCCGAAAAGGTGATCTTGGATGTTGAACCGAAGAGATAGACCCGGTTGGGATTTCCCGCTTCCTCGCAGGCACGCAGAATATTTTTAGGTTTGACCGGATTGTCCACCAGATGATGAACGACATAGGCGTCGTCGGCAAAGATGGTAAAATCCGGCGCGGCTGTTTTCATAGCGGCCAGTCTTGCCACGGTTTTGTCGGAAACCGTCTCGCCGCTGGGATTGGAATAAGTGGGCACAAAAATAATTCCCTTGACGTTGGCATCCGCCGCAGCAACTTTTTCCACTGCGTCCATATCCGGCCCTTCTTTTGTCATACTGACCGGGATCATCTCGAATCCCAGTTCGGAAAGCAGCGTGAAATGACGGTCGTAGCCGGGCACCGTGACAATCAATTTCGGCCGGCCTTTGCACCACGGCGCGGGACTTCCAACCACTCCCCGCAGGAGCGCCCACATCAATACGTGTGAAATAATTTGCAGGCTGGAATTGTTTCCTACGATCATTTCTTCCGGCTTGACGCCTAGAATGCCGGAAAATAATTCTCGGGCTTCCGGCAGGCCCAGAACGCCGCCGGGATAGTTGCGAACATCGAAACCGCTTTGAGTTTTGATGTCCTTTTCCGTCACGTTGCCGAGAAGGGCACTCGACAAATCAAAATTATCGTCTCCCGGCTGGCCGCGTTCAATATTCAATTTCAAACCGAGCCCTTTGAGGGATTCATAACGCAGCTGCAAGTCTTTCAAACTTTCCATACTTTTCTCCATCATTGTTCAGTTTAATGGTGGAACAATCTCAGGCCGCAAAAGGCCATAACGATGCCGTATTTGTTGCAGGTGTCAATAACCTGCTGATCGCGAATGGAACCGCCCGGTTCGACAATCGCCGTTACGCCGCTGCGGCGGGCGCGCTCGATGTTGTCGCCGAAGGGAAAGAACGCGTCGCTGCCCAGGCAAACGCCGGTGACGTTGCTCAGCCATTTTTGCTTTTGAGCCCTGGTCAAGGGTTTGGGCTGTTTCGTAAATGTTTGGGCCCAGACGTTATCGCCGATGACATCTTCCGGCGTGTCGCCCAGGTAAACGTCAATGGCATTATCGCGATTGGGTTTGGCAACATCATCGCGGAAAGGCAGATTCAATACCTTGGGCATGTGGCGCAGCTGCCAGTTGTCGGCCTTCTGGCCGGCCAGACGTGTGCAGTGGATGCGGCTTTGCTGTCCCGCGCCCACGCCGATGACCTGGCCGTCCTGCACATAGCACACGCTATTGGACTGCGTGTACTTCAGGGTAATCAGGCTCAGCACCAGATCGCGCTTCTGCGCGTCGGTTAATGTTTTATTCTCCGTCACGATATTTTCCAGCATGCCGTTATCAATCTTAAGGCTGTTGCGCCCCTGTTCGAAGGTGATACCGTACACCTGCTTGTGTTCCAGGGAGACGGGCATATAATTGGAATCGATTTGAACAACATTGTAATTGCCGCCCTTCTTGGATTTCAAAATTTCCAGTGCTTCCGGTTCATAGCCGGGGGCGATGATACCGTCGGTAACTTCATTTTTAATGATCTTTGCCGTGGGCACGTCGCACACATCGCTAAGCGCAATCCAGTCGCCGAAGCTGCTCATACGGTCGGCACCGCGGGCGCGCGCGTAGGCGCAGGCCAATGGAGACAGCTTCACTTTAGAGTCGACGTGATACATTTTGCGCAGAACTCTGTCCAGCGGATAACCCAACGCCGCGCCGGCGGGAGAGACATGCTTGAACGATGCAGCGGCCACCATGCCGGTATTTTCTTTGAGCTCCTTCACCAGTTGCCAGCTGTTGAACGCGTCCAGAAAGTTGATATAGCCGGGTTTGCCGTTTAACACTTCCACGGGCAGATTGCTGCCGTCCGCCATAAAAATCCGGGCCGGTTTCTGATTGGGATTGCAGCCGTATTTCAGTTGTATTTCGTTCATTAATTATCCCTCCACTGCTTTGTATTTGTTGATGATGACGTCTTTGTACGTCTGCGTTTTCAAATCAATGGCGCGCACAAAAAGGCTCACCTTATTATCTTCGTTCAATGCTTTCCACAGCTTTGCGGCGTATTTATCAGGGTCTTCCTCGTCCACGGCAACACGTATCGGGTCACCTGTAAAGCTGGGAATCGGATTCCCGTTGCATTTGTATGTGCTGATAAAGTGTCCCTCTGCGGCCAGCGGCTGTGAATAGTCGAAGGTAAAACGCTGCACGCTGTTTTCGTCGCCTTCATCGCTTTTTAAAATATTGAGTTTATACGCGCCGGTTGTCATATCCACCACGCCGGAAATGCGGGGTGTCCAGTTCGGTTTGTCATCCTCAAAAGTGCGGGTATTCAAAGCGGTTTCAAAACCATAGCCCGGAAATTGATTGCGGGACATAAAGTCATAAATCGTGTTGGTCTGATCGCCGTTGGTTACGATGGTTGTCTTGTTGAAAGTCAGCACCGGATTGTAAATAATCAGATGCGGGTCGGTCATTTTGGAAGGGTCGGCCGCCTTGGTGCGGATGCCGCCTTCAATGGGGTCGAAAACGCGGTTGCGGCTGTTGGCGCTGCGGCCCATGATAAAGTAGACGATCATGGCTTTGCCGCCGCCGGTCGCTTTCCCGATGCAGATGCCGCGCCCGGGATATTCGTTTCCGGCCAGATATTCGTATAAGCTTTCTTTCATTTTTAACTTCTCTCCTTGATTATGTATAATGACTTTATTTTTTGCTGCGGGAGTATATGAAGAGAATATTTGTATGTCAACTGGAATCGGGCGGAAGCGCAACTTTATATTAAAAAGTGAGTTGTTTTAAGGATTATTTTCGTATAAACACGAAAATAATCCTCCTGCGTTGAGTTACGCTTGCGAAAGTTTAGTCTCATTAACGCCTGGGTCTCACTAAAATCTTGCAAATATAAACCTGATACGTTAGATAGACATAAATTAGACAACAATACTAAGAACATACAAAGGAGCCGGAATGAAAGCTACAAACGCCAAAAAAGATATACTGGTCAGTGTGGTGATGGGCAGTGATTCGGATTTGCCCGTCATGACCGAAGCCGCCAGGATTCTGGAGGAATTCGACATCGGCTATGAACTGATTCTGACTTCGGCACATCGCACGCCGCTGCGCACAACGAAATTCGCCTCTTCCGCCGCCGGAAGAGGCGTTAAAATAATCATTGTCGGCGCCGGAGCGGCCGCTCATCTGGCGGGTGTCATTGCCGCGCAGACGACCCTGCCGGTTATCGGCGTCCCCATTGATGCAACGTCTCTGCACGGTATGGACGCGCTCCTTGCTACAGTGCAAATGCCCGGTGGAATTCCGGTCGCCACAATGGCCATCGGCAAAGCTGGCGCCAAGAATGCCGCCTTGTTCGTCGTAAGATTTCTCGCTCTGCAAGATAAGACGCTGGCGGAAAAACTTTCCGCCTTCATCAAGAAAATGGCCAGAGATGTGGAGAAAAAGCAGAAAAAACTGACCACTTCGTAGATCGCCCGGATGTCCCGCCAAAAGCGGGATTTTGCTGAACCTCCCCGTGTGGAAACACGAGGCAGGCAACGTTGCGCGCCGTGCGGCGGCCTATTTACAAGGCAGTCTTCATTAATCTTCAAAGTTTGGATAATTCTTTACGATGGAAATCCTGAAACCTGGCACTGATCATTCTGAAGAAAAAATATTGACCAGAGCGGCGGGAATCCTCGCCGGGGGTGGTGTCATTGCCTATCCGACGGAAACCTTTTACGGCTTGGGCGCGGATGCCACCAATGAAAAGGCCATCAAAAAAATCTTTTCTGTCAAAGGCAGAGATTTTAAAAATCCCATTTCACTGATTATCGGCCAGCCCGATGATATTTATCCCCTGGTCAAAGAAATTCCGGAAGCAGCGCGAAAGCTGATGGCCGCTTTCTGGCCGGGAGCGCTGACGATAATATTTTCCGCGTCGGATACGATATCACCGTTACTTACTGCCGGACGCGGCAAAATCGGGTTGCGCGTCTCCAGTCATCCGCTTGCCCGGGGAATCGTTCATAAACTGAAGAAACCGCTGACCGCGACAAGCGCCAATCCATCCGGCGCTTCCGAATGTTCGCTCGCCTCCGATGTTGTTCAACAAATCGGCGATAAAATCGACGCCGTGCTGGACGGAGGGAAAACCAGAGGTGAAAAGGCTTCCACCATTATTGACATCACCTGCAATCCGCCGGTGATGCTGCGCGAAGGAGCAATCAGCAGAAAAACCATTGAAGAATACATACAGGTTATTTGATGAGGACCGCTTGAAATAAAGGAACAATCCCGCAAATCGGCGGATAATGGCGCGGTCCGCTTGAGTGAATTGTCCACGTCCGTTTCAGTGCGACAATTTTAAGACGATGACGCCCATGATGATGAGACCAACGCCCACATATCTGGCTATTGAAGCCGGATCGCCATAATGCAGGACACCCACGAAAAAAGTCCCGGCGGCACCGATGCCTGTCCAGACGGCATAAGCGGTACCGATTGGTATCTGGCGTTGCGCCAACCATAGAAGGAACCCGCTCACTGTCATAAACAGCGCAGCTATGCCGAATCCGCTCCACCGCGTACTCGGATTTTCGGCGATCTTTAATCCGACAGGCCATCCGATTTCGAATAACCCGGCAATGATTAAATATATCCAGGACATATCTGAGTCTCCCCGAAATCCATGTTTTGGCGCCAGCCGTGTCAATGGAACAATCTTATTAAACCAGAGGACGGGATCGCCCTGCTATTTTTCAGGATTCACGTATTTTCGTTATATCTGATTGAAAGACCGTCGGTCCACGAAGATGATGATTTGTTGCTCCTCGCAAGAAAGACTTACAGCCCGCGCATGTAATCCGGACGCAACATCCGTTCATCTCTGTTTTTTAAAGCTTCATCAACCATCGCGATCATTTTCTGTTTGTCTTTTTGAAGCGTACCCACCACGGGTAGATAATTTGATGCATGGGTGCCGACAAACTTCAGCGGATCAGCGGTAATGTTTTCGAAAATCCATTTCATCTCTTCAAGCGTTTCGAAGGGATCCAGTAATTCAAATTCGCCTTTCTGCACCTGACGGTACAAAACAGTTCCCGGCACGGGCGTCACGGTCAGCGCCGCCAGGTATTGCGGTTTCATTTCATTGCAGATTTTTGCCGTGGCCAGCGCGTGGCGTCTTGATGCCGCGCCTTTTCCCGCCAGCCCCAAAAGCACCATCGCCGAAAGATTGATTCCCGCCGTAACCAGATTTTGTCCCGCCTGCAGCATCTGTTCAGAACCGACGCCCTTTTTTATTTTTTTCAAAAGCTCGTCATCTCCGGTTTCCACGCCGATATACGCTTTGGTCAGCCCGGCGGCCCGTAATGTTTTTAATTCTTCCATCGTTTTGGAAAGAGTGCTTTGCGGTCCGACATAGCTGCCCACGTGACGCAAAGAAGGAAATGTTGCGTAGAGTTTTTTCAAAATCGTGAGAAGCATGTCCGTTTCCAGGGCAATTGCGTCGCCATCGCAAAGAAAAACTTTTTCCAGATCGCCGTAGTGGTTTTTAGCCATGGCGATGTCTTCCATAATTTCGGCAAGCGACCGTTCCCGATACTTTTTGTCCTTATACATGCCGCAGAATGTGCACTGGTTATGGGAACAGCCGACCGTGCATTGCAGCAGATAGCTATTGGCCTCGCTAAACGGCCGGAAGATATTTCCTTCGTATCTCATTTTTCACACCTTTCCAATTGAACGTAACCGAAACGAATTTTTCTGGACAAAACGGCAGTTGACTGATCAGGGTTCAAGAAGACGTTCCGCGCCGATGGTCATGACGGTTGTTTTAATGACTCCCGAAGGCTCACTGGGGAAAACAATCATAAACGGGATCTGTCCACCGGGCAAAATTTTATCGTTGGCATGATTGAGACCTTCCGGCCGGAGAAGTTTCATTAAAATTTCCTCTTCGGACAAATTGATCAGCTCTTCATCGGTCAGAATATTTCCCGCATAGCTGGAACGTTCGCCCAGGACAACCGTATAGGCATCCACAATGTCACCCTTGATCTGTATTCGGGAAAGCGGAAAATCGGCGCGATTGAGAGCCGTTCCCTCCAGAACCCCAATCTGTCCCAGGATGTAATTATTAATTCTGCGGTAACGCACATCCTGAAGTTTCACCATCTGGTTGATAAAAGCGCCGGTTTTCGGCTGCTCCGACACACCTCTTATTTCGTTGAACTTCTTGAAAAGATATTGACCACTGGTAACGAGTTGTTCGCCGTACTGGGGATACACAAAAAAATACATTAACAGGGGAATAATCAGGATGACCAAAATAGACCAGGCGGCTACCTTCCAGATTTTTCCGGACCTTTTCGATTTGCTTTTCCCGGCAGTTTCTTGCTCTCCATCGTCTTCCGCAGGTTCCTCCGGTTGTCCGGCTTGAACGTCAAGATCTTCCTGCCGGTTTGTTTCCAGATCCAGGTCAATGCCTTCACGGGTACGTTTTCTTTCCGTCATGATTTTTTCAAGGGATTTCAGGCCTTGTTCATCCCGGTGAAATACGGCGGGGATTT
This sequence comes from uncultured Smithella sp., assembly GCA_964539765.1. GTDB lineage: Bacteria > Desulfobacterota > Syntrophia > Syntrophales > Smithellaceae > Smithella. The sequence goes on from CAZIJZ010000008.1 coordinate 46,593, forward strand.
CGTCCGGCGGCATCTTCTCTTCCGCGACAGCCTGTCTTGGTTCATGTTCCGGTTCCGGCAAAGAGCTTAAATCATTTTTTTTTGTAAAAGGATTTTCCTGAAAATAAACATGTCCGCAACGGCTGCAACGCAACCAGATTCCGCCTCCCTGCATATGAGAATCATCAAAACGAAATTTTGTCCGGCATTGCTTGCATTGAATAATCATAATATCTGTCCTTACTGCTTGTCGAAAGTTGCTTTCCCAAATTACACTGTGAATTTTTGAAAGCGTACCGGGTATTATACCAAATGTTATTTGGTATTAATCACGTAAATATCAGGTGAAAAACGATATTTTTCATTGAAATCCAGTCCGTAACCCACAACAAAGCCGTCTTCAATCGTAAAGCCGATGTAATCGGCTTCAAAAGAGACTTTTCTTCTTTTTCTCTTATCCAGAAAGACGCATGTTTTAATGGATCGGGGACTTCTTTCTTTCATCCATTCCAGGAAATATTGCATGGTGAGACCGGTATCGAGAATGTCTTCCACAATCAGAATATCCTTGCCTTTGATGGATGTTTCAATATCCTTGGTCATGACCACTTTACCCGAACTTTCCGATCCGGCCCCGTAGCTGGCCAGTCTGGCAAAATCCGCGCGGCAGGGGATGCTGATCTCGCGGATCAAATCAGCCATGAAAATAAAAGCCCCTTTGAGTACGCCGATAACAATCAGTTCCCGCCCCGTGTAATCCCGGGATATCTGTTCAGCGAGTTCCTTTACTCTTTTTTGTATTGTTTCGCTGGAAAAAAGAATTTCTCTGGATATTTGATCCACGGCCATGCCTCTTCGTTGATTTTACAAATATTTGCTTACACTAGCTAAAGTAGCCTGATTATGTCAATAAAAAATTCAATGCCTTCCCGGCCTGAAATATACTCCGGTGAAATTTCCAGCAGGGTTGACGATGGCAATGCTCCATCGCTATCCCGAGCTTGGCCTGCAGGTGGATACGAAACTATCGATATTTGCCCAGATCATTTTCTCCGCTCTTTCGAGCTCTTCCGCATCTGCGAATGAAGAACAAAGGCTCAAGAGAATGGCGTTCAGCGGAGAAACATCCCGGCCGAACTTTTCGTAGTCAATATGACTGATCATGTATTGCGATCCATCGAAATAGTATTTGCCCAACCGGTTCGTTTCCCGCGAACGAAACGGCCAGTTGATTTTCCATCCGAAATAGTCCAGGACAATATTCTTTAATTTCTCATTGTTGAAAATCTCCGGTTTCAGATCCTCCCCGATCCGGTCAGCGATCAGACGGAAATACAGATTCACCAGATCGATATCCGTCACGACGAGACCGTAAAGGTACCAGTCATCGATGATGTTGATCAGGATTCGGGAATGCGACTGCGCAATGAAATAATGACTCGGACAAAAATGACCGGCGCAGAGTTCCTGCCCGTAAAACGAACAATCCCGCAAATCGGCGCCCGCATTTTGCTCCGGATGCAAAAGACAGCCGACCTTTTTTTCATCTTCATCCAGAAAGCCGAGATACTCGCAGCAGTGAATCACCTCGTATCGCTTCGTGAAATCCTCCGCCACAAGTGTTTCCGCGGAGTAGCGTTTGACATCTCCGGCTTTCCGGACCCTCTCATCGAAACGTTTTGTGCGCGAACGCAAACGCTGCTCGAGAGAAGAGCGGGAACTGTCCGCGTAATTATAAAGACCGCAACAGGCGCCGCAGGATTTTTTTGTGTCCGGCTGACAGAGGACGATAAAATTTACATCAGACATTTATGGATTACCGGATATCTTTCGGAAGAACAATATGATTTATTCAAACACAATGGTTTTGGACCCGTAAACGAGTATTCTGTTTTCCAGATGCAGTCGAAGTGCGCGCGCCAGAACCATCCTTTCCAGATCTCTGCTTTTTCTTTGAATATCGAAAACGTCGTCTCGATGACTTATTTTGACGACGTCCTGCGCAATAATCGGCCCTTCATCCAGTTGCTCCGTGACGTAATGGCCGGTGGCGCCGATAATTTTCACGCCGCGGTCATAGGCCTGCTGATAAGGATTGCGCCCGGCAAACGCAGGCAGGAATGAATGATGAATGTTGACGATTCGATTGGGGTAATCCTTCAGAAAATTGCCGCTCAAAATCTGCATGTAGCGCGCCAGAACCACCAGATCGATATTCATTTCCCGAAGCAGCGCCCGTTGTTTCTTTTCCTGCAGCTTCTTGTTTTTTCCCGTGATCGGAAAGTAAAAATATTTCAATCCGAACTGTTCGACCAGTTCGCGGGCATCTTCATGATTGCTGATGACCGCTTTGATATCGGCCCCCAGTTCTCCCATGTGGCGGCGCAGAAGCAGATCATGCAGGCAATGCATGTGTCGGGAAACAAAAAGAGCAACCCGCGGCACATCATCGGTAAAATGCAAATTCCATTTCATTTTTAATTGCCTGGCCAGCGGCTCAAAAACGGAGGGAATCTCTTCCCGATCCAGGTCAAAACCCTTCAACTCCCACTCGACGCGCATGAAAAAAAGTTTGTCCGTTTTGGAAGTATATTGATCGGCATGGACAATATTGCCATTGCGGCGGAAAATAAAATCGGATATTCTGGCAACCAGTCCCTTTCTGTCGGCACAGGACAAAAGCAAAACAGCATTGACATCATTCATAAAACGCTTCACCCTCTTTATTTTCCACGCGAATACTGTATAAAAGGATTAAGGTTGCAGGTCAAGTGTAAAAATGTTAATACCGAGTCGCTTGCTGCGGCTAACGTTATGGGCTGCGTCGTTACCCTTTGAATGCGACCGGGTATCATGACGACGAAGCAAAACTATTTTCCGGACTGGTAAAAAATGAACCTCATTGAAGAAATAAAGTTGGATAACGGTCTGAATTTAAAAATTTTTGATTCGTCCCGCCCTGTAGCCGCCGATACGTTCAAAGTGGAAATTTCCTTTCAAACGAAAATTGATTTGAAAGAATCTTATTTTGCCTCACCTGAAGACTACGCTCAGGTGAAAAATATCATGGGCGATGAACTTACGTACGAAAACAAAAGAGTAAGGTCTTTTGTCTATGAGAAAGATCAGGATTCCGTCCGCGAGGATTTGATCAATACATTCAAAAATAATTCCCTGGGTTATGTTGCCTCCGTCAATTTTCCCCAAAAACTTGCGCTGTCGATGCTCGAGGACATCAAAAAGAATCCTTACAAATATCACCCCCATATTTACTCCGATTCAGAAGAATAACGTGGCGGCTTTCTTACAAACAAAAAAGCAACTTATGAATAATAGTAATTTCGATGAACTTTTGCTCAGCGCCGAAAAACCCAGCCGTTACATCGGCGCGGAAGTAAATGCCGTCCATAAAGATAAAGCGGAAGTACGATTTCTTCTGGCTTTCCCCGACACTTACGAAGTCGGCATGTCGCATCTCGGTTTGCAGATTTTATACTCCATCTTAAATGACATACCGTTTGCCGCGGCGGAGCGCTGTTTCGCCCCCTGGTCCGACAGAGAAAAACAATTGCGTGAAGGCGGAATGTTTCTGACCTCTCTCGAGAGTCAGACGCCTCTAAAAGATTTCGATATCGTCGGTTTTTCGCTGCAATATGAACTCTCTTACACCAATATGCTGAATATGCTGGATCTGGGAGGCATCCCCCTGGCGAGCAAAGAACGCCGTGACGGACATCCGCTGATTATCGCGGGCGGCCCCTGCTGTTTCAATCCCGCGCCGCTCATTGATTTTATCGACGTTTTTGTCATCGGCGAGGGCGAAGAGATTGTGGGAGAAATCGTCACCGCGGTTCGCGAAAGCAAGAATAAACCCATGAAACGAGAAGCTCTGATTGCCGAGCTGGCGAAACTTCCAGGCATTTACGTTCCCGCCGTTCATAAGCATAACGAAGTCATTGAAAAAAGAACGGTTACCGACCTGAATCTCTGGAAGCATCCGTTAAAACCTGTTGTGCCGCTGATGCAAACCATCCATGACCGCATCACGCTGGAAATAGCCCGCGGCTGCACTCGCGGCTGTAGATTTTGTCAGGCGGGAATGATCTGGCGCCCTTATCGGGAGAGGAACACGGCTTTGCTGATGGAAATGGCCGAAAAAATGCTGGCAACCACCGGACATGAAGAAATATCGCTGCTGTCGCTGAGTTCGGGCGACTACAGTTGTCTTGAGCCTTTGATGAAAAATCTTATGAACACGTATTATCAAAAGCGTGTGGCGCTCGCCCTTCCCTCTCTGCGCGTGGAATCTCTCAGCACAACACTAATGGATGAAATCAAACGGATACGCAAAACCAGTTTCACGCTGGCGCCGGAAGCGGGCACCGACAAAATGCGCCTGATTATCAATAAGGGCAACACCTCCGAAGATTTACTTTCCACCGTGGATAAAATCTTTGCCGCCGGCTGGAAATCCATCAAGCTTTATTTTATGCTGGGCCTCCCTCACGAAACGCAGGAGGACTGGGAAGGCATCGTCAATCTGAGCTATGAAACACTGCGGGCGGCAAAAAACCGTGGTCAGGTCACCATCAGTCTTTCCACCTTCGTGCCCAAACCCCATACGCCGTTTCAATGGGAAAAGCAGATTTCACTTCAAGAAACTCACGAAAGACAGGACTTTATCCGCAAGCGCATCAAGAACCGTAACCTGAATGTGAAATGGCACGACGCGCGGATGAGCCTGCTGGAAGGAATATTCTCGCGCGGCGATGAAACGGTGGGCAGGCTTCTGATGGCGGCCTTCCGCAAGGGATGTCGACTGGATGGCTGGTCTGATCTTCTGCGTTTCGATCTCTGGCAGGAAGCGATGGCGGAAACGGAAATCAACCCCGACGATTTCCTGCGCGAACGAAACACTGCGGAAAAATTACCGTGGGACAATATTAATTGCGGCGTGAGCAGCGAATTTTTGCTCAAGGAAAGGCAAAAATCATCTCAACACATCGCGACCGAAGATTGCCGCCTTGATGATTGTAATAATTGCGGAGTCTGTGATTTTTCAACGACGCAAAATATTTTCGCTGTTCAAGAAGATGTCCCACCCACTGTATCGTCGATGCAGATTCCCGATGCGGCTTTGTCGCCCAAAGAAGCAAAATACCGTTTTACATTCAGTAAACTGGGGCGATCCGGATTTTTATCCCATCTGGAAATATCCGCAGCGTTGACTCGCGCGTTGCGCCGCAGCAGTTTTGCGCTCGCATACACCATGGGTTTCCATCCTCATCCAAAAATTTCCTTTGCCACCGCGACTGCCGTGGGCATGGAAAGCCAACAGGAATACATGGATACCACCGCGCAGGAATATTTATCTGATTTGACGTTACTGAAGGCTGAAATCAATACCCTCCTTCCCGCCGGCATTGATATTCTGGAAATCAGAAAGCTATCGCCGGAAGAAAAAGCTATCGCTCAAGCGACACAGGGATTTGAATATGAATTGGAACTGCCCGCCGCTATTGATTCTCTCCGCATGAGCGCCATAAAGGGAAACATCAAGGAATTTCTGGCGGCATCTAATTTCAACATCCAGAAAGTGTCCAAAGGGAAAACCATCACCAAAGACATTCGTCCTTTTGTGCAAATGCTTTCTCTGGACAGCGACAAAAAAATAATAAAATTTATCGTATCCTTTGTACAGGAAGGTTCGGCAAGACCTGCCGACATCATCACGCATGTCCTGAAATCTGACATCGACGAATCCCGACAAATAAGAGTGGTAAAAACTAAAACTCTGCTCGGATAGTTTTATCAATAGGGAGAATTTGTGAGAATTTGGGACGTCAATCCCGGTTACCTCAACCGGCAAAGCTTACTTGGTGAACACCGCGAACTGCACGCGATTGTCTCCATCCTTGTGAATAATAAAAAAGGTTACTCCCGGCATCCGGAAACATTGCGCTGGGTTGGTTTCGGCTGGGCGCTCAATCAGCGTCATAGATTACTGGCGGCGGAAATGAATCTGCGGGGATATAAAGACCAGTCGCCGGTGCGTTTGAAAAATCATCATCAAAAATGGCCGGATGTTTTTGTGGATCAACCGGCTGTTCAGTTTTCCATCCTTTCCGGAAAGTATAAAAATATCGAACAGGGACGGATACCGCTGCCCAAAAGCGTTCAGCAGTTATGGGCACAGCATCAATATTCGGTGATGGCCCGCGACGATGCTGAATATAAATATCTGGGTGGTTGGAGTGCTTCTCGAAAAAGCGGCAAGGGAATTTCTGATATTTATCCGGAGTTGGTTTCGCTTTTACGTTGTCCCCCTGTAGAAGGAAATCTGCGCAATGCGGTTCAACATATGTGGGATTATGTTTCGCCATCCGCGTCACTTTCCGGCAAGGCAATTGAAAGAAAGACCACGCGAGGCCTGCTCGCGGAAATTCGGCGTCTGGCCTTTTTACATGATGTCGTCTATCTGAAAGAATCAACCGCATTGGGCGAACTGCAAGCCTGGATGCGCTCATTGTAATCTTCAATTCATTTTTCAAGCAGCACGTATTGACGCATAGATGTTCTTTGTAAACATTTATTCCCGTTAATTACCGAATCGATAAACTCAACTAAAGCTTATGATTTCGATTGGTTGTAAATAATGATATTTTCACAACCATTTGTGCTATAATTAAACTTGACGTGAAGGCTTTGGATCAACTGACATATATTTAAAACACTTTGGCAACGCCGGGACAGAAGGCGGTAACCGGAGGGAAAAAGCTTCACCCTGACGTATCGAAAAATCCGGTCTGTTTAACTCAAGAAAAAAATTAAGGAGAGGATCGATGAAACGTTTAGTATTAGTGATTACCGCATTATTTTTTTTCATGGCAGGACAATCATTTGCTGCGGATAACCTGAGCAATACCGCTGCAAAAATCGAATCGAGCATTTCAAATGTTCTGCTTGGCATCGAAAAAACGATTTATTATGCCGCAAAAGAAACCGGCAAAGCCGGAATCCGACGCGAAACTGAAATAAGAAAACTTCTGCAGAGTTGTAATACCGGCAGGCCTTATGTTGTCGATTCCACGTTCATCGACAACAAGGGAATTATGAGGTTTATCGAACCCCAGCAATATCAAAACTATGAAGGTTCGGATATCTCCAAGCAGGAAGCTGTCATTAAGATGCTCAAGACAAAAAAACCACGGATGGGAAATGCCTTCGTTTCTGTCGAAGGCATAAAATCAATCGACATTGAATACCCTGTTTTTTCAAAAGAAAAACAATTTCTCGGCTCGATCAGCATGTTGGTAAAACATGACGATTTGATTCGTTCTGCCGCGGCAACGATTGAGAAAAAAATGGGCGTAAAGTGCCTGGTTATGCAGAAAGACGGCCTGATTCTTTATGAAACAGATCCGACACAGGCAGGGCTGAACATGTTTACAGATTCTCTCTATAAAGATTTTCCCGAATTAATTGCTCTGGGCAAAAGGATCATCAAAACGAAAGAAGGTGAAGGATTTTACACTTTCCTGACTCCGGGAACTGAAATTGTTGTCAGGAAACGGGCTGTTTGGAAAACTATTCATTTTTTTAATAACGACTGGATTATTGCAACCTACGAAAAGGTTAAATAATTATCTGCAGAGGGCTGTTGACCAGGAGCGCATTCCGGAGGGAGGCGCAATTATAATTGTTCGCCTTCCTTGCCGGAAAAAGCCGAAGGCTTATACAAACCGCTCTACCCGTTGCGCACATTTAATTGGAGGAATATTTATGAAAAAGATTGCGTTATTTTGTCTGATATTGAGTTTAAGTTTTCTTGCCGGCTGTGCATCAACGATAAAGACAAATGCCCATAAAACCAACATTCTGAAGGTCTATACGGAGCATTATCCGCCGCTGAACTACGCCGAAAACGGCCAAGTCACCGGCCAGGCAACGGAGGTGGTTCGGGAGTTGATGAAAAGAACCGGCATGGAGGCTGATATTCAACTGGCAACATGGGAAGAAGGTTATAAGGCGGTTTTGGATAAACCGAATGTGGCCCTTTTCTCCGTGGCCATGACGCCTGAGCGGAAACCCCTGCTCCAATGGGTGGGCCCGATTACCTTTCATGACACCAATCTTTATGCCCGTAAAGGTTCGAAACTCGGAATAGCAAGTCTGGAGGACGCAAAAAAAGTCCCGAAGGTTGTCGTCGTCAAGAATTATTATTCCGAGGAACTCTTAAGGAAAGAAGGATTCCCTAATCTGGGAAGCGTGGCGACGGAAAAGATCGCCATCAGGAAACTCCTGAACGGAGAGGCACAACTGTTTCCCAGCAATAACCTCACCATACCATCACTGCTGAAAGAGGTTGGCACGACGACGGATATGGATGATGTAGAAAACATCTTGAACCTCTCCACGAACATGAGCTACGTCACTTTTTCAAAAGGTACGTCACCCGAACTGGTTGCCCGGTGGCAAAAGGTGCTCGATGAGATGAAGGCTGACGGAACCTTCAGGCGAATCTACGCGAAATGGCTTCCCGCCGAAAAAGCGCCGGAAATCATCCAGATGATGACCGAGGAATATCCGCCGGTAACCTTCATGAAGAATGGGAAAGTCTCCGGATTCGTCACGGATATGGTCCGGGAGATCAGCGCCAGACAGGGCATTCCCGATAACATCCGTTTGACCCGCTGGGATGAAGCTTACAAATTGGCGCTGAACAACCCGAATGTGGTGCTCTTCAGCGCCGAGAGAACGGCAAAGCGGGAGAAACTGTTTCAATGGGTAGGACCGGTCGGCAAAAACAGCTCGATCTTATACGCCAGAAAGGGTTCCGGTATCAGAATGAACAGTCTGGAAGACGCCCGAAAGGCAGCCGCCATCGGTACGACAGCCAACTGGTTTAACGAACAGGATCTCAAGGACAGGGGGTTTACTAATCTGGTCAGCTCTCCGCTGCCCACCGACAATGTCCGGAAACTCATGCAGGGCGAAGTACAGTTAGCCGTTTTCACGGATATTACGGTTGCTGATATTGTTAAAAATGCCGGATACACCATGGAGGATCTGGAACCGGTCGCTACCTTAAGCAATACTTATTTTTACATTGCGGTGTCGATTGGAACTCCTGCGGAGATAGTTCAAAAATGGCAGTCTACCCTGGATGGTCTTAAGGCGGACGGCACTTTCGAAAAGATATATCGAAGCTATATTCCCAACGCGGATTTGAATGATCTAATAAACACAAAAGAATCTGTCGGGTATTATCCCGGGGAGTGTAGCGATTTCTCCACCCTGCCACCCAAAGAAAAGGAACTGGTGGAATTCGTCTGCAAGGCGAAGGCATTAATTTTAGCTAACATGAAAAATATGAGCGAACAGGAGGGCTTAGCCGCCACCTTCAAGGAATTCGATAGGCAGGCAGGAGACCCTGAATGCAAAGCGGGACTTTGTCCCTTCCAGCAGGAAGAGCTTTACATGTTCGCCTATGAGAACGAGATGCAGAATGGCAAAACGGTGAAGATTAAATGCCGGGCGCATGGCGCCCAACCGGCTATGGTCGGTAAAGATTTCTTCGATACCGGTTTTGTGATGAAGGCCTATCCTCAATATGGGATCAAGCAGCAACAGGACGCCAAATTCTTTCAAATGGTTTCCGACGCCGCTTACCGTCAAAACGGTTATGCCGACGGATTTGTGCTATTCACCTGGCCAAATCCGATAGATCAAAACAAGATATGGCTGAAAAAAAGCTATTCCACAAAGATCACCGATACTGTCTGGATCGGCTCCGGAATTTATATTGAAAAGGTTGATCGGTAACACAATTGTTTTCATTATTAAAAACATAAACATGTAACGGAAAGAAAAACCATTTATAGCCTCCTCGCGGAAATTCAATGTCTGGTTGTCTTCTATCTGAAAGAATCAACGGCGCTGGGTGAATTGCCGGCCTGGATTAATCTGCCTAAGAACGGTTAAAACAAAAAGGATCAGTCGAGTCTTTTGGGCTCGACTGATCCTTTTTATAGGCAACCAAGTCAAAAAAACTTGGCTGACCGGATTAATCAGTTCACTAAAAAATCAGTTTCAATTCTTTGGGCATAACTTTAAAGGAAAAGCTTGTTCGTTTTTCTTTTTCCGGATCGCCGTTGCGCTGGAGCAATTGTTCCGTGGAAGTGGTGATATCAATTTCTTTCGCTTTGTAATACTCTCCCATTCTGTTCCTCCCCGCGAGAGAAGTTGCCAGAGCATAGAGCGTGCCGACCGGGCCGGCGTTCAGGATCAGCAAATGCAGATATCCGTCATCACATTGAGCATGAGGCACAACCTTGAATCCGTATCCGTAGTAGGGAAGTTTTGTAATAACGGCGGTCAGAGAGTTGGAGGTTTTTATTTCCTTTTTGTCCATCAAAACACGCAAATCAGCCTTAATGTATCCGTCAAATAAAATTTTTAATGTTGACAGACCATAGGCGGTGAAACCGATCAAATTATTTTCCAGATAATTATCGCGTTCCAACAGAATACGTCCTTCAATACCGATGCTCGCAAACAAGGCTTTTGTTTTCCCGTCGCAGCAAATGACATCCAGCAAATGTTCTTTACCATTCTGAATCAAGAGAGCGTTCTCTTGGGGACAGCGGGGAAGATTGAACGTGTGTCGAAGCACATCACCTGAACCAAAGGGAAGGAATGCCAAAGGAATATCTTTGGAAACGCTGTTTAAGACAAGGGAAAAGGTTCCGTCACCACCGGCGACAAGCAGCCTATCCACTTTTTGAGAGAGTTCAAGAGCGCAACGGCTGAATTCTTCGGGAGATTTTGTATCCAGACCGGCAATGGTGGCGTCTTTTAAAATACCGGCTACTTCTTTTAAAATTTTGATTTTGTCATCTACAGAGCGTTTACCGGAAACAGGGTTCGCAATAATGCCGTATTTCATTTCAGATCATCTCACTGCCACATTGTATTTTCGAACGAGGAGTAAGTTTTGATGGCGCAAATATAAGTGCCGCGATTTTTTATGTCAAGAAAATAATCGCGCGCCAACAAACACTTTTTTCTTAATTTATGAATTTCCCGAGTTTATTCAGCCCGAACTTCCGGGTAAGCAGTCGGTCCGTGAACGCGCGGGGAAATTTGGCAACGAGGGGAAGGAGCATCGAACTTTTCCCCAGGCGGATGAATTTCGGTGCTCTTTCAAGTGTAATTTTATCAACAAGTTTTCTCGCAAAATCTTCCGTGGGAGTCGCACCCTCCTGCGACATGTGCGCCCGATTGACAATAGCATCCTGTATGGGGCCGTAAGGTGTTTTTTTGAAACGTTCGAGCTCTCTGTCTGCGTTGTCGGACAAATTTGATTTAATGCCACCCGGCTGTACGGTAATAACCTGAATGCCGAATGGAGCCAGTTCCATGCGGAGGACATCAGAAAAAGACGTAACCGCTGCTTTTGTGGAACAATATGCTCCGGCAAACGGCGTATTTAAAACACCCGATATACTGCTTATATTGACAACCTTTCCTGATTGCTTTTTAATCATGTGCGGCGCGACTGCGCGGGTCAACGCGGCCAGCCCAAGCACGTTGGTTTCAAATTGACGCCGCAATGTGCTGATTTCCAGTTCAACCAGAGGCCCGATGAGTAAAATCCCCGCATTGTTGACCAGCATATCGATTTTACCCGCTTTGGCCATCACCGATTCCACGCAGATTTTAATCGATTTTTCATCCGTTACATCGAGGGCTGCGGTTTCCACGTTGGGCGCTTTAAGATCATCCAGCGACGATGGTTTTCTGGCGGTGGCAAACACCTGCCAGTTACGTGCTGCAAATTCCTCCACCAACGCCCGGCCTATGCCCGTTGAACATCCGCTGATAAGAACCACAGGTGCACCAGCATTCATGATAATCCTCCTTATTCGACCTGCATGATTTTAACAGAAACTAATCATTATATTATGTAGTTGAGTTTGTTTTTTTCTTATTTCACATCCGAACAAAAAAATAAATATTATTTTTCAGCTTCATTTTCTCCTTAACACGATAAAATTGTTGATGGCGATTTTAGCGTATCGCTGTGTCAAAAGCCCGCGCTTATTTACTTTATGTATAATATCAATAACTTATCAGATCGGCCAATAAACATAAATATTTCTTCTTTCAGGCCTAAAATTTATTGACAAATAGGGACGTTTTGTCTATAAAGATCAGTCTTAATTCAATTTCCATAAGGATACGTTATGTACGCAGTCATTAAAACAGGAGCGAAACAGCACAAGGTAAGCGAAGGCGATGTTTTATCCGTCGAAAAACTGGACGGCAACAAAGGAGATGAAGTTGTTTTCAGCGAAGTTCTGATGGTCTCCGATGATAAAGAAATAAAAGTAGGCAAACCCTTTGTAGATGGCGCCAAAGTTGTCGGTGAAATTGTCTCTCAGAAGAAAGGCCCGAAACTTATTGTTTACCATATGAAAAGACGGAAAGGTTTCCATAAAAAAACCGGCCATCGTCAAAATCTAACCAGCATGAAAATTAAGAAAATTTCGATATAAGCGGAGGAAGTCATGGCACATAAAAAAGGTCAGGGAAGTTCCCGCAATGGAAGAGACAGCAATTCTCAGCGACGCGGAGTCAAAGTATTCGGTGGTGAAACGATCAACGCCGGCTCGATCATTGTGAGGCAGGTAGGAACAAAAATTCACCCGGGCAACAACGTGGGAATGGGCAAAGATTTTACTCTTTTTTCCCTGATTAACGGCGTTGTAAAATATGAAAGACTGGATAAGACGAGGAAGAAAGTAAGCGTTTACACCGCATAAGAAATTACGGTCAGGCAGATTGATTTTAAAAGGCGCTTACATCAAGCGCCTTTTGTTTTTAATGAGGCTCCAATTCCAAAAGCGAAGTGCATGGGAATTGGCTAGCCGAATTATCCCGCGTATGCGGGATTTTGGATCAACGTATTAAATATAGTTTATCTTAACTCCAAAGAACATACGGCTGAACAAGGTTATGAAATTTGTCGATGAAGCAAAAATTTATGTTAAAGCCGGTCACGGCGGCAGCGGCTGCGTGAGTTTCCGCAGGGAGAAATTCGTGCCGAAAGGCGGCCCGGACGGCGGTGACGGAGGCAAAGGCGGCGATGTCATCTTCCATGCCACGGAAAGCCATCACACCCTGCTGGATTTAAAATACAAGCAGCATCAAATCGCCAAAAACGGTGGCCATGGTTCGGGCAACCATCGCACCGGCAAAAGCGCCGAAGACTTGATAGTCCCGGTGCCCGTGGGAACCATTATTAAGAATTTCGAGACAGGCGAGGAACTGGCTGACCTCTCCAAAGCGAATGACACTTTTATTGTTGCGCGCGGCGGCATCGGCGGCAAGGGCAACGCTCATTTTACCACATCGACACACCAGACACCCCGATTCGCCCAGGAAGGAATGGAGGGAGACGAATTTACGCTTAAACTGGAGTTGAAACTGCTGGCCGATGTGGGAATTATCGGTTTCCCCAACGCCGGCAAATCCACATTTATTTCCCGTGTGTCGGCCGCCAAACCCAAAATCGCTGATTATCCTTTCACGACTCTTACACCGCATCTTGGCGTCGTCAAATATTCAGACAGCAGAAGTTTTGTGATTGCCGATATTCCCGGACTGATTCCGGGCGCCCACGAGGGACTGGGCATGGGTGACAAATTTTTAAAACACGTGGAAAGGACATCGCTGTTACTGCACATTCTGGATATCTCCATGGAACCGAATACCCATGCCTGGACAAGTTTTAATACCATCAATGAGGAGCTCGAACATTACAATCCCGAAATGCTGGAAAAGCCGCAAATCGTGACGCTCAATAAAATCGATCTTCCCCACGTCAGAGAAAGCGTCAAAAAAGAAGTTGCGCTCTTCAAGAAAAAAGGCATAATATTGCATCCTTTTTCTGCAGTTACGGGAGAAGGAATACAGGACATACTGAAAACAATCATCAAAGCATTAAATTAAACCGGACTGAATGAAAATTATGGACAAGGTTCGTCAGGCAACTCTCGCGCACGTCAAAAAAATTCTTATTAAAGTCGGTTCAGCGGTTTTAACCGGCAATGACGGCCTGGATCTGAAGATCATCGATGCTCTCGTCCGGGAAATGTCCGACTTGATCGATAAAGGATATTCGGTGGTTCTGGTGACTTCGGGGGCCATCGCCTCGGGGAAACATCGTCTGAAAATAACGGAAAATCTCAAAAGCATGCCTGAAAAACAGGCCGCGGCCGCCATTGGACAGGGACGACTGATGAGAATTTACTCCAAAGCTTTTGAAAAGCATGGACATTACGTCGCTCAAATCCTTCTGACCCTTTCCGATTTAACGGATCGTCAGCGCTATTTGAATGTCCGCAATACCCTTTCCACGCTCATGGAATGGGGCGCTATCCCCATCATTAACGAAAATGACTCTGTTGCTGTTGACGAAATAAAATTCGGGGATAACGACAATCTCGCCGCCATGATCGCCAATATCATTGAAGCTGATCTTTTTATTAACCTGACCAGTACTGACGGTCTTTATGATTGCAATCCGTCAGTATCGAAAAAAGCCAAACTGATCAAGGTTGTCAGTGAGTTTTCAGAAGAAATCGAATCGGCCGCCACCGGAGAGACATCATCCGCCGGAACAGGAGGAATGAAAAGCAAAATTCAGGCGGCCAAGAAAGTCACCGCCATCGGCATTCCCTGCATTATCGCTTCGGGGAAAAAGGAAAATATTCTGGCCGATATTACGTCCGGAAAAGAAATAGGCACTCTGTTTTTGCCGATGGCTGATCGTCTGAACAGTAAGAAATATTGGATCGCCTTTACTCTGCGCCCCCGTGGCCGGATTGTCATTGATGACGGAGCTAAGAAAGCTTTACTGGAGAAGGGAAAAAGTCTTCTGCCTTCTGGAATTATTGACGTGGAGGGGAATTTTGACCCCGGCGATCCGGTAACCTGTGTCGCCCGCGATGGCTCGCTGCTGGCCAAAGGTCTGGTAAATTTTAATTCCTCTGAACTCAACAAAATCAAAGGGCTGAAAACATCTCAAATAAGCCAGGTTTTGGGACATAAGGATTACGACGAAGTCATTCACCGCGATAATCTGGCCATCACCGGACAGATACGCAAAACGAAATCCCTGTAAATCATCGCCGGGGAATATCATATAAAAATGCTGAAAGACTATCAGATACAACTGCTGGAGCTGCTTGAACAACTGGAGATGGAAATCTCCAACATCTATAAACTGTTCGCCGAAAAATTTCCCGCTCGGCAGGAATTATGGACTAATATGGCAAATGAAGAAATCAATCATGCCGATAACATCAGAAAATTAAAGGCATTTGCAGAAGACGGCAAAGTCTTTTTGAATGAAAATATGGCTAATACGCTTACGGTTAAATTAGTAATTGACGACATCAGGGATAAATATAAAAAGACAGAAGACAACCAATACAGCCTAATCAGGGCTTTATCATTCAGTCTTAGTCTGGAACAATCTATTATTGAGCACAAATTCTATGATTTTTTCAGTTCCAACAATGCTGATGTTGTGATGTTCATAAAATCAATTAAGGCAGAAACTTTCGTCCATGAATCTGCTGTAAAAAACGCTCTGGAAGAGGAAAAAAGCCGACAATAAATCTCAGTTGTTTTGAAAGCTTTTGATCTATCGGTGAGTGTCACGACAATTGATAACATTCTATAATCCTCAATTTCTTGCTGCTGATAATTATAAAACCTTTCACAAAATCATTGTATAAAAAACGGCAGAAATCTAAATTAATATGTGTTATTCTTATAACCAGAAATTTTTATACATAAAATATTATTTGCTTTTAGTATTCCTAGAGAGAGGAGATTCTTATGCCGATTTCTAATGAAAATAACTTGACTATTCTTGATCTTTTCGAGGCACACGAAACAGCTTTATATGATTTATATAATCTGTTTGCTTCAAAATACGGTGATTACGAAGATTTTTGGCATGGTATCGCCGAGGAAGAAAAAGTGCACGCACGCTGGATTTCATCAATCCGCTCCAAAGTTCAGAGTGGAGAAATATCCGTTTCCACAGACAGGGTTTCGCTTTCTACTATTCAAAAATCACTTGAATACTTACAGAGTCAAATCAGTTTATTTTCCTTCCAGGAAAACACACTTGATCAAGCATTTGTCCTTGCCATGCAACTGGAAAATTCATTTGTTGAACGCGGCATTTTTGACATAATCAAAACCGATTCGGAACGCGTTAAAAAAACGCTACTGAATCTTATAGACCACACACGCATGCATTACTTCAGAATAAAGGAAATGGCAAAGAAAAGAACGCCATTACAAGGACTTGTTGATTTAGGTGCCCTCTCTGTTGTGGATCTTGCGTCGGCATCAGACATCGCAGCCAAAGAAGGCGAGTCCATCGAATCTGTAATCATGCATACATTTAAGGTCTCGAAAAAAACAATTCTTGCATGTGTCAGCACATTCTACAATTTGCCTCAATGGTCATTTGATGCAACAAATCAGTCGCTTCCATTGGAGCTTGCAAATATACTTGCGGGGAAGTATGTGGCGCTCAAGTCTGAGCTTTTTGTGCCCGTAAAAGTAGAGAACCGGAAGATAAATGTTGCGATAGCCAATCCAACAGATATTCTTAAAAGGGATTACATTCAAAAATTTTTCCCCGGTTACAATATTGAATATTGCGTCGGTATTGCCGACGATATCGCAGATGCTGTAGATGACTTCTTTGGTGTCAATAATGTTGGTTTGGGGAAATCAACAGAAGAAATCCTTTATGAAATGAAAACAGACGCATTTGCGGAACCAAGCGACCAACAATCGGATGAATCGGAAATCCATGAAAATGATAACATTGTTGTACAACTTGTAAATAATATTATTTGGGACGCGGCAAAACTCAATGCATCGGACATTCATATAGAACCATCCCTTGAGGGAGACGTCTTGGTGCGTTACCGCATTGACGGCATCATGTCCAGAGCGCACATGTTTCCACGAAAATTCCGTGATGCCTTTACCTCTCGGATAAAGATCATCGCGGGGTTGGATATTGCCGAAAGAAGAAAACCACAATCCGGTAAAATACGCTTTAAGAAATTGGGCACAAGAGATATTGAACTCCGAGTGGAAACTTACAATACGGCTGCCGGTGCGGAAGATATTGTTATGCGTATTCTTTCATCGTCAAAGCCTCTCCCGCTTGAAGAACTTCATTTCAGTAAATATAATCTTAACGAATTTATCCGCTTGATCAATCAGTCCTATGGTATCTTGCTGTGTGTGGGGCCAACAGGTTCCGGTAAAACGACGACTCTCCACAGTGCCTTAAAGTATTTGAACAGAGAGGATACCAAAATTCTCACCGCCGAAGATCCGGTGGAAATAACTCAGGACGGACTTCGTCAGGTTCAAGTAAATCCACGCGCTGGCATCACCTTCGCTTCTTCAATGCGTTCCTTCCTTCGCGCTGATCCGGATGTCATCATGATTGGGGAAATGCGAGACCTGGAGACAGCATCTACTGCGGTTGAGGCAAGCTTGACCGGACATATCGTGCTTTCCACGTTGCACACCAACAGCGCTTCTGAAACCATTATTCGTCTGATAGAGATGGGGATAGATCATTATTCCTTTGCTGATTCTTTGTTGGGAATACTTGCACAGCGTTTGGTGCGGAGCCTCTGTCCCAAATGTAAACAGCGGATAGAACTTGATTCCACAGAAATAGACATTCTTCGGCAGGAATATGGTGTGTCGAATTTATTCGAGGAAGTGCTGAAGAGATATGGTAACGTGATATACGCGGCAAACGAAGCAGGCTGTGATCATTGCCGAGGCAAAGGTTATAAAGGTCGAATAGCCATTCATGAACTCCTTTCGGCAACGGATAGAATCAAGGAGGCGATCTACCACAAGGCAACTGCATATCAAATCAGGGATATTGCCATCAAAGATGGCATGATCCTGCTTAGGCAGGATGGCATTGAAAAAGTATTTTCCGGCAAAACGACTATTGAAGAAATTCGTGCAGCTACGAATCGGTAGTCAATAATGGATAAAGAATGTTACCTGACAACCAGTACTATTTAATTTTAACAGCCTCGAAAAAATGAACTTTTATAAGTTTAATAATGGCCAAGGAACATCTTGATTGGGCACTATTCGACAAGTCTAGTGTGAGTCTAGAAAATTAATCTTTGTTTAATCTTCATGACTCTGAAAGACAACGCTATTCATTTTTGTGTTATCTATTGCTGTTCATCAATCGCCAGATTGGCCAGCTTATCGGCGTGACTGTTGTGCAGTCGCGGGACATGTTTGACTTCAACACCGTCAAAAGATTTCAGCAGATCGCGGACTTCTTTCATGAGCATCTGCAGGTTTTCATTCTTGACGCGGTAGACGCCGTTGATTTGTTTGGCCAGAAGCTCCGAATCCATAAAAATTTGAAGATTTTTATAACCCTGAGCAAGGGCGCCCCTCAGTCCCAGAATAAGCGCTTTGTATTCGGCAATGTTATTCGTGCAATGACCGAGATATTCTTTTCCTTCCCAGATCACATGATCAGCGGAATCTGTTATGACAGCTCCCGCGCCGCCGATGCCCGGATTTCCCCGGCACGCGCCGTCGCTGAATAATTTATAACTTTTTTCAGCCATAGAATCTAAGCCGGTTTTTCCATATCCCGAAAATAAATGATCCGGTTGCAGTTGGGACAACTGAACAGTTCTTCCGATCGCTGAACTTCATTGTAAAGCTGCGGCGGAATATTCATATGGCATCCGTCGCAGACCGCTTTCCAGACGGACGTCACGCCTATTCCCTTGTTTCTCTTCTTGATTCTTTCGTACCTTGCCATAAGGTCTGCGGAAATATTTTGCTGCAATGCAACCCTTTTCTGCTCCCAGCCAACGACATCGGAATCCACGGCATTTAAATCATCTTCCAGCGCTTTTTTGTCCTGTTCGTATTGTTGTCTGCGCTGTTGTAAAATCTCCTCGTCTTTTTTAACCATCACGGCGAGTTTATCCAGCTCTTCCAGCAGCGTAATGATTTCGGATTCAATCTGGTTGCGCGAAGATTCGGTCGTTTCTATTTCCTTAAGCATGGCCTGGTATTCTTTATTGTTTTTGACCTCCAGCATTCTCTCTTTCGTTTTCACGATGCTTTCGTTTATTTTCTTGATTTTGTTTTCGTTTTCTGTGCGGCGCGCTTTGATTTCATCATACGATACCTTGTTCTTCTTTATACTTTCTTCAAACAAATTGAATTCCCGATCAAGCTTTTCTATGCTCTGCGGCAACAGTTTTTTCTTGCCTGATAACTTGACCAGTTGCGAGTCGCATTCCTGAATTTTTATCAACATCAATAATTTGTCTTTCAATAATCTTCTCCTTATTTTCTTGAAATATTAGACAAAAAAAATGCACCTTTCAGGGGTGCATTTTTTAGGTAAATTGCTTCATAAGCTTGTCATTCGTGCCGTGGAATGATGATGTTCGTTTCATCACGGCAATGACAGAGCTTGTTTTCAACTGTTCTTTCATCGCGAGAATAATGTTTTTCCCTTCTTTCATAATTTCTACTTTAATTTGGTGGGCCCACCTGGAGTCGAACCAGGGACCTACCGGTTATGAGCCGGTGGCTCTACCAGTTGAGCTATAGGCCCGTCCTTTTCCCGTGTATCAAAAGTGCGAATTGATATACACAATTATATAGATTGTCAATAATATTTTACTGTTTTGTATAACGTTTCCTCGTTTTACTCTTCACACTGTGAACGACCATGGCTTCGGCAACCTCGGAAACCTCGGCAACTTCGGTGAGTTCCGAAGCTTCCGGAAGCTTTTCCACTGTATCCGCGGAGGTTATTTCTTCTCTCGTCAGGAAATTTGAACGGTCGCTGATGCCAAAGCGCATCCGTAATACCTTTTCTTCGCGAGATGTCAATGTCGTCAGAATTTTTCGCGTCTGTTCCGCCAGATCGATATTAATCGTCGCTTCCGAGGGAGACATCACCCTCTTGTCTTCGATAAAATCACCCAGATGACTGTCTTCTTCCTCGCCGATAGGCGTTTCCAGCGAAATGGGTTCTTTCGCGATCTTTAATACTTTCCTTACTTTTTCCAGCGGATATTCCATTTTATTGGCAATCTCCTCCGGAGTCGGTTCGCGTCCGAGTTCCTGCACCAGATAACGGGAGGTGCGAATCAGTTTATTGATCGTCTCAATCATATGCACGGGAATTCTGATGGTCCGCGCCTGATCGGCAATCGCACGGGTAATCGCCTGCCTGATCCACCAGGTGGCGTATGTGGAAAACTTATATCCGCGCTGATACTCAAATTTGTCCACCGCTTTCATCAGGCCGATATTGCCCTCCTGAATCAAGTCGAGGAACTGTAGTCCGCGATTGGTATATTTTTTGGCAATGCTCACGACCAGACGCAAATTGGCTTCGACCAGCGTCCGCTGAGCGATTTCCGCTTTTCGTTCACCGTCTTCGATATTTCGAACAATGATTTTCAAAGCCGTGGCTGATATGCCGACTTCGCGTTCGATTTGTTTGATCTTCTTTTGCGCTTCGACCACGGCCGCTTCATTTTTCGTAGGCTGTTTAACGGCCGCAGGCGTCTTCTTCCCGACGCTTTTTTTGTCCTTTTTCGGCTTCACATTAGACTTTGTTCCTTTTTTATATTGTCCAATGATTCTATCCGACGCCTCTATGACGTCGGCATAATCCCGCAAGCGGGAAATAAAGCGCTGGATCTGTTTTTTACTGAAACGGATTTTTCGACAAAGCCTGACTATAAATTCAATGCGTCTTTTCAATTCCGCGTTCAACGCATCTTTTTTCTTTTGAGACAAATTCTTGGCTTTGATTTTGGCGCGCGTCACCTTAATGACGTCGTTATGCTCCCTGATTTTATTGATCTGTTTTAGAATTCTGTTTCTATGTTCGTCCTCTTCGATAAACCCCTCTTCATCTTCTACGTTATCAACGACATTTTTGCTCTTGAGTTCGCCGGACACAAGTTTATCACCGATGTTCAGCACTTCATCAATCGAAATGGACAGACGAAATATGGCCGACATGGTTTCACGAGCGCCTTCCTCGATCTTTTTGGCTATCTCGACTTCGCCCTCGCGGCTCAGAAGCGACACCGATCCCATTTCGCGCAAATACATTTTTACAGGGTCCCCTGTTTTTTCAGCGCTGGGAACAAGAGCCAGTGTATCCTTGAGGGTCACGTCGCTTATTTCTTTCATCGACTTCTTCAAGGTCAGTTTTTCTCCCTGCTCCGTGTCAATGATGTCTATATTTTTTTCTCCAAAAAGCGATATGATGTCATCCAGTTGCTCCGCCGATGTCACATCAGGCAGCAGGGCGTCATTGACATCATCGTAAGTTAAAAAACCTTTCTCCTCTCCCAGTGTAATTAACTTGTTGACCTCGTCGGACTGAACTTCTTTCGCCATTTGGCATCTCCTTTAAATGATTTGTTTGCCTGACCGTTTACTGCAATTCTTTCTCTTTAACCAGTATATTTCCTTTTTCATAAAGAAGCTTATTGATCATATCCTCATCACCGCTATCCTGCGCTTTACTCAACTTGATCTTGATCTGACGGTGCTGCTCCTTATACCATTTTCGCTTGATTTGCCGCACGTTATCATCGAATAATCTATCCAGCATAACGTCATCCGCGGGAACCTCTTTGATCATGCGCTGAAATATTCTTTCACGCAGGGACTGATTTTCCTCCGTCGATAAAATAACGCCCACGTCTATAAACCCGAGTAACTTGTAAGCGTCAACAATTTTTTTACCCAGATTCCGCAATTCCGGCTGCAAAAAGTAATCCAAGACGTGGCCGCTCTCCACCTGAATGATTTTCTGAGGATATTCCATCATCAGTTGAATCAAGTGTAATTCCACCACATCATGATTGATGCCAACAGATGGTCTGTTTTTGTCAGTTTTAACTTCGGTTTTTATCCCGTGAGCATAGGTTTCCCGTAACAGCAATTCTTCATTAAGACCGGTTTTTTCCGCGATTCTCCTGATAAAAAGGCTTTTTTCCTTTTTATCGTCTATTTTATTAATAAATTCCATGGCCTTTCTGACCATGTCTCTCTTATCTTCAAAAGTCCTGCCGTCTCCTACAACATTTTCAATATAATAATCACTGATCGGCTGGGCAAGGGAAATCAATTCCTCCAGTTTATCTTTTCCGAATTTCCTGACGTATTCATCGGGATCGTATCCGTCAGGCAAAATCAAAGCCCGGGCTCTCATCTGAGTACTTAAAAATAATTCCAGACTGCGGTCAAGCGCTTTTTTTCCGGCGTCATCCGGATCAAAAGAGGCGACAACCTCCACGGAATAGCGGCGCAGGAGTTCCAGATGATCTCTGGTCAGTGCGGTACCGAGCGTCGCGACCACATTGCCGATACCGGCGCTCCACAATGAAATCAAATCAAAATAACCTTCCACGATCAGCGCGAACCCTTTTTTGCGAATCTCCTCTTTTGCCTTGTTCAGGCCATACAGATTTTTTCCTTTAATATAAACGGGCGACTCCGGTGAATTCAGATATTTCGGCTCGCTTTTGTCCATAATTCTGCCGCCAAACGCCACCGTCTCCCCGAAAACATTTTCAATGGGAAACATCAGGCGTCCGCGGAATCGGTCGTAAAAGCTCCCCTCCTTGCCCGGAATAATCAAGCCGGCCTGCTCAGCCAGTTTCAGAGACAGACCGTTTTTCTCAAGATGGTCCGTCAAAGAACGCCACGTATCCGGCGCATAACCCAAACGGAAATTTTTTATAACATCGTCACCGAAGCCCCTTTCCTGGAGATATTTACGAGCCGGAGCGCCGGCGGCGGAAAAAAGATTGCGGGAAAAATGCTGAGCCGCTTTCGAATTCAGACTGAGGATATTTTCTTTGAGTAAATCCTTCTGCCTGCCCTCTTTTCCGGATGATACCGGCGGGAGAACAACACCGGTTTTCTCCGCCAGATCCTTGATCGCTTCGGGAAAAGTCTTATCACCAATTTTCATCAGAAAAGTGATGACATTGCCGCCCTCCCCGCAACCGAAGCAGTAGAATATCTGCTTATCGCGGTTGACGGTAAAAGACGGCGTTTTTTCCTGATGAAACGGGCACAACCCGATGAAATTTCTGCCCGCTTTTTTCAATGTGAGATATTCGGAAACAAGATCAACGATATCCACTCTGTTTTTGATTTCTTCAATCTTGCTGTTGTCAACGTACACTTTTTATCCTGCTTGTTTTATGAGAAGCGGACGGGTTTATTTCGATAAAAAAACTTTTACTTTTTCACTCGCAGCTTTTCCATCGGCAACGCCGGCCAGTTTGGGCATCAGCACTTTCATGACCTTGCCCATGTCTTTGACGGAAACGGCGCCCACTTCCTCGATGGCTTGTTTGATCACGGCGTCCACTTCTTCGTCCGACATCTGAGCGGGCATGAACTCCTGAATAACTTTCAGTTCCGCCTCTTCCTTTTCCACCAGATCGGTTCTTCCTCCTTTGGCAAACTGCTCGATGGAATCCTTCCGCTGTTTGATCATCGAAGAAAGCACCTGCAGAATTTCATCTTCCTTCAAAGGCCGCATTAAACTGATTTCTTTGTTATGCAGCGCTGACTTTAACATACGAATTGCGGAAAGTCTGATTTTATCCTTGGCTTTGGCAGCCCCGACCATTTCTTCACTTAATTTTGCATTGATATCCATCATTGTCACCCTCTTCAAATTTATCCCAGTTCATCCTGAAGTTTCCGGCCGCCCAGCACATGAACGTGCAAATGAAACACGACCTGTCCTCCCTCGGCATTACAATTAATAGCGGTACGAAAACCGCTTTCATCAATTCCCTTCATCCGGGCTACCTTTTGTGCCGCAGCCAGCAGACTCGTCATGATGGGCGATTGGTTCATATCGACATCCATCAATGTGGAAATATGATTTTTAGGAATGATCACCACATGCACCGGGGCCATCGGATGAATATCATCAAAGGCCAGGACGCTATCGTCCTCATAGACCCGGGCGCAGGGGATTTCTCCCCGGACAATCTTGCAAAAAACACAATCCGACATAATCGCCGCCTCCTTTCATTTATGCGCAGAATAATTCCTGGTTTTTTTTATCGCTTCCGTCAGATCAATAGCGCCGGTGTACAGGGCACGGCCAATAATCACCCCGTAAAGCCTGCAATCATCGATGGCCAGAAGATTCTCGACATCTGCAATCGTCGCCATGCCGCCGGAAGCAATCACCGGGATGCTGACGGATTTGGCCAGTTCTTTTGTCGCCGGAATATTCACTCCGGTTCCCATCCCGTCACGTTCAATATCAGTGTAAACGATCGCTTTTACGCCATAATCCACATACTGCCGGGCCAGATCAACGGCGTTTTTCTCCGTGGTCTGCGTCCAGCCCCGGACGGCGACCTTGCCGTTGAGGGCGTCAATTCCCAGAATTATTTTCCCGGGAAATTTCGTACAGGCTTCCCGGACAATCTGCTCATTCTGCAGAGCCGTTGTCCCCAGAATGACACTGGAGACTCCGTTCCCCAGATAAAATTCGATCGTTTTCATATCTCTGATGCCGCCGCCAATCTGCACGGGAACATCGATATGCTTAACGATGGTCAAGATAATATCCGCATTGCGGGGCGTCCCGGCAACGGAACCGTCAAGATCGACGATATGAATCAGTTCCGCCCCCTTTTGCGCCCAGGCCTGCGCCATGTCCAGGGGATTGTCCGCGTATTGGGTTACGCGATCAAACTTGCCCTGAGCCAGCCGCACGCATTTTCCGTCTTTAATGTCAACCGCCGGGATAATAATCAACGGTATCCCTCCTTACGAAAAGAAGCATCTCGATGATGCGGTCGGAAATCGAGGTATGTTCAATCATGGTGTTCACGGTATTTTCCCTTTTGTCCACTCATGCAAATAACAGAACAGACTCGCGATCTGCCGCATTTCGGGAAATGAAACTACTCTTGAAGATCCGGAAATGTCTCGAAAACATCATCCATGCCCAGCCCGGTCAGTTGGCGGGCGGTAACCCATTGCGCTCCGCCCTTGAAAAAAGAGAAGACATCCAGAACATTTTCCATCAATGATTTTTGTGTTTTGTCAAAAGATCCCCGCCAGACGGATCTGCCGTCGGCCATCCTGATCAAATGAATTTCAAAAACAACGGATGCCGGATGTTCCGCTGAATATTTATAGCCCACTCTTTCTTCATAACGATAAACATATCCGACAGCTAAAAAATCGGCTCCTGTTTCCCTGCCGACTTTCTGCAAATTTGCGACTGCATATTCCGCTTTGCCGGAAAAGATTTTTTTATAAGCCTTTTGCGCTTTCTCCGCCGGAATGACCTCGATTCCTTCTAGCGAACCCAGTTTATCCATGAATATTTCTTCGACTATTTTTTCGGATCCCGGCAACACGTCGCCGCCAGCCGCTCCTGTTTTACAAATCGGACAGAACACGGTCTTCGTCTTCCCGGCTTCCGGAGCCAGAGGCTGAAATGAAATAACCGCGACAAGATTTTTTCCCTCCGCCGATTTTTTTTCCACGGCCTCGGATGTCATCGAACAGGCAAGCATTCCAATCAGAACGAATGCCGCAACAACGCCAATTTCTTTTCGCTTGAAATCAAACAAGGTTCGCCTCACTTTCTTTAATCCCGGCAAACGGGATAACGTTGATGAAATTATTTTCTGTCAAAAAGCGCAGAAAATAATTTCTGACTTATTAAAGCTTGCCCTTGGTGGAAAGAACGCCCTTGATGTTCTTATTCAAGGAAACCGCGTCCCGAAGCGCGCGGGCGAAAGCTTTAAATACCGATTCGATGATGTGGTGTATATTATCGCCATATAAGAAATTGATGTGCAGCGTGATGCCGCTTTGATCGGTGAACGCTTTGAAAAACTCCTTGACCAGAGCGGGATCAAAATCGCCAATCTTCCTGCGCCCGCATTTAACATTGTAAACCAGATAGGGACGTCCGGAAATATCCAGATCCACCTGACACAGACACTCATCCATCGGCACACGCGCCGAACCGTAACGATTGATGCCCGTTTTCCTGCCGAGCGCCCCGGCCACGGCTTTCCCCAGACAAATGCCCAGATCCTCCACCAGATGATGATCATCAATATGCGTGTCGCCTTTACTTTTGACGATCAGCTTGAAAAAACCGTGACGCGCAAAAAGCTCCAGCATATGATTAAAAAACGGGATGGTTGTCTCAATGCTGGTTCCCGCGTTTTTATCCAGATCAATCTCCAGATTGATATCCGTTTCCGTTGTTTTGCGGATAATTTTCGCTTTTCTGGCCATGATACACTGCTCCGCTAGATGACTTTGTTTAAAGGGTATTCAATAATGCCCTGAGCGCCGGCCTCCAGGAGTTTCGGAATCAAGTCCCGCATGGCCTTCGCGTTAACGATGGATTCAACGGCAAACCATTTTTCCGAAGAAAGACTGGAAATGGTCGGCGACTTCAGTGAAGGAATCAAGGCCATCACTTCTTTCAGATTTTCTTTGGCCACATTGAGTTTCAGTCCCACCTTGCCCATAGCCTGCAGGGACCCGTTGAGCATGGTGCTGATTTGCTGAATTTTTTTCCGTTTCCACTGATTTTTCCAGGCATCGCGATTGGCAATCAACTGCGTGTTGGTTTTCATCAACTCATGAATAATCCTCAATTTGTTGGCCTTGATTGTCGAACCGGTTTCCGTCACCTCGACAACCGCATCCACCAGGCCTTCGACAACCTTGGCTTCGGTGGCGCCCCAGGAAAATTCGACATGAATATTAATATTTTTCTCGGCGAAATACTTTTTCGTAAAGTTCACCAGTTCCGTTGATATTCTTTTCCCTTCCATGTCTTCGATCGATTTATAGGGAGAATCATCCCGGACCACCAGTACCCAGCGCGCCTTCTGGGTGGAAACCTTGGAATAGACGAGATCCTGAACAACAACAATGTCCGAATTATTTTCCATGATCCAGT
This sequence comes from uncultured Smithella sp., assembly GCA_964539765.1. Lineage (GTDB taxonomy): Bacteria > Desulfobacterota > Syntrophia > Syntrophales > Smithellaceae > Smithella. The sequence continues at coordinate 73,708 of CAZIJZ010000008.1, forward strand.
CGATGCCCGTCAACCCGAGATCAAGAGTGCCGTCTTCCACGTAGCGCGACATTTCCTGCGCCCGGACAAGCTTGCAGGAAATTTCCGGGTCATCAATATCCGGGAAATAACTTCGGGCGTCGCTGGTGATGCGCCACCCGGCTTTTTTAAACAAATCGATGGTATTGGCTTCCAGACTTCCTTTCGGAATTCCCAGCTTTAAAATTTTCATTTATATACTTCCTCTGGATTAAAAATCTTTTCTCCGACAACAACAAAATCTTTTCCGTCCAACTTGCGGTAAAAACAGGACCGGTGACCGGTATGGCAGGCGGCGTCTCCTATTTGTCGGACGTGCAGCAGAAGCGTATCTTCATCGCAATCAATAAAAATCGATTTGACGATCTGGACGTTGCCCGATGATTCGCCCTTCAACCACAGCTTTTGCCGCGACCGGCTCCAATAGGTGGCTTTTCCTGTTTTTAAAGTCGCTTCCCACGATTCGCGATTCATATAGGCCATCATCAGAACGTCTTTGGTTTCGGCATCTTGAACGATCGCGGGAATCAAACCGTCTCCCTTGGCAAAATTAGGCTCTGTCATTTTAACCTCATATCTTTATAATTTTATGAATTTAAATGATGAACAGCTTTAAATCAAGAAATATTTTCATATTTGACAACATCCTTTTCCGCCTTGTCGGGAGATTCGTTTTATGGTAGAAAAAAATACGTAACCCATTACTTTTACCGGAGGTAAAATCATGTCTTTGCTTATCGGAGGAGTAATTTCCGCCATCTTCGGATTAGTCAGTCTGATCTTTTTCTGGTCGGATTTTATGACCATTTTTAAAGGTTCTCTACCGGTTTTCCTCCTGTTGGGCGGCGCGCTGGCGGTTTACGTCGGCATCGACGAAATGCAGGAAAAAAACAAAGAAGAAAGACATCGACAGGAAGAAAAACTGGAAAAAGCACAGAAGGAGATTGAAACCATCCGGGCTGAAGCGGAAAGCTACAAAGAAGAATTAAACAAGTTGAAAGAATCAAAGCCGTGACACGATACCGGATGTTTACATTCGGGCAGTATCACGCCTTTTATTGTGAGACTCAAATTTCAAAAACGAAGTACATTGAAATTTGTAAGTCGAACAATCCCGCACAGCGGAGGGTAATGAGATCCAAGTTTCAGAAACGAAGTACACTGAAACTTGCAGACCGAACTATCCTGCATAAGCATGGATATAATACCCCGCAGCTTGCTGTGGAATTAGGGTCCAGGGCTTGTCCTGGGGTTCATACCCGTGATTCTATCATCACATTTTCCCCGGCGATGCAGCTTCTTCTTTCCGTTTCTTAATCATGC
>CAZIJZ010000009.1:0-35333 GCA_964539765.1 uncultured Smithella sp.
AAATGGGAGGATGAAAAATCCTTCAAGGTTACCGAAGACCCGCAAAAGAAAAAATACTATCTGCTGGAAATGTTTCCTTATCCTTCCGGCAAAATTCATATCGGTCATGTCCGCAATTACACCATCGGCGATGTCGTGGCCCGCTACAAACGCATGAAAGGTTTTAATGTTCTGCATCCGATCGGCTGGGATTCCTTCGGCATGCCCGCGGAAAACGCGGCCATCGAGCATAAAATTCATCCCGCGAAGTGGACCAACGAAAATATCGAGCACATGAAAAAACAGCTCAAGCGCATGGGATTCAGCTACGACTGGGATCGGGAAGTTTCCACCTGCGAGCCGAAATACTACAAATGGGAACAGCTTTTCTTTATCTGGATGTACGAAAAAGGTCTGGCCTACAAGAAACGTTCCACCGTTAATTTCTGCACCAAGTGCGACACGGTGCTCGCCAACGAACAGGTGGAAGGCGGGCAGTGCTGGCGCTGCGGAACGGAAGTGCAGGAGAAGGTGCTGGATCAGTGGTTTTTCAAAATCACCGCCTACATCGAAGAACTGCTGGATTTCTGCGACAAGCTGCCCGGCTGGCCGGAACGCGTCATGACCATGCAAAAAAACTGGATCGGCAAGAGCTACGGCTGTGAGGTGGATTTCCCGATGGCCGATGGAAACGGCGCCATCAAGGTCTTCACCACGCGCCAGGACACGCTTTTCGGTGCGACCTTCATGCTGGTTGCCGCAGAGCATCCGCTGGTCACGAAACTGACCAAAGGCAAGGCCATTGAAAAAGATGTTGCCGCGTTTGTCGAAAAAGTCAAAAAGCAGGACAAACTGATGCGGACTTCCGAATATTATGAAAAGGAAGGCCTGTTTCTGGATGCCTACTGCAAAAATCCTTTAACCGGTGGGAAAATGCCGATCTTCGCGGCCAACTTTGTTCTGGCCGATTACGGCACCGGCTGTGTCATGGCCGTGCCCACGCACGATCAGCGCGACTTCGAGTTTGCCAAAAAATTCAATCTGCCGCTGATTGTGGTCATTTCACCGAAAGACAGAACGCTCGATGCGGCGACGATGACGGAAGCTTACGTAGATGAAGGCGTTTTAGTCAACTCCGGCCAGTTCAACGGCATGGAAAACACCAAGGTTCTGGAAGCCATCGCCGATTTTCTGGAAAAGGAAGGGAAGGGCAAACGCACCATTCAGTACCGTCTGCGCGACTGGGGCATTTCCCGCCAGCGTTACTGGGGCGCGCCGATTCCCATGATCAACTGCGCTAAATGCGGCATCGTTCCGGTTGATGAAAAAGACCTGCCGGTTGTGTTGCCCGAAAATATTAAATTAAGCAGTGAAGGCGGCTCGCCGCTGGCGGCTTCCAAAGAATTTGTGGAGACAACCTGTCCGAAATGCGGCGGCAAAGCGTCGCGCGAGACGGACACGATGGACACATTCGTGGAATCGTCGTGGTACTTCGACCGCTACTGCTGCCCGGATTGCGACACCAAGCCCGGACTCGATCGCAAGAAGCTGGATTACTGGATGCCGGTTGATCAGTATATCGGCGGCATTGAGCATGCCATTCTGCATCTGCTTTATTCGCGCTTTTACACCAAGGTTCTGCGCGATTTCGGCGTGATCGGCGTGGATGAACCCTTTACTAACCTGTTAACGCAGGGAATGGTCTGCAAGGAAACGATGAAGTGCAAAGAGCACGGTTATCTTTTCCCGGAACAGGCGGCGGACGGCAAGTGCCACATCTGCGGCAAGGATGTTATCATCGGCAAGACCGAGAAAATGTCCAAATCACTCAAGAACGTCATCGATCCCGATTTTCTGATTAAAACATACGGCGCGGATACCGCTCGCATCTTTTGTCTGTTTGCGGCGCCGCCGGAAAAGGATCTGGAGTGGAGCGAACAGGGCGTGGACGGTTCCTTCCGATTTCTCAGTCGCCTGTGGCGCATTGTTGAAGAATATCTGAATGACATCAAGAAAGTTGAACCCCTTTCCGGCGCGATGGAACTGGAAGACGATTTGAAGGCGCTGCGACGCAAAACCCATCAGACGATTCGCAAAGTAACTGTTGATATCGAAGACCGTTTCCATTTCAACACGGCTATCAGCGCCGTGATGGAGTTAGTGAACACAGTCTATCAAATCAAACGTCCCGGTAGTGATGATAAAGTGGCGCTGGCCGCTGTTCGCGAGGCGCTGGAAGCGGCCATAATTCTGCTGGTCCCGATTGTTCCGCACATGACGGAAGAGCTTTGGCAGTTGCTCGGACATAAAGACTTGGCCGCCAATGTTCTCTGGCCAGAATTTGATTCCGCCATCGCCAGTGAAGACGAAATGACCATCGTTGTCCAGATTAACGGTAAACTGCGCAGCAGGATGACCGTACCGGTGGATGAAGATCCCGAAAAGATTAAAGCTGACGCGCTGGCGGATGAGAAAATCAAATCCATGACCGCTGGCACGCAAATCAAGAAAGTGATTTACGTGCCGAAGAAGTTAGTCAACATAGTCGTAGCATAATAAAACGACATAATTATAAGGATGTCTTATGAAGAAGCAAAGTAGGTGTCTGATTTATAAAATATCAAGCATTTGTTTTTTGTCAGTGTTCTTATTTGCCTGCGGCTATTCTTTCACGTCTCGCGGAGAGTCGATTGATAAGAATATTCAAAAAGTTTACGTGCAAACGTTCGATAATAAAACAGAGCAGGCTGGAATTGAGAATTATGTCCGGACAGCATTTGTTAACCAGTTCATCCAGAACAGCCGTTTCAAAATTGCGTCCGGTCCGGAGAACGCCGATGCGACCGTCAGCGGGAAAATTGTCAATCTTCATACATCAACTCTTTCGCATCTGAAAAATGATCTGGCGGCGGAGGAGCGGGTGACAGTCTCCCTGGAAGTTGTTTTTCAGGATAATATCAGCGGCAAAATTATTTGGAGCGCGCGTGAATTGACAGATTCGGTTGATTACACCTTACACGAAGATATTAATTTGCTGTCGGCGATCAGAAAACAGGCGCTTATGAAACTCTCCGACGATATGGCGGAAAAAGCTTTTAACCTGATGATGTCCGGATTTTAATGAGACTCGCTGAGGACAAGCTCCGCGATGTCCGAAGCGTAAGTCGAATTATCCCAGGCGCGCCGCGCCGCGGGATTTGACATTCGCTAAAAACGAGCGTAGCGAAGTTCGTCCCTGCCACCTGAAGGTGGCGGGATAATTCGCTTTAAGATTTTCCGTTCACAAGTTTCGGAAAATCAAGGCTCATTAAAGCGTAAGTGGTAGTGAGACTCTCTGAAGACGAGCTGTGCGAAGTCTGAAGAGTAAGTCGAACTATCCAATCCCGATATATAGGGATTGGAAATTATCCCCGAAGCGCAGCGGAGAGGGATGGACACTCTCTGATAATGAGACCCAAGCTTCAGAAACACAGTGAACGGAAGCTTGCTGGACGAATTATACCAGGCGCGCAGCGCGGTGGTAAAACGAGCGAAGCGGAGCGACGTGGGATAATGTTCAATTTATCATGACAAATATTATTCAAAAATTCAGCCGATTCTTTCTTCTGCCTTTCAGAGATGAAAAAGAAGTTGTTGATTTCCTTTCCTCCGACCATGTAGATTTTCAAGAAATCAAAAGTCTTTCTTCTCTCCTGAAAAAACTATCCGGTAAATATCTTTTGCTGATCGATGCTGAAAAAGAAATCAGCATGAATAGATTTTCTTTGCACCGAATGCTTCAGATTTTAGAAAATGATAAGGCCGGTATCGTTTATTCGGATTTCATCTCGCGAAATGGAAATAATTCTGCCAAACATCCGTTGATTGATTATCAGCCGGGCAGTATCCGCGACGGTTTTAATTTCGGACATCTTTTGATTTTCTCCGGCACGGCTGTTCAATCAGCCATTCAAAAATACGGCTCGTTTCCCGCTGATGCAGACGCAGCCAGGTACGACTTGCGTCTGAAAATCTCCACGGATTATGAAATTATTCATGTGCCGGAATTTCTGTATACCGTAACTGAAAAAAAGCAAAAGAAGCTCAAAAAGCCGGGCATAAAAATGGAGGCACATTTTGCTTATGTGGCGAAAGAAAATTTTCTCCGTCAGAAAAGATTCGAAAAGATTGCGACAAATCACCTGAAGCGCATCGGTGCTTATCTGCCGGAGCGTCAAAAAATCGTGGATGAAGAGAAGAGTGACCTGCAGTGGAAAGCCAGTGTTGTTATTCCTGTGCTTAACCGTAAGAAGACGATTGCTGACGCGCTGGAGAGCGCTCTGGGGCAAAAAACCGATTTCCCGTTCAATATTATCGTTGTGGATAATCAATCCACGGATGGAACCACGGATGTATTGAAAAAGTATGCATTAAGGCATCCTCATATCCATCATCTTATTCCCTTACGGAAAGACCTGGGCATCGGCGGCTGCTGGAATGAAGCCATTTATTCGCCGTATTGCGGGCGTTATGTTATTCAACTTGATTCCGATGACCTGTACAGTTCGCCGCAAACTCTGCAGAAAATCGTAGATACTCTGCGGAAAGGACAATACGCGATGGTGGTCGGCTCTTACACGATTGTCAATGAGCGTCTGAAAAAGATTCCGCCGGGTCTTATCGATCACAGGGAGTGGACGCAGACCAACGGGCACAACAATCTGCTGCGCGTCAATGGCATGGGAGCGCCGCGTGCCTTTGACTTGTCCGTCATTCGCCGCTTCGGTTTCCCCAATGTCAGTTACGGTGAAGATTACTCCGTGGCTCTGAGGATTTCACGGGAATACAAAATCGGCAGGATTTACGAAAATCTATACTGGTGTCGCCGGTGGAAGGATAATACGGATGCCGGACTTTCCGTTGAAAAGCAAAATGCCAACGATTTATATAAAGATAAACTGCGCACCGCGGAAATGAGTTCCCGAAAAAAGATCTATAAGACAAAGCCTTCTTTGAATGACCGGAGAATATTTGCCGAATTTGAAGGAAGGAAGGATTTGCCGTTGCCTCTTCTTTGCCAGAGTCTTTATGAATCGCAAAAGCAAAGCTGGGGGCGACTGGGCGATGCCTGCCGTGATTTGATTTCCGTGCAGTCAAGAAAACTTTCCGGCGGATATAAGGTCTATCTGCAATACAATCCTGCCCGCGCGGTGAGCAGCGGCGCCGCAGTAGATGCCCGATCCATCAGAAACAGACCCTGTTTTTTATGTGAGAATAATTTGCCTTACGAACAAATTGGTATTCTATATAGAAATCAGTATCTGATTCTCTGTAATCCCGCCCCGATTTTTGAGAATCATTTTACGATAGTTTCGTTGAACCATGAGCCGCAGAAAATTATCTCATCAATAAATTGGCTTTTAAGTTTGGCTGCCGATATGTCCGGTTATGCTGTCTTTTACAATGGCCCGGCCTGCGGGGCCTCCGCTCCCGATCATCTCCATTTTCAGGCGGTTCCGAAAAAAGTTCTTCCCCTGTTCAATGATATTAAAAAAATATTAGCGTTTAAAAGTAAGCCATTTGTAAAATATGGATACCTGAAGGATTATGATCGTTCAATCGTTGTCCTGAAATCGGGCAATGCGGGCGAGTTAACAACGCAGTTTCTAAACTTGTTAAAGACTGCACAAACCATGATGAAGACCAATGACGAACCGATGATTAACGTTATTTGTGATTATAACGGAAGAGGCTGGCGACTGGTCATTTTTCTGCGCGCGAAACATCGCCCGGATGCTTATTTTATGGCATACCAAAACAGAATATTTATTTCTCCGGGCGCGGTGGATATGGCCGGGGTCGTGATTACGCCGTTGCTGGCTAATTATAAAAAATTGAATTATTATACCGTCCGTGAGATTTACCGGGAAGTATCTCTGCCGGAAAGCATAACGGACGCGATCATCAGAAAATTATAAAAAGGAGTTTGTGAATGTTTTTTGCCGAAGAAGCGATTGTGGACAGTGCCATGAGTTTTTCCGAAGCGATAGAAGGAACCCCTGCGCCATTGGAGATCATAGATTCCTTATCCATGATCGACGTGTGCTATTATTCATTCGACGGCAGAAAACATCAGGGCCAGATCATCGTCAGCAGAGAAGTGGAGGACGATGTTTATGATCTGTTCAATTTTATCGAAAAAATTCTGTTTCCCATCGGCAAGGTTATTCCCATCGTTGCGTATCAATGGGATGATTATAAATCCATGGCGGATAATAATACTTCTTCATTTAATTTCAGAGTGATTGAAGGAACAACAAAACTGTCCATGCATTCACTGGGGAAAGCCGTGGATGTCAATCCGGTGCAGAATCCGGTGATTTATCCCAACGGTATAGTTGCTCCGGAAGGGGCGAAGTATCTTCCGCAGGAACCCGGAACTTTAACGGCCGAGCACGCGATCGTTCAGGAATTTTTACGGCGTGGCTGGCACTGGGGCGGAAATTTTGATCAGCCGAAAGATTATCATCATTTCGAAAAACCCTGATAATAATTAATTTTCATTCGCCTACCTTTGTTGGCTGCATTGTCAGCTTCCTCAACGTATAAAAAATACGCCTGCGGAGCTTCTTCTTGGCCGCCTCGGTATACTTTTGAAAATTAATGATTATGTTTTACACGTGGTTTGGATATTAACTGTTGTGGACGGGCGATGAGGATGCCGGTAAAATTTTTGTTGGATTTCAAATAGGCAGCCAGTGTTTTGTTCGAGATGACTACTTTGCCTTCTTTTTGAGATGCGTGAAGCAAGCGTAGACTTTTTCCCTGCATGATAACAAAGCCTGCATGCGCGACATCTAGTCCTTCCTGATTTGCAGCAAAAGCGATAATATCGCCGTTGTTGATCTTTCCTGTTTGCTGATTTATTTTATCCTTGTCGATTATATAGAAATATTTGCGGGAGAGGTTTTTTTCTATTGTTAACATTCTGTTGAATTGTGCTTTGTTTTCCAACGCAGGATATAATTCACGATGAGAAGTCATGAAATTAATCTTTTTGCGTTGAGGTTTGCCGCCAAGCTGACGCGAGATGTCAGTCAAAAGTCTTTTTTCCCCATTATCACGCAACCAGTCTGTAAAATAATGTAAACGGGAGGAATATCCGTTAATGATTCCTTGACGGTAACGGATCGATTTTACGTTATGACGGAACGCCTGTTTGGAAAAATTCCCGGCGACGGCGCATCGGCCCAAAGCAAGAACCGTTTCCACAAAAGTTGTACAGTCAAAAGCCGATACATTAACAATCAGTTTTTCTTCATGGAATCCTTCTAGTGTTCCCGCTTTATAGGGCTTATGAAGAAAGAGCTTCCCGATTTCTGCTATGAAATCGCCATCGGTAGATGGATGGGGTGCTCTTGTTTGCATCGTGTTGTCCTGCTGTTCACTCTTCAATGATTATCTGAAGCAAAAAGAAAATTCACTTCTAAAGAAGAAAGAGTGTCCCTTCAATAAATTTTCAGATCTGATAGTAATGAAAGAATTAAAATAGTAAGCAAAAGAGGCCGGCTTTGAAACCGGCCTCTTTAAATGTTTTTTTTACTTCAGTGCGTTTACTTTTTTGGTCAGACGGGAAATTTTGCGGGAGGCATTTTTTTTGTGGATAATGCCCTTGGATGCCGCTTTGCTCAAAGCTGGGATGGCGACTTTTAAAGCACTGACAGATTTTTCTTTGTTTTTGCCGTCTATACTTGTGACGACTGATTTAATTGTAGTTTTTAACGCAGACTTGGCGGCGATATTGCGTTGACGATGTTTTTTATTCTGCCGGTCGCGTTTTTCTGCTGATTTATGTGTTGCCAATTGTATCCTCCTGATTTCATTTATGGGTGGCGTTATCTAGCCCAATTATTCGACCCTGTCAAGCATAAACTGGGTGATGATGACTTCGTCCTTGTGATTAAAACAATGTATTTTTCACCCCGAATAACCGGTATAACAACAAAAAACAACGAAAAATTTCCTTGACATAATGTATTTTCTTCATATAAGCAAACCACCTATACACTCTCAGGAAACGCAAGTTTCATCTATTTTCTGTGACGCAATATTCAAAAATTGGTTGAATTGGCGGTACATCTTTAATGTATTTGTCGTGAAATTTAACGTGGTTAAAATGAATATGGCTGCAAAAGAAAAATCAGTAAAAGAATCCAATAATAAGAAAAAGATTCAGCAGAAAGACCTCTCGCTTTTGGCGAAAGATATTATTGCCAATGCCGGGGTTGGAATTTACATCGTGCAAGACGGCAAGTTTGTCTATGTCAGCGAATTGTATAAGAAAATTACCGGTTATGATGATGAGGAGCTTATCGGTACGCATTCTCTGAAGAATATCCATCCGGACGATAAAGAGAATGTCAGGAAAAAAGCGATAAAATGTTTAAAGGAGGAAAACTGCAAACCATACGAATACAGATTTACGACAAAGAATGGTGACATCATATGGGTCCTGGAAACGGTGACCCCCATTATTTACAAAGATCAACGTGCGGCGTTGGGCAGTTTTATCGATATTACTGATCGCAAACTCATGGAGCAAAAGTTGAATCATGAGGAGAAACTGTTCAAGACCATTACGGATCAGTCTTCGGATATCATTGCTATCGTTAATGGCGACGGCGTTATCTCTTATGAAAATCAGTCAGTTGAGGAAGTTTTGGGTTTTAAGGCCGATGAACGGAGGGGAAGAACCGGATTTGATAATCTTCATCCTGATGATGTGAAGTTTGTAGCCGGTGAATTGAAAAGATTATTTAATGATATCAATGCTTCCGTTTCGCGTTCCGAGATTCGTCTCCGTCACAAAAATGGCAACTGGCTGGTATTTGAAGCTGTGGCCAGCGGCCTCGTCAACAATAACGTTGTCGAAGCCGTCATTATCAATCTTCGTGATATTACCGAGCGGAAAAGAGCGGAAGCATCGCTGCGCGAAAGTGAAGAAAAATACAGAACCGTTCTTGAAAATATTCAGGAAGGATATTTTGAAGTTGATCTTACCGGAAACTTTAAAGTGTTTAATGATCCTGTGTGCGAGATAATCGGGTATTGTAAAGAAGAAATAACCGGCATGAATTACCGAACTTACACCAATCAAGAAATGGCTATGAAAGTATATCAGGCGTTTAATCAGGTTTACAAAACAGGGAAACCCACGAGAGAATTTGATTGGCAGATCATAAGAAAGGATGGCGCTGCAAGATACATAGAAATCTCCGTATCCCTGAAAAAGGGTTCTTCGGGTAAACCGACGGGATTTCACGGTATTATTCGTGACATTACCGAACGGCAGCAGATCCATCAGCAATTGAATCATATGGCGACTCATGATGCTTTAACCGGATTGCCAAACCGGACCCTGTTTATGGATCGTTTGCAGGTCGCTCTGGCGCAAGCCAAAAGAAACCGAAACCGGATTGCCGTCATGATGCTCGATCTCGATCATTTCAAAGATATTAATGACAAGTTAGGACACCTGGTTGGCGATAAACTGCTTCAGGAGATTGGACATCGTCTGACGGGTATTTTGCGTCATAACGATACGGTGGCCCGTCTGGGAGGCGACGAATTTATTATTTTATTATCGGATCTGGAAAAAATGGAATATGCTGCCGGGGTGGCAAAAGTAATTTTAAAAGCATTTCAAAAGCCGTTCTTGCTGGCTGATCACAAAATTGTTACCAATGCCAGCATAGGCATTGCAATGTTTCCTGATGATTGTGAAGACACGGATGCTTTGTTGAAAAAATCGGATACGGCCATGTATTCCGTAAAAACAACCGGACGCAATAACTACAAATTCTTCTCCAATGTTATGAACTAGATTTATTTTTTTTCTGGTTTGATTTTTGTTTCCTCTTCTGAGCATTCGTCAAAGCAGCTTCAATAAATCTGCTGAAAAGAGGATGTGGTTTTACCGGTCTTGATTTGAATTCCGGGTGAAACTGACATCCCAGAAACCACGGATGATCTTTTATCTCGACGATTTCCGCCAGTTTCCCGTCAGGTGACATTCCGGTGATTCTCAATCCCTTGTCCGTGAGCGTCTTTTTATAATCGTTATTAAATTCATAGCGATGACGATGACGCTCGGATATTTTTTTCTGTCCGTAAGCAATGAAAGCAAAAGAGTCAGGTTCGACAACACAGGGCCACGCGCCCAGTCTCATGGAGGCACCTTTATCCTTGATGTTACGCTGTTCCGGCAGCAGGTCAATGACCGGATAGGAAGTCTCCGGATCAAATTCGGAGCTGTTGGCTTTTTCCAGTCCGCAGATGTTTCTGGCGTACTCCACAACAGCCATCTGCATGCCCAGACAGATTCCGAAGAAAGGCATTTTCTTCTCCCTCGCATACTGCACGGCTTTGATCATGCCTTCAATTCCGCGGATGCCGAAGCCGCCGGGTACGAGAATCGCGTCAACGTCGTCCAGGCTTTTCCCCAGACCTTCCGCCTCAATTTTTTCCGAATCGATAAATTTTAACTTGACGTGGCAGTTGTTGGCTATGCCGCCGTGCACCAGCGCCTCATTGAGGCTTTTATAGGAATCGGTCAGATTGACATACTTGCCGACAATGCCGATGCATACTTCATGAGGGGGATTATTGAATTTGCTGACCACTTCTTCCCAGGAATCCAACTTAGGTTGTCCCGTCCAGATATTGAGCAGATCGACAATTTTGGCGTCCAGTCCCTCACGGTGATAAATCAGCGGCACTTCATAAATGCAGCTGACATCCTTGGCGGTAAAAACAGAATTGACCTCCACATTGCAGAAAAGAGCGATTTTGGATTTGATGTCTTCGGAAAGGAAATTTTCCGTCCGGCAAAGCAGAATATCCGGTTGAATACCAATTTCCCGGAGAGCCTTGACGCTGTGCTGCGTGGGCTTGGTTTTAACCTCGCCTGCGGTTTTGATCAGCGGCACCCAGGTTAAATGAATAAAAATGGCGTTTTCGCGTCCGACTTCATTGCGGAACTGGCGGATGGCTTCCAGAAAGGGAAGGCTTTCGATATCACCGACCGTGCCGCCGATTTCCACGATGGAGACATCAAAACCGGCCGCCGTCTCTCTGATATAATCTTTTATTTCGTTGGTAATGTGAGGAATAACCTGCACGGTCTTGCCCAGGTAATCACCGCGTCTTTCTTTGGAAATGACGGAATAATAAACCTGTCCGGTGGTGAGATTGTTTCTCTTGCCCATGCAGGTGGAACAGAATCTTTCATAATGTCCGAGATCGAGATCGGTTTCCGCTCCATCATCGGTCACAAAAACTTCACCGTGCTGAAAAGGACTCATAGTTCCGGGATCGACATTGATGTAAGGATCCAGTTTCTGGTTGCTGACTTTGAGACCGCGGCATTCCAGAAGGGCGGAAATGGATGCGGCCGCCAGGCCCTTACCCAGAGAAGAAAGAACGCCACCTGTAACAAATATAAATTTTGTATTCTTCACGCTAAAAAGTTCCCCCGACAATTTTGCTGGTCTGCAAGGTAACACTCAAACCATATTTCTTAAACCGATATCTCTGTATTTGAGTTCTTTAGCGTTGGCCAAAAGACCTTCAGCCGCAACGCGATCGATAACATAAATTAACTCACCGCCTTTTCCGGCATATTTTTGACCATAAGATATTGGAATTTCCGGAGTGACATCACCTAAAAGCGAGCGGGTAACCGATTCTGTTTTTCGTGCGCCATTGGCGACAAGAACGACTGTTTTTGCCTGATAAACCAGTTCAGCACCCATGCTGATGGCATATTGAGGAGAATCCGACTTAGTTTTGAAGTGTCCGTCGGCGACGGCATTTGCGATTGTGTTGTTATCCAGTTTGACTAAAAGAACCGAACTGCCTTGGAAAGGAATGCCTGACTCGTGAAAAGCCACATGTCCACGGCCGCCCACGCCGATAATCTGCAGGTCGATTCCTCCCGCGGCTTTTATTTTCCGTGCATAGCCATCAAGAATTTCCTTCCGGATCCAGGCAAGGTATTGTGATTTGGGCTTGCCTTTGATGGCAATGGACTTTCCCCCGTCTGTGCCTTTAAATTCCCAGTCTTTTTTATTTTCCCGTAATTCCCTGATGAGAATTTTCTGGTCTATTAACGAGCCGTAAGGAACACGTGTTTCAAAAAATTTTTTATTGAGATGACTGAAAAGTTCCTGAATCATAAAATAAGCATAGCTTTCCGGATGGATGACCCGCTGCTGAATATTATCGCCCGGTAAACCGACGTATTCATCGAGATTGAAACTGCGGATGCGACCGGAATCAAATTTCCCGTCATTGGCAGCTTGAGCCAGGTGTTTATAGAGCCCTGTCGGTGAATTACCTGTGGCCAGTCCTAAAACGGCCTCTTGCTTCTTTCTGAGTGTTTCAACAGTTTTTTTTACGACAATACCCGCAGCAACTTCACTCATCTGAGCAAAATCTTTCGTAACATAAACAGTAATCGCCATGGTTATTTTCTCCTTTTCATTATCCAATTTCGCTTTTTACGATGTCTGCGAGTTGTTGACAATATTTTACCGTTACTTCATTGGACGGTCCTTCCACCATGACCCGGCACATGTTTTGAGTTCCGGAGTACCGGACCAGAACACGCCCTTCTTCACCCAGTTCTTTTTCCACCTGTTTAATGGCTTCAACAAGTTTCGGAACTTTATCAATGTCCGGCTTGCTCTTCACATCGACGTTAATTAATTTTTGGGGGAAAATGTCCATCATGCGCGCCAGTTCGGAAAGGGGTTTGCCTTCTTTGATCATGGCGGCTACCAGTTGCAGGGCGGCAATAATCCCATCACCTGTTGTGTGCTTCCTGAGAAATATCATATGTCCCGCTTCTTCTCCGCCGATCACTGATCCCATCTTGATCATATCTTCGAGAACATAGCGGTCTCCCACTTTAGAGGCATGGTGGTTAAAACCATATTTTTTACAGGCAACCCTTAAGCCCAGGTTGCTCATGACTGTACTGACCAGAAGATCGTTCTTTAATTTCCCTTCTTTTTTAAGAATATTGGCGCAGATTATCAGGATCTGATCTCCCGTGATCTCGTTCCCTTTTTCATCAACGGCGATGAGGCGGTCCCCGTCCCCATCGAATGCAAGTCCGATGGCTGCTCCTGTCTCGACGACTTTTTTCTTCAACCGTTCTGTATGCTGGGAGCCGCATTTGTCGTTGATATTCAAGCCGTCAGGCGTTTTATGAATCACATCAACATCGGCGCCAAGTTCATTGAACGTGTCCGGTGCTACACGATAGGTGGCTCCGTTGGCTGTGTCCAGAACAACTTTCATGCCTTCCATGTTGAGATTGCGTGGAAAGGTGTTCTTTGCAAAAACAATATAACGCCCATTCACACCTTCGAGCCGAAAGGCTCTTCCAATATCCTGTCCTGTAGCCATCAAGTCGGAAAGCTTGTTGTTGAGGATCAAATCTTCGATGGTTTCTTCCTGTTCATCGGTGAGTTTGTAGCCATCTCCTCCGAAAATTTTCAGTCCGTTGTCTTGAAAGGGATTATGGGAGGCAGAAATGACAACACCCGCGTCGGCGCGCATGCTTTGCGTTACAAAGGCAATACCCGGTGTCGGCATGACCCCAACCAGGTAGGAATAACCTCCCATGGAAGTAATACCTGCTTCCAGGGAACTTTCCAGCATGTAACCGGAAAGTCTTGTGTCTTTCCCGATGATAACGACAGAGCGGTGCCCTTTCTTTTTAAATAAATGCGCGATGGCGCGTCCGACACCAAACGCGATTTCGGATGTCATGGGATAGGTGTTTGCTTCGCCTCTGATTCCGTCAGTACCAAATAATTTACCCATCTACTTCTCCTTTTTGTTCTTGTTCCTTGTTTGAGAATCAAATTAGTTTTTATTATATTTTTTAAACAGACCCAAGGAGGGCAGAGCGCGTGCTGCTGCTTCACCAAGAACATTGACGATATCGTTTAGCCAGACGGTGCCTTGTAAAGATATGTCTGCCGGCAATGTCTGGATTGTTTCAATATAGCCGGTCTGATTTTTCGCGACAGCTTTTTCCAGTTTTTTCAGGAACACATTGCGTCGTTTTTTCGTTGCCTCTTTCTTATCAGCAATATCGCCATGAAAGATATCTTCAATATATCCTGTCTGCTCCTGAAATTCGCGTCTGCCTTTCAAATACTTTTGCGATCTTTGTTTGATGACTGCGATGCCGGCTTTTCCCGCCATGGATTTCAATCTTTTCAAGCGTTCCTTTTTCGCTGATGCAAGTTGTTCCATGGCTCCGGTAAACAGGAAAGAACCTAGCGGTTGAGCTTGTAAAAAATGTTTTCTGACGTGTTTGTACCACTCTTCCAGCGCCACGAGATTTGCCAGATAGAGAATATTGTTTTCAACAATTCGTTCTAAGTTCGGATAAGCCGACGGCACATAGTTTTTCATGCTGCTTCCGGGAGCTTTTTCGAAAATCAGTTGATTATCTTGAGGATAATCGTGTCTCAGGATAGAACCAGCTGCCACGACATTGCCAAAGCCCATACGGATGGGGCCGATAATGCCTCCCTGACCTCCCAGAAAAATAGGAGGCTGGTTGAGCATTACCCCTCGCGGAACATCGCCAAGCAAAGAAGGCGTTGTTTTGTCGGCATCGGGCGTAAAGTTAAAATGGATATAAGAACTGCCGACTTCACTGTGATTGCTGCGGCTGGTGCCTCCGGCCATGAAGCAGTCGCAAAAGTTGATCAGGCTTCCCATGGTCACAAAGGGAAAAAGAATGGTTTGCTTTAAACCAACACAATGAGCGCCACCGGCTTCTTCCTCCAAGATACATCCTTCCCGGACGTGCGCGCCCATTCCCATATTGGATTTCTCCAAGAAGACAGATTTGCTGAAAAAACCGCCCTTTAATTCAACTTTTTGACCGAGTTGACAATTTTCAATGGTTGCGGGTGCTTCATAGCCCAGCTTACAGCCGGATGATATGACGGTTTTTTCGCCATAGATCCGGCAGCCGGGATACAGGGTGACACCCCTTCCGGAAATCTGATCGACATTAACATCATCGCCAATGTCGATTGTTCCACGGCCGGGAATATTCACGCCTTTTTCAATCAACTGTTTTGTTTTTTCGTCAGATCTGGAAATCAAATCTACAGTACCTCCCCGGGTTCATGTACTCTTATACAATGCCGAAAGCCAGCATCGCGTTGGCAACTTTGGTAAATCCGGCAATGTTTGCTCCGGCTACGTAGTCGCCTTTCTTTCCATAAGTTTCCGCAGTATCGTAACAGGCCTTGTGAATGCTCTTCATGATGATCTGCAGACGGTTATCCACTTCTTCACGGGTCCACAAAAGTCTTAAGCTGTTCTGGCTCATTTCCAGACCGGAAGTGGCGACGCCGCCGGCGTTGGCCGCTTTGCCGGGACCATAAAGGATTTTCTTGTCCTGGAAAATCTTGATGGCTTCGGGTGTGGAAGGCATGTTGGCGCCTTCAGACACACAGATACAGCCGTTTTTCATGAGTGCAGCGGCGTTCTTGCCGTTGATTTCATTTTGTGTGGCGCAGGGCAGGGCGATGTCCACTTTGATGCCCTGTTCACGGATAACATCCCAGACATTCTTCCCTTCGAAACATTCCGCTTTGAATTTGTTCTTGTATTCGGAAATGCGACCGCGTTTAACGTTTTTCAAATCCAGCACGTAACTGCATTTCTTTTCATCAATGCCCGCTTCATCAATAATACAGGCTGATGAGTCGCAAAGAGAAATGACTTTGCCGCCCAGCTGATTTACTTTTTCGACTGCATACTGAGCGACATTGCCGGCGCCGCTGATGGCGACCGTTTTGCCCTTGAAATCCAGTTTGCGGGTGGCCAGCATTTCGGCGGCAAAATAGGTACATCCATAACCGGTTGCTTCGGGGCGAATCAGGCTTCCGCCGTAGGACATGCCCTTTCCGGTGAGAACGCCGGTGTGCTCGTTGCGGATTTTCTTGTAATAACCATACATAAAGCCGATTTCGCGTCCGCCGACTCCGATATCACCGGCGGGAACATCGATATCCGCGCCGATATAACGATACAACTCACGCATGAAAGCCTGGCAGAAACGCATGACTTCTCCATCCGATTTTCCTTTAGGATCAAAGTCGGAACCTCCCTTGGCGCCGCCCATAGGCAAAGTGGTGAGCGCGTTTTTGAAAATCTGTTCAAAACCAAGAAATTTAATAATTCCTAAGTTGACAGAAGGATGGAAACGCAGACCGCCTTTGAAAGGGCCGATAGCGTTATTGAATTGAACACGGAATCCTCTATTGACTATAACATTGCCCTTGTCGTCAACCCAGGGAACTCTGAACTGCATGGCTCTTTCCGGTTCCACAATGCGTTCATAGATATTGGCTTTGACGAATTCGGGGTGTTTTTTTACGGTGGGTTCCAGGGTTTCCATAACTTCTTCAACAGCCTGATGAAATTCCGGCTGGTTGGGGTCTGTCTGTTTAACTTTGGCGATAACATCTTTGATCACTGACATAATTGAATCCTCCTCAATAATTCTAATTTTTTATTATATATTTTCGACGCTGACCATTTTTTCGTATTCCATCATGGTGGACATCGCCTTATTTTCTATATCCAAACCTTCTTCGTAAGCGGCAGCAACAGGATTGAGCCCACCCAGAAGAATCATGCCAACCTTATTTATATCTACATTGGTCTGACAGATGGGATTTCCCACTTTGCCAATAGAAATCATACCGTGAATACCTATTCTATTAAATTCAGTGACGATGTCTTCTACCAGGGGCAAAGCAAGCGCTGGTATTTCGCGGAAATTAGCCAGAATTTTTCCTTCACCTTTTTTGACGACTTCTCTTATAGATGTCATTTTGCCGCGAATAAAAATTTCCGATGGATCAAGCGATGACCCGGCATAATGAATGAGTTCGACAAATCTTAACGGGTCACTGTTTTTTACCTGCAATATTCCGCCGAATTTGGAATCAATCGGAATGCCGTGTTTCAAAAGCACGCCGTTAATCAAAATACTGCACACCGTGGCCACACCAATTTTCCCCTCCGGAACAATTGCTTCGCCCAGTTTTTCCCCTTCATGAGCAACAGCAACACGATCGGAAATGGCAAAGTTTTTTTTAAAAACAGGTTTCATTGCCGCAAGAGCTTTTTTGAATTGTTTTTGAGGAAGGAAAGAAACGTTGACCGGGACAAGTCCGCTGCGTTTTTTAATATCAAAAGTTGTTTTAAAGGAGAGAACATCGATGCGGGAAATAGAGAGGCTGATTTTATCCCGGACGCGGGCATTGTTAATTTCATCAAGCCCCAGACTCGTAATGATTCTGCCGTCACGACGACCTATCAGTTTCGTTAAGCCTCTTTCGTCCATCAGTTTAAGGTGATAGCGAACCGTCCTTTCACTTAACTGAATGCCGCGTTCCTTCATTTTTCTTGCGATGACACGCGCGCCTTGTGATTCTGAATTTTCATTCAGAATTTTCAGAATCAAAATGACCTTTCTTTCTATATCTTCCGGATTAAATAATTGTTTCATAATCTAAACGGCAACTGTTTGCCGTATCCTTACTTTTAAACAATTCATTTGTCAAATGAAAAAATATTTTTTGCATTTGTGTAGGCAAGTATTTGAATTATATAGTATTTGGCCATTATTTATAACCGATTCCTTGCTCAGCGTCGGCCAGATTGGGATTTTATCTGTTTGGCGATTTCCTCAATGGGTTCGCTAAAAAGTGATTCCAGCGGTAAGGTATCCAAATATCGGTCATTCCAGCGGAGGTTGTATTCGTTCACGAGATTGCTGATATCATCATATCGGTGTCCCAATACGTCCTTCTTTTCAGACAGGGTCAGAGATTCATCAAAAATAATATGTATCAGCACAAGATTGATGATTTGCTCATCTAATCCCCGGAGAGGAATAACCATAATCGGAGCGCCGTCAGTTTTGCCCCGGCCCAGATAGACATGACCTGTGCTAACGATAGTCTTTTTTACACCCATTAGCGTTGTGGAATTATCTGCCCGTGATATCATATCAACGGCAATGCCTCCCTTGGAGCGGACCGCAATGGTTGAATCTTGCAAGGGGCGACCTTTTGCATCGAGACCATAAATATCATAAACCGTATATCCTTTTACTGCGGCAATAGCTGGCTGAACGCGATTAACGGTCATCACTTCACGATACGTTAAATTTTTTGCGGAGAAATTAAGGTTTTCCAAGAGGTCGAAAATGATACCTTTTGGTTCTTTTTCCTTACGGCTGGTTCCCACCGTAACCGTTTTGGCCTGATGACGAATAGCATCGATCGGACGGGCGAGTTCATCGATGGCGTTACTCAGCGTTGCATCCAGAAGATCAAACGGATTCAATAGATCGCCTTCTCTTCTGAAATCATGGCGGATTTCCTGCAGCGGTAGTTTGCCCGTGGCATATTTTAACAAAAGAGGCAGATTGGCCATTGTCTTTCCGTCCAATAAACTAAATGAACCTGTTTGCCGATGCGAGTTAAAAAGCAGGTAAAATTCGTTGATGATACGGCGTAAAGAAACGTCGGCAATCATATCAAAAATGGATAGTTTTTTTTGTATGCTTTTTGTTAATTCAGCGGCCAGTTGACTGCGGAATTTACGAAAGATTGTCGCCTCTTCGTCGATAGCACGCGCCGCATAATAACCCCATAAATGTCCCGCCATCGTATTCAGGATCACCGGTAAAGGCGCGGGTGCTGCCGGAATAGATATCACTGCATCAGCGACTTGATCAAAGCGGCGATCTTTCTCATCAGCAAAAACAATTATCGCAGCCTTGTGCGCTTTGAAAATGGCGACGTCTTTAGCGACGTCTTCCGTCACGGCTTGCGGATTTCCTGAGGCACAGACTAAAATGAAAGGTTCTGCAGACAGGTCAATATGCTTTTTATTTTCAACAATATCGGAAGAAATAGTTTTATAGCAGAGTTCACTGAGTTTTATACGTATTTCATCGGCTGCCGCCTTGTTGGGACCGCTGCCAACAATCGCCCAGTAACGTTTGTTGACTGTGTTTTTCACCGAAGCGGCAATGGCGTCACGATTTATAAAAATTCTATCCATTAAATGCGGTGCTAATTCAAGATTACGCAAAGCTGTCGCTATTTCGCTGTCGGTTCGTGTGCCCAGAAGCTTGGCGAAATACAAGGCCAGCAACTGTCCCGCTATCATCTGGGCGTAAAAGGCCTTGGTCGAAGCGACGGACATTTCAATATCACGTCCGTCACTGGTGTAAAATATTCCGTGTGATTTAGCGGTAATATCGGACTGTCGACGGTTAACGATAGATATGATATGAGCGCCGCGTTCTTTCGCCATTGTCACCGCTCGATTGGTGTCCGTTGTTGTACCCGATTGCGTTATCGGAATAATAAGCGTATGGGACAGGTCGTTTCTTAGTCCAAAACCGCTTAATTCCGATGCGATGCTGGCAGTGACATTTATTCCTGCCTCTTTTATGTATTGCGTTAACGCGTCAGACACCGTTTGTCCGGCTACCGCGGCGGTTCCATGACCGATGACAACGATATTTTTAATGGAGCCGTTTTGAAGACTGTCTTTTACAGAGACAGGCACGATATCGGCTCCGATGTTAAACATGACCTGCTGAAGAGATTGATCGGCGGTGATGATTCGATATTTACCACGCAACGTTCTTTTAACGGACAAGGCTGATTCGGAAATTTCTTTGAGAAAATAATGAGGGTAATCAGCGCGGTCGATGTCCCGTGTGGTTATTTCTGCTGTCTGCAAATCATGGTCTGTTAACGGAATGGACGTACCGTCGTAGAAGCAGGCGGTAATGCCTTTAACACCCGCGCCGGAATTCTGATCAAGAATAAACATCTGTCCTTTTATTTTACCATTTTCCGCTTCCCCATTCATCTTGATGAAATGCGGCATGACCTCCACCAAACCATAGAGTTCGGAAGAAAACACATACTGGTCTTTACTGATTCCTACGTAAATCGCCTGGCCACTGCCTTTGAGAGCCAGAAACATTTTCCCCGATTCCAGATTACTGGTCATTGCAATGGCCTGAGATCCTTCGAAATCATTGACGGCCAGACGGAATGCGTCGGTCAAATTTTTGCCCTCCTTGAGATATTTTTCAATTTGGAGGGGGATAATTTTTGTGTCGGTGGTAACCTCGGGAGCGATGAGTTCGTTTTCTGTCTCCAAAACTTGTCGCAGTACCGGATAATTGTCGATATCTCCGTTCAAGACCACATTGATTTGAGCCTCTGTATCGGGATATAAGGAGCAGGATGATGTGGACGCGTTTGTTGTGTTATTATTTACCGGATGGCAATTTTCTTCGGTAATTGCACCGACGGAAGCCCAGCGGGTGTGAGTCAGTGCTGTTTCGCAAACCGACTCCCCTGCGGCGAAAGACTGAAGAATAGAGTCGCTTTGGATGACCTTTCTCAACTCGGTGACATTGCGTCCCAGTTCGCCAACGACTGAAAAGGTTTTGTAGGTGAAGGTTACGCTGATGTTTTCGGAATCGTTTTTTTGACCGCTTGAAATGAAAATAGATTGGTTTAACAAATCACCTTTTTGGGTCCGTCGCCGGTAGTCGTCAGACAATCCATGTTTTGTTATTTGTCGCATGATATTTTGTAACGTTTTTTTATTTTTTAAAAAAAAGCTTAACTGTATCCCCGCAGAGTCACGTCCTCTTACTTCCAAGCGATCCAGAGCGTTCAATAGAAGATTCAGCTTCCTGTATTTGCGAAAAGCTGCGGGATTAACTTCGGAATAATTCTGTTTCCCTGTAAGCGTCAGAATCTTTTTAAGATTGACCAGAATATCTTTTTCTAAAATCCAGCAGATATCTTTCAGCGAAAGAAGCCGGCTGTTAATTAATTCCAGATCGGTCGATTGAACGACAGACGCCTGATCTTCCAACCGTTTCTCTTCGTCTGCCAGAAAAGCTTTCATCTCTTCATTGATGAGGTGCAGACCATTTGCTTTTTCTGGTTGAAAAAAGAGATATTCCTGCGTTTCTTCTTCCTTAAGTTCAGCGATGATCTTCTCCATATCTGTGACAGTTTGGAAGCCGTTTAAGAAGTTTTCTGCTGAGTTTTTTTCGGAAAAAATGGTTTGTAACGCCGCTTTTTTAATTTTTTCCCATACATCGGTTAATATTCGATCTGCGTTTGTCTTCGAAGATTTTTTTTGCAGGCGACAGCTCATCAAACCTGCAAAACCGCAATTAAGCTGATTGGGTGCGAGGGGGATAAAAATTATTGATGGTGCCTGAACAGCATTGGGATTAACGCCAATACAAATTCGACAATTCGTAACAAAAAAGAGAAATTTTTTTAAAATATTAAACATTTTTGTGCCAATCCATGTCTCCTTTTATTTTATATATTTACGAGATTTTAGTTTCTTCATAAAATAATTATTCAACAAAATTGTTTTGTTTTTAATGTGCAGTGGTCTACTTGTCGGTTCTCTTGGAACGGAAAGAAGACCAATGCAAAAAAATGTTTCTTGATACTTTACAAGGCCTTACAATACGATTCGACAACATGCCAAAACTCAAAAACTGGGGGATGGTTCTGTTTCCCCCGGGAATTTACAATGAGATACGCAAAAAACGTTCCTGAATTTAATAGAATCTTTTTCCGAAATCTTGTCGATTTGTTGAGGAATGAAAGGATTTAATATGATTGATTTAAAATCTATTTGCTTTTTTTACAATTGATGCCCAGTTTGGCCATTTTATCCGTGAAGGTATTTCGGTTTACACCCAGAAAAATAGCTGCTGAACTTTTTACGCCGTTTGATCGACGCAACGCTATTTTAAACAAGCCCTTTTCCACCATTTTCATAACTTCTTCATAAATTTTACTTTTGCGGTCACCGGAGGCGGACAGGATAGTAGCGATATCTTCCAGTTTTTTTTCAATTATTTCTTCAACTGCCGCGTAAGGCGTTGCCTTAACATTCATGACAATTTCAGATTTACTCTTTTTTTTAGACCGCATTTCTAATGCTTACTCCTTCCGGTAAAATATTAATATAAAATGTTTTTAAATCTCGTCATCAGAATCAAAACGAAAGTATTTTTAAAAGGATAAATGCAATAATAATTAAAACGGTAATCCAGCAGATGACGATCAGGGAACGTCGCTCTCTGGGATGATCCAGATAATTTTTAACCTCTATTTCTACTTTTTCGGAATCCAGCTTATCCACAATCAGGCGGATAAGTAAAGCGTGGTTTTCATACATATTGGAGAAAAAATAGAATCCTTTTGTGGTTGTTAATAAAAAGTAGGCTTTGTTGAGCAGTTCAACGATACCGAGGTGAGTCATCTCCATCCAGACGAAGCTTTTCTCCCGAAAGAACTTTTTAATCTTAAGACCGTCTTTGTTTACGGTAATCTTACGGTTGGCTGCTTCCAGTCCAATCATCATGGTCACTGCGAAGGCGGCGGCCAGGATTATTTTTTCCCATTGCTGACCATTAAACAAGCTTAAGATCAGCAGTAAAAAAAGAAGAATGACGATGGCGATGAACGGCCAAAGAAAAGTTTTTTTAATTTTAAAAATATTCTGCTCCATGATTTTTAGTCCTGCTGTTATTCCTGACGCCGGAGGAAGGAATGTTGCTTAACTTTTATTTTTCCTTGTGTAAGTTCCGCTTTTGCCGCCGCTTTTTTTCAGAAGCATGATGTCTTTGATGATAATTCCTTTATTGACGGCTTTGCACATATCATAAATTGTCAAGGCAGCCACGCTGACCGCCGTCAGGGCCTCCATCTCCACACCGGTTTTCCCCGAGATTCGAACCGTGGCATCGATGATAATAAATGACCGCTTACGGTCAATCGTAAAATTTAAATCGACTGCTGTCAATTCCAGCGGATGGCACAAAGGTATCAGTTCACCCGTTTTTTTCGCAGCCATAATGCCGGCAATTTTTGCCGTCGTCAAAACATTGCCTTTGGCAATTCCCCCTTTTTCTATTAATTGCAGAGTTGGCGCATCCATCTGGACAATGCCCCGGGCCTTCGCTTTGCGGATTGTTTTGGCTTTGACCGTAACGTCAACCATCTGAACATTGCCTTCATTGTTTATGTGAGATAACTTTTTCATTATATTCATTTTCGGAATTTATTTTTGATTAAATTGATTTTTTTAATCCTTAACATAGGCGAATTCATGAGTCAAGAAACGTAAATGTCTTTTATAACGTTTTTTATTCATTACCGATGAAGCATTTTGATCCGGCATCATTGCTTTGATGGTTCCAGCTTGTGCATTCTTAATAATAGTCATTGACATAAAATAGCTGTCATTATAAATCACTTCAAATTATAATGATAAAGTAAATAATTTGATCATCTATGGTCGGATTTAAAATTGACTTCGCAGAATATTGCAACTTGAAATTCGTTAAATTTTTCATTTGATGAAAATAAATTTTAATATAAATATTCCAAACCATTAATATCTCAAGATTTTTTTTTAAAGAAGGCGTAATGTTTGTTAAAGTGAACGGCATGAGCGTCATCGGTATGGATTCATACCCTGTGTCTGTGGAAGTAGACACATCACCGGGATTGCCGCAGTTTGCCACAGTCGGTTTGCCTGACGCTTCGGTGAAAGAAAGCAGAGACCGCATTAAAGCCGCCATTAAAAATTCCGGCTATCGTTTTCCCCGGAGTCATGTCACCATCAATCTGGCTCCCGCCGATATTAAAAAAGAAGGGACCGGATTTGATCTGCCCATTGCGGTGGGAATTCTTGCAGCGGAAGAATTGATTAAAGAGGAAAATTTGCGTGAGTGTTTGTTTATCGGCGAACTGTCTCTGGATGGCAGCATCAAGGGCGTCAACGGTGTCCTGCCGGCGGCTTTTAAGGCCAGAGAAACGGGAATAAAATCAATCTTTGTTCCGGAAGAAAATGCAGCGGAGGCGGCCATGGTGGAAGGGATCAAAGCCATTCCTGTCCAAACCCTGCCGGATGTTGTTGAATTTCTGGAAGGCCGGAAGGATATTGAGCCGCTTTTTCTGGACATGAATAAAATTTTTCAAAAAACAAATCAATATGATCTGGATTTTAATGAAATCAAGGGTCAGAAGCAGGCTAAAAGAGCGCTGGAAATAGCGGCGGCCGGCGGTCATAATGTGCTGATGCTCGGTCCCCCGGGTTCCGGAAAAAGCATGCTGGCAAAACGATTGCCGACGATCTTACCCGATCTGTCCTTTGATGAAGCCATTGAAGTCACCAAGGTATTTTCAATCGCCGGATTTCTGAATAAGGATGAAACTTTGATGGCGGTACGACCGTTTCGCGCGCCTCATCACACCATTTCCGACGCGGGTCTCGTGGGTGGCGGACAGACGCCGCGCCCCGGTGAAATAAGCCTCGCTCATCTCGGCGTTCTGTTTCTGGACGAACTTCCTGAATTTAAGAAAAATGTGCTGGAAGCCCTGCGTCAGCCGTTGGAAGATGGTACAATAACGATCACGCGTTCTTCGGTAACTGCATCATTTCCTGCCAAATTCATGCTGGTGGCGGCGATGAATCCCTGTCCCTGCGGTTATTTCGGAGATCGGGTCCACACCTGCCGTTGCACACCGCAGCAGATCCGGCATTATCAATCCAAAATATCGGGACCTCTTCTGGACAGAATCGATTTGCATATCGAGGTTCCTTCGGTAAAATATCGCGCGCTATCCGAAAAGGAAACCGGTGAATCATCGGCCGCTGTTAAAGAGCGAGTCAACAAAGCGCGCGACCTGCAGAATAAACGTTTTGAATCAAACGGAGTCACGTGCAATGCACGGATGACGGAAAAACAAATTCAAAAATTCTGTCGAATAGATGAAGAGGCGCACAAACTGATTGAAATGGCTATTGAAAAGCTGGGGTTAAGCGCCCGCGCGGTTAACAGAATATTGAAAGTTTCCCGCACCATTGCCGATTTGGAAAACGATGCATTGATCAAAACTTCTCATGTCGCCGAAGCCATTCAGTATCGAAGTCTTGATCGAGGATTAATTTAGTGCTATGTCAAAATAAAAATTGAATGCCAGACCGACTTCCGAAAAACAAATGAACGGGGCAGCAGCCTGGAGAAAGAGGCATCTATGGAAATTAAAATAAAAAAAGCACCGCTGAAAAAAAGAAAAGTTAAACCGACGGATGAGTCGAAACTTGGATTTGGTAAAATATTTACCGACCATATGTTTACCATGAAATATAAAGAAGGCAAAGGCTGGCATGATGTTGTTATCGAGCCTTATCGTGATTTAAAATTGGATCCCACGGCGATGTGTCTGCATTACGGTCAGGAAATTTTTGAAGGCCTGAAGGCGTATCGGGGAAAGGACGGTTCGATTTATCTTTTCCGCCCGATGGAAAATATTAAAAGGATGAATTTGTCCGCCGAAAGACTGTGCATGGCTCGCATTGATGAAGATCTGTTTATGGAAGGCATGAGGAAACTAGTTCTCCTGGAAAAAGACTGGATTCCTCACGGAGAGGGAACTTCGATGTATATCCGTCCGACCATGATTGCGACGGAGGCGGCTCTAGGAGTACATCCGGCCAACGAATATTTGTTTTTTATTGTCGTCGGGCCGGTGGGCGCCTATTATCCGCAGGGATTTTCTCCGACAAAAATGTATGTGTCGGAGGAATATGTCCGTGCGGTGCGCGGCGGAATCGGTAATGTCAAAGCCGCCGGTAACTATGCTGCCAGTCTTTATGCCAGCAGAATTGCCACGAATATGGGGTATACGCAGGTTCTCTGGCTGGACTCCGTGGAAAAGAAATACGTGGAAGAAGTCGGCACCAGCAATATCTTTTTCGTGATGGGTGACGAATTGATCACGCCTCCCTTGGCGGGATCGATTTTACCCGGTGTGACGCGCAACTCGGTGATTGCTCTGGCCGGACATTTGGGAACAAAAGTCGTGGAAAGGCCGATCTCTATTGAAGAGGTTATAAAGACCTCGGAAAACGGTTCATTGAAAGAAGCTTTTGCGTCCGGTACGGCGGCTGTTATTTCTCCCGTCGGACACATTTACTTCCGCGAGAAGGAATATGCTATTAACGGAGGAAAAACCGGAACGCTTGCTTTAAAATTATACAATGAAATACTGAAGATTCAGTATGGATTCACGGAAGATCCTTTCGGTTGGCGCGTTAAAATAGCCGACGGACCAAAGAGGTGATTGCGTTTAATTTTACAAATTCCTCTTGTCCGCAGGCACTTTAGTGTGTATTCCACAAGACTGTGGAAATGGTTGTTGATAACTTTGTTGATAATCACTGTAAGTGCGTAATTGTTGCGATTTTACACCAAATTGCCTAAGGTTTGTGCAAATAAAAAATTTAATATAATCAATAACTTATTAATAAGAGCTTTTGCAGCTACCTTTTATGAAGCAGTAAGAAGCCAAGATATAAACTTTATAATAAAAAGCATGCCAGAAGCGCCCGGTTTTTTATAAAAATGATTAAAAATTTTTTTAAAATAAATAAACTATTTAGGAGAGCAGGAATCATTCTCGGTCTTGTTTTATCCGTGATTGCTCTGCCCGTTGTCTCTTTTTCCGAGGAACTTCCTGCTATTGCAGATCTTGCGCAGAAACTTCAGATGTCTTACGAAACCACAAAAGACCTCTCCGCTGATTTCATTCAAGAGATAAATGTAAAATCGATCACAAAAACGGAAATCGAAGCCGGCAAAGTTTTTTTTAAAAATCCTCAAAATATGTTGTGGAATTACACAAAGCCGTCAGGAAAAAAACTGGTGATTAATCGCGATACCGCCTGGCTTTATCTGCCGCAGGAAAAAGTGGCCTATCGACAGAGTGCCGGCAGTATTTTTCAATCCAGATTATTAATGAATTTTTTTGCGGGAGCGGGGAAATTAAACAGTGATTTTATAATAACTTATGCACGGCCCAACGCTGTAGACAAAGAGGGAAATTATATGCTGGTTTTGACCCCTCGCCGGAAAAACACTTCTTTCAATGTCCTGAAGCTTACGATTGATAAGAAGAAATTTCATATATTGCGGTTAAGTTTTGATGATGCTTTCGGTAATTCAACAGTGCTCAGGTTTTCCGGTATTCAATTCAATACGGGGCTTGCTGAAAAGTTTTTTCGATTCAAACCACCCGCAGGGGTTCAGATTTTTGAAATGCCCTGATTATAAAATTTCTGGCTTGGAGATCGTTACCCAGAGAAAATTTTCGCCTCCTATATTTCTGTATTGTAATGATTCTATTTTAAATCCTGCTGATCTTAAAGTTGCGGTCATATTTTCAGGCGTCGTGTGACTGTAAAACAGCCGCTCCCCCATAAATTCCTTATAACCGTTAAAGCTATCCGCTCCGGTATAATCTTTTGTCGCGTAAGTGAAAAGAGCCAGACCGCCCGGTTTGAGCCAGCGATAAATTTTTCGGAAAATATCCTCATGCTTTTTATGTTCAATGTGGAAAAGGCAGTAAATAGAGGTGACTGCGTCAAACTGTCTTTCGGCAAGATCAACCGTACATATGTCGGCAAAAATAGTATTCATTGTCGGTTGATAATGATTTGCCAGGGCCAGCATTTTGGAAGAAAAATCGACCCCGGTAACCTGCCAGCCCTGACGAATAAAAAAGGCCGGCAAAGGCTCTCCCGCGCCGCATCCCAAGTCCAGCAGGTGGCCAGTCGGACAAGAAAGCCTTTTATAAAAAGCATCGATAACATCCGTCATATCGAATAAACCGCGATTTTTTTCGTATGTTTCGGCAAAATGATCGTAAGTTTTCTGTAAGTTATTTTGCATATTCATATTTTTATGAATCAAAAGGGTTGTCTTTGTCAAAATCCGGGGTTAACTCGTCGTCGTTAACTTCCTGAACAAAAATATTATCGAAACCTAACTTAAGGGCGTAATCCGTAACCTGTTCATATTCGTTATTGGTGAGTCTGCGTCCTAGAATCGGGTGATTGCACATCTTGGCAATCGGCGTGTATTGAGCCATCAGGCTTAAAAAAATATTCGTGGAGATTTCTTTTTTAAGCAGTCGTAAAACCTCTCTGGAGTTTTCTATTCTGCCGGGCAGCACGAGATGACGAATAATAATTCCCTTCTGCGCAATGCCATTTTCCAGTTCCAGATCGTCGCCAACCTGGCGTACCATTTCTTTGATCGAATCCAGGGCAAAACGGGGATATTCCGGCGCGGAAGAAAACATCATGCTGTCTTCCTCCAGACCGTATTTAAAGTCGGGCAAAAAGATATCCACCATCCCGTCGAGCAAACGAATAACATCCGGGTTTTCATAGCCGCCGCAATTATAAACAAAGGGTACCGTAAGCCCCTGCATACGTGCCATATAAAGAGCTTCCATGATCAGAGGTGATTGCGATGTCGGTGTTACCGGTTCGACGTTGTGACAGCCTTTTTTTTGAAGATCCAGCATAACCCTGGCCAGTTGCAATACGGTTAAATGGCGTCCGTGAGAACTGTGAGAAATTTGATAGTTCTGGCAATAGATGCATCCCAGATTGCACGATGAAAGGAAAATTGTTCCGGCTCCTCCGGTTCCGGAAAGAGGGGGCTCTTCCCCGTGATGGGCTAGTGCGCAATCCATGACGATATCGGCAGGAAGATGGCAATAACCCGCCTCGCCTTTTGTCCGGTCAATCCGGCAGGTGCGCGGACAAAGTGTGCAGGATTTGTATAGATCGAGAAGGGCCTGAATAAGCATATTACACCAGAAGTTTTAAAGGTTCAGTATAAAGCATGATTAAGGCGCTTCGCGTAATCCTTCTTCTAGAAAATTAAAACTTTACAGCTTTTCCACGACATTCCGTATTTTTCCGCTTTCCACCAATTCCAGAAAATCTTCGCCAAGCGGGGCGGACAATTCCACGGTTTTTCGCCAGTTTTTTATTCTTGTTTCCGGATCGTCAATGAAAGTTACCAGATCGGCACGGTCGGGAACTCTTCCGCCCGGAAGACTTTCAACAAAATTTGGCGACGGAAGAATCATTAACACATTGTTCAAGGTATGTGGCTCCGGTGCGCGATGCTTGATGTTTTTATCCAGCCAGCCGGGGATGATTCTTTCCTGGTGATGAAAGAAAAGCACGATGTCGTTTTCTTTGGCGGCAAACTGGTGTGAGAGATGATAGTCGATGAGGCCTCCGTCGCGATATATTCCGCGGGGAGCATCGTAAATATCGCGAACGCCTTCAATGATCAGCGGAATGGCACCCGAGGCCAGTACAGCGTATTTGAAGTTTATTTCATTGAGTTGCACGTACTTTCCCTGAAATTGGGATTTGAAACAAAATGCAGGCGGCTTGGAATCGTTATAAAAAACGATCCTTTCGGCAAATTTATGGATATTGTTGCGACTGAAAAAGTTAAACACGAAGCATGCGGCCAGTCCTATTTTTTGCAGCCCGGTATTTTGAAAAGCAACAAGACCGCGCGCCCGGGAGGTGATGACGTTCAAACGATATTTTTTGTTATTCAGAGCAAAAGGCAACGCGTCGTCTTCCAGATACGCATTGATGATTTGAGTTATTTTTCCCAATGCCATCGCGGGTGTGTCATTTCTTGTGTAGCTGACATTGATGTAGGCATCCATCAATGTCTGGTAAGATTTGATGGCTTCCGGTTGCAACCAGGCCGCAAAACGAAAAGCCCCCGCTGAGGAACCCACCAGTTGAACCGGCTTGGAACAGCCTAAAAAACATCCCCGGAGAAGCGTTAAATCGAATCCGCTGGCGACAAGCCAGCGAGGGCCTACCGCCGGTCCGAAATAGGTGCCAACAGAATCAAAATTAAAACCACCGTCTTTGATGATTGGATAAATTTTCTGTCCGGCTTTAATACGTATTCTGCTCATATTTGTGAAACTCCAATTCTGAAAGCGAAGCGCCGCGGAATGGGTAAGTTGAGCAATCCCGCAAAGCGGAGGGCACTATAGTACCCGTGATTTTATCTTTGGGCAAAGGCCTTGACACGTAAACTTTTGTCTTGTAGATTGACACCTGCAGCCTCTCCGGTCGAAACTGAAAATCGTCAGTCTTGGGGATTGCGCTTTGTTAAGCGGGGCCGTTTTTATCAATAATAAAAGGAAAAATGCAAGTATATTTTTAAGGGATTAAATTGTGGAAATAAAAAGTTCTGTACAGAAAATTGCCCGCGAGGCGCAACTGGCAGCGAGAAAACTCTCCCGCGTGACGGAAAAGGAAAAAAACAACGCGCTTTTGCGCATGGCGGATGAGTTGGAAAAAAGCAGCAGAATGCTTCTGGAAGAAAATTCCAAAGATGTTGTCCGGGCCAAAAAAACAGGCATGACCCAAGCCATGCTGGATCGTCTGACGCTCAAGCAGTCAACCATTGAACAGATGGCCAAAGGATTAAGAGAAGTAGCCGCCCTTCCCGATCCTGTGGGCAAGATAACGTCCATGTGGCGCAGACCCAACGGGCTTCTGGTCGGTCGAATGCGCATTCCTCTGGGAGTCATCGGAATTATTTACGAGTCGCGTCCCAATGTGACTGTTGATGCCGCGGCATTGTGTCTCAAATCGGGAAACGCCGCCATTCTGCGAGGCGGTTCCGAATCGATCAAATCCAATCTGGCGATTGCTTCCATCCTGCAGAAAGTATTGCGGAAAACATCCATTCCCGTCCATGCGATTCAGGTGATTCCGTTTGTAGATCGGGAAGCTGTTTCGGAAATGCTGCAGCTGGAGGAGTATATTGATTTAATCATTCCCCGCGGCGGAGAAGAATTGATTCGCGCCGTGGTTGCTCAATCCAGGATTCCGGTCATCAAACACTACAAGGGGGTCTGCCATGTTTTTGTGGATGCGAGCGCCGACATGGATATGGCCGTCAATATTTGTCTCAACGCGAAGACTCAGCGTCCGGGCGTGTGCAATGCCCTGGAAACTCTGCTGGTGCATCAGGATATCGCCGGGAAATTTCTGCCGCTGGTGGCCAATAAACTGAAGAAGGCCGGTGTTGTCATCCGGGGTTGTGAAAAAACAAGATCAATCTTGAAAAAAATTGAAAAGGCCGACGAACATGACTGGTCCGCGGAGTATCTGGACTTGATTCTCGCTGTGAAAGTTGTGGAAAATATTGATGAGGCCGTCGCGCACATTGAAAAATACGGTTCTTTGCACACCGAGTCTATTATTACGGATGATTATACCAATTCCCAGCGCTTTTTGAACGAGGTCAATTCTTCGACCGTACTGGTGAATGCTTCCACGCGTTTCAGCGACGGTTTTGAACTGGGTTTGGGAGCTGAAATCGGCATCTCCACGACCAAGCTGCATGCTTTCGGACCCATGGGGCTGGAAGAGTTGACGACGGCAAAATTCATCATTTACGGTAACGGACAGGTGAGAACATGAGATGGGGGCTTTTGGGAGGAACTTTTGATCCGATTCATTTCGGACACTTGCGCGGCGCGGAAGAAATGCAGGAAATTTTCAATCTCAACCGCATTATTTTTGTGCCGTCGTCAAGACCGCCGCACAAACTGGAAGCGGATATAACATCGTTTAATCATCGCGAGCAAATGATTCGCCTGGCCATTGAGGACAATGTTAATTTCTCTTTTTCAGAAGTGGAGAATTTGCGTGCCGGAAAATCTTATTCCGTGGAAACAGTCG
Source organism: uncultured Smithella sp. (assembly GCA_964539765.1). Lineage (GTDB taxonomy): Bacteria > Desulfobacterota > Syntrophia > Syntrophales > Smithellaceae > Smithella. The sequence continues at coordinate 31,750 of CAZIJZ010000009.1, forward strand.
AATACATTCTCAACAAATATATGGAAGACCTGGAGTTGTATTTCATTGTCGGTCAGGATGCTTTTCAGGCGGTAACGACCTGGAAAGACTGGCAGAGGCTTCTGGTGTTGTGCAATTTTGCGGTGATGACCCGTCCCGGTTATGATTATATGAGGCTGGATGAAATCCTGCCGCAAGAATTTGCCGCCCGGTTTACGTATGATGAGAAGATGGACGGGTTCAGGGGCCCGACGGGACATACCATATATTTTCGCCACACGAGTTTCCTGGATATTTCATCATCGCGCATGAGAGCAATGGTTAAGAACGGAAAATCCATCAGATATCTAACCCCGAGCAAAGTCCGGCAGTACATCGCCAAGAATTCTTTGTATAAAATACCCTGAAAAGCATTCACGAAACATCAAACGAAATGTAAAATTGATAAGGAGACGGATATGAATTACAAATATATTGAACTGGAGATAAAAGATTATATCGCGACGGTAACCCTGGCCAGAGAAAAAAGCCTTAATGCTTTGAGTCTGGAGTTTGCCGCGGAGATCGCCAACGTGTTCAAAGAATTGGCGGTTAAAGATGAAGTGCGCGCTGTTATTCTGAAGAGCAAAGCCAGAATTTTTTGTGCCGGTTTGGACTTGAAGGATGCCGCGGGAGGTTTTACCGGCACGGCCAGAGGTCCGTTTGATATGATCAAGAAATCGCAACCGTTGTTTGATTGCTGCAATGCCATTGAAGAATGTCCAAAACCGGTTATTGCGGCCGTGCACGGCCAGTGCATCGGCGGCGGGCTTCACATGATATCCGCCTGTGACATTCGCGTCTGTACACAGGACGCAACCTTCTGCCTGAAGGAACCGAAAATCGGATTGTGTGCCGACATGGGCGCTCTGCAAAGACTTCCCTTGATCGTGGGGCAGGGCTATGCCAGAGAAATCGCGTTCACCGTTGCCTTTTATAATGCCCAGCAGGCTGAAAAAATGGGTCTTGTCAATCATGTTTATCCCGATCAGCCCGCTCTTTATGACGCGGCGCGGGAACTGGCTCTGCAAATCGCCGAAAATGCACCCCTCGCCATCGAATGCAGTAAGGAAGTTCTGAATTTCAGCCGTTATACTAATGTCAGCGAAGGGATGGCCTTCGCGATACAAAAAAATATGTTCCTGTTGACAACGGATGACATTAAAGAAGCCTTTGTTGCTTTTATGGAAAAAAGGCAGCCGGCATTCAAGGGGAAGTGAAAAATCCGGCGCTGCTGTTTGTAAAAAAAAAGAGGGATGGTAAAATCCCTCTTTTTTCCGATCTGAAATTTTTCTTAATCTTTGTACATGTTTTCGATGTCATCCTTGAATTTTTCAAAAACGATTCTGCGTTTCAACTTCAGCGTGGGTGTCAATTCGCCCGTCTCGACGCTGAAGGGCTTATCCAGCAGTTTGTAATATTTGATCTGTTCGTAGCGAGGCAGTTTTTCGTTGACTTCATCTACCTGTTTCTGAATCAATTCTTTGACCTGTTCGTTGGCCAGAAGGTCTTTGTCAGAACAAGCCGGAATGCCGTTGTGTTTGGAAAAACGATGCAGTTCCTGAAAATCGGGAACAATCAGCGCAGAAATGTATTTTCTCGCATCTCCGATCAGACAGACCTGATCGATATAAGGTTTGGCGGTTAGCGTAAGCTCGATCGGATGAGGAGCAATGTTTTTGCCTCCTGATGTGACAAAAAGTTCCTTTTTGCGGTCCGTGATCGTGAGAAATCCGTCTTTATCAAATTCGCCGATATCGCCTGTTTTGAACCATCCGTCTTCCGTGAAAGCTTCTTTGGTTGCGTCCGGCAGATTCCAATAGCCTTTGAAAACCTGAGGTCCCTTGACCAGAATTTCTCCGTCTTCGGCTATCTTTTCTTCCGTCCACAGCGCAGGTCGGCCGACTGTACCGGGTTTGATCTGAAGTTTATGAGCAATCGTGTTATAAGCAAGGGACAGGCTGAGTGAACGAAGGGGACTTGTATATGGCGATAAGCCCTTCGCTTGTTGGGTAACCATCAGATCGACAGTTAAGTCGAGCATCTTTTTTTGAAACCAGTTGGCCTTATTGATGTCAAAACTGGTGGCGAACTCCGGTTCGTTGAAATTGATGACCGGTGATGTTTCGGTCAGTCCGTAGCCTTCGGCCAGTTGAATGCCCAGCGCGCGGATGAAAACGCAAACGTCTTTGGAAAGTTTACCGCCGCCGGATATTCCCAGGACCACGTGATCCAGTCCGGCCGTTTTCTTGATTTTATTGAAGACAAGTATATTGGCCAGTGCGAACTGAAGTAAATCAAGTTGTCCCAATCTTGTCGCGGTGGCCATGGCATCGCAGTATTTTTCGCCAAGTTTTGTCGCCCAGTTGAAAATGGACTGGACTCTCTTATCCTGACGGGATACAATCGACCGAGTGGTGTCGTAAATCTTTTCCCATAAACGGGGAATGCTGATTAAAACATTGGGCCTGACTTCCAGAATATTTTTGGGAATTTTTTCGAAGCTCTCGGCAAAAACCAGGATACCGCCCTGTTGAAGAGCGCCGACGTGGTAATCGCTTGTCCTGCCGAAAACGTGACACATCGGCAGATGAACCAGGAAAGTCAGGTGAAGCCCCAGTTCCCTCTGTTTCCGCATCAGCGTGGAATTGGAAGCCTGATGCATATTGGAGACCCAGTTCTTCTGGGTGAGCATTGCGCCTTTCTGCTTGCCGGTGGTTCCCGATGTATAGATGATGGAAGTCATGTCATCGGGGGCGACGCTGTTGATGTTTTTTTCCACGGCTTCATCGCTTATTTTTCCCTTGCCCAGATCGATGACTTCGTCAAAAGTATAAACACCTTCCGGTTTTGCTCCTTCCCATGTGCACATCACGATGATTTTTTCAATGGGAACGCCTTCTGCTTTTGCTTTAAGGGCCATTTCTCCGCGCACCTGATTGGAAGCGATGACAATCTTGGAGCCGCTGTCCGAGGTCATATATCCTAATTCTTCGACAGTTAAAGTAGGATACAAAGGAACGCCTACGGCGCAGCAAGCCTGAATGGCCTGATCGGCAATGATCCATCTCGGTCTGCTTTCCGAAAAAATGACGATGCGATCACCTTTCTTTAAACCTAAAACCATCAGGCCTTTAGCCAGCCCGATCGCTTCATCACGTGTTTCCTTCCACGTTCGCGAATGCCACTGATTGCTTGGATTTCCCTCTTTATCGAACTTGGCACGAAGAAGCTCGACCTGGTCGCCATAATGCAATGCTTGATTGTGAAATATACCGCATAAAGTATCCGTCCTATAAGCCATAACTATATTCTCCCCCCTTGAATATTTTTTAGTAACTATCGCGAGCAAATAGTTTTTTCTTTATTGGGTTTTTGATTCGTGGTGCGCTTTCATACGCCTTTTCTCATGCAAAAATCAAGTTCAAATTTAATGAGACTCAAATATTACAAACGTAGTGCAGTAATATTTGTTAGTCGAATTATCCCAGGAGTGAAGCGACGTGGGATTTGAGACTCAAATATTACAAACGTAGTGCAGTAATATTTGTTAGTCGAATTATCCC
>CAZIJZ010000009.1:35433-73707 GCA_964539765.1 uncultured Smithella sp.
TTAGTCGAATTATCCCAGGAGTGAAGCGACGTGGGATTTGAGACTCAAATATTACTCAGGCTTGCCCTTGTAAAGAAAACGTTCCAGAAATCGGTTATAAACCGTCCAACCCGAATCGAGATCTGAAGAATTGTCCATGAACGTTTGAAAAGCGTTAAACTTGGCATCCAGATCATCGATATAATGGACGACCAGAGCTTCCAGTGTTTTCGGACGCTTGGGAGACCCGAATTCGAATTCTCCGTGATGACTCAAAATAATATGTCGCAGTTCCAAGGCGAGCTGTTGCGGGAAATTATTGATGTTGGCGATTTTTTTATTGATCATTTCCACTCCCATGACGATGTGTCCGATCAATCTTCCTTCATCACTGTAATCAATCAAACTGCTGTACGAAAATTCGTAAATTTTGCCGATATCATGGAGAATCCCTCCGGTAATCAACATGTCTCTGTCCAGGGCGGGATAATGGGCGGAAACTTTTTCCAGCAGACGCACTACCGAGAGCGTGTGTTCGAGAAGACCTCCGAGATAGATATGGTGGAATCCTTTCGCGGCAGGGGCTCTCTGAAACAGAGACGCTGTTTCTTCCTCCTGAAAGAAACCATTCAGCAGGTCTTTTAGAAATGGATCGTTCACTTTTTCAACATAGCCGAGCAGCGCTGTGAACATTTCCCCGACATCGGCTTTTACGGCGGGCAAATAGTCGGCGGGATTAATTTCTTCCCAGGCAATTTTCCTGACGGTGCTGATGGAAATTTGAACAGAATTTTTGTAACTGGCGGCTCTTCCTTCAATGAAAATGATGTCACCTTTCTTAAATATTTTATCCAGCTCTATGGCGTTTTCCCAGACTTTGCTTTCGATTTCGCCGGTTTTGTCTTTTAATTTTACGGTCAAGTACGGAGAGCCCTTTTGCGAAAAAGCCATGTTTTTTTCGATGACCAGAAAAGAATCAGCGACCTTATCTCCCTGTCTGATATTTTTCAGATAAATTTCTTTCGTCGTCAAATAATCACCCGCCTTTCCTGAGAATAAATATTCATTTTACCTTTACGAACGTAACCGATTAGCGCAATATTAGCTTTGCGCGCCAGTTTGACGGCATTGGCTGTGGGAGCCGAATGCGAAATAATTACCGGGATACCCATGTTCCATACTTTGTAAATAATTTCAGAAGAGATTCTCCCCGTGGTTAAAATAATCGCTTTGTGGAGAGCGATTTTTTTCAAAACGGCATATCCTGCCAGCATATCAATCGTGTTGTGACGTCCGATGTCTTCACGCAGAGCTGTAATTTGTCCTTTCAGGGCCAGCGCGGAGCAATGCGTGCCTCCTGTCTGATTGTGAATCATCGAGCCGTTCAGAAGATCATCCATCAATTTTAGAACAATCTTTGTTTTGATATTAAACCCGGCGGGAAAAGTCAAGGGCACCAGCGCGTCGAAATGAGTTTTGTCGCGCGCGCCACTGGAGGCGATATTTTTTACAGATGTCTCGGGTAAGTTTTTATTTTTTTTCAGAATGACATTGACTGTGTTTTTATTGATCTCTATTTTTTTAATTTCTTCTTTGCGGGCAATGATTTTTTCAGATCTCAAGAATCCTGTGACCAGTTCTTCCAGATGAAGGCCTGCGCAGGCAATGTTTGCCGATGGTTTCCCGTTGACCCGAACGCTCAGAATCACTTCCCGGATCACTGTTGCGGATGATTTTGAAACGGATGAAAGATCGCCGGAAAATATTTTAATCGTTTTTATGAATTTTTCAGAATCTTTCATGTTTTTCCCCTTAAGACACGATGGTCCCCCACTCTGACGGTCAGCTTATCCATGTCGAAGTATTCCATTAATGGAATAATGTACTTGCGGGAAAGACCGGTTAAATCCTTGAAACTTGCCGGTGTTGCCTTGCCTTCTTTTATCAGCAGGGCTTTATAATTGTTCCGCAGTTCGTTCAGGCATTCACCGGAAAAGCAAAGCTCCTCGTTTATTTTTATCAGGTCTCCTTCTTTGAGCATCAGATTGATGATACTTCGCGCCTTGTTTTTCCGGTCACCGAATTTATTAATGACTTCGGTAAGAGACGGTGGTGTCAGACTGGATTCCCGGTAGATTCCGGCAATATCCCGACGTAAAGAATCCAGGTCACCGGCCAGTTCCACCTGATGTTTGGTCGAACGCACCGTTTCTTTATCGCTGACGATCACCCCTTTTTTGTTCAGCGAATTTAAAACCATGTTGAAAAGTTTCGGCGCAACTTCACCGGCAAGGGATCCCTTCAGTTCTTCTTTGGGCATGCCTTCCTTCAGGGGATTTTTCTTATGATACTCGGCAATATTGCCAACAATAATTTCTTCAAGTTGGTTAAAAAAGCGTGCGGAAATGACCGTCGTGTCATCGCTGTCCAGCAGAAAAGCTGCCCTGCCGGAAAATAAAACGTCCAGCGAGTCTTTTATCTTTCTTGCCTTAATGCCGAGTCTAAAGGCCATGTTCTGAAGGTTGATCCCTGTGAAACCGTTTCTTTCCAGCATGACCGAAATTTTTTCCGGCAAGGTCCCTTTTTGCAATAAATTTAAGTCTTCGTTAATTTTACGGTTAAGTCTTTTGTGTTTTTTGGGGAGAGGATCGATAACCTGGCCGCCGCCGATTGTTGTTACCGGTGAATAGCTGCGTAAAACAAAGTGATCCCCGGCAACCACGACATCTTTCCCGGAAAGGACAAGCTGGGCAAATCCTTTTTGTCCAGGTGCGAGTTCATCATTTTCCAAAAGAATTATCCGGGAAATAATTTCGCTGGTGCCCGAGTGCAGTCGAACCAGCGAACGGTTTTTCAGGTTTCTGGTATTGGAAGAAAGATATTCGACAAATACATCCAGCCGCTGTGAGGGCCGGACGCTGCTCGGACGTACAAGAACATGTCCCCGTTCGACGAGAGTTTTTTCAATCCCCTGTAAATTGATTGCCGTGCGTTGGCCGGTCCACGCTTCCTCCACCGGCTGATTATGCACTTGAATACCTCTGATACGGGCGGAAATATTCTCGGGAAGGATTTGAACTTCCTCTCCTGTTTTAATGTGGTCAGAAACCAGGGTGCCGGTTACAATGGTGCCGAACCCCTTCATGGTAAAAACACGGTCCACCGGCAGCCGGAAGATACCGTCATCGGTTTTTTCGGCAATCTTGCCGATGGTCGTACCCAGGACCTGAATCAGCTCAGATAACCCTTCCTGTTTAATGGCGGAAACAGGTATTACCGGTGCGTTTTCCAGAAAAGTTCCCTTGAAAAAATCATTGATTTCCGACTGAACAAGAACAAGCCAGTCTTGATCTACAAGATCCGTCTTGGTCAGGGCAATAATACCCTGAGATATGCCCAGTAAAGAACAGATGTGCAAATGTTCCTTGGTCTGAGGCATGATTCCCTCGTCTGCGGCGATGACCATGAGAACCAAATCAATGCCGGCAGCGCCGGAGACCATGTGCTTGATGAATTTTTCGTGTCCGGGAACATCCACAATACCGAGCGTCTGGCCGGAAGGAAGCGTCAGGGAAGCGAATCCGAGTTCTATGGTAATGCCTCTTTGTTTTTCTTCTTTAAGTCGGTCTGTATCAATCCCCGTCAAGGCTTTAATCAGAGCCGTTTTCCCGTGGTCAACGTGACCAGCAGTGCCCAAAACAAAATGTTTCATTTTTTTATCCTGATTATCTGGAAGTGAAAAATAACAAACTCTTCATTTTTTAACAAGTTTATATTTCGCGAAATGAAAAATAAAAAATTTCTTTGTTAGAAAAATCCTGACAAATTAATCCTTGAAAATGCAGGATGGAATTGTTACAAAACAAAACATAAAGAGGTTTTTTTGCGTATACTTGGTCTTGATTACGGTGAAAAACGAATAGGAACAGCCATCTGCGATGAACTGGGGCTAACGGCCCAGGGATTGCCTACGATAATAAGAAAAAGCAAAAAGCACGATTGGGAAATTTTAGAGAATCTGGTCAGGAATTATAAAGTTGAAAAAATCTTAATCGGCTATCCCTTGAAGTTAGACGGTTCGGAAGGTGTCCAGTGCGAAAAGGTAAATCGTTTTTCTGCGTTGCTGGAAAAAACTTTCGGCTTGCCCGTTATGAAATGGCCGGAAACGATGTCCACAAAGGAAGCTGAAGAAATTCTCATCAACTCGGGTGTTCGCTGGGAAAAAAGAAAAAAAATGGTTGATAAACTGGCGGCCTGTCTTATTCTTCAGAGCTATCTGGATTCTGTTGCCAAATCATTAAAAAAATAATTTCTGAAAATTCATGAACGAGCCTGATAAAAAAAACATCCGGAAGAAGTCGAATGAAGAGAATGATTCTGATTGTCATATGAAACCATGGAAAAATGTGCGGAAAAGCAAATTCAATGAAGCCTTCGTATCTCTGAAAAAAATATTTTCCGGAAGAAAATTAATTCGCCGCGCCGTTTTATATTGTGTTGCCGTCATCCTCGTGTTTTGTATTCTGTTATTGAATTATGCCTTTAGTCCAATAGATGTCCGCAATAAAACGGTTGTCATTGACATCCCCACCGGTTCCAGCTTCATGGAAGCTACTGCATTGCTTCAGAAAGAAGGATTAATCAAAAACCGTTTTTTCTTTTACAGCCTTGCGGCAATAAAAAGGGCCAGTCGTGAGATCCGCGCCGGAGAGTATGAAATTAATACGTTGATTAGCCCCGTCACAATGATCAACAAGCTGATACACGGTGATGTCAAAATCTATAAGGTTGTGATTCCCGAAGATTTAGCTCTGCACGACATTGCGGTGATTCTGGACAAAGATAAGCTGATTAATAAAGAAATATTTTTTGAACTGGCCCGGGACAAAGAGTTCTTGAAATCTTTGAACATTGAAGCGGAGTCCATCGAAGGGTATCTGTTTCCGGATACGTATCATTTTAACCGCTCTATGAATACTCGCCGCATCATGAAAAAAATGGTTTATACATTCTGGGAGAAAGTGACTCCGTCAATGATTCGGAGGGCCAACAATATTGGATTAAGTGTGCACAAATTAGTGACCCTGGCCTCCATCATCGGCAAAGAGTCCGGTCACACACTTGAGAAACCTGACATTGCCGCTGTATTTTACAACAGATTAAGAAAAAGAATGCCTTTGCAAAGCGACCCGACGGCCGTTTATGACATGGATGGCTTTGACGGTAAGATTTTGCGCAGTCATTTGAAGAGAAATTCACCCTATAATACTTACCTGATAAAAGGATTGCCTCCCGGGCCGATTGCCAATCCCGGTTTGGCTTCGCTGACGGCAGCGCTTTACCCGACGTCTGTTGATTATCTTTATTTTGTTTCAAAAAATGACGGCACCCACCATTTTTCCAGTTCATTGGTGGAACATAATCAGGCGGTTAACCGGTATATCAACCTAAAAGATGGACAAAATCAAGAACTTGAAGATGGGAAAACGCAGGAACTTCAAGATGAAATTCCGGATGAAGATAATTGAAATAAAGATTCTTTCTTTTGGGTAAAATTTCCTTCCTGGTTTGATTTTTTCCGATTAAAATAATTACCAGCTCAATTTCACCAATTTCTCCTGTAATTTTAAGCTATTTTATTTAAAAAAAAGTTGAATTTTTTGCTTGACAAAGGCAAATAGCGCCTCTATAGTTGCCACGTGGAGTAAAGTGGCTTATCGTGGAGGGAAATGATGTCTGTTTTCAGAGGACAGTATCATCATACAATCGATGAAAAAGGAAGAATAATCTTTCCGTCAAAGTTTCGTGAAATCTTTGCCGAAGAGTATGACAACCGGCTGGTAATCACCAACTGGGATCAATATCTCATGGTCTTCCCGTACGATGAATGGCTAGTTATTGAGGAGAAGCTGGCTCATCAGTCTAAACTTCGCAAGGAAGTAAGATCTTTTCAGCGTTTCTTTATGTCGGGAGCGGTTGACTGCAATATAGACGGACAGGGGCGTGTGCTCATTCCCCCGACGTTGCGCTCGTATGCTCAGCTGGAAAAAGATATTGTTCTGGTCGGCATGTTAAAGAACATTGAAATCTGGTCGAAGGATCGTTTCGAAGCAGGACAGAAAAAGGCCGCCGATGAAATTGATAAATATACTGATTTTATAGCTGATCTGGGAATTTAAACCATGGTGACCGAGTTCTATCACGAACCGGTAATGGTTGACGAAGTCATAGATTCGCTTATCGTCAGCAGGACGGGGATTTATGTGGATGGCACCATTGGAGGGGCTGGCCATGCTTATGCGATCCTCAAGCATACAGATGCTTTGCTGATCGGCATTGACTGTGATGACGAGGCTCTGCAGTTTGCGGAAAAAAGATTGCAGGAATTTGGTTCACGTAAAGTTTTAATAAAAGAAAATTTTGTTAATTTAAATAATATACTAAAAAATTTAAATATAAAAAAAGTTGACGGCGTTCTTCTGGACCTGGGTGTTTCATCCCGTCAGCTTGATACAGTCAGCAGAGGTTTCAGTTTCAGTCAGCAGGCGCCCCTCGATATGCGCATGGACCGCAGTTTGAAGTTGAACGCTTACGATATTGTCAACCGTTTTGCGCAAGATGAACTGGAAAAAATTATCAGATTGTATGGAGAGGAAAAAATGGCCGCGAGAATAGCCAGGGCAATATCACAAAAAAGACGGGAATCGCCCATTGAAACGACAACGCAATTGGCGGCGATTGCTGCTTCCTGCATGCCGGCAAAATTAAAATGGCAGAAAATTCATCCCGCTACGAGAACTTTTCAGGCCATAAGAATCGCGGTCAATCGGGAATTGGATAACATCAAGCCGGCCATAGATGCCGCTGCCGATGTTTTAAATCCCGGTGGCCGGCTTTGTGTCATCTCTTTCCATTCCCTGGAGGATCGGATTGTCAAAAGTGAGATTAGAGCGCTGGAGGGAGGATGCGTGTGTCCTCCGGATATGCCGATTTGTATTTGTCGCCGAGAAGCAAAACTGAAAAATTTAACGAAGAAAGCCATTATCCCCACGGAAGAAGAAATCGAAAACAATCCGCGGGCACGCAGTGCCAAATTGAGAGTAGCCGGGAGAATTTGATATGGCACCATCAGCTCAATCCGTAGAAACCAGAGTTGTATCCCCTTTGGGAGAAGCCGAGGGATCTTCGTTCGGAATCAAATATCCGACCTTTATTTTTTTCGCGATTGTGCTGATGTTTGTGTTTGTTGCCTACGTCGGTTCACATATTCGAATGACGGAACTGGAATACAGTATCGCTGCCGAGATCAATACTCAGGCACAGATACTGGAAGAACAGAAAAAGCTGAAACTGGAATACGCGATGCTCAAATCACCTCAACGCATCGAAAATATCGTCCGAAGCAAACTGCAAATGTCCTATCCTGATAATGAACAGGTAATTGTTTTAAGAAAATCGGGGAATTGACATGGCGGTGGAATCGAAAAAAAGACTGAAATTCAGAATCGTAATGATTTTCTTGTTTTTTTTCGTTTTATTTGTGGCCTTGATATCACGTGCTTTTCAACTGCAGGTTTTGTCGGGGCAGAAGCTGAAAAAATTAGCGACAAGGCAACATACTACCGTTCTGAATTTACAGCCGGAAAGAGGAATCATCTATGACCGTAACGGGGAAAAACTAGCCATATCCATCATGGCTGATTCCGTTTGCGCCGATCCCTCCAAAATAGTTGATCCGGCCAAAACATCAAAAGAGATAGCGGAAATCCTCGATTTGGACCACCAAGCTATTTTTAAAAAACTATCCGCGCCCAGGAGTTTTTGCTGGCTGGGGAGAAGAATTTCTCCGGAACAGACTGCCGCGGTCGTGAATGCGGACATCGAAGGCGTTTTTCTGGTGAAGGAACCTAAACGGTTTTATCCCAACGGAGAACTCGCTGCGCATTTGCTGGGGTTTGTCGGGCTCGATGCTTCCGGTTTGGAAGGTCTGGAAAAAAAGTATAATGACTCTTTGATGGGCAGGCCGGAAAAACTTGCCTGGGCTAGAGATGCCAAAGGCAAAAAGCTTTTTCTGCGGGTGGAAAAAACCGAGGTAAAGACAAGTGACAACGTAAATCTTGTTTTGACGATTGACAACAGGATTCAATATCTCGTGGAAACCCAGTTGAAAGAAGCGGTCATTGACAAGGGAGCAAAAGGAGGTTTGGCCATCGTCATGGACCCCAAGACGGGTGAAATCCTGGCTCTGGCCAACCAACTGGGATTTAATCCTAATAATATTGAAGGCCTTAAACCGGAAAGATGGCGAAACCATGCTATAACCGATTATTATGATCCGGGCTCGACCTTTAAGCCTTTTTTAGTTGCCGCGGCGCTGGAGGAAAAAATTATCAGGGAGAATGACAGGTTCTTCTGTGAAAATGGAAATTATAAAATAGCCGATCGCGTCATTCATGAAGCCCAGAGAAAACGTCATGGCATGTTGACGGTCCGGGAGATATTAAAATATTCGAGCAACATCGGTTCCGCAAAAATCGCCCAGAAGATGGGAAAAGAAAAATTTTACGATTATATTCAAAAATTCGGTTTTGGATCCAAAACGGGTATCGATTTGCCGGGAGAATCCTCCGGACTGGTCAGGCCCGTTCAAGACTGGGTCAAGGTTGATACCGCGATGATCGCTTTTGGCCAGGGTATTTCAGTGACGGCAATGCAGTTGATTACAGCGGTTTCAGCTATCGCGAACAATGGTGTTCTGATGAAACCATACATTGTGCGCGGCATTGCTGATCAGGATAATCGTCTGATCAAACTTTACACGCCGACGGTTGTACGCAAGGTTATCTCTCCGGAGGTGGCCAGACGTCTCACCGTCATGCTGACCGATGTTGTAGGCGCCGAGGATGGCACCGGTAAAAACGCGAAAATTGCCAATGTTTCCGTAGCCGGCAAAACCGGAACGTCTCAAAAATTCGATGCGGCCCGCGGTGTATATTCATCGGAAAAAGTCCGCACATCGTTCATGGGTTTTTTCCCGGCCGAGAATCCGCAAGTGGCTATTCTGATCATTCTTGACGAACCTCAAAGAGACAAATGGGGCGGCGTTGCATCAGCTCCGGTATTTAAAAAAATATCAGAGCAACTACTGAATTGCTTTAAAACCAATATCCGCGAAACGCCTGTTTTTGAAAAAGAAAAAACTGATAACGTGCAGCTTGTCTCGGCCGAGCAAACACTGACGCCTCAGATTGCCGGTGAAGATGACGAATCGTCCATGCCTGATTTCCGGGGGATGACGATCAGAGAAGCGATGAAGAAAGCAAAAGCCAGATCCATCGAACTTAAAATATCAGGTAACGGATGGGCCGTGCGTCAATATCCGGAAGCGCAAACTCCTCTGGAAGATGAACATGTGTGCCATGTTGTTTTTGATTTGAACAATTGAGGTTGTAATGAAACTGTCTCAACTCATCGAAGGTTTGAATATTATAAATATTTCGGGAGAGACTTCCGGAGAAGTTTCATCTTTGTGTTTTTCAGCGGATAAGTGTAGGGCGAAATCACTCTTTGTCGCCATTCCAGGATTAAAAAATGACGGCCATGATTTTATTGATGAGGCCATATCTCGCGGAGCTCAATTTATTGTTTATGAGAAGGACAGGAAAATTCCATCGTCCGTCACTGCCGTCAAGGTTCCCGGCAGCCGCCGTGCTCTGGGAATATTATCCAGAAATTATTTCGGTGATCCTTCTGCCGGGCTGACGCTGATTGCCGTTATGGGGACAAACGGCAAAACAACGATCTCTTATCTTCTTGAGTCAATCTTTAAAGAAGCCGGTTTGAAATGCGGCGTATTGGGAACCGTTAATTATCGCTACAATGATAAGGTCTATGACGCTCCCAACACGACTCCGGAATCCTATGAAATGCAGAAAATCCTGCGCGCCATGGCTGATGACGGTGTTACGCATGTCGTGGCCGAAGTTTCGTCGCATGCCGTTGATCTCAGAAGAGTCGATGACTGCGATTTTGATCTCGGCATTTTCACCAATCTGACCCGCGATCATCTTGATTACCACGTAACGATGGAAAATTATTTTCAGGCTAAAAAAAGATTTTTCGCCGAAATTCTGCCCCGGAGCAGAAAAGTTCATTCACAAAAGATGATTGTCAATGCCGATGATGAATATGGTCAAAGAATTTTAAAGGAAGTTTCTCTCCCGGCGCTGACTTACGGGATGGAAAGAAACTGTGCCATCAGATCCTCCGTTTATGATTTATCGCTGAACGGGCTAACCGCGGAAATCAGTTTGGCTGGCGAGCATTTTTCCATCAAGTCACCTCTGATCGGCAAATTTAATCTCTACAATATTTTAGCCGCTGCCGGAGCGGCTTTTATTTTACAAATTCCTTCTCCGGGGATCAAAAGAGGAATAGAAAACTTATCCCATGTTCCGGGCAGATTGGAATCGGTCACCTCTGTCGAGGGCTTCAATATCTTTGTGGACTATGCTCATACGGATGACGCTTTGAGGCGTGTTCTGCAGAATTTGTCCGAACTCAAGAAAAACAAAATCATAACCGTCTTCGGGTGCGGTGGAAACAGGGACAGAGGCAAGCGACCTTTGATGGGGGAAGCGGCCACCCGTTTCAGTGATTTGACCATCATAACTTCCGATAATCCGCGTCAGGAAGATCCGATGGATATTATTTCTGAAATAGAAACGGGTATCGATGGAAGAAAAATTAAGAAAAATGAACCGGATCATCTGCAATTAAACGACGACAGCCGCATTTATACGGTGATTCCCGAGAGAAAAAAGGCTATTGAGGCCGCTATCAATGTTGCCGGAAAAGAGGACATCGTTTTAATTGCCGGCAAGGGCCACGAGGATTATCAGATTCTGGGCACCGAAAAGACGCCATTTGATGATCGTATTGTTGCAAGGCAGATTTTAAAATTAAGGAGTCCGTTGAAATAAATCGATGAATAATGAATCGCCTGTCTTGTTATTAAGTGACGTATTGAAAGCGTCTTCCGGAAAATTGATTTCCGGATTGGCGGAGACTTTTTTTCACGGGATCTCCACGGATTCCCGTTCGATAAAAAAGGGTAATCTTTTTATTGCGCTGAGGGGTGATAATTTTGACGGTCATGATTATGCCGAAGCGGCTTTCAGACTGGGTGCTGCCGGAATCCTGGCGCAGGACGAGGATAAAATTAGTCGGCTCAAAACCGATAAGAAGTTTGCGATAATTTTGGTGACAGATACATTGTTCGCGCTGGGAGAGATCGCTCATGCCTGGAGACAGAAATTTCCCGTTCCGGTCATAGGATTGACGGGATCTTCCGGGAAGACGACAACCAAGGAAATGATCGCTTCAATTCTGGGACGTAAAAAAAACATATTAAAGACGGAAGGAAATCTGAACAATCTGATCGGACTGCCGCAGACGATATTTCGTCTCAACGAAAGACATGAATGGATGCTTCTTGAGATGGGAACGAATACCCGGGGAGAAATAAAACGGCTCACTCAGATTGCCGATCCGGACATTGGCTTGATTACAAATATAGGACCGGCTCATCTGGAAGGCTTCGGTTCCATGGACGCAGTCCGTGAGGAAAAAGGCGATCTGTTTCTGAATATGAAATCATCAGGAACGGTCGTGGTCAATCTGGACGACGAAGCTGTCGTCCTTGCCGCCGACAGATGGCGAGGCGGTAAGGTAACTTTCAGCATGAGTCCCAACGCGGACGTTACCGTGAATGATATAGAAAGAAATGGCGTCAAGGGAATCCATTTTAATCTGGTCATCAGGGGTGTCGCGCAAAAAGTGGAAATGAAAATTACCGGACTGCATCATCTGTACAATGCCATGGCCGCTGCCGCGGTGTCTGTTGCCATCGGAATGGATTCTAAAACAATCACGGAAGGCCTGTCCGCTTTCCGTCCTTTCAGCGGGCGGATGGAAGTCAGCAAACTCCGGAACGGAGCGTTCCTCCTGGATGATTCGTACAATGCGAATCCCGCTTCGGTTCGGGAAGCGTTGATGACCTTAAAAGATTTGAAGACCGGTCACAGTGCCTATGTTTTTCTGGGAGACATGCTGGAACTGGGTGAGCAGGCCGATGAAATGCATCGCAGAATAGGAATGCTGATCGCCACCATCGGTGTGAATGCCCTTTTCCTCCGGGGAGATTTTTCCAAAATGACCGCCACGGGAGCAATGGAGGGTGGAATGGCTCCTGAGAATATTTTCTATTTGTCCGATGAAGAAAGCGGATCTGATTATTTGAAGGATCATTTGAAAAAAGGGGATTGGATTCTGGTGAAAGGTTCCCGCCGGATGAAAATGGAAAAAATCGCAGCGCAGATATTTGAAGATTTTGGCCAGGATAAAATGAACGGGGATAGTAAATCGATGAACAAACCGGGAGTAAATTAAATTGATTTACCATTTATTGTATCCTTTACATACGACGATTTCGTTTTTTAACGTTTTTCGATATATAACGTTCCGGACGATTTTCGCTTCCATCACCGCTCTTTTGATTTGTTTGATTTTTGGGAAATGGATGATTCAAAAGCTGCAGGATATGCAGATTGGTCAGCAGGTAAGAGATGATGGACCGCAAAGTCATCTGGTGAAGAAAGGCACTCCTACTATGGGAGGGATGTTAATTATCCTGGCGGTCGTTGTATCCACTTTGCTCTGGACGAATCTGGCGGACGTGTATGTCTGGCTGATACTCATGGTGACGCTTGGCTTCGGTTTGATTGGTTTTATCGATGATTACAGCAAACTGGCCGGCAAAAGCTCCCGAGGCGTTTCCGGAAAAACAAGACTGGTGGCCGAGATTATCATCGCTCTGTTTGTCAGCGTGATTCTTTATTTAAAGCCAGGTTTTAACGCACAGGTGACGATTCCTTTTTTCAAAACAGTATTGCCTGATCTCGGTTGGGGATATGTTCTGCTTTCCACCTTTATTATTGTGGGCGCGGCCAATGCCGTAAATCTGACGGATGGTCTGGATGGTCTGGCCATCGGTCCGGTCGTGATCTGCTTTGCCACCTATATCCTTTTTGCCTATTTTGCCGGAAATATAAAGACATCTTCTTATCTGCAGATTGTCCATGTTTCCGGAGCGGGGGAACTGGCGGTATTTGCCGGAGCGATTGTCGGTGCGGGGCTCGGATTTTTATGGTTTAACGCTTATCCCGCGGAAGTGTTTATGGGCGATGTCGGTTCTCTGTCTCTGGGCGGCGCGTTGGGCACAATAGCGGTAATCACCAAACAGGAAATTCTGCTGGCCATTGTCGGCGGAATCTTTGTTGTCGAGACATTCTCGGTAATTTTCCAGGTCGGTTATTTCAAAATGACCGGAGGGAAACGGATTTTGAAAATGGCGCCTCTGCATCATCACTTCGAGTTGAAGGGGTGGGCGGAGCCGAAAGTGATTGTCAGGTTCTGGATCATTTCTATTTTGCTGGCTTTAATGGCCATCAGTACATTGAAGTTGCGTTAGAGGGAACATGGATTTTAACGGTAGAAAAATTGTTGTCATCGGTCTGGGCAAAACAGGCGTTGCCGTCACCCGGTTTCTGGGGCAAAAAGGCGCCAGGGTCGTGGTGACTGATGAAAAATCATCGGACCATTGGGATGGCGGATTTGGCCGGATTGCCGGTGAAAAATGGCTGGAAATCGGGGAATATAACAGCGTGGGTGTTTTAGAAGGTGCGGATATGGTTGTTCCTTCTCCCGGTATTCCTCCCGGTAATCCATTGCTGGTCGAAGCCTTAAAGAAAAAGATAGCTATTGTCAGTGAAATTGAACTTGCCTACCGGTTTATCAGGACTCCGATAATCGCGGTAACGGGCACCAACGGTAAAACCACCACCACAACACTTCTGGGTGAAATTTTGCAGAAGTCGGGGAAGAAGGTTTTTGTCGGCGGAAATATCGGCAATCCGTTGATTGAATATGCGGACAAAAATCAGGATGCCGATTTTGTCGTGGCGGAAATCAGCAGTTTTCAACTTCAATGGATCGATCAATTCCGGCCTTTCATTGCCGTTCTTTTGAACATTACCAGCGATCATGTCAATTATCACGGTTCTTTTGATGAATATCGCCGGGTCAAAGCAAGAATCTTTGCCAATCAGACCGGAAAAGATTTTGCGATCCTTAATGCCGAGGATCAGGAACAGGAAGGATTCGCTGATGCCGTCAAGGCGCGTGTCGCCGGATTCAGTTCAAAAAAGGTTTTGTCCGAAGGGATATTCATCGCGGGCAATGACATTGTGTTGAAAATCAGAGATAGGGAAGAAGAGAGATATGCGTTGCAGATTATCAATCTTCCCGGCTTGCACAATGTAGAGAACGTGATGGCCGCGATTTTAGCGGCTCGCTTTTGCGGATGTGATCCGTCGGAGATTATCCCGGCTGTCGAAAATTTCCGGGGGTTGCCTCACCGCATCGAATTTGTGGAAGAAAAAAAATCTGTTAAATTTTACGATGATTCCAAGGGAACAAACGTCGGATCGGTTCTGCGCGCGCTGGAGACTTTTGCACAGCCGGTGATTTTGCTTCTGGGCGGCCGCGATAAAGACGGCGATTTCGAAACCTTAAAGCCTGTGCTGGCCACGAAAGCTAAAAAAATTATTTTATTCGGGGAGGCACGTGATCGTATTGCCTCATTAATCGGCGGGAATGTGCCGGCTGTTAAAAAAACAACATTACGTGAAGCTGTAGAAAACGCTTATCAGGACGCTGTGCCGGGTGACGTTGTTTTACTGTCGCCGGGTTGCGCCAGTTTTGATGAATTTGCCAATTATAAAGAGAGAGGAAATTTTTTTAAGAAAGTGGTGGGAAATCTGTAAATGGAAACAGCGTACAAAAAAGAAGACAATTTTCCCGATTTTATTTTGCTCCTGGTCACCTTGCTTCTGGTGGTCGTGGGGACGGCGATGATCTATTCCTCCAGCTCCATCATCGCGCTCGAAAAATTCAAGGACGGTCAGTTTTTTTTAAAAAAACAACTGGTGTTTGTTTTTCTCGGCTTTACGTCCATGATTATCATGACAAAAATCCCGTATACGCATTTAAGAAGAATTGCTTATCCGGGTATGTTGCTGTCTTTGGTCCTGCTGGCCTTGTTGTTTGTGCCGGGTGTGGGGATGAGAAGAGGAGGCGCGACACGCTGGCTGAATCTGGGAGGCTTTTCTTTTCAGGTGACCGAAATGGTGAAAATCATGATCGTGATTTTTCTGGCGCACTTGCTGACACGCAAAGCTTTTCAAATAACAAATTTTACAAAGGGGGTACTTGTCCCTCTGGCCGCTACGTCGGTTGTCATGCTGCTCATTCTACTGGAACCTGATTTTGGAACAACGGCGATCATCGCGACTATCATGCTTCTCATGCTGTGCATCGCGGGAGCGAAGATCAAACATCTTACGTTTCTGATCGCGGGATTCATTCCCCTGGGCATTGCGCTGATTCTGTATAAGGGATACAGACTGACGCGACTGACCGCTTTCCTCGATCCCTGGAAAGACGCGGATAATACCGGTTTTCAGATCATTCAGTCGCTGATCTCTTTTGGCTCCGGCGGGACCTTCGGCGTGGGCATTGGTGATGGCATGCAGAAGCTGTTTTACCTGCCGGAACCGCACACGGATTTCATTCTTTCCATTATTGCCGAAGAGAGCGGTTTTATCGGCGTAACGATGGTAATCATCTTGTTTGCTCTTTTTGCTTACCGCGGTTTCCGGATCGCTTTGAAAGCTCCCGATCTTTTCGGAAGTTTATTGGCCTCGGGTCTGACCATGGTAATTTGCCTGGAAGCGTTCATTAATATTGCAGGCGTTATGGGGCTTATTCCTCTGAAGGGACTGGTTCTGCCGTTTTTAAGCTATGGTGGAACGGCATTTATCATGAGTATGACGGCCGTGGGAATATTACTGAATATTTCCACGCAGACGTCATAAAAGTGGTTTAATAACGTAATGTGTTAGCGGTTTTGTGTGGAGTGAAAAATGCGGATTGTAATTGCGGGAGGAGGAACAGGCGGTCATTTGTTTCCCGGGATTGCCATCGCGGAGGAATTTTTGAAAAGAAATGCACAGACCAAGGTTTTGTTTATCGGAACGAAAAGAGGTATTGAAAGCCGATTGCTCAACCGGTTGGGTTATGAACTCCAAACCATTGAAATTGAGGGAATTAAGGGACGGGGGACAAAGGCATTGGTGAAAAGTGCTTTCCAGATTCCAAAAAGTTTATGGCAGGCAAGATCTATTTTGAAACAGTTCGGTCCCGACATGGTGATCGGTGTCGGCGGTTATGCGTCAGGTCCTGCGGTGCTGGCGGCTTATCTGATGAAGATACCGACGTTCATTGCCGAACAGAACGCCATTCCCGGTGTGACCAACAAAATACTGGGCAACTTTGCGGATAGAATATTTGTAACCTACGCCCAGACACAGGAATGCTTCCCGCGTCAAAAAGTTGTGATCAGCGGCAATCCTGTCCGGGCATCGTTTACCGCCCGAAAGGCCCAAAAAGATGTTGCCGGAGATTACCGGCAGTTGCTTATTTTCGGCGGCTCTCAGGGCGCGGAGGCGATCAATAAAAGCGTTGTTGATATGATGCCGCAACTGCAAAAAATGGGAAATAAAATCCGCGTTGTTCATCAAACCGGTCTGTCGCAAATGGAGGCTGTCAGGAAAGCTTATGAGCAATGTGGTATTCAGGCGGTGGTGACGGATTTTATCGTTGATATGGCCGAAGCCTACGCGCAGGCGGATTTGATCATTTGCCGCGCCGGTGCGACGTCGCTGGCGGAAATTACAGTCGCGGGTAAGGCGGCTGTACTGATTCCGTATCCGTGGGCGGCTAACGATCACCAGATGAAAAATGCTCTGGCGATGTCCGATGCAGGCGCTGCGGTGCTCATTCCGGAAAAAGAACTGAGCGGTGAAAGCCTGTTCAGCGTTATTGACGGCATTTTGCGGGATGAAAGCAGACTGCGATTAATGGAAAAAAACGCCCTGAAAACGGGAAAAGGTGAAGCGGCGGCAACGATCGTCGATGAGTGCATGAAATTGATAGCCGTCAAAAATTGAAAGACATTGTGTGTGGAAAACGGAAAAAACGATGAAAAAAGATAAGGAAAAAAGCCTGATGCAGCGCAAAGTCAAATGCATCCATTTTGTCGGTATCGGCGGAATCGGCATGAGCGGCATTGCCGAGGTTCTGGTGAATCTCGGTTACAATGTCGGCGGTTCCGATGTCCAGCCGTCGGAAACCACCGCGCGGCTGCAGAAGATAGGCGCAAAAATCGTTATCGGACACGCGGCGGAGAACATCGGGAATGCCGATGTCGTTGTCACCTCTACGGCGGTGAAGGAAAATAATCCTGAAGTTCTGGAAGCGCACCGGAAAAATATTCCGGTCATCCCGCGCGCGGAAATGCTGGCGGAACTTCTCAAAATGAAATTTTCGGTGGCTGTTTCCGGCAGTCACGGCAAAACGACGACCACGTCCATGATTTCCACCATCCTGGCGCAGGGTGATCTGGACCCGACGATGGTCATCGGTGGAAAGCTGGCCAGTATCGGCAGCAATGCCCGGTTGGGTGACGGAGAAATCATCGTAGCGGAAGCCGATGAAAGCGACGGATCGTTTTTAAAACTGTCGCCGACCATAGCCGTGATCACCAATATCGACCGGGAGCATCTGGATTATTATCCGGGAATTGCCGAAATCAAGGACGCGTTTCTCAAATTCGCCAATATCGTTCCCTTTTACGGGTGCACGGTTCTCTGTAACGACAACATTCACGTGCGGGCGATTCTCCCTTCGATTAAACGGCGCATGATCACTTACGGCATCGACACCCCGGCGGATTACAGTGCCGGGGATATAAAATTTACGAAAAGAAAAACGTGTTACAGTCTTGTTTATAAGGGAGAGAAACTGGGCAAGATCGAATTAATCGTTCCCGGTCTGTTCAATGTTTATAATTCTCTGGCGGCCATAGCAGTTGCCCGGGAGTTGAACCTGGATTTGTCAACGATCAAAGAAGGATTAAAAAGTTTTTCCGGGGTGCAGCGTCGTCTGGAGATCAAGGGACGGGTTGGCGAAATAACCGTTGTTGATGATTACGGTCATCATCCGACGGAAATCAAGGCGACACTGGCGGCCATGCGGCAAATCTGGAAGGACAGGCTGATTGTTGTTTTTCAGCCTCATCGGTACACAAGAACCAGGGCGCTTTTTGAGGAATTTACGAAAGCGTTCGATGATGTTGACATCTTGATTCTGAATGACATTTATCCGGCCAGCGAAGAGCCGATTGCCGGCATTCATTCTGCCGCGCTTTGCGAGGCGATCAGAAAGGCCGGTCATAAACAGGTGGAATATATTCCGGGTGCTGAAGCGACCGTCGAATATCTCTTAAAAACGGTTCAGGAAAAGGATACGGTTGCCACAATCGGAGCGGGCAGTATTTATAAAATAGGCGAAGCGCTCATCAAGCAACTGGTGGCCAGGGAAAAGAATAAGTGATGACCGGAAAGAATGAAATCAGGGAAATTCTGCAAGACAGTGATGCCGGGAAAATATTGTATGACGAACCGATGTTGTTGCATACATCGCTGGCCGTGGGAGGCAAAACAGACGCCCTGATTACTATAAACAATGAAAATCAACTGGAAAGAGTCATAAAAAGACTCCGGGAAAAGCAGATAAATATTTTTTTAGCGGGAAATCTAACCAATGTCATTGTGAAGGACGGCGGATTTAGAGGAGCGATACTGTTGATGACGGGAATGAAGACAATTCAATACGAACCCGCTGAAGACAACGGAGGGTTTATTCTGGCCCACGCGGGAGCGTCGCTTGCCAAAGTCGTCAGTCGATCAGTGACGGAAGAGCTAACCGGCTTTGAGTTTTGCGCCGGTATTCCCGGCAGTGTCGGCGGCGCCGTGTGGATGAACGCGGGCGCCTACGGCAGAGAAATGAAGGATGTCATTGAATCCGTAACAGTGCTCGATGCCGCAGGAAATAAAACAATGATAAACAGGGGAGACATAACTTTCAGCTACCGTAAAACACATTTTTCTCCGGGAACAGTTGTGCTGGGCGCCAGGTTCAAACTGGAGAAAGGTGAGCGCTCCAGGATAAAAGCGAGAATCAGCGAAATTCTACAATGGCGTCAGGAAAAACATCCCCTGGAATATCCCAGCGCCGGATCGGTTTTTAAAAATCCGCCCGGGCAACCGGCCGGGAAAATTATTGAGGAAATGGGACTCAAGGGCATGACCGCGGGAGGCGCGCAAATATCATCCAAGCACGCTAATTTTATTATTAACAGAGGCAACGCCACCGCTGCGGATATCCTGACCTTGATCGAGCTGGCTCAGTTCAAAGTCAGACAGGAAAAAAACCTGGATCTGGAAACAGAGGTTTTGATTATCGGAGAAGATTAATGTTCAAGAAAACCGGAATTAAAACAAAACAAAACAGGATACGGCGCCGTTTTACGAGCTTGTCCGAAGATTTTTTTACCGCGATGATATTGCTTTGTTCGTGTGTTTTGTTGAGCATAATCTTTATTTATTTTTACAGCTTCGTTATCAGCAGTCCTTATTTTCAGGTGCGGGAAATATCCGTGCGTGGATTGAAGGAATTGACGGAAAAGGATATTCTGACATCGGCGAATATCAAAGCGGAGCAAAACCTCCTGGCGGTAAATGAAGACGCCGTCATCCACCGTGTCCGCGCGAATCAGTGGGTGGAAAATGTATACGTCGGGAAAGAACTTCCCGGCAAGCTGGTTCTGGACGTCAGAGAGAGAGTGCCTCTGGCGCTGGTAAAACAAGCCGGTGATTTCTATCTGATGGACGTCAAAGGTTATGTTTTTAAAAGACTGGGTAAAAGCGATGAGGTTGATCTTCCCGTGATTACGGGTGTTGTAAAAAAAGAAGATACCCGATCGCCGCTTCTTTTAAACACGCTCAATTTAATACAAAAGATTTCCAAATCTCCTGAATATGCTCATTTGGGAACGATATCGGAAATTAATGTGGATAACGTGTTCGGACTTTCTCTGGTTTCCGATAACGGTCTTTATTTAAAACTCGGTATGAATGATTTTGAAAATAAACTTAAAAAATTAAAAACAATTCTGTCCGATCTGGAGAACCGGGGCATGAAAACCGGTTATTTGTGCATTGATTTATCGGACCATTCCAAAGTGACAGTGAAAAGAAATAATGTTCCGGAAAAGACAGAAGAGGGCGATAAGAGTAAACAATATCTTATCTGAAAATAGTTGAATTTATATCAATAAAGAAGAGGTGAAAATACTGATGGGAAAAAGAAGCAATGTTTTGGTTGGTCTTGATATCGGAACGACAAAAACCACTGCTATCGTTGGTGATGTTACCGACACGGGTATTGACATTATAGGAATCGGAACCTCACAAACCAAGGAAATGAGAAAAGGATCCGTTGTTAATATTGACAGCATGGTGGAGTCCATCAAAACAGCGGTGGAAGAAGCTGAGCATATGTCCGGTTGCCGGATCAATTCAGCTTTTGTCGGGATTTCCGGCAGCCATATCAAAGGTCAGAACTCATTGAGCATCGTTTCGATTAAAGGACGGGAAGTTGATGAAAAAGACGTGCAGCGTGTCATTGAAGCTTCCGAAGCGATCGCCATTCCTGTCGGCAGAAAGATTCTGCACGTTCTTCCGCAAAGCTATGTCATTGATGGTCAGGAAGGTATTAAAGATCCCATCGGTATGTCCGGTGTCCGGCTGGAAGCGAAAGTCCACATCGTGACGGGAGCCATTGCCGCCATTCAGGATATAGAAAAATCTGTGAATCGTGTCGGTCTGGATATTGACGGAATTGTCCTGGAGCAACTCGCCGCCGGGGAAGCCGTGCTCAGCAACGATGAAAAAGAACTGGGTGTGGTGCTGGTTGATATCGGAGGATCCAATACGTCCGTCACCATTTTTTCAGAATCGAGCATCAAACACACGGCGATATTGCCCGTCGGCGGCAATTATCTTACGTCGGATATTTCGACCGGATTGCGCACGCCCCTGAGTGAGGCGGAAAAAATTAAGATCAAATACGGTTGCGCCATGACCTCCATGATCCCGAAAGATGAAACCATCAGAGTCCCCAGTCTGGGCGGCAGGGAAGATCGTGAAGTAGCCCGTCAGATCCTGGGACGGATTGTTGAACCGAGAATGGAGGAAATTTTAAACCTGGCCTACAATGAGGTTGTGCGTTTCGGTTTTGAAGATCTGCTGGCTGCGGGCGTTGTTCTGACCGGCGGCACGTCGCTTCTGGAAGGCATCAGTGAACTGGCTGAAAAAATATTTGATATGCCGGCACGCAAGGGCATTCCCATCAAGGTCGGAGGATTGAACGATATCGTCAACTCACCGGCACACGCCATCGGCGTCGGGTTGATTATTTACGGCCATAAGCAGAATGCTTTAAGTGGAGCTTCAACAGGGATGTTTGGAAATATAACCAGAACTGTGAAAAAAATGTTTTCAGAATTTTTCTGAAAGGAAGGAGAGAGCATGTTTGAATTAACCGAAGTATGTAGTGAAAATCTGGCAAAAATTAAAGTGATTGGCGTAGGCGGGGGCGGAGGAAATGCTGTCAATACGATGATTGCATCCTGCCTGCAGGGTGTTGACTTTGTCAACGCCAATACGGATGCGCAGGCCCTCGGCGTATCCAGCGCGCCAATCAAAATTCAAATCGGAACGCAGATTACCAAAGGTCTGGGAGCCGGTTCGGACCCGGAAATCGGGAAACAGTCCGCCTTGGAATCGCGCGATGAAATCAAGCCCTATCTGGAGGGGGCCGACATGATTTTCATCACTGCGGGAATGGGCGGAGGAACTGGAACGGGAGCGGCTCCGGTGATTGCCGAAATCGCCCGTGAATGCAGCGTCCTGACCATCGCCGTCGTGACCAAGCCTTTCCAGTTTGAAGGCAAAAAGCGTAACCAGCAGGCCGAAGAAGGCATTGCTCAGTTGAGGGAAGCCGTGGATACGCTGATTGTAGTTCCCAACCAGAGATTGCTGAGCCTCGGCGGACGCAATCTGTCTTTGCTGGAAGCCTTCAAAAAGGCGGATGATATTCTTTATCAGGCCGTTAAGGGAATATCCGATTTGATTCTGGTTCCGGGATTGATCAATCTGGATTTCGCCGATGTCCGGAGCGTCATGAGCAATATGGGCATGGCCATTATGGGCACAGGCATCGCCAGCGGCGAGAACCGGGCGGTGGAGGCGGCGCAGAGAGCCATTTCCTCTCCGTTGCTGGAAGATAATACCATTCAGGGCGCGCACGGCATTCTGCTGAATATCACCGGCGGATCGGACATGAGCCTCTATGAAGTCAATGAAGCGTCCTCCCTGATTCAGGAAGAAGCGGACGAAGATGCCAATATTATTTTCGGCACGGTCATTGATCCGAACATGGAGGATGAAATCCGCATTACTGTTATCGCTACCGGTTTTGATGATGATTTAAGCAGGAAGAAGATCGAAGCGCCGGGCAATGTCACCCGTTTGGGCGGTTTCCGGAGGGAAGATCTCGCTACGCCGACCTATATCCGCAGGGAACGAAAACTCAATAGCGGCGAAGTCGCTGTTGTGGGTCTCGGTGATGAAACAGAGAATATGGATATACAGATTCCCACTTTCTTAAGACGTCAGGCTGATTGATATGATGACGTATTCAGGGGCACTGTTATCCGTGATTTTCACTGTTGCGTTCAGGCTATGATAACATCATGGATTGGCGGCAGAGGAAAATATATAAAAGTATTCTGGAGAAAGAGACCGGATACATAAAAAAAATTTGGGGGGAATATAACACGGTTTGCCTGGTTTATCCCAATCACTACAGGGTAGGCATGGCGAACCTGGGATTCCAGACCGTTTATCAATTATTAAATGCTCAACCTTCCTTTCTTTGTGAGAGGGCATTCCTGTCCGTTTCCGGAAACGAGGCCAGATTCGTTTCCGGAGCGGCGGGAATATTCAGCCTGGAAAATCAGAAATCAATTCATGAATTTGACATTCTGGCTTTTTCCGTGTCTTTCGAAAACGATTATCCGAATATTTTAAAGATTATGGAGCAGTCGGGCATTCCGCTGCGGACCGAAGACCGGTCGGAAAAAAATCCGCTGGTGATGGGCGGTGGCATCGCGCTGACCCTCAATCCGGAACCGCTGGCCGAATTTTTCGATTTATTTATCCTCGGGGAAGCGGAAGAAACATTGCCTGAATTTTGCCGGTGTTTTGAAGACGCGCGACAGTCGGACGTCCGGCGTGAAAAATTTTTAAAAGACACGCAAAAGCAATTGCATAATATTTATGTTCCCGGTCTTTACAAAGTCAGCTATTCTGCAGACAGTAAAATTCAGTCCGTCGTTCCGCGCGAAGCGGGATTGCCGGAGAAAATAAAAATAAGTCATGTCCGGGACATCAGTTCGTTCCGCACACAGGAAGTCATCAGTGCTTCTTCCACCGAAATGGAGGATATGTTTCTGGTGGAAGTCAATCGCGGCTGTGCCCGCGGCTGCCGTTTCTGCGCGGCCAGTTTTGTTTATCGTCCGGTTCGTTTCCGCGGTTTTCAGGAAATTATCGACTCGATCAACTGCGGTCTGGAAAGAAAAAATAAAATCGGTCTTGTCGGCACCGCCGTTTCCGATCATCCGGATATCGGACAAATCTGTGAATATATTGTTGCCCGTAAAGCTCAGGCCGGTCTCGGTTCCATGAGAATCGACCGCATCGACGAAAACATCGTCAACCTGATCAAAGAAAACAACATCGAGTCCGTAGCGCTGGCACCTGAAGCGGGGAGCCAGAAAATGAGGGATGTTTTGCGAAAAGACATCACGGAAGAGGATATTATTCGCGCCGTGGAATTACTCGCGGGCAATGATATTGCAAATATAAGACTCTACTTTATGGTGGGGCTTCCCACGGAAGAAGAGCGTGATATAGACGCCATCATCGATCTCACGAAGAAAATTCAGCATCACGTGCGCGTCAGATTTGAAGGCAAGAAAAAATTTCGGCGTATGACGCTCAGCATCAATCAGTTCATTCCCAAACCGGCGACGCCTTTTCAGTGGTGTGCTCTGGAAGATGTCGGTCTTGCCGGGAAAAAGATTAAAAGAATCGAAACTGCTTTCCGGAAAGATAAACAGGTCCGGATTATTCATGATGTTCCCAAATGGAACTATATTCAGGCGTTGCTTTCGATGGGGGACCGGCGCGTTGGAGAAATCCTGCTGGCTGTGAATCGTCTGGACGGAAACTGGTCGCGGGCGCTGAAAGAAGTCAACGTCAATTCAGATTTTTACGTCTATCGTGAAAAAGAATTTGATGAAATTCTGCCTTGGGATATTGTTGATCTGGGTGTATCCAAGAAAGCGCTGATCAGCGAAAACCGCAAAGCCAGAAAATCATGACGGGCCATGAAGGCTTTTTCAATCCGGCTGCAACGGGGCCGCCAATTTTTCCTGACTCTGCCGTTAGCCGTAGATGATTCCGTTCGAACAAAACCTGTCGAGTTTTTTGCCGTTAGGCATGGTCATGAAATGTTTGATGATGGAGACATCATAACCGGCCGCGTTTCATGATTCGTCATCCTTACCTTCATGTTTTAGATTAATGGTTTCTGTTAAAAATATTAATCTTTCTGAACAGGGAAAAATAAGGATACTTTTGTGCCTTTACCCAGCTGGCTTTCGATTTCCATCCTGCCGCCGTGGGCAATCATCAGATGCTTGACGATGGATAAGCCGAGTCCCGTACCGCCCAGTTCGCGTGAGCGGGATCTGTCCACCCGATAAAAACGCTCGCCCAGACGGGCGATTTCACTACTCGGAACCCCGATACCCGTATCAAGGACAGAGACTATGATAAAAGCGCCTTCTTCCTTCGCGTCAATGGCAACGAGGCCGCCGTCCGGGGTAAATTTAACCGCATTGTCCAGAAGATTGACAAATATCTGCGTCAGTTTGTCTCTGTCAGCCTTAACAGGGAGGAGGTTTTCAGGCACATGGTTTTCAACGGCGATTTTCTTTTGACCGGCCTTCGACTGAATCAGGGAAATCACATTATTGATTACCGCATTGAGCGAAACTTTTTCGAAGGTAAGAACGGCTTCTTTCATTTCAATATTCGATATGGTCAGCAAATCCTCAACCAGGCGGTTGAGTCTCTCGGACTGTCTCAACATCACGTCGATGAATTTTTTCGTTTCCTCAATATTATTGATCGCGCCGGATTTGATCGTCTCGAGATAGCCGATAATTGCCGTCAGCGGCGTCCTGATTTCGTGGGTGACATTAGCGACGAAATCCATTTTAATCTGTTCGAGCTTTTTAAGTCTCGTCACGTCGTGAAAGACAATCATCGTTTTTTCTTCGTCGGGATGGTCATGAATAGCGGAAATGCTGACGCTCATGATGAACGGCTCCATGCCGCCCAGAATAATTTCACGGGACACATTCGAGCGCGTTTGTTTGAATTCCTGAAAAGCTTTCTGCAAATCGACACTGCGGAAAGCCTCCATCAGTGTCTTGCCGCCGACATTGCCGTATTGAACGGCAAGCATATTGCTCAACACGGGACTGATGAATTCAATCGAATCCTGCTGATTGATAATCAGCACGCCTTCATTCATGCTGGTGAAAGCCGTCATCAGCTTGCTTTTTTCTTCATGGGCTATCCGGATTTTATTCCTAAGTTCTTCCACGAGATAATTGATATTCTCGGCAAGCGTTTTTGTCTCGTCTGCCGTATCCAGAATGATGGTCCCGACAGGTTCTCCCTTGCGCAGTTTCTCAGTAAACTGCTCCATCGTTTTTATCGGCTCATACAGACGGAAGGAAAAGAACAGGGCGATAAGAAGTGCAATAACGGCCACAATGCATATTGACAGAAGGATATACTGATAGACCTTGCTGATGACATTTTGCACGGCATAGAGAGGCCGGGCCAGACGAATATATCCGGTAATTCGATCGACGTCTTTAACCGCCACGGCGACATAGAGCATGTTCGTTCCGATGGAATTGCTGAACCGGACGGATTTACCCTTCCCTTTAAGTCTTGCTTCCTGTACTTCCGGGCGGTTTAAATGATTTTCCAAAAGAGCCGGATCTTTTTCCGAATCTGCGAAAACTTTGCCTCTGGCGTCAATCAGCGTAATCCGGCAATCTGAAATCTTTGCGATCTGTTGAATATTATCGGAAGATTTCTCCGGAGAAGCCAATTTGAGAAGTCCGCTATAGGAGAATAATTCTTCTTCAATCTGGGAAGTCAGAACACTTTTGATCTCGTCGCGCATCAGGATGTCCAGGAGAAAAAAGGACAGACAGATAATAACGAGGTAGCTGAAAAAAATTTTGTAAAAAAGATTTTTTTTCACACGGCATCCTTTTCGTTCGTTTCTTTTTCCAAATGGCGAACGTTTTCTCCGGTTATCATATAAGTGACCATGTCCGCAATGCCCTGGGCATGATCGGCAATGCGTTCCAGATTCTTCGATACGTGCATGATCAGCAAAGCCCGGTGGATGGATTTGGAATCTTCCATCATGAAAGTCAGAAGCTCGCGGAAAATCTGTTCATTGAGATCATCAACCTCCTGCTCTATCTGCCTGACTTCCTCGGCAAGCTGCAAATCCCTTTTAATCAAAGAATCCAGCGCTTTTGCAACCATCTTTTCCACGATGGAAGACATGTTGGGCAAATCGATATAAGGTTTGAGTCTGGGTTCCTGATTGAGTTGGACGGCTTTTTCCGCAATATTGACGGCCATGTCACCGATTCTTTCCAGGTGTCCGGTAATTTTTATCGCCGTGGTTATAAATCTTAAATCTATTGCCGTCGGCTGGCGCAGAGCCAGCATCTTGATGCATCTCTCCTCAATGTCCTTGTCCATTTTATCAATTTCATAATCATCGGCGATGACATTTTTGGCCATCTCCGTATTTCTGTCGGTTAGAGACTGCATGGCCAGATGAATAGCCCGTTCTGTCAGCGCGCCGAGATAAATCAGGTTGTTTTTTATCTCCTGCAGTTCCATTTCATAATGAGAACTCGTATGCTTTCTTTCTTCCATGATTCCTCCCGTTGGTTCTTAGCCGAATCTTCCCGTTATATAATCTTCCGTCTGTTTTACATCCGGATTGGTAAATATTTTCTCCGTTTTATTATATTCGACAAGATTTCCCAGATAAAAGAAAGCCGTTTCATCGGAAATTCTTGCCGCCTGCTGCATGTTGTGCGTAACGATAATAATAGTATAATCTTTTTTCAGCTCCTCAATCAACTCCTCGATTTTTGCCGTGGAAATGGGATCGAGTGCGGACGTCGGTTCATCCATCAATAAAACATCCGGTTTCATCGCCAGCGCACGGGCAATGCATAGCCGCTGCTGCTGTCCGCCGGAAAGATTCATGGCCGATTTATTCAGAATGTCCTTGACCTCATCCCAGAGAACGGCCTGCTTGAGACTTTGTTCGACCAGCGCATCCATCTGGCCTGCGCCTATGCCGGTCAACTTCGGCCCGTAGGAAATATTATTGTAAATCGTTTTGGGAAAAGGATTAGGTTTCTGAAAGACCATGCCGATTTTGCGTCGGACTTCCACGGGATCGACGTCCGGCGCATAGATATTTTTATCTTCAAAAATAATTTCCCCCTCAACGCTTGTGCCGTCAATCAGATCGTTCATCCGGTTTAAAAGTCTCAACAGCGTGGACTTGCCGCACCCGGAGGGACCGATAAGCGCGGTGACTTTATTTTTTACAAATTTCATTGAAATATCCGTCAGGGCACGCGTCGGGCCGTAATAAAAATTGACATTCTTCAACGTAATGATATCGGATTTCATGCTTACCACCTTTTGTTTCTTCTCATATAGCTGCGAATAATGATCGCAATCAAGTCAATTCCCAGAACCACGGCCACTAAAACCAGCACGGTCCCGTATTGGATGGGGCGCGTGGCCTCGATGTTTGTGCCGGCCGTGGCCAGCACGTAAATATGATACGGCAGCGCCATGACTTCGTCAAAGACTGAAGACGGCAACTTTGATGTGAAAAAAGCGGCGGCCGTGAACATGATGGGTGCCGTTTCGCCGGCGGCGCGGCCGATTCCTAAAATGGATCCGGTCAAAATGCCGGGCAAAGCATTCGGTAATACTATTCTGAAAATCGTCTGCCATTTCGAAACGCCCAGAGATAACGATGCTTCACGAAAAGTTTGCGGTACGGCCTTGAGGGCTTCTTCCGACGCTCCGATAATTGTCGGCAGAATCAAAAAGCCCAGAGTCAGAGAACCGGATAAGATGCTCGATCCAAACTTTAAGAATATGACAAAAAAACCCAGGCCAAAGAGCCCGAAAACGACAGAGGGAACGCCGGCAAGGCAATTGATGCCTATTTTTATTATACGAACGACTCTGCCCTGTTTGGCATATTCGGTAAGATAAATGGCCGACATGATACCCAAAGGCAAGCCAATCGCAATCGCTCCCAGCGTAAGGTAAATCGTGCCGAGAATGGCCGGCATGATACCGCCTTTCGTCATGGCATCCGTCGGAGGCTTCGTTATGAAATCCCAGTTAATAACGGAAATACCGTTGATCAGGATGTAAAATATTATTCCACCCAGTGCCAGTGTGATCATCAGAGCAGAGGCCCGCACCGTCGCAAAAAAGACACTTTGCTTAAAATATCGCCACGTCATGGAATTCATTCTTAATGCGTTTATCGTCATAATGTTTAAAGTGTTCCCGATCCGACCTGTCGGAACTTGTGCGAGACATAATCGGCAATCAGATTAAAAACCAGCGTCATGCAAAACAGAACAATGCCGGTGGCAAACAGAGCCTGATAATGAAGACTGCGGAAAGGTGTTTCTCCCATTTCCGCGGCAATACTTGCCGGCATCGGGCGTACTGAATCAAACAGGCTCTCCGGAATTGCCGCGGCTCCGCCGGCAACCATTAACACAACCATCGTCTCTCCGATGGCCCGGGCCATTCCCAGCATCACCGCCGTGGAAATACCGGACAGGGCGGCCGGGAGAATGACTCTGGTAATGGTTTCAAACTTTGTGGCGCCCAGTGCGTACGATGCTTCCTTGAATTCCCGCGGCACGGCGTAGAGCGCGTCTTCGGAGATACTGGATATCGTGGGAATGGCCATCAGAGCCAAAATCACCGACGCGTTGACAATATTTAAACCCGTAGGCAAATCAAAAGTATCCTGCATCCAGGGTGCTACAATCACCATGCCGAAAAATCCCAAAACAACGGAAGGCAGACCGGCCAAAAGTTCAATAACGGATTTAAGAATAATCTTGATTTTCTGCGGCGCGATTTCGGAAATGTAAATGGCGGCCAATACGCCCAGCGGCACAGCGATGAAAGTGGATAAAAGGGTAACGATCAATGAGCCGACGATCAGCGGGAAGATGCCGAAAGACGGCGGGTCATACGTCGGATACCATTCCAAACCGAAAATGAAATCTTTTACGGATATTTTGCCGAATAAGGGAAGCCCTTCGCGGAACAGAGAAAAAACTATCAGTCCCAGCACAATAATGGACACCAACGAAAATAGAAAAAAGATGTATTTGATGATAATTTCTTTAATGTGTCTGGTCACGATTTGTTCCCCGATTTCTTATTTAAATTCTTTTTCTATCCAGGTTTTTATTTCATCGCGTGTTTTTCTGTATGCTTTAATTTTGTCATCAGCCGGTCCCTGAAACCTGGACGGATCGGAAAAACTTTTGTGAAGGTGTACATCCCAGTCTGGAAAATACGGACATGATTCCTGAGCATGATCGCAGACGGTCACAATATAATCAAAGGCATAATCTTTAAAAAAATCTAATCCTTTAGAACGTGAATGATCCAGATCGATGCCCATATCCTTCATGACGGATATCACAACAGGATCAATTTGCGTGGGATCGGAACCGGCGCTGAAGGCCGTGTAACGATCCCCGTAAATTTTGTTTAACAGCGCTTCAGCCATCTGAGAACGGACCGCATTGTGTGTGCAAACAAACAAGACTTTCTTTTTGTCATTTGTGCTTTTCACGGTCATTTTTTACCTATTTCTTTTCATTGATCAGGGGCACGAATCCCTCTTTGACGACAATTTGCTGTCCTTCCGGTGATTTGACAAAAGAGAGATATTTTGCGACATCACCTTTAGCGTCACCGTTCGTGTACATATAAAGTTCTCGGGACAGCGGATATGCTTTGGACAGGGCCGTCTGCACGGAAGCGGTTACGCCATTGACCTTCAAAGGTTTCACACTTTTGTTGAGATACCCGATGCCGAGATACCCGATGGCATATCGATTTTTGGCGATGGCCGTAACAATGGCCCCGTTGGAAGCCAGCATCTGCGCTCTCGGCGTCACTTTTATTTTTTTCATGACAAAATGATCCCATGATTCAAAAGTGCCGGAAGAAGAATCCCGGGAAATAACCACAATCTTCAGATCATCGCCGCCGACTTCTTTCCAGTTGGTGATTTTACCCTGATAGATCTGACTGAGCTGATCGATGGACAGATTACTGACTTTATTTTTCGGATGAACAATCGGGATAATCGCGTCATGGGCGACAACATGGGCGACCGGTTTAATATTTTTTGTCCTGGCCAGGTCGACTTCTTCTTTTTTGATTTCGCGGGATGACGTGGCGATTTGTGCCGTCTTATCGATTAACGCTTTAATCCCTTCTCCGGAGCCGCCGCCGGAAAGAGACATCTGTACCTGGGGATTTTTTTTCATAAAAGCTTCCAGTGTGCCTTGAGCGACAGGCAACACCGTTGTTGAGCCCTTGATGACAATGGATGAACCGGCAAATGAAACACCTGTCATCAGCGCACAAGCGGCTAACCCCAGGGATAATTTCTTGAAAATGTGTAACATAAAACTTTCCTCCTGATTTTTTAATTTGGCGTTAATTTACAGGATAAATATTACAGTTTGATGACAGACAAAAGACAGTTTGAGAAAAAAAACGAGCGGGTAAACGAAAACTTATTGAGCATCGGCAAATTTATATCCGAAGCCGCGAACCGTTTGAATATAATAAGGATTTTCAATATCTTTTTCGATCTGGGAACGCAGTCGCCGGATGTGAACATCAACGGCACGATCGGTGATGAACGTTTCATCGCCCCAGACGTGATCAATAATCTGATTTCTCGAATAGACACGACCGGGATGGCGTGACAAAAAGAAAAGAAGTTTTAATTCAGTCGGACTGAGCGTGACTGCTTTTCCATCAACCGAGACAAGACAAGACGTGTAATTTATTTTCAGTCCTCTGTGCGTGAACTCTTCTGCCTCTGCAGCCTTTTCACTTTCTTTGAAACGTCGTAAAACACTGCGAACTCTGGCGATCAGTTCTTTTACGCTGAATGGTTTGGTTACATAATCATCGGCACCGACTTCCAGTCCGATTATTTTGTCAATTTCATCACCTTTGGCTGTGAGCATAATAATCGGCAGAGCAGCGGTCTGCGGATTCCGTCGAACGTTCCGACAGACATCAAGTCCGTTCAGTTTCGGCAACATCAAGTCAAGAATGATCAGATCCGGCTTTTGTGTCCTGATGGTTTGCAGGGCTGATTCGCCATCGTAGGCTTTGGCAACAGAAAATCCTTCTCTCTCCATATTATAAGAGATGAGATCCACGATATCCTTTTCATCATCGACAATCAGAATTTTATGAGTCATTACTTTTGCGATTCCTAATGAAAGTGGTTGATCTGTTAATCTCACATCCAAGGTGCCGGCGAATTATTTTAACCGGTGTGTTATACTTGTTCCCGATATTTATATCACAGGTTAAGTCATTGGTCAGTGTGAAAGTTTTCCTGACTTTTTGCGGATAGCACTGAATCGAAGAGTATTTCCGCCGGGTCGAAAGCGGGCATGCCGGAGAGTTCTCCCAGTTGCATCCGGCAGGAGCCGCAATCGGAGACAATATTTTCCATTTGCGTTTTCCTGATCAACGAAACGGCCCGGTTGCCGATTTGAATGGCCGTGGGAGCGTTTTCTTTTTTAAATCCGTAACTGCCGGAGAGTCCGCAGCAGGATTCGTCGAGAACTTCAAGTTCCAGTCCGGGTATTTGGGACATCAGCTTTTGGGCCGGATAACCGATGCCCATCGCCCGCAGGTGACAGGGGATATGATATGCTATTTTGCGGTTTATCGCTCTGAATTGAGGTTTGACGTATCCCTCGTCCATGAGGTTGATGATATATTCGTGCAGGTCATAGCTGTTTTCAGCGATTTTCTTACCCTGCGGTATTTCGAGAATACCGGGATAATCATGCAAGAGACAAAGGCCGCAGGACGTGCAGGTATAAACAATGTCATAACCGGCATCGATGTAGTTGGATAATGATTCGGCATTTTTCCGCGCGAAATATCTGGCCAGAGACAGGTTCCCGTTGCCCAATGCGGGAAGACCGCAGCACCACTGGGGCGGGAGAACAACGTCAACATTCATTGATGCCAGCAAACGGATAATTTTTCTGCCGATATCGGGGCGGTAAAAATTGATGAAACACCCGTGGAAAAAAGCGACTTTCTTTTTCCCTTTATTCAACAATTTCTTTTCATTGCGCATCGTCCGGAAACTGAATTTGGGGAAGGGCAGATAAGTTGCAATTCCCATTTTCTGAAAAATTATTTTTCCGAGTTTGGTGGAGGCTGCCAGATTGGCGATCGGTGCCGTAAGGGAACCAAGTGCGCTTAAATAATAATTGTTGGCAAAAAGCAGATGCGCCGGTGTTTGCGGATGCTCATTGCCGTATCGTTGCTGAGCTTTCAGAATGATCTGAGCCGGCTCAACTCCGCAGGGGCAGGCCATCTCGCAGCGTTTGCACTGACTGCACAAAAGCACCCAGTCATCTTCGGCCCTCTCTCTTTCCGAACGAAAACGCTGGGCGTCGGGACCGGCCTGTTTCGGGCCCGGGAAATCCGGGTTCACCCGGAATACGGGACAGTTCTCCACACAAATCGTGCAGCGGATGCAATGTTCATAATTCATGAGACAGGTACTCCGAGCAGGATTGGGCGGCGGCGTGGGCTGTCGCCAGGGCCAGACCGTGACCGCAGCCGTTTTTCAGAACTTCCGCGTTGGCAAGAATGCTGCCGCAGACAAAAATATTTTTCCAGGGGGAATCCAGCGGACGCATCGATGCATCGGTCGTAATTCCGGCTTTGCCAATACCGTGATTTCGTGAAAAATAATCGTTATCGAACCAGGTCTCCCGGGGGCCGGGGATGTGCACCGGCAGATCAAAAACATTTTCCTCAATGGTTTCGCGCGTGGCGGTCAGGCCGCCGCCGACGAAAGAACCGGTGCTCAGGATAAATGCTCTGGCGTTGATGCTGTTGGGCCGTCCTGCGGAGTTTGTCGAGACCGCTTCAATAACCGAGCCCGTCTTCTCTGTTCCTGAAACCGGCCAGGCCCAGTAAATAACCCCGCCTTTTTGACGAAAATTTTTCTTCAGCGCATTGA
Source organism: uncultured Smithella sp. (assembly GCA_964539765.1). Taxonomy (GTDB): domain Bacteria; phylum Desulfobacterota; class Syntrophia; order Syntrophales; family Smithellaceae; genus Smithella. The sequence goes on from CAZIJZ010000009.1 coordinate 69,052, forward strand.
ATAGTCTTCGGCCGGGCATGGAAGGAGGAATGGTTGGGATTTCGAAGACCGGCTTTCGGGTAAGTGTGGATATTGTGCTGACGATATCGGTTGCCGATTCCATTCCCAATACGGCGGGGAAAGCAAACATCTCTTCGCTGATATTTTGTTTTTCCAGCCAGGCAATAAATTTTTCGAAGAATTCTTTTTCCTCAAAACGGGATGCGAGACTCATGGTGGTGGAAACGCCCGCATCATAAACCGAAAATTTCGTGTTGCCGCGGCGGGAGACGATGTAACCCGGATAGAAATCCTTCAACCCCTTGAATGTGATAATGTGGATGCTGCCATTATTGTTTTCCTGCGGCGCTGCCGCCATGGTTGAAGGGATAAGGCAGGAAAGCTTTGATGTACCCAGTGCGGAAAGAACCGAGCGGTTTTTATCGGGCGATCCGATGTAGGGCAATCCCACATCATTCATGTTTGATTGAAAACGATGCAACGATTCTCTGATCATTTCTTCAGGAACCAGATTGTACGGATGCTCGTGAGGAAGATTTTTAATACCCGACAATGGATTGTTGTTTTGAGAACAGAGATCGATGCATCCGGTGGAAAGGCAGGCGGTCGGTTCTCCCTTCGTGACCAGAGAGACTCTGAAACCGCGTTCGGCAAGGAGCGCTCCGGCGGTGAGTCCCGCCACTCCCGCACCGATGATCACGACATCATATTCGGTAACACTCATTGCGGTTTCTCCATGGACAGGATGCCCAGATAGATGTATTCGACGAGCTGTTCTTCACGAAGCTGATCTCCCCAGAGAGCGTGTCTTATTCCTTTGTAGCGTCGCTGGAGAAATCCGCGCAGCATTTCCATGGACTGCTCCGGTGATATGACACTCATATCGTTCATAATGCCCAGCGCCCGAAAAGTGCAGAAACCGCCCTGACAGGGTCCCATGCCCAGACGCGTCCGATGCTGGATATCCCCCACGTTTCTGGTGCCTGTCTGTCTGATGATGTTCTCCACGTAATTTCGGGTGACCAGTTCGCATTCGCAAACAATGTTTTTCATGTCCGCGAGCCGTTTGGAAAGGGGATAGCCGCTCAGCTCCTCCTGACCGTCCAGCGGGATTTCGGCAGTTTCGCAGGGCTTTTTCAGATTAAATAAAGCCATGATGGTATCGACCGTTTTCTCGGCCATTAACCGGAATGTAGAAAGCTTACCGCCGACAATACTGTAAAGTCCGTTTTCATGATTGATGATCTGGAACCCGCGTGAAATTTCATGGCTGTCCGCCTTTTTTGATTTGAGTAGCGGCCGGACGCCGGAAAAGGCTCTGATAATTCTGGTGGCGTTAAAATGAGGAATCATCTGGCCCGCCTCACCGATGATGGTATCCACTTCCGGTGATTCCATGTCCAGATGATCGGGATCCTCAATGGCCAGCGATGTTGTTCCGGCCAGACAGACAGCCTCGTTCGGCACGATGATGTCTCCATCCGATGGCTGACGCAGTCTGTTGATGACCATGTTGGTTAACCGGTGGTTGGTGATCACCAGCGAACCTTTGACCAGCGTCATGGGCACTTCGCTGCCGGCCAGTGCCGCAACCCTATTGGCCCATGCACCGGTGGCGTTGACGATGATGTTTCCGTGGATTTCTCTGACTTCGCCGGTGGCCTGATCGACAGCTTTGATGCCGGTGCAGCGCCCGTGGGACTTGATAATTTCCGTAACCTTGTGCCGGGTATAAATAATGCCGCCGCGCAGCTCGGAAGTGCGAATGTTCAGCATACACAGTCGGAACGGATCGATCGAGCAATCGGGAACAATGATGGCTTCTTCGATTTCCGGATTCAGATTGGGAACCAGATCGATGGCCCGGGTCGAGGAAATGACTTCGGTGGGAATACCTACGTCTTCACATCCTCTCAGAAATATCTCCCGAAAGCGTTTGGAGTCGCCGGGCAGTCGTACAAACAATCCGCCGGTTTGCTCCACGCATTTTCTGCCGATTCTTCTGAGAATAAGATTTTCCTCATAACATTCCCGGGCCGCTACCGGATCAGTGACGGCGTATCTTCCTCCGCTGTGCAGAAGACCGTGACACGCGCCGGTCGCGCCGGCGGCAAAATCTCCCTTCTCCACAAGACAATGCGGAATGCCGCGCAATGCCAGATCTCTCGCAATCCCGCAACCGGTCGCTCCGCCGCCGATGATAATCACATCCGTTTTAATCATGAAGTCCTAAACATAGAACATAGAACGTTGAACATAATTTATTCTTCTTCCCATTTCATCGCTCGCTTTACCGCTTTCTTCCAGTTTCCGTAAAGTTTTTCGCGTTTATCATCGTGCATCGCCGGATTAAAGCGGCGATCAACTTTGCGTCTTTGAGCGATCATGGATTGATCCTTCCAGAAGCCGACCGCGAGTCCTGCGAGGTAAGCCGCACCCATCGCCGTGGTTTCGATAATTTCCGGCCGCTCGACGGGAACGCCCAGCATATCCGACTGAAACTGCATCAGGAAATTGTTGGCAGCGGCACCGCCATCGACGCGCAGTTCACATAGATCAAACCCGCATTCACTGCGCATCAAATCCAGAACATCGCGGGTCTGATAGGCGATGGATTCCAGCGTGGCGCGAATGATGTGATTTCTGGTTGTACCTCTCGTCAGTCCCAGGATCGCGCCGCGTGCATACATATCCCAGTAGGGCGCGCCCAGTCCGACAAAGGCGGGAACCACATAAACGCCCAGCGAGTCCTCAACCTTGGTGGCGAAATATTCGCAGTCCTTTGCGTCATAGATCAATTTCATGCTGTCGCGAAGCCATTGAATCGCGGCGCCGGCGACAAAAATACTTCCTTCCAAAGCGTATTCCACTTTATTGTTGATTCCCCAGGCAATGGTGGTCAAAAGACCGTTGTCTGAATGCACCAGTTTTTCGCCGGTGAGCATCAGCATGAAACAGCCCGTGCCGTAAGTATTCTTGGCCATTCCCGGTGTGTAACAGGCCTGGCCGAAAAGAGCCGCCTGCTGATCACCGGCGTCTCCGGCGATCGGTATTTCCGCGCCGAATAGTCTGGCATCCGTATAACCATAGACAGCGCTGGAAGGTTTGACTTCCGGCAGCATGGATTCAGGTATATCCAGCTCTTCCAAAATTTTTTTATCCCATTGCAGTTTTTTGATATTGTACAGCATCGTTCGGGAAGCGTTGCTGTAATCGGTAACGTGCACTCTTCCTTTGGTCAAATTCCAGATTAACCACGTATCGATATTGCCGAAAAGCAGTTCTCCGTCCTTCGCCTTTTGTCGGGCGCCTTCCACATGATCGAGTATCCATTTTACTTTCGTGCCGGAAAAATACGCATCCAGAACCAGTCCTGTATTTTCTCTGATATATTTTTCCAAACCCCTTGCCTTGAGTTCATCGCATATTTCCGCCGTTCTGCGGCACTGCCAGACAATGGCGTTGTAAACAGGCTTCCCTGTTTTTCTTTCCCACACTACGGTTGTTTCGCGTTGATTGGTGATGCCGATGGCGGCTATTTCCTCCGGCGCGATGGCGGTCGTGGCCAGGATTTCGCTGACCACGCCGCTTTGCGATCCCCAGATTTCCATCGGATCATGTTCGACCCAACCTGCTTTCGGATAGATTTGCGTAAATTCCTTCTGAGCCGTGCTGACGACGGTTCCATCGCTGTCATAAATAATGGCGCGTGAGCTGGTGGTTCCCTGATCGAGGGATAGAATATACGATTTCTTCATAATGAAACTCCCTGTATTATGAATAAAAAAGATTGTTCACATAAAATTAGTATTGCATAATGCCTTGTATTTGCAAATAAAAAAGTTGCTGTTGTATATTTATCAACGCTGTGCTACCATTACAGCGTAGTACAAAAGAGCAATTGATGGTTTTTCGATACAAGCCTTCTTTGAAAAAGAAATATTCATGTAAGATATTGTAATCTAAAAGAAAAAAAATATTCATGAATAATTTTAAAATAAATTAATTTTTTTCTTGACACATCTTAAAAGAGAGAGTAGAAAGCGTCTTCTGTTCATCACAGAGTTGTTTTGGATGTAATTGAAAACTTCAATAAGTTAACCGATTTTTTTATCGTTGTTGTCGGACACTTCCAATTGTAACTGGTTGAACAAGGGTTTTTTGAAAGCTTGACAAAAGAATCTGAGTGCTTAAGTTTTTAAGTACGGAATCTTTTAATATATGGCTCTTTGGAAATTGAATAGTGGGAAAATGAATTTGTGGGTCCAAACAAATTTTATTTGAGATATAACGCGAGAAAAAAGAAAGAGTAATCTTTCTTCTAGGATTAAAACTGGAGAGTTTGATCCTGGCTCAGAACAAACGCTGGCGGCGTGCCTAACACATGCAAGTCGTACGAGAAAGTTGGCTTCGGCCGATGAGTAAAGTGGCGCACGGGTGAGTAACGCGTGGATAATCTACCCTTTAGTCTGGAATAACTTACCGAAAGGTGAACTAATACCGGATAATATGCCGATTTCCCCGGAGATTGGGATCAAAGAAGGCTTCTGTTTACATGCTTTTGCTGAAGGATGAGTCCGCGTACCATTAGCTAGTTGGTAGGGTAATGGCCTACCAAGGTTATGATGGTTAGCTGGTCTGAGAGGATGATCAGCC
>CAZIJZ010000010.1:0-73668 GCA_964539765.1 uncultured Smithella sp.
CGGACTCCAAATCCGGATGCTGGGGGTTCAAGTCCCTCCTGGCCTGCCATTTTTTCCTGTTTTTGAAGGATTATTCAATGGAAGAAATAAAAGAAAAAATAAAGGTAACAATTCAAAAGATTTCTCAGTTTCTTAAAGATGCCAAGATGGAGTTAAAGAAAGTCACCTGGCCGACTCCCAAACAAACCTTGGCTTCTACGGCAGTGGTCATCGTTCTGGTTTTTATTGTTTCTTTGATTCTGGGTATCATTGATTTTGCCTTGGCTAAGGCAATTAAATTAATTTTGGGTTAAAAACATGGCTTTTAAATGGTACGTCGTACATACTTATTCCGGATATGAGAACAAGGTCAAAATAAGTCTTGAGGAGAGAATTAAGACAACGGGTACTCAAACTTATTTCTCCGATATCCTGATTCCCGAGGAAGATGTCGTGGAACTGATATCCGGAGAAAAGAAAAGTTCCAAGCGCAAATTTTTCCCCGGGTATATCCTTGTCCGCATGGAAATGAATGACGAAGCCTGGCATGTGGTTAAAGATACTCCGAAAGTGACCGGTTTCATCGGCAGCAAGGATAAACCGTCCCCCATTCCCGACAAAGATGTGGAAAATTTGAAATCCAGAATTGATGAGGGGACTTTAAAGCCCAAGCCCAAATTCAAATTTGATGTCGGTGATCATGTCAGGATCATTGACGGACCATTTACGAATTTTGACGGCATCATTGATGAGTTAAAACCGGAAAAAAGCAAGTTAAGAGTTATTGTAAGCATTTTTGGCCGGCCGACACCTGTGGAATTGGATTTCATTCAGGTAACACAGGGTTGATGTTAATATTGGCCGAATAGGTAATTAAAATTCAGATCAGGGTGATTCGATATGGCAAAAAAAATTATTGCGAACATTAAATTACAAATCAAGGCGGGCAAGGCAACTCCTTCTCCTCCGATCGGTCCGGCATTAGGTCAGCATGGCGTGAATATCATGGAATTCTGCAAGGCTTATAACGCCATGACACAAAGCCAGGAAGGCATGATCATTCCGGTAGTGATTACGGTTTATGCCGACAGGTCATTTACTTTTATAACCAAAACTCCTCCGGTTTCCGTATTGCTCAAGCAGGCGGCTAAAATTGCCAAGGGGGCCAGTGATCCCAAACGGGATAAGGTGGGCTCGGTGACTGCCGCTCAGGTCAAGGAGATCGCCGAATTAAAATACAAGGATTTAAACGCCGTGAATATTGAAGGCGCGATAAATATTATTGCCGGTACGGCAAGGTCAATGGGAATAGAAATTACAGGTTAATAAATAAAGAGGTTTGATCATGTTAAGAAGAGGCAAACGTATATTGGCGGCAAAGGCTAAAGTCGAGCCGGGCAAGAAATACTCGTTGAAAGAGGCTGCGGAAATTGTCGTATCGGCGGCAGGAACGAAATTTGACGAAACCGTGGATGCGGCGATTCGTTTGGGAGTTAATCCCGCTCATGCCGATCAAATGGTGCGGGGCAGCGTGGTTCTGCCGCACGGATTGGGGAAAACAGTCAGAGTCCTGGTCTTTGCCAAAGGTGAAAAGGAAAAAGAAGCTTTAGACGCCGGTGCGGATTTGGTAGGCAACGAAGAGGTGATTGAAAAAATCAAAGGCGGATGGATGGAGTTTGATCGGGTCATCGCTACGCCGGATATGATGGGTTCCGTGGGAAAGATCGGCAAGATTTTAGGTCCCCGCGGCTTAATGCCCAATCCCAAGGTGGGTACGGTGACTTTTGAAGTAGCCAACGCGGTCAAGGAATTAAAAGCCGGCAAGGTTGAATTCCGTGTGGAGAAAGCAGGCATTGTTCATTCCCCGGTGGGTAAGGTGTCCTTCGGAGCCGAAAAATTGAAAGACAACGTCGGCGCTTTACTGGAAACCATCATCAAGTTAAAGCCCGCGTCAAGCAAAGGGACTTATGTTAGAAGCATTTCCATTTCCAGCACGATGGGTGTTGGTGTGAGAATTGATCCTCTCGATATTAAGGCTGTTTAGTATTATCGGGAGTTGTTTGAAATTTGTGATAAGGTCGAAGACAGCAGGTACAGACGTTTAAACGCAAGACGGCCTGCCGAGACTCGTGGAATAAAAAGAGTTACTTTATTTTTGATAAAGGTAGACAATTTTTGTAAAACGGGAATCGGAATATGGTCATGGTTACCGTTTTTTTGTTGTGAGACTTAAATTTCAAAAACGAAGTGTATAACCTAAAGGTCACACGTTGAAATTTGTAAGTCGAACAATTCCGCGAATAGCGGTGGGTTGATACCCGTGATTCTGTATGTGGCTTAATTCTCCGGCCTCAGGAAACAAAATAATTTTGAAAGGAGGCTGATAGATTGGATCGGAAAACTAAGGAACAAATCGTATCCGAACTCCAAAAGAAACTCAAAGAAGCTAATTTAGGTATTCTGACCAGTTTTAGCGGGATGAATGTCGAAAAAATGGAAGCTTTGAGAAATGAGTTGCGCAAGTCCGATGCCGAATGGAAAGTTGTGAAGAATACTCTTTTGAGAATTGCTTCCGACGGCACCGATTTCAGCATTCTTGCCGATCATTTCAAGTGGCCCGTCGCCGTCGTGCTCAGTTATAAAGACCCGGTGGCGCCGGCCAAGGCTCTGATTGATTTCGCCAAAAAAAATCCCGAACTGGAAATCAAGGTCGGCGTACTGGATAAGAAGCTTTTAACCAAGGCTGATCTTACCGTTCTTGCGGAATTGCCAAGCAAAGAGGTTCTTTTGGGCAAACTGGTTTCTGTCATGGCGGCGGTACCGACATCGTTCGTAACCGTTTTAAGCGGCGTGCCGAGAAGTTTTGTGCAAGTGCTTAACGCTTATTGTGATAAGAAAAAATCTTTAAACTAATAAAAACATACAGAAAGGAATAAAAAATGTCAGATAAAATTACGAAAGATGATGTAGTCAAATTTATTGAAGGAATGACCGTATTGGAGCTTTCCGCTCTGGTCAAAGAATTGGAAGAGAAATTCGGCGTGTCCGCCGCCGCTCCGATGATGGCTGCTGTTGCCGCTCCCGGCGCTGCCGCTGCCGCTCCTGCGGAAGAAAAAACAGAATTTGACGCTGTTCTCACAGGATTCGGCGCTGAGAAGATTCAGGTGATCAAGGTTGTTCGCGCTATCACCAATCTGGGATTGAAAGAAGCCAAGGATTTGGTTGAGGGTGTTCCCAAGCCCATTAAAGAAGGCGTTTCCAAAGATGAAGCCGCTGATATCAAGAAGAAAATCGAAGAAGTGGGCGGCACCGTCGAGATTAAATAACGCGATCTCAAACCTATAAATTTATTTTTTTAAGGATGCTATGGGAGACTTTAGAAAAAATTTTGGTCAGGTAAAAAAGATACTGGATATTCCCAATCTGATTGATATTCAGACTCAATCTTACGAGAAATTTCTCCAGAAGGACATCGTCCTGGCAAAACGGAGTAATTTCGGTTTGCAGGGCGCTTTTAAGAGCGTTTTTCCCATTTCCGATTTTAGCGGGAAATGTTCTCTGGAGTTTGTGAGTTATAAGCTTGGTGACATCCGGTATGATGTAAAGGAATGTGTCCAGAAAGGAATGACCTACGCCGCGCCTTTGAAGATCGTGGTCAGGCTGGTCGTTTTTGAGGCTGACCGTCCGGCGGAAAGCAAAGGGAATGGAGAAGCGACGGAAACGAAGCAGATTCGCGATATCAAAGAGCAGGAAGTTTACTTCGGTGAAATTCCGCTCATGACGGAAAACGGCACTTTCATCATTAACGGAACGGAACGGGTCATTGTTAATCAGCTGCATCGCTCCCCGGGTATCTTTTTTGATCATGATAAAGGCAAGATTGTTGCCAGCGGCAAGTTGATTTATTCTGCGAGAGTTATTCCCATCCGGGGTTCCTGGCTGGATCTGGAGTTTGATTCCAAGGACATTCTTTACGTGAGAATTGACCGACGCAGAAAAATGCCGGTGACCATACTGCTGAAGGCGCTGGGCAATTCCACGGAATTGATTCTGAATTATTTTTATAATGTCAACACCGTGATCAATGAAAATAAAAAGATTTATTTTACGGTTGACGATTCTCTGGTCGGGAAAAAAGCGCCTGAAGATGTCAAGGATCCCAAAAGCTCCGAAGTGATTGTCAAGAAGGGGCGAAAACTAACCAAACCCCTGATCAAGAGAGTCATGGACTCCGGTATTAAGCGGATTGCCATGAACGAGGATGAACTTGTCGGTAAAATTCCTTCTCAGGATGTTCGCGATCCGGAAACGGGTGATATCGTATTCCGCTGCAATGAAGAAATGCCGGCGAATTGTCTCGAAATTATCAGAGAGAAGAACATTAAAGAATTTAAAATTATCCATATTGATGAAGAGATGGATAACGCTTCCATCCGGGACACGCTGTTGCTGGATAAAATTGACACATCCGAAGACGCGATCATGGAAATATACCGTCGTTTGCGTCCCAGCAATCCTCCCACGCCGGAAACAGCGGATAAATTCTTCAAGAGCCTTTTCTTTGAACCGGAAACTTATGATTTATCGAATGTCGGCCGTGCGAAAATGAATTACAAGTTGCATATGAATGTTCCGACCGATACCACCGTATTGAGTAACGAAGATATTTTATCAGCAGTTAAGTATCTGATCGATTTGAAAAACGGTGTCGGTGACTGCAGTGTTGACGACATCGATCATTTGGGCAATCGCCGGGTGCGATCCGTCGGCGAGCTTATTGAAAATCAGTATCGCATCGGCCTGGTGCGAATGGAGCGGGCCATCAAGGAAAAAATGAGCCTGCAGGACATTGAAACCATGATGCCGCATGATTTGATTAACGCGAAGCCGGTTTCCGCGGTCGTTAATGAATTTTTCAATTCCAGTCAGCTTTCTCAGTTTATGGACCAGACCAATCCGCTTTCGGAAATTACCCATAAGCGGCGTTTGTCGGCATTGGGCCCCGGCGGTCTGACGAGGGAACGAGCGGGATTCGAAGTCCGTGACGTTCATCCCACGCACTACGGCCGCATTTGTCCGATCGAAACGCCGGAAGGTCCGAATATCGGTTTGATCGTTTCTCTCAGCACCTACGCGAGGGTGAATGAATTCGGTTTTATTGAAACACCTTACCGCAGGGTGGAAAACGGCCGGGTATCCGACGATGTTCATTTCGTAACGGCCATCGAAGAGGAAAATCAGATTATTGCTTCGGCGGATCGTCCGCTTGGTAAAAACGGCAAGTTTGCCGAAGAATTAATATCGGTCAGAAAAGGCGGCAGTTATATTTCGGTTGAACCGGAAGAAATCAAACTGATGGATGTGTCTCCCACGCAGCTCGTCAGCGTCGCTGCGGCGTTGATTCCCTTCCTGGAACATGATGACGCGAACCGTGCTTTGATGGGATCCAACATGCAGAGGCAGGCGGTTCCTCTGATGAGTCCGGAGGTTCCGGTTGTGGGCACCGGCATAGAAGCTGTTGTTGCCCGTGATTCCGGAGCCGTGGTCGTGGCCAGAAGATCAGGTGTTGTGGAAAATGTTGATGCCTCGCGAATCATCGTTCGGGCTGATCGCATGGAAGATGACGGCATCGACAGCGGTGTTGATATTTATAATCTGTCGAAATACCAGCGATCCAATCAGGATACGTGCTTTAATCAAAAGCCGATCATCAGCACGGGGCAGCGGGTCGGCAAAAAGGATATATTGGCTGACGGGCCGGCGATTGATAACGGTGAACTGGCGTTGGGTCGAAATGTCATGGTTGCCTTCATGTCCTGGGGCGGTTACAACTATGAAGACTCTATCCTGGTCAGTGAAAGAGTGGTCAAGGACGATATCTTCACGTCGATTCATATCGAAGAATTTGAAACAATGTCCCGCGATACCAAACTGGGCAAAGAGGAGATTACGCGCGATATTCCCAACGTCGGCGAAGAAGTGCTCAAAAATCTGGATGAAAGCGGTATTGTCTGCATTGGTGTTTCGGTTAAACCCGGGGATATCCTGGTCGGTAAAATCACGCCTAAAGGTGAAACGCAGCTATCGGCTGAAGAAAAACTTCTGCGCGCGATCTTTGGAGAAAAAGCCAGTGATGTAAGAGATACGTCTTTACGTGTTCCTCCCGGTGTGGAAGGAACGGTTGTCGATGCCAAAATCTTCACCAGAAAAGGCGCGGAGAGCGATCTGCGTTCGCAGGCTATTGAAGCCGAGGCCATCGAGCAGATTACACAAGATCGGGATGATGAAATCCGTATTCTGACGGAAACCATTAAGAAAGACATAACCAAGCTGGTTGTCGGCAAGACGGCGGCAACAAAGATTGTTGATGGTAAAAAGAAAACCATCCTGAAGAAAGGCGATAAAATCACGAAGGAAATATGGAATGATCTGCCCTACGCCAGCTGGAAGGATATTACCATTGCCGAGGACGACGGATCAGAGGAAAAGATTTCCAGTCTGATTGCCTCTCTGGAGCGGAAAATTGATTTTGTTAACGCTCATTTTGAAGAGAAAATGGAAAAAATAAAGGCCAGTGATGAGCTTCCGCCCGGTGTGATCAAAATGGTTAAAGTTTATATCGCCATCAAGAGAAGACTTTCCGTGGGCGATAAAATGGCTGGCCGTCACGGCAATAAAGGCGTTTTATCCCGTATTCTGCCGGAAGAAGATATGCCTTATTTTGCCGACGGTTCCACGGTGGATATCGTCTTGAATCCGCTGGGCGTTCCTTCGCGAATGAATGTCGGCCAGATTCTGGAAACCCACCTGGGTTGGGCCGCAAAATCAATCGGCGAAGGTTTGAATGAATTGCTGGAACAGCATAACATCGGCCTGAATAATATTAAAACCGAATTGAAAAAATCTTATTCTTCACCGGAATTCGACAAATTTGTTGATCAGGCGTCGTCTGAAGACATCAAACGATTTGTCGGTCGCTTGAAAAAAGGAATGCTGGTGGCCAGCCCGGTCTTTGATGGTTGTCCCGAAGATCAAATCAGGGAAATGTTAAGAAAAACCGATTTGCCGGAAACGGGTCAGTCCATTCTATTTGACGGTCGAACCGGTGAACCGTTCGATCAGGAAGTCACCGTGGGCGTCATTTATATGTTGAAGCTGCACCATCTGGTTGATAATAAAATTCACGCCCGTTCCATCGGACCATATTCTCTGGTCACGCAGCAACCGCTGGGTGGCAAGGCGCAGTTCGGCGGCCAGCGACTGGGAGAAATGGAAGTCTGGGCCATGGAAGCTTATGGCGCCGCGTATGCTTTGCAGGAATTTCTTACCGTCAAGTCGGATGATGTGGCGGGAAGAACCAGAATTTACGAATCCATTGTCAAGGGTGAACATAATTTTGAATCAGGCCTGCCGGAATCCTTTAACGTGCTGGTGAAGGAACTTCAGGGGCTTGGATTGGATGTGGAATTAGTTGAAGAATCCGACAGTTTGGGTTGAAGTATTTAAAAACGGGGATTCAAAGATAAAAGAGATAATTAATAATTTCACATAGCCATTTAAGTACAGGAGAAAATCTGTGGAAGACGTTTTCAGCTATTTCGAAAAACCAAAAAATTTAGTCAAATTTAACGCGATGAAAATTTCCATTGCTTCGCCGGAAAAGATTCTGTCCTGGTCGCATGGTGAAGTGAAAAAACCGGAAACCATCAATTATCGCACGTTTAAACCGGAAAAAGATGGTCTTTTCTGTGCGAAGATTTTTGGTCCGGTCAAGGATTATGAATGTCTGTGCGGACGTTATAAGAGAATGAAGCATCGCGGAGTCGTCTGCGAGAAATGCGGCGTTGAAGTCATTCAATCCAAAGTCCGCCGCGAACGCATGGGCCATATTACGCTGGCCACGCCGGTGGCTCACATCTGGTTTTTGAAAAGTCTGCCCAGCCGCATCGGCAACGCGGTGGATCTGTCGCTGAAAGAGCTGGAAAAGGTCCTTTATTTTGAATCGTGGATTGTTCTCGATCCCAAGAATACCCCGTTGAAGAAAAAAGATCTGCTCAATGATGAAGAATATGAAGACGCCAGAGAGCAGTATGGAAATGAAGGATTTGTGGCGGGAATCGGTGCTGAAGCGATCAGACAAATACTGCAAGAAATAGATCTGGAAAAATTGTATGAAGAATTGCGCGCTGAAATTGTTACGTCTGTTTCCGATACCAAGAAAAAGAAACTGGTGAAGAGATTAAAGGTTGTCGAAGCGCTCCGTAAATCTGGGAATAAAGCCGAATGGATGATTCTCACGGTCCTTCCGGTTATTCCGCCCGATCTGCGTCCTTTGGTTCCGCTGGACGGAGGCCGTTTTGCGACATCCGATTTAAATGATTTGTATAGAAGGGTGATCAACAGAAATAATCGTCTGAAGAGACTTCAGGAACTCAATGCTCCGGAAATTATCATCCGTAATGAGAAACGCATGCTCCAGGAAGCGGTTGACGTCCTGTTTGACAACGGACGCCGCGGCCGGGCGATTACCGGAACGAACAAGAGACCTCTTCGCTCCCTGTCGGATATGCTCAAGGGCAAGCAGGGACGCTTCCGCCAGAATCTGCTGGGCAAACGAGTTGATTATTCCGGACGTTCCGTTGTTACGGTCGGTCCGGATCTGAGGCTGCATCAGTGTGGTCTGCCCAAGAAAATGGCCATCGAACTTTTCAAACCGTTCATCTACAACCGTTTGCTGGAAAAGGGATATGTCACCACGGTCAAGAGCGCCAAGAAAATGGTTGAAAAAGAATCGGCGGAAGTCTGGGATGCGCTCGATGAAGTCGTGCGCGAATATCCGGTCATTCTAAACCGCGCACCCACGCTGCATCGTCTGGGTATTCAGGCCTTTGAGCCGGTGTTGATAGAAGGCAAGGCCATTCAGCTTCATCCGTTGGTCTGCACGGCTTTCAACGCGGACTTTGACGGTGATCAGATGGCTGTGCATATTCCGCTGTCCATTGAAGCGCAGACGGAAGCCCGTGTTCTGATGATGTCCACCAATAATATTCTTTCACCGGCGAACGGCAGTCCGATTATTATTCCCAGTCAGGATATCGTTCTGGGCATTTATTATCTGACCAGAGCGAAAACCGGGGTCAAAGGAGAGGGCATGGTTTTTGCCGGTCCGGATGAAGTGCGCTGCGCTTTTGATTCCGGTGCCATCGATTTGCATGCGCGGATTAAAGTGCGTATCAATGCCGAGATAAAGGAAACGACCGCCGGACGAATCATTCTTTCCGAAATCGTTCCTGAGGAAATCAGTTTTGATAATATCAACAAACTGATGAATAAAAAGGAACTGACCAGCCTGATCGATCATTGTTATCGTTCTTGCGGCGATAAGACCACCATCATCCTGGCTGATAAACTTAAGGATTTGGGATTTAAATACGCCACGATTTCCGGTCTTTCCTTTGCTGTGGGCAATATGATCATTCCGGAACAAAAGAAAAAAATTGTTCTGCAGGCCGATAAAGATGTTTTGAAGATCCAAAGACAATACATGGACGGGTTGATTACGGACGGCGAGCGCTACAACAAGGTGGTTGATATCTGGGCGCAGGCCACGGAAAAAATTGCTTCCGAAATGTTGAAAGGCATCAGCACCGAGGAAGTCGCTGCCGCTGAAGGGAAAAAACGTAAGATAGAAAGTTTCAACCCCATTTACATGATGGCTGATTCCGGCGCCCGCGGTTCCGGGCAGCAGCTCAGGCAGCTGGCCGGTATGCGCGGTCTGATGGCCAAGCCCTCCGGTGAAATTATTGAAACACCGATTACGGCAAATTTCCGTGAAGGTCTGACGGTTTTGCAGTACTTTATTTCTACGCACGGTGCCCGTAAAGGTTTGGCCGACACAGCGTTGAAGACGGCCAATTCCGGTTACCTGACCCGAAGACTGGTGGATGTGGCACAGGATTGTATTATTACCGAACATGATTGCGAAACCGTTGACGGTGTGTACGTTTCCGCGCTGATGGAAGGTGGTGAAATTATCGAAACCGCCGGCGAGCGCGTACTGGGGAGAGTTGCGCTGCAGGAAATCAAGGATCCGTTCAGCGGTGAAGTTATCGTCAAGACCAATCAGGAAATTGATGAAACGCTCGTTGAAAAAATAGATAATGCCGGTATTGAAAGAGTAAACATCAGATCGGTCCTGACCTGCCGCTCCAAACACGGCGTTTGCGCCATGTGTTACGGACGCGATCTGGCTCACGGCCATCTGGTCAATATCGGTGAAGCGGTTGGTATAGTCGCCGCTCAGTCCATCGGCGAGCCGGGAACGCAGCTGACCATGAGAACGTTCCATATCGGCGGTACGGCGAAATTCGATGAACATTCCACGCTGGAAGCGCGTCATGACGGTCTTATTAAATTTGTCAATTTGAATACGGTTAAAACCAGGGAAGGCGATCTGGTCGTGATGAAGCGCAACGGTGAAGTTCATGTTCTGGATGAGCAGAAACATGTCCGCGGTAAATACGTCCTGTCTTATGGGGCGCACCTGAAAGTGACCGATAACAGTTCCATCAAGAAAGGGCAGTTGATTGCCGAATGGGATCCCTTCTCCATACCAATTTTGGCGGAAGTTGACGGAACGATAAAGTTTGACGATATTACGGAAGACAAAACAATGCAGGAACAGGTCGATGAAGTTACCGGTCTTTCCCGCAAAATCATCGTGGAATTCAAGGGCGGAGATTTGAGGCCGCGCGTTTCGATCAAGGACAGCAAGGGTAAGACTGCCAAACTGGCCGATTCGAATGCTGTTGCCCGTTATCTTTTGTCTGTCGGTGTAAACCTTGTCGTTTCCGAAGGAGACGAAGTCAAGGCCGGAGATATTCTTGCCAAGATTCCGCGTGAAACAACTAAAACAAAAGATATTACAGGTGGTTTGCCCCGTGTTGCCGAACTCTTTGAAGCCCGCAAGCCTAAAGATTTTGCAGTCATCAGCGAAATCAGCGGTGTTGTGTCTTACGGCAAAGATGCCAAGGGAAAACGCAAGATCATTGTTACACCGGAAATTGGTGAAGAAAAAGAATATCTGATCCCTAAAGGTAAGCATATCAGTGTTCAGGAGGGAGATGTTGTCATTCCGGGTGATGCTTTGATGTCCGGCGTCAATAATCCCCATGATCTCCTTTCCATTAAGGGAGAGAAAGAACTGGCTCGATATCTGGTTGACGAGGTACAGGAAGTTTACCGTCTGCAAGGCGTTAAGATTAATGACAAGCATATGGAAGTCATCGTTCGTCAGATGCTCAGAAGAGTCAAGGTGCTAGACCCGGGCGATACGGCATTTATTGCTGATGAAAAAATCGAACGGTACCGTTTTCAGGAGGAAAATGAAAAGGTTATCGCTCAGGGCGGGCGGCCGGCTATCGGTGAACCCATGTTGCTGGGAATTACCAAGGCATCGCTTTCCACCCAGAGCTTTATTTCCGCGGCCTCCTTCCAGGAAACCACCAAAGTGCTTACGGAAGCCGCTCTTTCCGGGAAGACCGATTATTTAAGAGGTCTGAAAGAAAACGTGATTATGGGCCGGTTGATCACCGCCGGGACCGGTCTGGTAATGTATCGAAAGCTGGGAATCAAGCAGGAGAATGAGGAAATCGAAGCGGTGGCAGAATAATTTAAAATATCGATAGAAAATGCTTGACATATATAAATTGAACTGGTACGTACCACCGGTTCGCTGCCGGAGATAATAAAACAAGAGCAGCGATTTGTTTTAGGAGGAAAATGCCGACAATTAGTCAACTGGTTCGCAAAGGCAGAACGAAAATTAAAAGAAAAACAAATTCACCAGCGTTGGTTGGTTCGCCGCAACGACGTGGTGTTTGTGTCAGGGTGTACACAACAACACCGAAAAAGCCGAATTCGGCTTTGCGCAAAGTAGCCAGAGTTCGCCTCACCAGCGGATATGAAGTGACTTCATATATACCGGGAATCGGTCATAATCTGCAGGAGCATTCTGTGGTTCTGGTGCGTGGAGGAAGAGTCAAGGATTTGCCTGGAGTCAGATATCATGTGATCCGGGGTACGCTTGATACGGTCGGAGTTCAGGACCGCAAACAGGGTAGATCAAAGTACGGTGCTAAAAAGCCAAGTTAAACGGAGACTGTTAAATGCCGAGAAGACGGGAAATTGAAAAAAGAGATATTTTGCCCGATCCCAAGTTTAATAATAAACTGGTAGCAAAATTTATTAATTCATTGTTGAAAAGAGGCAAAAAGAGCGTTGCGGAAAGTATCCTCTACGGTGCTTTTGACGTCATTGAAAAGAGAGTCAAGGAGCAGCCGGTTGAATTTTTTGAAAAGGCGGTCAACAACGTCAAGCCGGTGATCGAAGTCAAATCCAGACGTGTCGGCGGCTCTACTTATCAGGTGCCGACGGAAGTTGTTCCGTCCAGGCGGACCGCGCTGGCCATTCGCTGGCTGATATCCAACGCGCAGGAGCGTACAGAAAAAACCATGCGTGAAAAACTGGCTGCGGAGTTGATTGATGCCGCCAATAATCGGGGTGGAGCGATTAAGAAAAAAGAAGCCGTGCATAAAATGGCCGAGGCGAACAAAGCCTTTGCCCATTATAAATTTTAAATAATAATAAACGATAAGGAAACCAACCATTCAAAGTTAAGGAGGAAAGGTGAGATGGCAAAGAAAAAATTTGAAAGGACTAAGCCGCATTTAAATATAGGAACAATCGGTCACGTGGATCACGGAAAGACCACATTGACTGCCGCAATTACCAAGTATCTGGCAAAAAAAGGTTTTGCGGAATTTCGTGCTTTTGATTCGATTGATAATGCTCCTGAAGAAAAGGAACGCGGCGTTACCATCAATATTTCCCACGTGGAATACGAGACGGAAAAAAGACATTACGCCCACGTGGACTGCCCCGGCCATGCCGACTATATCAAAAACATGATTTCCGGCGCCGCCCATATGGACGGAACAATTCTGGTTGTGGCCGCCTCCGATGGTCCGATGCCTCAGACTCGCGAGCACATCCTCCTTGCCCGCCAGGTGCAGGTTCCTTACGTTGTCGTATTCCTCAATAAAGTAGATCTGGTTGATGATCCCGAACTTCTGGATCTGGTTGAACTCGAACTCAGAGAGCTCCTGACTGCCTATGAATTCCCCGGCGATGATCTTCCCATTATCCGTGGATCAGCACTTAAAGCATTGGAAGCCGAAGATACCAATTCACCCGATGTGAAATGCATCGAGGAACTGATGAAAGCTGTTGATGATTATATTCCGGAACCGAAGCGCGATACGGATAAACCTTTCCTGATGCCGGTCGGTGATGTTTTCACCATTTCCGGTCGTGGAACGGTTGTGACGGGAAGAGTGGATCGCGGTATTGTTAAAGTCGGCGAGGAAGTGGAAATCATCGGTATCCGCCCGACCATCAAGACAGTCGTTACCGGTGTTGAAATGTTCCGCAGGACGCTGGATGAAGGCCGAGCCGGTGATGATGTTGGTTTGCTGATTCGTGGTATCAAGAGAGAGGAAGTGGAAAGAGGACAGGTTGTCGCTAAACCCGGTTCCATTACTCCGCATACCAAATTTGAAGCGGCTGTTTACGTCCTGACCAAGGAAGAAGGCGGTCGTCACACTCCATTCTTCTCCGGTTATCGTCCCCAGTTCTATTTCCGGACAACGGACGTGACGGGAGTTGCCACACTTCCCGAAGGTGTGGAAATGGTTATGCCCGGTGATAATGTCAAAATGTCGATAGAGCTGATTACGCCGATTGCGATGGAAGAGCAGCTGAGATTCGCTATTCGCGAAGGCGGAAGAACCGTTGGCGCTGGTGTCGTAAGCAAAGTCATTGAATAGGAAATAGGTTAATTTACTAATGAAAGAACAAAAGATTAGAATTCGTCTCAAAGCTTACGATTATAAACTGTTGGATCGCTCCGTAGAGGAGATCGTGGAAACGGCTAAAAAGACCGGTGCGCGTGTTGCCGGCCCCATTCCTATTCCCACAGAAATCAATAAGTACTGCGTTAATCGCTCACCTCATGTGGACAAAAAATCTCGCGAGCAGTTTGAAATCAGAACACACAAAAGGTTGGTTGATATCGTCGGGCCTACTCAAGCCACAGTGGACGCTTTGATGAAACTGGATCTTTCCGCCGGGGTTGATGTGGAAATAAAAGCGTAGGCGTGCTTTTTAATTCTTGAACGATGGCACTGATAACGGCCATCTTTCATTGTTGAAGTTTATATTACTAAAAAAGTTGGAATGTCAGATGAGCAAGGGAATTATAGGTAAAAAATTAGGAATGACCCAGGTTTTTGCGGAAGATGGCTCGGCGGTAGGCGTTACCGCCATTGAAGTTGAGCCATCGGTTGTTTTGCAGGTGAAAACAAAGGATAAAGAGGGTTATGACGCCGTTCAGCTTGGCTACGGCCGCGTTAAACAGAAGAATGTTACCAAGCCTCTGCAGGGTCACTTTAACAAAGCCGACAAAGGTTTCTTCCGTTTTGTCAGAGAATTTGCCGTGCAATCTGAAACATACGATGTGGGACAGGAAATTACAGCCGACATATTCAACACGGGCGATTACGTTGACGTGGTCGGCACAACGAAGGGTAAAGGATTCCAGGGCGTCGTGAAAAGACATGGTTTCGGCGGCGGCAGGGCCACACACGGGTCCATGCATCATCGGGCTCCCGGTTCGATTGGCGCCAGCGCTGATCCGTCGCGTGTTTTTAAGGGCACCAAAATGGGTGGCCAAATGGGTAATGTTCGCAAAACGACACAGAATTTAGAGGTTTGGCAGGTTCGTTCAGATAGGAATTTACTCCTGTTGAAGGGTGCTGTTCCAGGCAGCAGAAACGGTTTTTTATTAATTAAGCAGGCAAAGAAAAAATAGTAAGGTACCTCTGGAGTTATAAACATGGCAGTAGCGGATGTTTTTGATATTGAAAAGAAGAAAGTTGCTGAAGTTGATTTGAGTGATGCTGTTTTCGGCGCCGATGTCAACGAAGCGGTCATTTACGATGTGGTTAAAATGCAATTAGCCGGCAGGCGTTCAGGTACGGCATCCACAAAAACCAGAAGGGATGTCAGCGGCGGCGGTAAAAAACCATGGCGTCAAAAAGGGACAGGTCGTGCCCGATCCGGTTCGTCCAGGTCACCGATCTGGAGAAAAGGTGGAACCGTTTTCGGTCCCCATCCCCGGGATTATTCCTTCAGCGTCCCCAAAAAAATCCGTAAGAAAGCCCTGATCTCCGCTTTGAGCATGAAATTCAAAGAGAACAAGATGGTCGTCCTGAAGGATTTTCCCATGGAGAAAATCAGCACGCGCGGTTTCCAGAAGGTTGTCGATCTCTTTGATCTCAAGAAGGCGCTTTTCGTGCTGGCGGATAATAATGAAATTCTTTTAAAATCATCAAGGAATATCAAGAATATCAAAATGATCAGATCAGAGGGTATTAATGTTTATGATATTTTAAATCACGAGCATTTAATTCTTCTTGAACCCTCCGTAAAAAAGATTGAGGGAGCTTTGCTGGTATAATGGAAATTAACAAAATCATAAAGAGAATACTGGTTACGGAAAAGAGTACTGCGGCGCGGGATGCATCGAATAAATATTTTTTTGAAGTAGATCGCAAAGCAAATAAAGTGGAAATAACGAACGCGGTCGAAAAGCTCTTTAAGGTAAAAGTCGTCGATGTTCGCGTGATGCATGTTTTGGGAAAAAAGAAGAGAATGGGAAAGACGATAGGTCAAAAAAACTCCTGGAAAAAAGCTGTAGTGACTTTAGCAGCCGGCAACAGCATTGAATTCGCTGAAGGCGTATAAGAATTGGTTGAAGGATTGGACTAATGGGAATTATTAAATATAAACCGACATCTCCGGGCAGAAGATTTCAGAGCGTTTCTGATTTTGCAGAAATTACTTCTTCTGAACCAGTGAAAAGTTTGTTGAAACCTTTAAAGAGGACAGGTGGCCGCAATTGTCATGGGAGAATTACAGCCCGGTTTATTGGCGGCGGTCATAAACGCAAATATCGAGTGATAGATTTTTGCCGTGACAAGGCTGATATTCCGGCTAAAGTTGCCGCGATTGAATACGATCCGAACAGATCGGCAAGGATTGCGTTACTCAATTATCGTGACGGAGAAAAACGATACATTGTCGCTCCCGCGCAGATCCATGTCGGCGATGTGTTGTACAGCGGTGAAAAAGCCGATATCAAACCAGGCAATGCTGTTCCTTTAAAATACATTCCTCTGGGATCGTTAATTCATAATGTGGAATTAAAGGTTGGCCGCGGCGGACAATTAATCAGATCAGCCGGAGCCTACGGTCAGTTAATGGCCAAAGAAGGAAGTTATGCGCAGGTTCGTCTTCCCTCCGGTGAAGTACGCAAAGTATTTATTGAATGCATGGCGACCATCGGACAGGTGGGAAACAACGATCATGAAAATATCAGTATCGGTAAAGCTGGACGAACACGATGGTTAGGGAAAAAGCCACATAATCGCGGTGTCGTAATGAATCCGGTTGATCATCCGATGGGCGGTGGCGAAGGCAAGTCCTCCGGTGGTAGACATCCATGTACACCGTGGGGTATCCCGACGAAAGGTCATAAGACCAGGAAAAATAAGAGAACTGATAAGTATATTATTAAGAGAAGAGGTAAATAAGCGTGGCACGTTCGATCAAAAAAGGTCCGTATATTGAAGAAAGGTTGCTGGCTAAAATCAGAAAAATGGAGACCGAAGGAACCAAAAATGTCATCAAGACCTGGTCGCGGCGTTCAACCATTACACCGGAGTTGATTGGTTACACCTTTGCCGTGCATAACGGAAAGAAATTCATTCCGGTTTATGTGACGGAAAATATGGTGGGGCACAAGCTCGGAGAATTTGCGCCGACCAGAGTTTTCTTTTCGCATTCAGGTGACCGGAAAACTAAAGTGAGCTAGCAGTATTTCTAAAGATATAGCGGGTAAGGTTTGGAGTTGATAAATATGGAAGCAAAAGCGGTTGCGAGATATATAAGAATGTCGCCACAGAAGGTTAGGCTTGTGGCTGATCTGATCCGAGGGAAGAAAGTGCGGGAAGCGCGTAATATTCTCCTCTACACCCGAAAATACGCTGCAGGCATTGTTGCCAATGTGCTGAAATCAGCGGTGGCTAATGCCGCACAGAATCCCAACATCGACGAGAATATTCTTTATGTAAAAGAAGTTTTTGTGGATCAGGGACCGTCATTAAAGCGCTGGCGGGCAAGAGCGCAGGGAAGAGCGGCGGGTATCAAGAAAAGAAGTTCACATATTACTGTTATTTTGGATGAAATATAAGGAGGTACGGTTTTGGGTCAGAAGGTTAACCCGGTAGGATTACGGTTGGGCTACATTAAGAAATGGCAATCTGTATGGTATACCGATAAAAAATACAGCGAAGTCCTGCACGAAGACTTGCAGATTAGAAAGTACCTGAAGAAGAAACTGTATCATGCGGGAATTTCCAAAATCGAAATTGAACGGGCGGCGAATAAAGCCAAGGTAAATATTTACTCGGCCCGGCCCGGGGTGATCATCGGCAAAAAAGGATCCGAAATAGAAAAGCTCAAATCGGAAATAGAAAAATTTTCGCAGGCTGAGATTATCATTAACATTCTTGAGGTACGCAAGCCGGAAGTGGACGCTCAACTGGTTGCGGAAAACGTGGCCATGCAGTTGGAAAAGAGAGTTGCTTTTCGCCGGGCCATGAAGAAATGCGTTGGTTATGCCTTGAAATTCGGCGCCAAGGGAATCAAGATAGCCTGTTCGGGAAGATTGGGCGGCGCGGAAATGTCCCGTGCGGAGTGGTACAGGGAAGGAAGAGTGCCGCTGCACACACTGAGAGCTGATATTGATTACGGTTTTACCGAGGCCAAAACAGCCTATGGATTGATCGGCGTGAAAGTTTTCATTTTTCACGGGGAAATTTTGC
The DNA here is from genome assembly GCA_964539765.1 of uncultured Smithella sp. Classification (GTDB taxonomy): domain Bacteria; phylum Desulfobacterota; class Syntrophia; order Syntrophales; family Smithellaceae; genus Smithella. Next base: position 17,985 of record CAZIJZ010000010.1, read on the forward strand.
CGATAAAGAGTGAAAAATAAAATAAGTCCTGCCCGTGTTTTGCACGGTTCAAAACGGGCAGTGATTGATGTGGTTAGGAAAATCGGGAGAGTTGTTTTATGTTAATGCCGAAAAGGGTAAAATTCAGAAAGTTGCAAAAAGGCCGGATGGGCGGCAAGGCTACCAGAGGAAGTTCCATCGCTTTTGGCGAATATGGATTGCAGGCGGCGGAATGCGGCTGGATTACATCCCGCCAAATTGAAGCGGCTCGTGTCGCCATGACTCGTCATGTCAAACGCGGGGGCAGAATCTGGATCAGAATATTCCCCCATAAGTCTATAACGAAAAAGCCGGCAGAAACCCGTATGGGTAAAGGAAAAGGCGCTCCTGAAGGATGGGTGGCGGTGGTCAAGCCCGGATCGGTTCTTTATGAAATGGAGGGCGTTTCCAAAGAAGTGGCTAAGGAAGCATTTCGCCTGGCAGCCCATAAGCTATCCATAGCAACAAAATTTTTATCGAGGGATATCGCTGATGAAAATTAAAGAAATCAGAGCTCTCGACGCGAACGGGCTCGAACAAAAAATTACAGAATTAAGCGAAGAACTATTCCGCTTGAAGATAAGGCATGCATCGGGACAATTGGAATCAACAGTCATGCTGGGTAAAGTACGTAAGGATATTGCCCGTATCAACACCGTGTTGCAGGAAAAGGAGGCAGCGAGTTAACACATGGCTGAAAGAGGAAATAATCGCACGATCAAAGGCATAGTGGTCAGTAATAAAATGGATAAAACAATTGTGGTCAGAGCAGAGCGTCTGGTCAAGCATCCTGTTTTTCACAAATATGTGCGTAAGCATGTCAAATATAAGGCTCATGACGAAAAAAATCAGAGCCACGTCGGTGATACGGTTTTAATTATTGAATCGCGGCCGTTAAGCAGGGAAAAACGCTGGCGGATGCTGCAAATTTTGGAGAAGGCAAAATAGATTAGTTGGCTGGTTTATGCAGTCAATTTGATGAGGATTATTTTATGATTCAGATGCAGACCATACTCAATGTTGCGGATAATTCCGGCGCCAAAAAAGTTGCTTGTATTAAGGTGCTTGGCGGTTCGAAGCGGCGCTACGCAAGTTTGGGCGATGTTATTGTGGTTTCCGTCAAGGAAGCTATTCCGAATTCCAAAGTGAAGAAAGGCGACGTGCTCAAAGCCGTTATCGTTCGGACGGTGAAAGAAGTGCGCAGACCGGATGGGTCTTATCTGAAATTTGATGACAATTCGGCGGTTTTGATTTCCAATCAGATGGAACCAATTGGAACAAGAATTTTTGGACCTGTAGCCCGCGAATTAAGAGCGCGACAGTTCATGAAAATTATATCTCTGGCTCCTGAAGTTTTGTAAAAAAGTTTCGCAGAGGGAAAAAATGAGTTTAAGCAAATTAAGAAAAGGGGATACGGTTAAAGTTCTTGCCGGCAAAGATAAGGGTAAGACGGGAAAAGTCCTGGCGGTCATTCCTGAAAAGAACAGGATCGTGGTGGAGAAGGTTAACATCATTAAGAAACACAAAAGACCTGACCAGAAATCCAAGGGCGGAATCGTGGAGAAAGAAGGTTCCATTCACATATCCAATGCCGGATTGTTCTGCAATAAATGCAACAAAGCCGTCAGGATACAAAGCAAAACACTGGAAGATGGAAAAAAAGTACGCATCTGCAGTAAATGCAAAGAAGTAATTAATGTGGGTTAAATAAAATGGCAAGATTAAAAGACTATTATTTGAAAACGGTAGTTCCGGCTCTGGTCAAAGAGTTCAATTATAAGAATCCGATGCAAGTGCCCAAAATGGAGAAGATTGTCGTCAACATGGGTCTTGGCGAAGCCATTCAGAACGTAAAGATTATTGACGGTGCCGTGCAGGAAATGGCGGCGATCACGGGCCAGAAACCGATAGTCAATAAGGCGAAAAAATCTATTGCGACGTTTAAGCTCAGACAGGGCATGCCCATCGGTTGTTCTGTCACGCTAAGAAAACAGATCATGTATGAATTTTTCGATCGCCTGGTGAATGCGGCACTGCCCAAGGTCAGAGATTTTCGCGGCATATCGCCGAATGCGTTTGACGGCAGGGGGAATTTTTCCATCGGCTTGCAGGAACAGATCATTTTCCCTGAAATTGATTATGATAAAATCGAAAAAAATAAAGGAATGAATATTACCATTGTGACCACGGCGAAAACCGACGCGGAAGCCCGATTTTTGCTGAAAATGATGGGTGTTCCTTTCAAACAGTAAAATGTAAAGCTCCGGAGGAATTTTGCGTGGCTAAAAAGTCATTAATAGCGAAGGCGAAAAGAGAGAAGAAATTTTCGGTCAGAGAATATAATCGCTGCCCTCTTTGTGGACGGCCGCGAGCCTATTACAGAAAATTTGACATGTGCAGAATTTGTTTGCGTAAACTTTCCCTGCAGGGAGAACTCCCCGGGGTAATAAAATCCAGTTGGTAACTTTTGTTTAAGGAGAAAAAGCATGGGGATGACGGATCCTATTGCCGATATGTTAACCAGAATAAGAAACGGGAACAAAGCTCGTTTCAAAAAAGTTAATGTCAGTGTATCGCAGATGAATGTTAATATTGCCGGCGTATTGAAAAAGACAGGTTATATTAATAATTTTGAGAAGGTAAAAGATGAAAAAGGCAGGCAGACGCTGGAAATTATTCTTAAATATCCCGACTCGAAGCGTACGGTTATTACGAATATCAAGCGAGTCAGCAAGCCGGGACGCAGAATTTATGTTCCCGCGGACAGTATTCCCAAAGTCCTGAACGGTCTGGGAATCGCCATTCTTTCGACTTCCAAAGGAGTCATTACCGACTCGGAAGCCAGAGAATTGAATGTTGGCGGAGAAATTCTCTGTAACGTTTGGTAATTTGAACATTATGATAATAAGCAGGAGCTGTGGTTCATGTCGAGAATAGGTAAAAAACCAATAAGTTTTGCCAAGAATGTCAAAATCAGCCAGAGCGCTGATATGATCAAGGTTGAAGGACCCAAGGGGACTCTTTCTTCTAAATTGCCGGAAGGAATTAATATTAAAATAAACGAGGGCAGCATTTCGGTGGAAAGAAAATCAGAAGAGCTTGCCGTTCGTTCCTACCACGGTTTGATCAGAACGCTGATCGACAATATGGTGAAGGGTGTTACCACAGGTTTTGAGAAAAAACTGGAAATATCCGGAGTCGGTTACCGCGCTGAGGCTACCGACAAAAGCCTGAAATTTATCTTGGGATTTTCCAGCCCGGTGCAATACGATATTCCCAAGGGAATAGACGTCAAGGTTGATAAACAGGTGAGCATTGTTGTTTCCGGTATTGATAAAGAATTAGTCGGAAGAGTCGCGGCAGAAATAAGATCTTTAAGAAAACCTGAGCCTTACAAAGGCAAGGGTATCAAATATGCTGACGAATATATTAAGCGTAAAGCCGGCAAGTCGGCCAGCGCTTAATTTGAGAAAAATAATATTTTACCGTAAAGAGGTAGAAAATTGGCTTCGAAAAAGACATTAAAAATCAGAGAAAAGAGAGAGAAAAGAACAAGGTCGAAACTTGTCGGAACGCAGGAAAGGCCTCGCCTGACCGTCTTCCGGAGTGACAAACATATTTATGTTCAGGCCATCAATGATGCTCAGGCAAACACTCTGGCTACCGCATCAACGCTGTGCAAGGAAGTAGTGAAAAAGATAAAAGATAAAAACAAAACGGATGTGGCCCGGGAAGTTGGTCGGTTGATTGCTGAACGTTTAAAAGCCAAGGGAATTGACAAGGTCGTGTTTGATCGGGGAAGGTTTCTCTATCACGGGCGTGTTAAAGCTTTGGCCGAAGCCGCCAGGGAAAGTGGTCTGAAATTTTAATTTTATTAAATAAAAAAGATAATAAAGGAAAGAACCTTTGGACAAGAAAGAAAAAGAAATGAAAGATATGGAACTCCTGGACCGGGTTGTTGCCATCAACAGAACGGCGAAGGTGGTCAAGGGCGGCAGACGTTTCCGTTTCAGCGCCATTGTGGTTGTAGGAGACGGCAATGGAATGATCGGAACAGGATTGGGGAAAGCTCATGAAGTTCCCGAAGCGATCCGCAAGGGCATGGACATGGCTAAGAAAAATATGGTGAAAGTTGCCGTTGTGGAAAAGACCATTCCTTACGAAGTCATTGGACGTTACGGTGCGGGCAAAGTCCTTTTAAAACCGGCATCCGCCGGAACGGGATTGATTGCCGGCGGGGCTGTCCGGGCGGTGCTGGAAGTTGCCGGTGTCCACAATATTTTGACCAAATGTCTGGGGTCTCATAATCCTCATAATCTGGTGAAAGCAACTCTGGAAGGTCTCTGTCAGTTGAAAAATCCGGAAGAGATTGCCGCCCATCGAGGCAAGTAGTTCTGTCAATTATACGGTGAGGTAGATAAACGTGGGTAAGATGTTAAAAATAACAAAAGTAAAAAGTGTCATCGGGCGTCCCGAAAAACAAAGGAAAATTTTACGGGGCATGGGCCTGACCAAATTAAATAAAACAGTAACTTTAGCTGATACACCGCAGATACGCGGCATGATCAACAAAGTTATTCATTTAGTGTCCGTGGAAGAGTCAAAGGAGTAAAATATGGATCTGAGTTCGTTAAAAGTTCCCGCCGGCGCGACAACAAAACGCAAGCGTGTTGGACGGGGAAATGCTTCCGGTCATGGTGGTACATCCGGCAAAGGCCACAAGGGGCAGAAGGCTCGTTCCGGCGGAAAAGTAAGAATGGGATTTGAAGGCGGACAAATGCCGATGGCGCGGCGTTTACCCAAACGCGGCTTCCGCAATCCTTTCCGGGAGAAATTTGTCGCGGTAAACATTCTCGATTTATGCCGAAAATTCGGCAAAGGCGCGGTTATTGATGAAGCGGCTCTTGTGCAAAATGGTATTGTCAAAAAAGAAGGAAGTAATATCAAAATTCTGGCCAAGGGCGAGATTGATTTTCCCGTTACGTTAAAGATAGCCAGAATCAGCCCGGCCGCGAAAAATAAAATTACCGCTGCGGGCGGTTCAGTAGAAGAGGTAATCTAAGTTGTTAGAAGGGCTGGGCGGCGTATCTAAAATTCCGGAACTGCAAAGAAGGATTTTATTCACAATCCTTCTTTTGGGGGTTTATCGTATTGGTGTTTATATTCCCACGCCCGGAATTGATAATGTGGCTTTACTGGCTTATTTCGATCAGGCCAAAGGCTCTTTGTTCGGTCTGATGGATATGTTTGCGGGTGGCGCTTTCAGTAATTTTTCTATTTTTGCACTGGGCATTATGCCCTACATCAGTGCTTCGATTATTTTACAGTTGCTCACTATTGCCGTTCCCCATTTGGAGCGACTTTCCAAGGAAGGCGAATCGGGCAGACGAAAAATCACGCAATACACCCGTTACGGCACTGTTCTTTTAAGTATGATCCAGGGCTTTGGGATTGCTTTCGGTTTGCAGCAGATGGCCGGACCTTCAGGAGCCCCGATTGTTATGAACCCGGGTATCGGGTTTGTTCTCATGACGATGATTACGCTGACATCCGGCACGTCCTTTATTATGTGGCTGGGTGAAGTCATTACGGAAAAGGGTATCGGTAACGGCATATCGCTGATCATTTTTGCCGGCATTGTTTGCCGGATACCGGCGGCGATCGGCAATACATTCCGATTGGCGACAGCCGGTGAACTGGGCGTGCTGATCATTTTGTTAATTACCGTTTTAATGGTGGCGGTGGTTGGCGCAATTGTTTTTGTGGAAGGCGGTCAGCGTCGGATACCCGTTCAATACGCGAAAAGAGTTGTCGGTCGGAAAATGTATGGAGGGCAGACAACGCACCTGCCTCTGAAAGTGAATACGTCCGGAGTCATTCCGCCGATTTTTGCTTCGTCCGTGATCATGTTTCCGGCAACGATTGCCAATTTTGCTCCGCAGACGTGGATGAAAGATATTGCGGCTTATCTGGTTCCCGGAAGGTTCGCATATGAGCTGCTTTATGTGGCTTTTATCTTTTTCTTCTGTTTCTTTTATACGGCGGTTACCTTCAAACCGGATGATGTTGCGGAAAACATGAAGAAGTACGGCGGTTATGTGCCGGGAATCAGACCGGGAAAGAAAACCGCGGAATATATTGAAAACGTCTTGGAGAAATTGACATTCAGCGGTGCTATCTACGTTTCCATCGTTTGCGTGCTGCCGAGTGTTTTGATTGCTCAGTTAAACGTTCCGTTTTATTTCGGTGGAACGGCGCTCTTGATTGTTGTTGGCGTGGCGATGGATACGGCCAGTCAGATTGAATCGCATCTCTTGACCCGGCAATATGAAGGATTCATGAAAAAGGGCCACATTGCCCGGAGGAGATAACGGAAGATTATCATGGTGATTCTGAAGCTTCCGGATGAAATTGAAAAAGCAAGAGCGAGCAACCGTATCGTTGCAGAGGTTTTAAGCAGACTGAGAGAAAAAGTCAAACCGGGTGTCAAAACAAAAGACCTGGATAAGTTTGCCGAGGAGATCGCGGAAAAAAGAGGAGCCAAACCGGCATTTAAAGGTTACCATGGTTATCCGCACGCGCTGTGCATATCGATAAACGAAGTGGTTGTGCACGGCATGCCTTCAGAGCGGGTGCTCATGGAAGGAGACATTGTCGGACTTGATTTTGGTGTTTGTTACCAGGGCTTCTACGGTGACGCAACCATAACATTGCCGGTGGGCCGGGTGACGGACAGAGCCTTAAGGCTGATGCAGGTTACCGAACAGAGCTTATACGCCGGTATAGAGCAGGCGAGGCCAGGCAACCGATTGGGCGACATATCTGCCGCTGTTCAATCTGTGGCGGAAGATGCAGGATATTCGGTGGTTCGAGACTTTGTCGGTCATGGGATAGGAAAGAATCTGCACGAGGAACCGCAGATTCCCAATTTCGGACAAAAAGGTCGCGGGATTGAATTGAAAAGAGGAATGATTCTGGCGATTGAACCGATGGTAAATGAAGGCCATTACAAGGTTCAGATTCAGCCGGATGGCTGGACGGTGGTAACAAAAGACGGAAGTTTATCGGCTCATTTTGAACATTCGATAGCGATCACGGAAAATGGTCCTGACATATTAAGTAAATTGAACTAGTTTTTGATAATGAAAAGGAAGTATGGCCAAAGAGGAAGCAATAGAAGTTGAAGGTAGAGTGATTGAGCCCCTGCCCAATGCCATGTTCCGGGTGGAACTGGAAAACGGACACAAGGTGCTGGCCCATATATCCGGTAAGATGCGTATGCATTTTATTAAGATCCTGCCGGGGGATAAAGTTACGGTAGAGCTTTCACCTTATGACTTGACCCGGGGCCGAATTACTTACAGGACGAAGTGAAAACATTTTTACTGAAAATGAGGAGTTAAGATCGTGAAGGTGAGATCGTCAGTTAAAAAAATATGCGAGAAATGCAAAATTGTCAAACGCAAAGGTGTCTTGCGGGTGATTTGTGAAAACCCCAAGCACAAACAGCGTCAGGGATAGTTTTTAAACATTCAGGAGGTTATAGGTGGCACGAATTTCAGGTGTTGATTTACCGAAAAATAAGAGAATGGAAGTTGCTTTAACTTACATTTACGGCATCGGGCCGGCTAAGGCGAGGCAGATCCTTAAAAATTCCGGAGTCAGCCCGGATACAAGAACAGATGATCTGGCCGATTCGGAAATATCAGCAATCAGAAGTATCATTGACAAGGATCACAAGGTAGAGGGTGATCTGCGCAGAGATACATCCATGTCCGTCAAGCGTCTGATGGATATCGGAACTTACCGGGGTTTGCGGCATCGCAAAGGACTTCCCGTAAGAGGTCAGAGAACCCATACGAACGGACGAACCCGAAAAGGTCCGCGCAGAGCGATTGCAGGCAAGAAAAAGTAATTTAATTATTTCCAGCTGGAGGCATAATGGCTAAAGCAGTCAGAAAAACTGGCAAGAAAAAAGAAAAGAAAAATATCACTGAGGGTATTGCGCATATTCAGTCGACGTTTAATAATACAATCGTTACCATAACCGATATGAGCGGTAATGTCATCGCGTGGTCGTCATCAGGATTGCAGGGCTTCAAGGGATCGCGCAAGAGTACGCCTTTTGCAGCGCAGATGGCCGCGGAAGATGTTGTTCGCAAGGCCAAAGAACAGGGAATGCGCAAGGTCCAGGTTTATATCAAGGGACCCGGAGCGGGACGGGAATCGGCCCTGCGGTCGTTGCAGATAGCCGGTTTAACGATAACTTTGATTCGCGATGTGACGCCTGTTCCGCATAACGGATGTCGGCCGCCGAAACGTCGCCGGGTGTAAATATCAATGAATAATATTAATTTAAAGGAAATATAGGGAGGCTTTTTTGGCAAGATATACGGATTCCTCATGCAGATTGTGTCGCCGTGAAGGACTAAAACTTTTTTCCAAGGGCGACAGGTGTTATTCGGAAAAATGTTCCTTTGAAAGAAGGGATTATGTTCCGGGTGATCATGGTCAGATGCATAAGAAACAGCGTTCTGATTACGGTGTTCAGTTGCGGGAAAAACAAAAGCTCAAAAGAATGTACGGGCTTTTGGAAAAGCAATTCAGAAGTTATTTTGAAAAGGCAGATAAGCAAAAGGGTATTACCGGTACGAATTTACTGGTGCTTCTGGAAAGAAGAATGGACAATATGGTTTTTCGTATGGGCTTTGCCAATTCCAGAATCGAGGCCAGACAGTTAATCAGTCATGGTCATTTTCTGGTGAATGGCAAACCGGTTAATGTTCCATCGTATTTGCTTAAAGCCGGGAATGAAGTTAGTGTCAAGGAAGGCAGTCGTCAAATAACCCGTATCATGGGCGCTCTTGAGACGGTCATCAGGCGAGGTGTCCCGCAGTGGCTGGAGTTGGATAAAGACAATTTCAAGGCCAGGATTAAAACACTGCCGGTGCGGGAAGATTTAACCATGCCGATACAGGAACAGCTTATTGTCGAACTTTATTCGAAGTAAAAATAAACTATTTTCATAAACCAGCAACTAAAGGATGGGTTTAATTATGCAAAGGAACTGGTCAAGTTTGATTCGTCCCAAGCGTATTGATGTTGATGAAGCGACACATACGAATTTCTACGGAGAATTTACTATTCAGCCGCTGGAAAGGGGATTTGGAATAACTTTAGGCAACACCCTGAGAAGGGTATTGCTTTCTTCCATACAGGGTTCTGCCATTGTTTCAGCGAAAATTGAAGGGGTTTTGCACGAGTTTTCAACAATCCCCGGAGTTAAAGAAGACGTAACGGATATCATCTTAAATTTAAAGGGTGTTCGCTTTAGACTGGGACAGGCAAACGCGAAAGAAGTGAGTATTGATGTAAGCCGCGTTGGAGAAGTCACGGCCGCTGATATCATCACGGACGGTACGGTGGAAATCCTGAATCCCGAACATCACATTGCCACCATGTCCAGCGGTTCTTTCAAGGCCAAACTGATGGTTAAGATGGGTAAAGGTTATGTGCCGGCTAAAAAAGAACTGGAACCCGATCAGCCCAAGGGGACGATCAATATAGACGCAATTTTTTCTCCGATTAAAAAAGTAAATTACATTGTCTCCCACGCCCGCGTCGGTCAGATTGCCGATTATGACAAACTGACGCTGGAAGTGTGGACGGACGGCAGCGTCAAGCCGGAAGATGCCATCGCTTACTCTGCGAAAATTCTTAAACAGCAGCTGGATGTTTTTATCAATTTCGAGGAAGTTGAAGAGGAAATTGTGCCGGAAAAACAGGACGAGCCGGATAACTTGAACAAAGTTCTGTCGCGCTCCGTGGAAGATCTGGAGTTGTCGGTTCGTTCAGCGAATTGCCTGAAAAATGCGGGAATCAACACGATCGGAGAACTGGTTCGAAAAACAGAAGCGGAAATGCTCAAAACCAAGAATTTCGGACGTAAATCATTGAGTGAGATTAAAGATATTTTAAGTGAGTATGATCTTACTTTCGGCATGGATATCGATTCTAAGAATTAGAATTTGTGGTAAATTTTGAAATCACATTGTATTATTAAAAGGAAAGAGGTAATTTAACCATGTATCACGGGAAAGCGGGCAGCAAACTGGGCAGAACTTCCAGCCATAAGGAAGCAATGCTTCGCAATATGGTTACTTCTGTTATTAAACATGAACGTATCCGCACAACAGATACCAAAGCAAAAGAACTGAGAAAATTGGCGGAAAAAATGATTACCCTGGGCAAAAAGGGCAGTCTGCACGCCCGTCGTCAGGCTTTGGCGGTTGTCAGAGATAAAGAAACGGTCAGCAAGCTTTTCGGTGAACTTACGGAACGCTATCGCAATCGCGCGGGAGGATACACGAGAATCGTCAAGGCCGGTTATCGTTACGGAGATAACGCTCCGGTTTCCATACTGGAATTCATTGCCGATGAGAAAAAGAAGGAGAAAGCCAAAGCTAAAGGAAAAACCAAGACAAAAGCCAAAACAAAAGAAAAGGCTGCTGAATAACGTATCCATTCATATAAATTCAAAAAAGCGGGGTTTTTACCCCGCTTTTTTTATGGTTGTTTTTTCACAACAAAAGAAGTATTTAAAGATAAACGCTGATAAAGCGAAGGGCGACGTTCGTTCCTGCCACCTGAAACTGGCGGAAGAATTCACGCCGGAACATTCATAACAATGGAGGTTGATCATGGCAGAAAAAAAAATTGGCGAAGTAATGAAGTTTTTCTCAAAACCTTCAGTGGCCGCGGTGAAAATAACGGACGGGGAACTGAATATCGGTGACAGCATCAAATTTTCCGGACACACAACTGATTTTACCGATGTCATCCAATCCATGGAGGTGGATAATAAATCAGTGCCCCAAGCGGTTGCCGGCGATTTTATCGGTGTCAAAGTTTCCGATCGGGTTCGTCCCGGCGATGAGGTTTTTAAGGTTATTCCGGACTAATCTCTGCTTTCTGCAAGCCTTCCGACTTTTGCAGTACCCTTTGACATAAAGTCAACGGGAGTTTACGCGCAAAAAATACTTTTTATGCATCGGTCAAATCATGGCAACAGAGAAAAAGCATTCCTGAACGTGCCGGCAATCAATAACTCTTTGAGAAATATTTTTTCGTTCTTCAAATTATTCCATTATTACCGGCCGCAATAATTTATTTTCTGCGTGAGTTGTGATATGAAAACTCTGTATTCTGAATGTCAAGATTTATCATAGTAAAGTTATGCGTAAAATTATGATGTCACTCTTGATTTTGACTTTAATCTGCTCCTGTTCGGGAAAAAGCGAAAAAGCGGCGGATTGGGTGAATAAAGCAGATAAGTTATGGGACGGGCAAAAATATACAGATTCGGGAAAGGCTATTGAATACCTGGGTCATGCTATTGAACTGCTGCAAACAAACGCCGAACTTTATAATAAAAGAGGAAATGCCTACTATAATATCGGCCAGTATGACCTGGCTGTTGATGACTTCAGCAGGGCCGTTAACATGGCGCCGAAATATGCCGACGCTTACAATAACAGGGCCAGCGCTTATGTCAGACTTGGTGAAAATCAACGTGCCGTCGAGAACTATAATGAAGCCATACGCCTGAACCCCAATCATGCCGTTTTCTATAACAACAGAGGGGTTGTCTCTCTTCTTCAAAACCGGAAAGAATCCGGTTGCCGCGATGTGCAAAAAGCGTGTGCACTGGGAGATTGCCTGACGATAAAAGAGGCTAAGCTCAAAGGATATTGCCTCTGATTGGATACAGAACGGTAAATCAAATCTGATGACAAGGCTAATCACCTCCGCTTCCGAAATCTTCCGGCAGGTCCGTTCAGACTTTTCTTTTTGAAATTAGTCGCGGAAATTCTTCTTTCAAAAATCATAAATACTGCTATAATACACAACCAGAAAACAAAATCGGAATTTCAATGCTTGAGGCGATTAAGCGGGAAGGAGAATAGCAATGTTTAGTTCAAAAACAGAAATTGTAACCACCGTTGTTATCGTGTTATATCTGATATCATTATTCATGGTGTTACTTAAAGAATTGGGCATATGGACACCATGAACATAAATTATAAATATTTTTTATGGCAGGGTCAAAAACGGCCCTGTTTTTTTATGGATGAGTTGTTTCAGCTTTGGGAAACACTTTTCCCCTTCAGCGTGTGATGAAACATAATTTCCATAGACAATATATATGATCAGCATTATTATAGTCATGTAAAGAAAGGATGGCTTAACGACGAGATGGAAAGTGCAATTGCCCGCGCGATTCAATTAAAATATCAGCCTGTGGCGCTGATTTGGTCCGATGAAAAGCCGGCGGATGCCATGCAGTTTTCCGAAGGTAAATGGGGCTGTGTCATGTGGCTGGCTGTTCACGCTGCCAAAGGACGTGCGGCTGTTGCTGATAGAAAAACATTCGGCTGTTTCGGCGGCGGTGTGGGACTCGGATTCGGCAACCAGTACAAAAGTTTTCCCGGCGGTGAAGAAGGTTTTTGTCATTTTCTTTCCAGCGGCAATGCCGAACGCAAAGGCGGTATGGAAACTGCTGAAAAGATAAAACCGTTTATGACCAAAGAAAGTTATGATAATTTTCTCCATGGCGAGTGCTATATTAAAAGCCCGGAGCTTGTTCAAAAGTTTCTCAACAGCCTGCCCTTAACCGACATATCCGCAAAATACGTTATTTTTAAACCCCTGTCCGATATTGAGACTGCCGGGGAAAAACCGCAAACGGTCATTTTTTTCGTCAATCCCGATCAGTTGTCCGCTTTGACCGTTCTGGCCAATTACGGACGCGGCAATAACGAAAATGTCATTATGCCTTATGCTGCCGGTTGCCAGAACATCGGTATTTACCCGTACCGGGAATCAAAATCAAAAAATCCGCGCGCGGTTGTCGGCCTGACCGACCTGTCTGCCCGGGTATATGTCCGCAAGCTGTTGGGAGATCCCAACTTGATGACATTTGCCGTGCCTTTTTCTCTCTTTAACGAAATGGAGCAAAACGTTCCCGGCTCTTTTCTGGAGCGTCATACCTGGCAGAGTTTGTTGTCTTAAAGCAAATAATATCGGCTTACGAAAAACGCGATAATTTAATTGCCTGCCCGAATAAGGTGTGGTAGCTTACTGCATATCGAATAATCCAATATAAAAATATTTGAATATCAATAACATAGCCATGAAATCGGACAAGCCAAATTCTTTTGCCTATCTGGAAAGCCTGAACGTCGATAAGATGCGTTTTGGTCTCAAAGCCATCAGGGAGCTTTTATTACGTCTGGGAAATCCGCAAAAATCATACAGAACAATAATCATCGCCGGAACAAACGGCAAGGGGTCAACCGCGGCAATGACCGCTTCCATTCTGCGCAGCGCCGGTTACAGCGTCGGGCTTTATACCTCACCGCATTTAATTGATGTCAGGGAAAGGATCGTTGTCGGCGGGAGGAAAATATCTATAAAAGACTTTAACCGGACGATTGCCGATGTGAGGAATCAAGTCAAACAGGCGGTGAGTTACTTTGAGTTTCTTACTGCAGTGGCCTTGGTGTATTTTCAGAAACAGAAAGTAGATATTGCCGTGCTGGAAGTCGGTTTGGGCGGGAGGCTGGACGCGACAAATATCTGCAAGCCGTTCGTTTCGGTTATCACGAATATCAATTTTGATCACACGGCGTATCTGGGCGACACCCTGGAATCCATTGCCCGTGAAAAAGCCGGTATCATCAAGCAAAACGGCCTCTGCCTGACAGCGGCAAAACAAAAAAAAGTTCTGCGCGTGTTGGAAGAGGTTTGTCTGAACCGACGGGCAACGTTATGCGTGCTGGGGCGTGATATAAAGATAAAAAAACAGAAGGATGGCTCTTTTCATTATTACGGGCTGAATCGTCATCTGAAAAATCTGACCATTCCTCTGCGGGGCGGGCATCAGTTGTTCAATGCAGCGCTGGCTTTGGCGGCAGTTGAAATAGGTGAAAAGAAGGGACTCGTCGTCGGCACTGAGGTCATTTATCGGGGACTCGAAAATACCCGTTGGGAAGGGAGACTGGAGGTCCTTCAGCAACACCCTCTGTTCCTGCTTGATGGCGCTCATAATCCTGCCGGGATTGACACCCTGTGCCGATCCTTGAAAAAGGATTTTGTATTTCGCCGTTTGATTATTATTTTTGGAGCCCTTGCCGATAAGGATTATCAGAAAATGCTTGGGACATTATGCCCTCTTGCCTGGAAAATCATAGTGACGCAAATAAACGCCAGACGGGCCGTCCCGGTGAACGAATTGAAAGCAACAGCCCATGAAACGGGTTGTGCCGTCGTGATGACTGGAAATGTGCGACAGGCAGTCAAACAGGCGCTGGTGCTGGCCGGGCAAGAAGATCTAATCTGCGCTACGGGGTCCTTTTATCTTGCCGGAGAAATAAAACAGGCGTTTCCTAAAACGTCCTTATGTGATAATGAAAACAAGCAGAGAAAATCGGCCGTAAAAATCAAAAAGAAATAAAGACAAATAGCTGATGGAAATGAAAATTACGACAGACCATAACATCATTTTTACCGGGAGGTTATTTCAAAATACTTTCCTGTCCGTTTTTCTTCTGGTGACCGTCCTGTTGACGCCGTTTTCATCAGCCTATGCCGCAAGCAGCACGCCGAATAAAGAGAACGCAACCCGCGTTCAGAAAAAGATCGCTTCAAAAGATATCCCCGCCGATCAAAAAAGTCCGATCAACATCGAGGCCGACCTGATGGACTACAATCATGAAAGCGATGTGTACCGTGCCAGCGGCAACGTAGCCATATTTTACGGCGGATCGTCTCTTTGGGCCGATGAAGTGGATTTGGATAACAAAAATAATACAGCCAGGGCGCAGGGCAACGCTTTTCTAAGGATGGGAGAAGATACGCTGAGGGGCGAGCGGATTATCTTTAATCTTGAAGATAAAACCGGAGCCGCTTATCAGGCCGATGTCTTTTATGCGAGAAACAACTTTCATGTCCGGGGCGATAAAATTGAAAAGACGGGAGAAAATACATATTTTATAAACCAGCCGTCGGCGACCACCTGTGACGGTGATGATCCGGACTGGGCGATCGCCGGCAGCGAAATGAAGGTGACCATCGAGGGTTACGGTTCGATGAAGAACGCGTGCTTTCGGGTCAGAAGCATTCCCCTGTTCTATTCTCCCTATATTATTTTCCCGGCGAAGACGAGACGACAGACCGGTTTTTTGCTGCCTTATCTGGCGTATTCCCGCGATAAAGACGGCATCGATGTGGAGCTTCCTTTTTTCTGGGCCATTTCTCCTCAGATGGATGCGACGTTTTATCAGCGTTACATTGAAAAAAGAGGATTTAAAGAAGGGGCGGAATTCAGATATGACTTCGGCCATAAATCCTTCGGCACTTTTTACGGGGATTATCTGGAGGATACAAAGCGGGTGACGGAAACAGCGGATGAAGCAACAAAACGGGACTGGCAGGGGACGAACAAACGCTGGTCTTATTACCTGCATCATCAGACCGAATTCGATTCTCAGTTTTATCTCCGAACGGATCTGAAAAAGGTGTCCGACAAATGGTATTTCAGGGATTTTTCGGCTCACAATTATTATCGTGACCATTTCAACAGTGCTTCTGAAGACCGTTTTCAGAATGTATCTTTCGAAGGAGACAAGTCTCTGCGATATCTGGAATCAACCGTTCGTTTATATAAAGGGTGGTCCAATTACAATGTGACGGGTTTAATCAATGCGGCTGACGATTTTGCCGCAGTTAACAATGACCGGACGCTGCAAAGATATCCGGAAATCAGTATCACCGGCGCCAAACTGCCCTTGATGAATACGCCTTTTTATTATGAGCTTTCCGGCCATTACGATTATTTATACAGAAAGGAAGGCGATAAGGGACACTTTGCCGATTTGTCGCCATCCGTTTCCATGCCGGTTAATATCTCCGATTACGTCAGAATCATTCCTCAGTTTACATTCAAAGAAACATTCTGGAGCCGGGATGACGATGAAAACGGTTTGAAAGAAAAAACGGATGACCGCGCTGTTTATAACGCTTCGGTGTCTCTCGGCAGTCAGCTTTCCCGGGTATTTGATCTCAATATGAAACATTGGGAAAAAATCAGACACGAGATTAAACCGGAAATCATCTACTCCTATGTGCCGAACATTTCCGCGGAGGACGTGCCTGATTATTACCTGCCGGCGTCATCGTCATTTGTCATGCCGCTGACAACTTTATCGAACGATACTTTGAACGAACAGAATGCCGTTGCCTGGTCGCTGACCAATACGCTGACGGCGAAGGTTCAAGATGAAAACGGCGCTTTCAGTTATCTGGAATTTCTTCGTCTGAAGTTGTTTCAGACTTACGATATTGATGAGGCCCGGAGAGACAGGGAACGAAAGTCTCCGGAGAGAAGGCCTTTCTCCGACATGGGGATTGAATTCGATTTTAATCCCCATAAATACCTTTCTTTCCGGGTGCGCGACAAATATAATGTATACAGCGGATGGAAACAAAACAGTTATGATTTGAGCGTCAGAGACTGGCGCGGTGATTCGCTCCTGGTGGCTTACCGGAATACCAAGGATTTGGTCGAGGAAATCAATCTGGGTGTGAAGGCCGTCATTACCGATCATCTCTACAGCACTTTTGTTCTGAAACGCGACCTGCATCATTCCCGGAAAATAGAAAATTCGCTGGGGTTTGTTTATCACAAACAATGCTGGAGTCTGGGTTTCGATCTGACCGATACGGATGATGACGTCAGATTCCTGTTCAGAATATCCCTGGCCGGTTTTGGAAAATCAGGAAATAAATAAAAAATGGACCGGCTTGAAATCATCTCTTGAGCGGATTTGCTCGAGAGTAATCATCTTCAAATATAAAATATCCGTAAAAACTATGCTTTAAGGGTAACATGGATACGTTCATTTTAGCCGCAACCAGCTTTATTATTGCCGTTTCCCTGATGATGACCGGCAAAAAAGACAAGCTGCAGGCTTCTTTCGCCGGTTTATGCGCGGTTGTCTTTATCTCTCAGATCGCAATCAGTCTTGAAAATATTTTTCATGATGAAATATTTTCCACGCTTAAATATCTGGGAGAGCTGGCCATTGCACCGGCGGCGCTTTTATTTTTTCATTATCTGACCCGGCACAAATCGATCCTGTCGCGAAAGATTTTTATTTTCTTTATTCTGGCCAGTCTCTGCGGTGCCCTGATGGTGTTTATGCCGTTATCCGGGATGGATTATTTTCATGCCGCCATCATTGCGTACATGCTTTCCGCTTTGGTGGTTTGTTATGCGGGTTTGATGTGGTATGTAAAAAAGTTGCCGCCGGGAACAGAAAAACGACGTTTTGGTTATTTGCTTTTTGCCTGTCCCAGCGCGTTGATTCTGGGTAATCTGGATTTATTGAATTTCTGGGGATCGCATCTTCCGGTTATCAACGGGATGGTTTTATCCATTCTGTTATATTTTATTCTGCTGATCGTCGCTTATCCGCAGCTGCGTGAACTTCATGATTTCTTCGCGCGTTCCCTGGTGATTTTTATCAGCACCGTGACGGGCGCCGTTATTTTTTACTTCGCGGCGTCTGTTTTCGGCGGCACCCCCCTGCCGTTGACGGGGTTATTGCTGGCCTCTTTCCTGCTGGTTATTTCTTTATCTCCGCTGAAGATGATTTTGAAAAAGATATTCAGTTACTTTTATCCGGATAGCCGGGATGTTTTTACGTCTCTGTACGAATTTGACGAAAAGCTGGAAAGGGAAAAAGCCCTGATGCTGGCGGAGATGGCCCCGGTGTTCGCCCATGAAATCCGTAATCCGCTTGGCTCCATCAAGGGGGCGGCACAATATCTGAAAGAAGAAGCAACCACCGATGAACAGCGGGAGCTGTTAAACGTTATTGTCGAGGGAACCGACAGACTCAATACAGTTGTCAGTAAATTTCTGGATTACGCGCGACCGTATCAATTCAATCTTAAATTTCAGAACGTCAATGCGATTATTCAAAAAGCTGTTTCGATTGTCGCTGCAAACAAGCTGGTGGAAAAAATTAAAATCATTCAGGATCTGGATGATGGTCTTCCCGATGTCGAACTGGATGAACAGCAATTTATGCAGGTGATCTTGAACATAGCCTTAAACGCGATAGAATCAATGCCGCATGGAGGAACCCTTGCCTTCCGAACGTCCGGAGGAAAATCTGCTGTGGAAGACGAAATAACGGTAACCATTGGCGATACGGGTTCCGGAATCAACAAAAACGATTTGAAGGATATTTTTAAGCCGTTTTTCACGACGAAAGAAAGAGGGGTCGGGTTGGGATTGGCCATCTGCCAGAAAATTATCAAAGAACACGGCGGCAGTATCAGCGTGCAGTCATCGGTTGCCCGGGGTACCGTGTTTGTCATTAAGCTGAAGATAACGGGCTAGAAATCGGTAACAATCACCCTTGATAAAAGTTTCAAAGCGTAATATCTGAAAGCCTATGAAAAAAATTTTGATCGTTGACGATGAACTGAATATGCGGCTGGTTTTGTCCGCCATGTTGAAAAAAGAAGGGTTTGACGTCTCGTCTGCTTCCAACGGGCGCGAAGCGCTGCAGGTTCTTCAATCGAACCGTTTTGCCGTGGTGATTACCGACTTGAAAATGCCGGATATTGACGGCATGAAGCTCCTGTCCTGTATTTCCGAGCAGCATCCGGAAGTACCGGTGATTATGATTACCGCACACGGTACGATTGCCACCGCTGTGGAAGCCCTGAAAAAAGGCGCTTTTGATTATATCACCAAGCCTTTTGATCTTGATGATTTGAAAAATATTATTTCCAAAGCGGTTAAGACAAGCGCCCTGAAAGAAAATGAATTGTTTTTGACGCCCTCGGAGCTTGATCGTCTGGGGATCATTGGCACAAGCCCCAGAATCATGGAGATTTTTGAAGCCATTAAACGGGTGGCTCCGACCACTACAACGGTGATGATCACCGGAGAAACGGGAACGGGCAAGGAACTGGTCGCTGATGCGATTCATTATAATTCCCCGCGTAAAAAGAATCCGCTGATTAAAATCAATTGCGCCGCTATTGCGGAAACTCTGATGGAGAGTGAACTATTCGGTTATGAAAAAGGAGCCTATACAGGTGCCGCTGTGACCAAGCCCGGTAAATTTGAACTTGCGCATAAAGGTACGCTTTTTCTTGATGAAGTGGCTGAGATCCCGCGCGAAATGCAGGTAAAATTATTGCGTGTTCTTCAGGAACAGGCGTTTGAGAGGGTCGGCGGATTACGCACCATCAAGGTGGATGTGCGAATTATTGCCGCAACAAACCAGAACCTTTTCCGGCAGGTGCAGGCGGGAAACTTTCGGGAAGATTTGTACTATCGGCTCAATGTTTTTCCGATCGATATTCCGCCGCTACGGGAAAGAAAGGAAGACATCCCGCCTCTGGTCGATTATTTTCTGGAGAAATTTAACAAAAAACTAGGGCTTTCTGTGGGAATGAGTGACGACGTAAAAGCGATCCTTTTACGCCAAGAATGGCCGGGCAATATCCGCGAACTGGAAAATCTCATCGAGAGAATGATGCTTCTGGCGGAGAATAAACAGATTACCTCCCGGGAAGTTCCCGATGAATTTAAAATTCCCGTTGCTGAATTACAACCGCAAGCAGTCGGTGACGGCACGAAGCCTTTCAAAACCTATATGCGTGATCAGGTAGGAAATGTCGAGCGGCAGATGATTGTCAAGTGTCTTGAGGAATCGGACGGAAATATTACCCGGGCGGCCCAAAAAATGGGTCTCAGCCGAAAGGGATTGCAATTGAAGATGATAAAATATAATCTGCGCAAAGCGTTAAAATAAAAACATCCTGATTTTTTCATCCATTCCGCAGGAGGGATAACATGAATTTTAAAATCGGACTAATTGCAATTCTTGCTTTTATCGTTCTGATTTTTCTGGCTCAGAATATCGAGGTGCTAACCGTACATTTTTTATTCTGGGAAATGTCCATGTCGCGGGCGGTATTTTTGTTTTTTTCTGTGTTGATCGGGTTTATGATCGGCTGGTTCCTGCACAGTTATATTTCATACAGCAATCGGAAGAGGCTCTGAAAAATACCGATGATTAATCTTTGCGGTGTTACAGATAGTACTTGACCGGTGGCCGGCCAGTCAATTTCTTAATCCATCATAAATATGCAGCACCGCCTGGACGTAAGCGTCGCTGTGATTATATGCATAAACAGCTTTGTATCTGCTGTTCCGGTTGTTCATATTTTCTCCGGACAGGCCGTTCTTATGAAGATAGTTTTCGATGCTGAAAATGGTATCTTCTATGGAAAACGGATCAATATCATCATTGATTCCATGCTCGTCAACGAAGAAAAACAGCAGCGACGAAGGGATAAACTGTCCCCAACCGATGGCGCCGGCGTATGAACTTTTGAAGTACCATGGCGACTGGTCGGTCTTTCGCGAAAACCTGTAAAGCGCTGCAATTTCACGCACGGCAAATTTTTTCCGATCGGCAAAGATGTATTGGGATACCAGGGAATTGAAGGCGTAAAATTTTCCGCGGTAACGATGCTCGGCAAAGTTGGTTTCCATGCCGATGATGGCCGCAATCAGTTCCTTGTGGATTCCGTGCTTGGCTTCCGCACGCTTCAGAACGTCGGAATGATCCTCGACAAACGGTTTGCCTTTTTCGATTTTGGCATCTACACCCAGCCGGGCAAAGTACCATTCAACGGTCCGTTTTTTATCACGATCCGTCTGCTTCTCCGCCGATTTTCTGAAATATTGATCCATGTTGGGGTGAAACCTGAAAGCATAATGATCAATTTGATCATCAAACCATTCGTTGGGCACTCCGTTGGCAGCCAGTTTCTGTTTTAATTCATGAATCCTGAGATTGATTACCGATTCAGGAATATTTTTAACCCGAACGTTTTCGGACGCACATCCGATGAAAAGAAAAACAACAGAAACTGCAATGATTGATAATTTCAGATTCATTTTACGTGACTCGCGCTGATTTTTTAATTTCTGAGTAGCCTATCTGTAGGAATGTTTACTCGATAATAAGCGGCATTGTCAAATCTTTTCGGGCAACACGATGAGATTGTTTTTTATATGCCTTCTTGTAATCGTGTTCAGGTTAAGGTATAAATTCCGGACTGATTGTCATACCGGGACTGAACCATGCATCTGAAAGGCGTAATATTTCATTCCTTAAAATATCCGACAAACGATTGCTTTCCTTTCAATCTGCCGCTTTTTCAGGAAACAAAACAATTAATATTTGATGTCCCCGTGACGTTGTTTGCCGGAGAGAACGGTACGGGAAAATCAACGCTGCTTGAAGCGCTGGCTGCCGCCTGCAACATTCATATCTGGCGCGATACTCAAAGAATCAGACCGGATTACAATCCTTACGAAGATAAATTTCATCAGTATCTATCCGTGCGCTGGGTTGATGACAGTGTGCCCGGATCGTTTTTCGGTTCAAGGGTGTTTCAGTACTTTGCCGAACGTCTGGACGAATGGGGGGCCTCGGATCGTGGACAGTTGGACTATTTCGGCGGAAAGTCTCTGACCACGCAGTCGCATGGTCAGTCCCTGATGTCTTTTTTCCGCAGCCGCTATCGGATCAAAGGTCTCTACCTTCTGGATGAACCGGAAACGGCTCTTTCGCCGCGTTCGCAATTGGAGCTTCTGGATATTGTGCAGGATATGAGCGCCGCGGGACATGCGCAGTTTATCATTGCCACCCATTCGCCGCTTTTGCTGGCCTGTCCGCAGGCGGCAATTTATAGCTTTGATAATTCGCCTCTGCGAAAAATTTTGTACGAAGAAACTGAACATTACCGCATTTATAAAGATTTTATGCTGAATAGAAATAAATATCTGAAATAAAAAGAGGAAGAAAAATGCTGAGCAAACAGGAAATTATTCAGGAGGCGAAACGCCTGCAATTTGCCGACATCGGTTTCACGTCTGCGGAACCTTTCATGTCCCAAAAGGAATACCTGCTGAAACATCAGAAAGAATACGGCTGGGCTGAAACGATCGGGTTGGGCTTGCTCGCCGGTACCGATCCGCAGAATATTATTCCCGGAGCAAAATCCATTATCGTTGTGCTGGAATCTTATTTTGAAAAATCTTTCCCTCAGGCGATGGAGCGTCATTTCGGCCGATGCTATCTTGATGATGACCGGGTAACGAAAGACGGTCTGGCGCTGAAGATTAAGACCTTCAGGAAATTTTTACAGGCGCACGGCATAGATTCCAAAGTGCCTTTTAATCTGCCGCACCGTTTGTCGGCTGCCCGTGCCGGACTGGGAACTTTCGGCAATAATGGTGTCTTTTACGCGCGCCGCGTCGCCGCCGGCAGTTCATTTGTTTTTCCGGTCGCTCTTGTTGTTGACAGAGAGTTTCCCGCGGATGAGCCTTCCATTTCCATGGGATGTCCCGACTGGTGCCGCAATGCCTGCGTGGCCGCCTGCCCGACCCGCGCGCTCAAAGGAGACGGAAAAATTGATCCGCGGCGTTGTATTTCATTTTTGTCTTATTACGGAGAAGGACTCACCCCGTTAGAACTTCGTGAACCGATGGGACTGTATGTTTACGGGTGTGACCGTTGCCAGAATGTCTGCCCACGCAATGTAAACTGGATGGCAAAAGAAAAACCTCTTAATCCCCGGGTTTCAGCCAAAGCCGCTGACTTTGATCTTTCCCGACTTTTACATATGGACAAGGAATACTTTCTGCAAAAAGTCTGGCCCCACATGTTTTATATGTCCTATAATGATATCTGGCGCTGGAAAATGAACGTCGCCCGTGCGATGGGCAACAGCCGCAATCCTGCATATGTCGGAGAGTTGATCCGGGCGTTCAAAGAAAATAATGATGAGCGCGTGCAAAGCATGATTGCCTGGGCGCTGGGGCACATCGGCAGTCCGGAAGCTATGGAAGGGCTCAGGCGGTTTTTAAAAGACAGCAATGGCGCTGTCAGAGAAGAAGTTGAACAAGCCATCGTATCGGCTTCCGTAAGAGTTTAAAGGAGAAAAATTATTCTTCTTCCACGAAAATATCGATTACTTCCAGATTGCGCGTGCCGCCGGGTGTCTGCACACTGACTTCAGAGCCGATGCTTTTGCCGATCAGAGCCCGTCCGATGGGCGACGTTACGGAAATCTTACTCTGGTTGATGTCGGATTCATAAGGACCGAGCAGCTGGAATTTTATTTTTTCACCGCTGTCGATATCTTCCAGGCTAACGCAACAGCCGAACACGACTTTGCTTGTATTTAATCCTTTTAAATTAATGATGTTGGAAGTGGCCAGCTGATTTTCCAATTCCTGCATTTTCCCATAGAGAAAAGATTGTCTTTCCTTGGCGGCGGAATATTCGGCATTTTCAGAGATATCGCCGTGCGCTCGCGCCACTTCAATATCCCGAACATTTTCGGGAATAGAAACATTTTTTAATGTCTCAAGATCCTTTTTAAGTTTTTCAAAACCAGCTTTTGTAATAGGCACTTTTTCCATGATAACTCCGGATTGTTTTGCTATTCCTGACGTGATTTATTTAAACAACGGGCAGGATGATACTCTGTTGTGTTTAATAGAGAATAAATAGCCTGTCAAGGAACATTTAATGGCTTTGGATGAATAATTATGCTATTTAAGGCACAATAAAAAATAAGGTTGAAATGCGATGATGCTTGATCAATACAGTAGAGAAATAAATTATTTACGCGTCTCCATAACCGACAGATGCAATCTGCGCTGCATTTACTGCCGTCCCCAGGAAGGAATTTCCCTGCAGGGGCATGGGGATATTTTGCGTTATGAAGAAATGATCCGTGTCATTTCCGTGGCGGTGAAAATGGGTTTGATCAAAGTGCGGTTGACCGGAGGAGAACCGCTTGTCCGACGCGGGTTTGTTGAATTCATTGCCGAGTTGAAAAGGCTCGATGGATTGAAAGATATCAGCCTGACGACTAACGGGATTTTACTGGCGGAATTCAGCCGCGGAATTTATGATGCCGGAATCAACCGGATCAATATCAGTCTTGATTCCCTGAACCAGGATAAATATTTTCAGATTACCAGAGGCGGCAATCTGGCTGATGTTTTGCGCGGAATTGCCCGGGCGGAGGAAACCGGTTTTTCACCGATCAAGATCAATACGGTGGCCATCAAAGGCTTCAATGACGATGAGGCTCTCGATTTTGCCCGCTTGGCGGAGGAGAAGCCTTTCCAGGTGCGATTCATTGAACTGATGCCGGTCGGGAAAACAAACCTTGATTACGGTGAAGATTATATGCCCGGATCGCAGTTAATCGAAATTATCAGGCGGCGCTATACACTGGAACCGGTAAAAAACAAAGTCAACAAATCGGACGGTCCGGCAAAAATATTCAAGATAAAAGGCGGACGTGGCGAAATTGGTTTTATTAATCCGGTCAGTGATCATTTTTGCTCAACTTGCAATCGCATGCGACTCACGTCTGACGGAAAACTCAGAGCCTGCCTGCTCAACGAATCTGAGGTGGATTTAAAAACGGCTTTGAAGGAAAATTGCAGCGATGCCGAGCTGGAAAAGCTCATCTGGGACGCTGTTTTATTAAAACCGAAACAACATGATATGGTCTGCACCGAAAACAGTTTAAGAAAATGTTCCCGGAATATGTCGGAAATCGGTGGTTGAAAAAAATTATCCGAAAAGATATATTTAAAAAAATACCATGGCGCTTCTGGGCTGTGAAAAGGAATATAGGATGATCATGCGGGGCAAAGGTTTCAAAAACGTCGTTATTATTTTTGTTGTGAAAATTTAAGCAGGGCGAATAAAATGTTTCTCGATCAGAAGAAGACCGGATTTTCCGGCGAGAGATTAAAAACACCGAGAGACGATTACATTTTTTCCAGGCAGAAAGACCTCGTTCTGGATTTCATTACGCCGCTGGCCGGGGAACGGCTTCTGGATATCGGCTGCGGTACCGGCAATCATTTACAGATATTTCGCGAAAAATGGTGTTCCTTAACGGGCGTTGATCCTTCCGGGGAAAAACTGGAAGTTGCCCGGCAAATGCATGGTGATCGGGCAGAACTGATTAAGGCGGAACCGGCGGATCTTCCTTTTTCCGATAATGAGTTTGATATTGTCACGATCATCAATTTTCTGGAAATTGCCGACCATCCGCAAAAAATCATTGAAGAAGCGGTACGCGTCTGCCGCGGTCGCGTTTTTATCGGCTTTTTAAACAAGTACTCCTTTGTGGGAACCAGGCAACGCCTGAAAAAAATGTTCGGGTTCCCTCTTTCTCTCCCCGTCCGCCTTTACAGTTTTCCGGAAATCAAAAGAATGGTGGCGGATGCAACCGACCCCGCTTCCGTCAAATGGGGAAGTGTTATTTATTTCCCTGCCATGGTTTACGATTTTTTTGAAGAGCTGGAAGAAATGCTGCCGGTGAGGAAAAATCCTTTCGGCGCGTTTGTCGGTTTGACTTTTCCGGTGAAATACATTTACCGGACAGCGCAAAGTCCGGTTATGAATTCATTCCAGCTCGAGGCGAAGGCAAACCATACGGTGCCGGAAGCTGTACGGGATATGTTGCGGCAGGCGGATCAATGATTAAAGAAGCAATGCTTTATGAAAAACGTGAAGAAGGCAACGTCCGCTGCAATCTTTGCGCGCACAGATGCACGATCCATTCCGGGAGGCAGGGCATCTGCGGTGTCAGAGGCAATAGAGACGGTATTCTGTATTCACTGGTTTACGGGACGTTGATTGCCGACAGCGTGGATCCCATCGAAAAAAAACCTTTCTTCCATGTTTATCCGGCATCCAGGTCTTATTCCATTGCCACGGTCGGCTGTAATTTTTTTTGTGAATTCTGCCAGAACCACGGTATTTCGCAAATGCCTCGTAAAGCGAGTATGATTTCCGGTGAGGATTCACTGCCGTCGGAAATAGTGGCGCGCGCGAAAAAAAGCGGCTCTAAGACAATCGCCTACACGTATACGGAACCGACAGTGTTTTTCGAACTGGCTTACGATACGGCGAAAATCGCCGCGGAAAACAGCTTGAAAAATTTGTTCGTCACTAATGGCTTTATGACCCCGGAAGCTCTTGAAATAATCGCGCCATATTTGTCCGCTGCCAATGTGGATTTGAAATCGTTCCGCGATGCGTTTTACAGGAAGACGTGCGGCGCGAGGTTAAGTCCTGTTCTGGACAGTCTGAAAAAAATGAAAGAAAAAGGGATCTGGGTGGAAATAACCACGCTGCTTATTCCGGCGCTCAATGACAGTGATGAAGAACTGAAAGACATTGCGAGATTTATAGCCGGGCTGGGCAGGGAAACGCCCTGGCATATCAGTCGCTTCCATCCGCAATACAAGATGCAGAACGTGGCGATTACCCCGCTTGATTCGCTGCATCGCGCGGCACAAATCGGTAGAGAGGCCGGATTGAAATATGTATACAGCGGCAACGTTCCCGGGGATGATGGTGAGAACACGCGTTGTTTCCACTGCGGCAAACTTCTGATTGAACGTTACGGCTTTAAAATCGTCGGCACCAATCTGCAAGGCGATAAGTGTCCGCATTGCGGAACGGCGCTGGATGGCATTTTCTAAAATTAAGATTTTTTATTTTCCCGTTGAGCATGACTCCATAGAAAGGTTCATCCCGAATAAACAAAAATTGCTGAACTCTGATTTGATATGTGATAAAAAAATATTTATTGAAATAATGAAATCATGTTTAAAAGTGAAAAACTCAGTATCCGAAAATCTAAGAGGGACATTTTATGGTTGACGCGAAAAAAAATAAAAAATCAGCTGATGGGCTTGTCAGTAATATTTCAAGGGGAGACGCGCTTCTATCCCGCCATCGCGGCGTGACAATACTGGCTTTGAGTGTGACGATTTTATTCCTGTCCGGATGTTATTCTTATCATGAAAGGAACTGGACGGATCTTAACTTGATTGTGGGGGAAACGAAAGTATGCAAAGCATCCTGGTACGGTGAATACTTTCACAAAAAACTGACGGCTTCCGGTGATGCGTATGACATGCATGATTTTACCTGTGCGCATAAACAGTATCCTTTCGGAACGATTATCCGGGTGACCAATCTTGCCAACGGCAAGGATGCGGTGTGTTTAATCAATGACCGGGGACCTTATTACTGGTTCAGAAAACTGGATCTTTCCTATGGCACTGCCAAAAGACTGGATTTTGTGGAGCAGGGTGTCGGTCCCGTCCAGGTCGAGGTGTTGGGCAGAGACTATGCTTATGCCAGATACGTGGAATACGGCAAACTCAGGAATGCCAAGTCCTTGACCGTCCAGGTCGGTTCCTTCCCGGATAAGAATAGGGCCAGAGAATTGAAAGATCAACTGGACTTAAATTATAAAGATGTTTACATCAGCTGCGCAACCGAGGAAAATGAAAAGTGTTACAGGGTCAGAGTCGGAAAATTCAAGAAAAGGGCCGAGGCCCTGGCGGTAGCCGCTCGCATCGTAGAAGAAGGATACAATGTGATGATATTGCCGCACAGGTCGTAGGTCATCGTTGGCATCAATCTTATCAAGATAAAAAAACATAATCCTGAACAGGAAAAGATGTCGCGGTTAAATTGAAAAATAAGCCGTTTTTCAAGGTGAGATAAAATATGGATACTCATCGCACAAAAAAAATATTCGAGCATACGGCCATTATTTTATTGCTGGTTACTTCCCTGTGGGGTTGTACGCTGACCCGGGGTGTTAAAAATATAACCGGAGTGGATGAAAGTATCCCGGTGCGAGGGGATCTTTGCCGTTTATCCGCTCTGGAAGAAGCTCATGCTTATTATCAGCAGGTAGCCGTGAAGGGCGGCTGGTCGAAAATCCCGTCCGGTCATACACTCAGCGAAGGTGACGAAGATCAACGGATTCCTTTGATCAGGCAACGATTGATGGCGAGCGGCGAATTGAATTCGGCGGACAGCAGCGCTTATCTTTTTGACGGGAAACTCAAGACGGCTGTTCAGAGATTCCAGCGTCATCATGGCCTGACGGCAGATGGTCGTGTCGGTGGAAAAACACTTCATGAGCTCAATGTGTCGGTCGGCGAACGGATCAGACAACTTGACGAAAGTATTAAGGGCTGCCGGTCGCTGAAACCTCTGGCGGAGCGTCGTCATATCGTGGTGAACATTCCCGACTTCACCCTCAAACTTTTTGATGGTTATAATCCCCTGTTTTCCATGCCGGTGATTGTCGGAACGCCGGCCCGGCAAACCCCCGTTTTTCACAGCCGCATTTATTCTCTGGTCATCAATCCGAACTGGACGGTTCCGAAGATCATCGTTACGGAGGACCTCATCCCTAAGGTTAAAAAAGATCCCAATCATCTGAAGGATTCGAAAATCCGGATATTGAAGGATTTAAAAACCAATGAGGAAATTGATCCCGGTACGATTGACTGGGAAAATCTGTCTCCGGAAAATCTTAACTTTCGTTTCCGCCAGGATTCCGGTCCGGCCAATGCCTTGGGCCGTGTTAAATTCCTGCTTCCCAATTCCGACGATATTTACCTGCATGGTACACCCGGTCAGTCTCTGTTTAGCAAGGATATTCGCGCGTTCAGCTCCGGCTGCATAAGACTGGCAAGGCCTCTGGAACTTGCCGCTTACCTCTTGAAGGGCACTTCCATGGATTCCGAGAGAGCCTTACAGGCGGCGATTTCCAGTGAGAAAACGCAGAAACTGACGGTTCCCCGCCCCCTGGATATTTATATCATTTACATGATGGCCTGGGTTGATGAAGACGGCACGGTTCAATTCCGCCCCGATATTTACAAACGTCACACGGCCATGTAAACACATTTTTCAAACGTTGTTTTTTTAAAAAAATGTGAACTCCGGGAAAAAGTCATGTTCGTATTCTTTGTCCGGAAGAAAAATTTAAAAACGTTGTTGCTTCTTTTGTAAAAAGGATACAGGATTTTTAAAAACATTCATTCTTGGCATTTTGGAGATTTTATAAGGACATCATCCATCATGATCATACTAGGAGGCGCGAATGCGGTTTGAGCATCTTTTTTCACCCTTGACAATAAACGGAATGACCCTGAAAAACAGGGCGGTGATGCCGCCGATGGCCACCGGTTACGGGAATGCCGACAGCACGGTCAGTGAACGTTTGCTCGCTTATCTGGAGCGCAGAGCACAGGGCGGAACCGGCCTGATTATTACCGAGGTATGCGCGGTTGATCCGCGCGGGAAAGGCTTCCCCAATGAGATCGGCGTCTGGAATGATGATTTTATTCCGGCCCTGGAACGTATTCCGGCAGCCCTGCATCGTCACGG
Organism: uncultured Smithella sp.; assembly: GCA_964539765.1. Classification (GTDB taxonomy): domain Bacteria; phylum Desulfobacterota; class Syntrophia; order Syntrophales; family Smithellaceae; genus Smithella. The sequence goes on from CAZIJZ010000010.1 coordinate 47,408, forward strand.
GGCCAAAGCCGCGCTGCAACTGCACCATGCGGGCCGTGAAACGTTTGAAGCCTTGCTTGGCCAAAAACCCGAGGCTCCCTCGGCGATACCCAGTGCCGTATTGGGGCAGCCGTGTGAAGCGATGTCTCTGGAACGCATTGCCGAAATTGTCCATGCCTTTGCTCAGGCGGCCGGACGCGCCCGGCAGGCCGGATTTGATGCGGTGGAACTTCACGGTGCGCATGGCTATCTGTTAAATCAGTTTCTTTCGCCTTTCTCCAACAAACGTGAAGATGACTACGGTGGAAGCGAGGAAAACCGCATGCGCTTTATTCTGGAAGTTATCGCGGCGGTCCGCAGAGTTGCGGGCGGCGATTTTCCCGTCTGGATTCGCGTATCGGCGGATGAAGTGGTTCATGGCGGATACGATCTTTCCTTGATGCGCAGATTTGCTCCCCGGATGGTTGCCGCGGGCGTTGATGCCATCCATTGTTCCGTGGGGGTTTATTCCACGCCGGGAGGTCTGTCTATTGCGTCCATGGATACCGATTCCGGGTTCAACCTTTTCCGGGCCCGCGCGCTGAAAGAGGTTGTGCGTGTCCCGATGATCGGCGTGGGGCGGATCAATGATCCCGAAATGGCCGATCAGGCCATCGCCCGGGGCGATGCCGATCTGATCAGTTTCGGACGTCAGCATCTGACCGATCCGGATTTTATCGAAAAAGCCCGTGCCGGGGCTCTGGAGGATATCCGCCGCTGCACAGCCTGTAATCAGGGCTGTATTGAACGCCTGAGCTTTGAGCTGAAATCCACCACGTGCAGTTTTAATCCTGAATGCGGACGCGAATACAAAGGCCCCGTTCTGCCAGCCGACAAGCCGAAAAAAGTATGGGTTATCGGCGCGGGTCCGGCCGGACTTTCCGCCGCCATGGCGTTGGTTGCCCGGGGGCATAACGTAGAGATATTCGAAAAAGAGGACGAGCCCGGAGGGCAACTGCTGTCGGCCAGTCGTCCGCCGCACAAAGCGGTATTCCTCGATTGGGTGAAATGGTCTTTGCGTCATTTGGAAAAATCTTCCGTCCATGTTCATTGTCAGCATGCCGTCGGGGCCGATGAGATCAGACAACAGAAACCGGATGCCGTAATCGTTGCCTGCGGCGCCTATCCTGTTACCGCTTCCATCCCCGGACTGAATTCCGGGATCGTCGCCGATGCGCGAGACGTACTCACCGGGAAAATCAAACTTGCCAGTCCGGCCGTTATCCTGGGAGCCGGATATGTCGGGATGGAAACCGCTGATTATCTGCTGGCTAACGGCATCGCAGTAACGGTGCTGGAAATGCAGACCATTCCGCCGGTGAACAGGTTCTCCGCGCACGGATACTGGCTGCACAAACGCATTAAAGACGGCGGCGGAAGATTATTATTCGGCGCCCAAGTCCTGGGTATTGAAAACAACATCGTGCGATATACGCAGGCGGACAAACAAAGCGAGGAACAGGCTTCCCTGATCGTGACCGCCATGGGCGCGAAACCAGAAAATACGCTGGAGGATGTGCTCAAAGAGTTGGTCGTTCCCTACCGGATCGTAGGCGACGCTCGCGGTCCGCGCCGGATTTTAGAGGCCATTCATGAAGGTCATAAAGCGGGAGAAGCATTATAGCCGATATCAAGAATTAGGGAGTGGCAAGCTGTCCCTTCAAGCATCAGAGTGATCCGGAACAGATTATATAATGCTTGCCATATTTTTATTTTTCTTTTAAAATAAATTTCAAGCACGGACAAATAAATAGAATTTATCAGGAGGTGTTGATGATGCAGAGAGTGAACGACATTTTAAAAAGCAAACCGAAGCAACTGTGGACGATTATTCCGGACGCTACTGTATTTGACGCCCTTAAGATTATGGCCGATAAGGAAATCGGGGCATTGATGGTTGTTGATAAAAAAGGTAAAGTTGCCGGCATAATTACCGAACGTGATTATGCAAGAAAGATTGTCCTGAAAGGTAAAAGTTCTCCCAAAACACTGGTCAAAGAAATCATGACACCTTTTAATAAAATGTTTGCGGTGAAGCCGGATACTTCCGTTGAAGATTGCATGGTATTAATGACAGGCAAGCATATAAGACATGTTCCGGTTTTTGATGGTTCCAAGTTCATGGGAATTATTTCCATTGGCGATGCTGTTAAATCGGCAATTTCCGAAAAGGATGTGCTGATTAATCAGTTAAGTAACTATATTGCCGGAAAATATTGATTTGTTAATTATTTTAGTAATTTGAGTCGTTTAGTAATTTTTCAAGGCAGGGGTGGTGAAAACCCTGCCTTTTTTATGAATTCTGGGTTATTTTTCGCTTGAAAAAACAAGATAATTGGGGAGTTTGTTAAAAAAGCTAAACAAATCAAATCACTACATATTGTGGTTGAGTCGGAACAAAACCACATTTTGTTGTATTTTCCCTTTACAAAGGCATGTTCTTTTGCTAAAATTCCACAAATTTTAAACAATTCAATCAAGATGTTTTTTTATGAATCTGAAAAGTTTGGAAATAGCGGGTTTTAAATCATTTCGCGACAGGGTTATCCTTGATTTCTCCAATGGCGTTACAGGAATCGTCGGTCCTAATGGTTGCGGTAAATCTAATATTGTTGATGCCATCCGCTGGGTGATGGGAGAACAAAGGGTCAAAGCTCTGCGTGGAAAAAAGATGGATGACGTTGTTTTCAACGGCAGTCAGGATTCTGCGCCGGTAAGCATGGCGGAAGTGACGATGACGCTGTTTGCCAACGGTCAAAGTTTTCCCGGAGCGTATTCTGAATTAAACGAAATATCCATTGCCCGCCGGGTTGTTCTGGACGGAGAGAGTGAATACTATATTAATAAAGCTCCCTGCCGTCTTCTCGATATCAAGGAATTCTTCATGGGCACCGGTGTCGGTGCCCGAACCTATTCTCTGGTCGAACAGGGACATGTCACCAACCTTGTCGAAGCCAAGCCCGAAGACAGAAGATTGTACATCGAAGATGCCGCCGGTGTATCAAAGTATAAGAGTCGCAAGGAAGCAGCCGTCCGTAAAATGGAATTGACGAAACAGAACATGGTGCGGCTCAACGATATCATTAAGGAAGTCAAATCGCAGCTCAATACCATCTCCAGGCAGGCAAAACGAGCGGAACAGTATAAAAACATCAAGCAGGAAAGCAGGGAGGCGGAAACAACCGTGACCCTGCAGGCCTATGTGGATTTTGCCGAGAAAGAATCAGCCCTGCAGAATCAACGCACGGAATTGCAGAACCAGGAAGCTCTTATTCACGCGAATCTGGAAGCAAAAGAATCAACATTGGATGAAATGAAAATGAAGCTTCTGGAAAATGAAGAGCTGACGGCAAACGTTCAGCAGCAACTCTACGAGATAAAAAACACCATCAGCATAAAAGAAAAAAGCATTGAATTTGCTCAGCGTCAAATTGCTGATGTTTCCGAACGCAAACAGAAAGATCTGGCGGAAATTCAGACCCTGCAGACCAGAAAAGCTGACGTAAGCGCAGAAATTGAAAATCTGCGGAAAACCTCGACGGAGGCGGAAGAGAAAATCTCTGCTTTGAACGTCGAGCGCGAAAAGGTTCAACAGAAGGTTCAGGAACTTGGCAATACCGATAAGGAATTGAGCAGCCGGCTGGAAGAAAAAAAGATTTCATTTATCGACATTGTGACGGAAAAAGCCAAACTGCACAACATGATTTCCAGTCTGACCAAAAACATCGAGGACCTGAAAAAACGGGAAGAACGTGAAATCCGCGAACTTGATGAAGATCAGAAAAAACTGGCCGATGCATCCGGAAAACTGGAAACGATTGTTGAAGGGTTGAAGACGGAGGAAACGGAAATTACCCGACTGGAAGCAAAGATGACGGAGGCTTTATCCGAACTGGAGAGGGCAAAGTCAGACTTGCAGTTCAATGAAGAAGATGTTGCAAAAATTAAAGAAGACACCCATGTTAAATCTTCCCGGCTTATTTCTCTCAAAGAGTTTCAGGAAGCGTCCAAGTGGAGCAATGAGGGAATTAAAACAATCATTGAAAACAAAGATTACCATGATAAATTTTATGGAGTTATTGCTGATCATATCAGCGTGCCCCGTGAGTATGAGGCCGCCGTGGAGGCCGTGCTGGGAGAAAAACTTCAGTACGTGGTGGTGGAAAGCCAGGCAGACGGTCTGCGCGCGATTGATTATTTAAAAAGCTATCAACTGGGGCGAGGCAGTTTTGTTTCCGTTGATTTGAGAAATCATGGCGTGAAAACCTACAGTGAGGAGCATCTCAACGAAGCACAGCCCCTCCTGGACAAAGTGAATGTCCGTGATGATTTTCAACCCATCGTGGATTGTCTGCTGGGAGACGTATTGCTGATCCCGACGATCGAAACCGGAATTTCCCTCTGGGAGAAAAACGGTTTCCGGGGGACTTTTGTCACGCCGGAAGGAGACATTATCAGTCCGCACGGTGTGTTGACCGGCGGCAGTTCTTCGGCCGTGGAAAAAAGCCTGCTGGCGACCAAAAGAGAAATCGGCGAGCTGGAAGATGACGTATCGAAACTGACCGTTGAGCTGGAGATCAAAACAAATCAAAAGATGATCCTCCTTGCCGCGATCTCCCGCTGGGAAGAGGAAACTTCCCAGATAAAAACAGAAATTCATGCTCTGGAAATTGCTGTCAACGGCAGAAAAAAAGATCATGAACGTTTTGGAGACGAGATCAACAGATTAAAGCAGCGCGTTGCGGTTCTGGAATTCAACAGACAGAATCTGCATACGGAAAAATCAGAAGCAGAGGAAAGGCTTCGCACATTCGGCAGCGACGTGTTGCACAAGGACGAGGAAGAAAAACAGGTTAATGAGATCATTTCCGGCTTGAACGTTCAAAAAGAACAGTCCCGGGCTCAGATTGACGAACAGGAACGATATTTAACGGCAAGAAAAATTGAGATTGCTTCTCTGGAAGAGAAAAAGGAAGCTGATTTACGGACGATATCAAGGCTGCAGGATCAAATCATTGCCATGGAGAGTGAAGCTAAAGCCAAAGAAGAAGAAATCATTCTTTGTGAAAAACAGGTTGCTGAATTAACACAAACCATTGAAACCGAGCAGGTTCTGCTGAAAGATTTGTACGGCAGCTTCGCGACACAGGAAACGCTTCTCGCGGAAAAGAAAGCCGAACAGAATCGAGAAGATGCGCAGTTGAAAATCAAAGAAGGTGAAATCAGGGAAATAAAAAAGAGCATTGATGATTTACGTCAGCAAATCAATGAAATGGAAATCCAATGCCGGGAAACAGCCCTGAACAGAGAAAACCTGCGAAAGGGCGTGGCTGAAAAATATGAAATTGATTTGGCAGGTACGGCTCCGGGTTTTGAAAAAGTCACGGAAGAAAAACTGGCCGAACTGACGGCTTTGCTGGAGAAAAACAAGCAGATAATCGACAATTTTGGCGAGGTAAATCTGCTGGCGCTGAATGAATACGAAGAACTGGATAAACGCTATAACTTCCTGTCAACACAGATAGCGGATTTGAATTCCTCCCTCAATGTCTTGCAGCGAACCATCGCGCGGATTAACAAAATTTCCCGTGCCAGATTTGCCGAAACCTTTGAAGCCGTGAATGCCTGCTTCAAAGAAGTATTTGCGCAGATTTTCCTCGGCGGACGGGGTGAACTGATTCTGACGGATGAAAACGACCTGCTGGAAACTGGCGTGGATATTGACATTCAGGTGCCCGGCAAGAGAAAACAAAACGTGAATCTGCTTTCCGGCGGTGAAAAATCACTGGTGGCCGTTGCGCTGATTTTCGCTATTTTAAAATATCGCCCCTCGCCGTTTCTGGTGCTGGACGAAGTTGATGCCGCCCTGGATGATGCCAACACCAATCTGTTTAACCGGTTGATTAAAGATGTGGCCGGGAACTCTCAGGTTGTGATGATTACACACAACAAGAGCACGATGGAAGTAGCCGATACGCTCTTTGGCGTGACTATGCAAAAACAGGGGATATCTACCCTGGTCTCCGTCAATCTCAACTAGCCAGATTTCAAATCCATTTCTTTACTTCTTCGTGAAAAATAGTTATTGTAAACGTCCAATTATAAGGGCTTTTAACCTTCGGCTTGCTGGAAGCGTATTGGAATTGGTGCGTTGTAATCAGACGCAAGCTTCAGAAGCACAGCGCCTGAAGCTTGCAGGTCGAATGATCCCGCGAAGCGAGGGTACAATACTCTGCTGATTGCTGCGAAATATTTTCTAAAGCCTGCGTCAGAATCCGTCCCGTGATTCATACATCATCGCAGAAGAAAGGTGCGTCTATGGCAAAAATGGGTTTTTTTGAAAAATTAAAAACAGGACTGACGAAGACGAGAGCGGTCCTGACTAAAAATCTGGATAATCTTGTGTTCGGCAAAAGGGTCCTAGACCAGGAACTTTTTGAGGAGCTGGAAGAAATTCTGATTTCGGCTGATATGGGCCCGCAGTTTACCTATGATCTGATTGATGATGTTAAGCAGCGCGTCAGCCGGAACGAGTTGAACAATGCGCAGGAAATCAAGAAGGTCTTGCAGGAGCGCATGACGACCATTTTGCAAAAGATGGAAAAGCCGCTGGTGATTCCCCGCAACAAGCCTTTTGTGATCATGACCATCGGGGTTAACGGCAGCGGTAAAACAACAACGATCGGTAAACTGGCCAACATGATCAAGAGTGAGGGACACGAGATCCTGCTGGTGGCGGCGGACACGTTTCGGGCGGCGGCGGTTGAACAGCTTGAGGTCTGGGGGGCGCGCGTGGGCGCTCCCGTCATCAAGCACAAAACCAATGCTGATCCCGCGGCGGTTGTTTTTGACGCCATGTCCAAAATCAAGTCCGGTTTTTCCGGCGTGGTTATCGTGGACACGGCGGGGAGACTGCACACCCGGATTAATCTGATGGAAGAGCTGAAAAAAATTAAAAGAATCATCAACAAAGAACTGCCGGAGTTGTCACCGGAAATCCTGTTGATTCTCGATGCAACCACCGGCCAGAATGCCGTTGTTCAGGCCAAGACATTTAAAGAAGAAATTGGAGCAACCGGGATTGTTTTGACGAAACTGGACGGGACTTCCAAAGGCGGGGTGGTGGTGAGAATTGCCAGCGAACTGGATCTTCCCGTGCGGTACATCGGTGTCGGCGAGGGGCTGGATGATTTGCGTGTTTTTGAAAGCGGCAATTTTACGAAAGCCCTTCTGGATTAAGTAAGAACAGAAAACGGACAGAGTTATGATGAAAAAAATCTTTGCCGTCGGCGATATTCACGGTTGTCTGACCAGGCTTAGAGATCTGATGTCCAGAATTGACATGGACGATGATAACGACACGCTGGTCTTTATCGGCGATTATATCGATCGCGGTAAATCCAGCCGGGAAGTCGTCGATTATGTCCTCGAACTGAAAGACAAGTATAAAAATGTGGTCTGTCTGCTTGGTAATCACGAACAGATGTTCATGAATTATCTTGCGGGAAGAGATGAAGATATGTATCTGAGGAACGGCGGCCTGCAGACTCTTCGTTCCTATGAAATTTCTCTTACGGACGGCCTGGAGGAACGAGAAGATAAGATTCCCGCACAGCATCAAATATTTTATGAATCGCTTCTGCCTTATTATGAAACCGAAAAGTATATTTTTGTTCATGCCGGTCTCAGATTGGGTTTGCCGCTCAAAGAGCAAACCCCGGACGATCTTCTGTGGATACGATACGAGTTTATCAATGCGGAAGATGATTTCGGCAAGCCGGTTGTCTTTGGCCATACACCGTTTATTAATCCGTTGATTGAAAAAAATAAGATAGGCATAGATACCGGCGCGGTTTACGGCGGTAAACTTACTTGCGTGGAACTGCCGGACGTCAAAATATTTCAGGCGTAAGTATCACGGGCATGAATGCAAAAGCAAATACTTGAATATCATGCAGCCTCACTTAGCTTCGCACGCGGGATAATTCCCAATCCCGATTTATCGGGCTTGGATAGTTCGACTTACAAATTTCATTATGCTGCACTTATGAAATTTGAGTCTCACGACGACTGACGCTTCAAACATCACTTCGTTTGTTTTTAGCGAGGCTCATTAAATTGGAGTTTCAACAATGAAAATTATCGAATGTGTGCCGAATTTCAGCGAGGGATGCGACTCTGAAAAACTGAAGTCCATTGCCGGAGTTTTTAAATCATTTTCCCAGGTCCGGCTGGTCGATTTCAGCGGTGATGCCGATCATAACCGGAGCGTTTTTACTTTCATCGGCAAACCGGACGATGTTTTGGAGGCTGCCCTGGCCTCCTGCGGGAAAGCGCTGGAATTAATTGATATGCGCAGGCAATCGGGCGTACATCCGCGGTTGGGGGCGGTTGATGTTGTTCCTTTTATTCCGCTGGCCGGAGCAAAAATGAAAGACGCCGTCGATTTAGCCCATGCTTTCGGTAAACAATTTTCGGAGCAATTCGGCGTGCCGGTATATTTCTACGGCTTCGCGGCGCGCAACGTTCAATGCATTGAACTTCCGGATGTTCGCCGCGGAGGTTATGAACGTCTGGCCGATAAGATGTCCTGCGCGGGAGGCGTTCCCGATGTGGGAGAAAACACATTCAATGCCCGTTCCGGCGCCACAGCCGTGGGCGCCCGGGATTTGCTGGTGGCATACAATATCAATCTGGCCTCTGACGATCTGCTTTTGGCACGGCACATTGCTTCGCGAATCAGAGAAAAGGGCGGGGGACTGAAAAATGTACGGGCGATTGGCGTGATGCTGAAAGAAAGGGGCGTGGCTCAGGTATCCATCAATCTGATCGATTGTAAAGAAACGCCTTTGAAGGCGGTGTTTGACCGGGTGCAAACCCTCGCTGCCGAGGGAGGTGTCCAGATTCTGGAATCGGAACTCATTGGTCTGGCGCCCAAGTGCGCTTTTGCCGGCGCTAAGCCCGAATATCTGAAGCTGATAAATTTTGACGAAAACCGGATACTGGAAAAACACATAAAACTTTTGTTGAAATAAATTATGTTTTCTTCTTGGCCTCTTTCTTTTTTGCTTTGGCCAGCGCTTTCAGCATTTTTTTATCGGGAACGTCGTTCGTCGGCGCGGCAGCCGGTTGAGGCAGGACAGGCCGTTCTTTGGAAAAATCTGAAGCCATTTCTTCTTTATCATCATCCGCTTTATTCCGGTCTGCCTGTATTTTTTTGGCGATTGCTTCCGCCGCCATTCTACCGAATTGTCCGATAAATCCGGCAATCAGAACCAGAACAATCCATTTCAGTACAGACCAGGTGCTGATATATTCCAGTAAGTCGTTCATCGTTTGCTGAATACCTAGATCAGTTGCAAAAGTTCCTGCGGTTTATCGTACAGATAATCCGGCTGGGCGGCGGCCATTTTTTCTTTGCTGTGCCATCCCCACGTAACGCCCACCGTTTTGATTCCGGCCTGCTTGCCTTCCTTAATGTCCCCCGTCGTGTCACCGACGTAGTAAATATTATTTAATTCGCTATTGTATTTTTTTGCGGCATAGAGAATCTTCTCTTTTTTACTGAACATAAAGTCGGAGCCGAGTATGTCTCTAAAATAGTCGTCGTAATGGAATAAATCAAGCGCTTCCTTTATGGAGGCGTAATCGTTGGAAGAAACAACAATGAGGCAATGTTTTTTATGCAATTCTTCAATAACCGCGGCAACGGCAGGAAAGGGCTTCATGTCGCTGATTTTAACCTGCGCGAGAATATCCCCGGCCGCTTTCATAAAGACATCCAGATCTATGCCTTTATTTTTCAGGGATTCATAAAAATTGTCTTCGAAGAGCTCCAGAAATTCCTCTCTGCTTTGTATCAGAGGCTGTTTTATATCTTTGAGACAGTCGGTTACCGTTTTTTCATAAACATCGAGCGAGTCGGCCAGAACCCCGTCAAAATCAAAAAGGAACAACTTCATGAACGCTCTACTCCTTTATGCAAGCGGGCAATGGAGTCGCGAAAAGGTTTTCTTAAAATTCCTTTTTCCGTGATGATTGCCGTGATCAACCTTGCGGGTGTCACATCGAACGCCGGATTGTAAACTTGTATTCCCTGCGGCGCGCTGCGGACGCCCCTGAAGCTGGTCACTTCTTCGCTGTTTCTTTCTTCAATGGGAATAGCCGCGCCTGTTTGTAAAGAAATGTCAATGGTGGAAAGCGGAGCGGCCACGTAAAATTTAACACCATGCGCCCGAGCAAGAACCGCCAGAGCATACGTGCCGATTTTATTGGCCGTATCGCCGTTGGCGGTGATTCTGTCCGCTCCCACGATAATCTTGTCAATTTTCCCCTGCTGCATCAGAAATCCCGCCATGTTATCCGTAATTAAAGTGCAGGGGATTTTTTCTTTTTTCAATTCCCAGGCGGTGAGTCTTGCTCCCTGCAGAACGGGTCTTGTTTCGTCCACGTAAACATGCAGTTTTTTACCCTGTTCGTGCGCCGCGCGAACAACGCCCAGCGCAGTACCGTATCCCGCTGTTGCCAGCGCGCCGGCATTGCAGTGGGTGAGGATGTTGTCACCGTCGGCAAAGAGTGAACGGCCGTTCTGACCCATCCGGCGATTGATGGCGATATCTTCCGCGCAGATCCGTTTTGCTTCACCCGTGAGCTCCTTGACCAGATGGACTTGATTTTTGTGATGGCTTTGGTCAGCGACTTTTTTCATGCGTTCCAGCGCCCAGAAGAGATTGCGTGCCGTCGGTCGCGCCTGAGCAATTTCGTCGCAAATGGTAAGAAACTTTTGCCGGAATTTTTTCTGAGATAAAGAGGGAAGGTTGATCGCGCCCAGAGCGGCGCCCATCGCGGCGGCGACGCCGATGGCGGGAGCTCCGCGCACGGTTAAATCTTTGATGCAGGCAATAACTTCTTTATATGATTTGCAGGTTATATATTTCTCGGCAAGCGGCAGAGCGTTCTGGTCAATAAAAACAACAGCGTTATTTTTCCAAAAAATTGTTTTAATCATCCGGCGAGCATCTTTTTAAGGAGTTCGTTAACCAATTGCGGGTTGGCGCTCCCCTTGGTTGCTTTCATCACCTGACCGACAAAGAAACCGAAGACCTTTTCCTTTCCTCCGCGATACTCCGCAGCCTGCGCCTGATTGGCTTCAATGATGGAGGTGATGGTCTTGATCAGTTCTCCTTCATCCGTAATCTGTACCAATCCTTTTTCCTTAATAATGGTCTGCGGCGGCTTACCGGTCATGTACATATCTTCAACGATTTCTTTGGCCATTTTCCCGCTGATGGCGCCTTCTTCAATCAGTTTGATCATCTCGGCCAGCGATTCGGGTTTGATGGGACATTGACGAATATCGCGTTTTTCCTCGTTGAGGAAACGCATTACATCACCCATAATCCAGTTACTGGCGACTTTAGGTTTGCCGCAGAGTTTGACCACCTCTTCATAGTAATGTGCCAGCGCCTTGTCGGCGGTTAATACACCGGCGTCATAGGCCGGAATCTGATATTCTTTGACAAATCTTTCCCGTTTGGCCAGCGGCAGTTCCGGAAGATCTTCTTTGATTTTTTCCACCCAGACGTCATCAACCAGAATCGGCACCAGATCGGGATCGGGAAAGTAACGGTAGTCATGCGCTTCTTCTTTGCTGCGCATGGAATTGGTGACGCCTTGAGCGTCGTCCCAAAGACGTGTTTCCTGAACCACGGTCCCGCCGTTTTCCACAAGGTATTGCTGTCGCTTGATTTCATACTCCAGCGCGCGCTGTACATTGCGGAATGAATTCATGTTCTTTAATTCCGCTCTCGTGCCGAATTCTTTCTGGCCCTTGGGGCGGATGGAGACATTAGCGTCGCAGCGAAAAGATCCTTCCTCCATGTTGCCGTCGCAGATTTCCAGATAAACAAGAATCTCATGCAGCCTTTTGAGGTAATCCGCCGCTTCCTCGGGTGATCGCATATCCGGTTCGCTGACGATTTCGATCAGTGGAACGCCGGTACGGTTCAAATCAACGTAGCTCGCCGGATTGTGTTCATCGTGCAGAAGTTTTCCGGCATCTTCCTCCATGTGGATTCTGGTGATGCCGATTTTCTTTTGCTCTCCGTTGACGTCCAACATGACATGGCCGTGTTCCGCCAGCGGATAGGCGTATTGGGATATCTGATAACCTTTGGGCAGGTCCGGGTAAAAATAATTCTTGCGGGCGAACTCACAGGATTTGTTGATGATACAGTTTGTTGCCAGCGCCATCTTCATGGCGTATTCCACGACTTTTTTATTCAGCACCGGGAGTACGCCGGGCATGCCCAGACAAACCGGGCATGTGTGGCTGTTGGGCGCTCCGCCGAACTTGGTGGAACAGCCGCAGAAAATTTTCGTATCCGTTAACATTTGGGCGTGAACTTCCAGCCCGATGACTGTTTCAAAATCCATTACAGCGACGGCCTCCTCTTTTCAATTTTCGCGTTTTTCTCGTAGGCAGAGGCGATTTGAATGAGTTTTCCTTCTTCAAAATGGCCGGCCAGAAACTGCACGCCGATCGGCAGACCGCCGGCTGTAAATCCGCAGGGAACGGAGATGCCCGGTATTCCCGCCAGATTGGTTGATATGGTGAACACATCGGAAAGATACATCTGCAGGGGATCATCCGTTTTTTCGCCGATTTTGAAAGCGGGTGTCGGAGTGGTGGGCGTCATAATCACGTCGCAAATTTTGAACGCCTCGTCAAAATCGCGCTTGATGAGAGAGCGCACCTGGGAAGCTTTTTTATAATAGGCGTCATAATAACCCGCGGATAAGGCATAGGTGCCGATCATGATTCTTCTTTTGACTTCCGCGCCAAAGCCCTGCATGCGCGTTTTTCTGTACATTTCCAAAAGCTCGCGAACATCGGATGCTCTGAAGCCATATCGGACACCATCGTAGCGCGCCAGATTGGAACTGGCTTCCGCCGGTGCAATAATATAATATGTCGCCACACAGTATTGCGTGTGCGGCAACGAAATATCCACACACTGGCCGCCGCTTTGTTCGATGACCTTCATGGCCGTTTTGATGGCGCTGTCCACTTCGGCATCAATGCCTTCGATAAAATATTCCTTGGGAATCCCTATTTTCCAGCCTTTAATATCGCGTCCCGCAAAATGCGTATAATCGGGAACTTCCGCGTTCACGGATGTCGATTCCCTAGGATCATAACCGGCCAGCACATTCATCATAATGGCGCAGTCTTCCACATCCTTGGTAAAAGGGCCGATCTGATCCAGCGAGGACGCGAACGCGATCAGACCGAAGCGGGAAACCCGCCCGTACGTGGGTTTCAAACCGACAATGCCGCAGAGCGCGGCCGGTTGGCGGATCGATCCGCCGGTATCGGAACCGATGGACGCGATGCATTCATCGGCCGCAACCGCTGCCGCGGAGCCGCCGCTGGAGCCGCCGGGAATTCTTTCCAGATCCCACGGATTGCGGGTCGGACCGAAATACGAAGTTTCCGTGGAAGAGCCCATGGCGAATTCATCCATGTTGGCCTTGCCGACAAATACGGCTCCGCCGTCTTTAAGCTTTTCCACGACGGTAGCGTTATAGGGTGGAACAAAATTATGCAGGATGTGCGAGCCGCAGGTGGTGGGAATACCTTTGGTGCAGACAATATCCTTCAATGCAATGGGAATGCCGGTTAATGGCTTGATGTCGCCTTTTTTAATATCGTCATCCGCTTTTTGGGCGGCAACGAAGGCCTGTTCCTTCAGCAGGCGGATGTAGGAATGCACCCGTTCTTCCACGGCATCGATTCGTGAAAACACGGATTCGGTAATTTGAGTCGCCGTCGCCGAGCCGTCTTTAATTTTTTTCTGCAGTTCGTGAATGGTTAACTGATTTAACTCCATAATCTCCCTAAATCTTTGATTGATATTTCAGGTGTTAAAAGATTCCAGATGTATTTGCTAATCGATAACTTTCGGCACCCGGAAGAACTCGCCCCGCGCGTCCGGCGCGTTAGCCAGGGAATTCTCCGTGCCGATTGAGTTCCGTATTTTGTCTTCGCGAAACGCGTTGGTTACGGCAATCGCATGGCTCATCGGCTCCACGCCTTTGGTTTCCAGCTCACTTAATTTATCGATGTATAACAGAATATCGTTGAGCTGGGAGGTGAATTTTTCCTTCTCTCCCTCCGTTATTTCCAGGCGTGCCAGATGGGCCACATATTCAACTTCACGGGAACTTATTTTCAACACGATCTCCTTCTAACTCCGATAAACGCACTAAAATACTTTCCAGTACGGGTTTATTTTTGCGACAACTTTGTCGATAATTAACTCACTGGTTTTTTCATCCACTTCTTGTTCCAGCAGAGACAGTCTTTCATCCGAAAAATGCGTTTCGTCCAGCATTTCGTTCAGCACGGCTTTCACCGATTTGACCAGTCCGCCCAGATGATAACCCCCTTCCAGCACCGCGACAAAACGTCCCTGACAACAGGCGTCGGCAATGTTCAGCAATATGCGCGTCATCGCGGCATATCCTTCGGGCGTGACTTTCATCCCGCCCAGCGGATCCTGATAGTACGTATCGAAACCGGCCGATAACAAGACCAGTTCCGGCTTGAATTCCATTGCCACCGGTTGGAGAATCTTGCGAAATATTTTGACGAAGGCGGCGTCGCCCACCGACATCGTCAGCGGAACATTGATGGTGTAATATTCACCCTGTCCCCGGCCGCTTTCCGAAAGGCTCCCCGTTCCCGGATAATAGGGGTATTGGTGCGTGGAAAAGTACAGAATGCGCTGATCACCATAAAAGCTGTGCTGGGTGCCGTTGCCGTGATGCAAATCCCAGTCAACGATTAATATTTTTTTAAATTTATGCTTTTCGATGGCATGCATGGCGCCGATGGCGATGTTATTGAAAATGCAAAAACCGGCAGCCGTGTCTCTCTCCGCGTGATGTCCGGGAGGGCGCACAAACGCGAAAGCGTTATCCACCGTGCCTTCAACAACGCTGTCAATGGCGTTGCACACACCGCCGGCGGCCAGTTTGGCCGCTTCGTAAGATTCCGGAGAAGTCGATGTGTCGGGATCGAGGAAAACGCTCCGCTTGCCTGCGGTGCTGGCAATAAATTCTACATAGGAGCGGGCATGAATCATTTCAATTTCTTCGTGAGTTGCTTCACGCGGCTCGATTTGCGTGAATTTCCAGGATATTAGCGGATTGTCCAGCATTTCATAGATGACGGCGAGTCTTTCCGGGCATTCGGGATGAGCAAAGCCCATCGAATGCTGCATATACCTTCCATCCTTGACAATGCCTGTTTTTCTGGACAAGAGAACCTTCTTTCTTGAGAAAAAATTCAATTAGAATACAGGTTCCGCTTATCACAAATAATTCCAAAGAGCAAAAGAAATCACGATATTAAAAGGAATAAAAAAAATAAAAACGTACTTTTTTGTTCCGTTGGGAAATGTTGGATAATGGTGTAAAAATTACGTTTTTTCCGGCGACAAAAAACATTGACAAAAACGGCAATCAATATATAGGTATACCTAATTGAGAAAACAGGGGACATACGAAAAATGTTTGGCATAGGAATGCAGGAACTTTTGATTATCGCGGTTATCGCGCTCCTGGTTGTCGGTCCGAGGAAATTGCCCGATCTGGCCAAGTCTCTGGGCAAGGGATTCAGTGAATTCCGGAGGGCGGCTGACGGAGTGACTGAAGATATTAAGCAGGCGGTCAAAGAAGACGAAAAACCGAAAAATGATGATGACTGGAAAGATTCTCTCTTAATGAAGAAGCCCGGCAATGAAGATAAACACTGATTCATCTGAATAAATATCCTAAATAAATTAACAATCCTCTCACATTTTAAAACTGAAAACAGGCAAAACGTTTAACGATGGAAACAACGCAAGCGACCGAAGATAATAAAATGTCTCTGACCGATCATTTAATGGAGCTTCGGAAAAGACTCAGCCGTTCATTGATAGCGCTGGGCATCGGTTTTTTGGTCTGTTACTACTTTAAAGAGTCCATCTTCGAGATTATTACCAGACCGCTGACCCGGGTTCTGGCGAAGAATAGTTATCTTATTTATACCGGCTTGACGGAAGCGTTTTTCACTTACATGAAAATAGCGTTTTTTGCTGCGCTGATCATCACCAGCCCGTTTATTCTTTATCAAATATGGAAATTCATTTCACCGGGACTTTTACCCAGGGAAAAGAAATATGTCGTGCCCTTTGTCATTTCCTCTTCTTTCCTCTTTATCGGCGGGATTGTGTTCGGGTACTTCATCGTTCTGCCCACGGCATTTGAATTTTTTGTCAGTTTTAATAATGAATATTTGAAGGCGATGTTATCTTTTAAAGATTATCTGTCTCTTTTTGTTACTTTTTTGTTGGGATTCGGCATATCTTTCGAGTTGCCGATCTTTATATTTTTTCTGACCAAAATCGGTATCGTCAACGCTCAAATGCTTTCCAAACAACGCCGATACGCTATTCTGATTATTTTTCTAGTTGCCGCCGTACTGACGCCTTCGCCGGATGCCTTGAGTCAGATATTAATGGCAATTCCCCTGATGTTCCTGTATGAAATAAGCATCTTTGTTTCCAAATTTGCCGAAAAAAAGAAAATAGAATCTGCACATGATGAGAGGTAACCGCTAAAAATTATGTTTCTGCGCCGCAAAAGATCCAATAAAAAAAACGAAGGGGAAGTAAGAAAACTTTCACTGCTTTTTAATATATTTCTGGGGATCATCGTCTTTATTCTGATGGTCATGGTTACCGGCGTAATCGGATTCTATGCTTTCACCATGGATTTGCCGGGCATTGACGCCCTCAAAGATTATCGTCCCAGCATTTCCTCCCGTGTTTACGATGACAAAAACGAACTGATTGATGAATTTTTCCTGGAGGACAGAAAACTCATCAAAATTAACGAAGTTCCCCGGGTTGCGATCCAGGCATTTGTTGCCGCCGAGGATTCCCGCTTTTTCGCACACAAGGGTTTTGATGTGCAAAGCATTTTCCGGGCGGTTTTTAAAAATCTCGAAGCGGGCCACATCATCCAGGGAGGTAGCACCATCACACAGCAAGTGGCCAAGATGATGTATCTTTCTCCCGAAAAAAAATATACCCGTAAATTCAAAGAAGCCATTCTCGCTTATAAGATCGACCGGTATCTGACCAAAGATGAAATTCTTAATTTATATTTAAACCAGATTTACCTCGGACATGGAACCTACGGTTTGGAATCGGCGTCTCTCGGTTATTTCGGAAAGAGCGCGCGGGAGTTAAAATTGCATGAAGCGGCTCTGCTGGCCGGTATGCCGAAAGCTCCCAGCAATTATTCCCCTTTTCTTCATTACGACAAAGCCAAGCAGAGACAGTATTACGTTCTTACGCGCATGGCGGAGGACGGCTACATTTCCAGAGGGCAAATGGAACAAGCCTACAAGGCTCCGCTGAACCTGCGTGCAATCAGGCCCAAAGATAAAATGGCGGCTTATTTTGTCGAAAACGTTCGCCGTTATGTTCAGGAAAAATATGGCGCCGATGTTTTGTATAAAGAAGGTCTTTCCATTTATACGACGCTGGATCTGAATGCCCAGAAATATGCCGGCGAAGCGATGGAACGGGGGTTGAAGGAACTGGAAGAAAGAAATAAGTATCGGCCGGGTCTTGTTCAGGGCGCGCTTTTTTGTATGGACGTGAAAACAGGCGCTATTCGTGCGATGGTCGGCGGGCGTGACTTCAATAAAAGCGAATTCAATCGCGCGACACAATCGCGGCGGCAACCCGGATCGGCTTTTAAACCGATCATTTATACGGCGGCTTTTGATAAAGGCATGACGCCGGCAACCGTATTCGAGGACGCTCCGATTGCCGTGAATGACGTGTCTCAGGAAAACGGCGTCTGGAGCCCGAAAAATTTCGACGGCAAATTTATGGGGCCGATTACCATGAGAACCGCTCTTGTCCTGTCCCGCAATGTCGTCACGGTTAAAATTTTGCAGGAAATCGGAATCGACTACGCGATATCGTACGCCATGAACATGGGGATCACTTCACCTCTGGATCACGCATTATCTCTGGCATTGGGTGTCTCCGGTGTGACCTTACAGGAACTCGTGCAGGTTTATAGCGTCCTCGCCAACCAGGGGCAGAAGGTAACGCCTTACTTCATAAAGAAGATTGTTGACCGCACGGGCAATGTTTTTGAGGAAACAAAAGTTCAGCCGGAGCAGGTCATCGATCCGCGCATTGCGTATATCACGACGCATGTTATGCAGGATGTTGTTACAATGGGCACCGGTACGAGAGTCAGAAGCATCGGCCGGCCGGTTGCCGCGAAAACCGGAACGACCAATGACACGCGCGACGCCTGGTTTATCGGCATGACCCCTTCATTGATTGCCGGAGTCTGGGTCGGTTTTGACCAGGAAGCTTCTCTCGGGTCACAGGAAGTCGGAGGAAGATCGGCGGCTCCCATTTGGCTTTATTTCATGGAGAAGGCTTTACAGAAGACACCGGTGGAGTCATTTCCCGTTCCGGAAGGCATTGTCTTTGAAAAAATAAATTCCAAGACGGGAGAACCTGCCGGAGCTTCGGAAAAAGGGACCAATGAAGCCTTTCTGCAGGGAACGTCACCGGGCAGCAGCCTGAGTGACGGAATAAAGGGCCTGTTTCACTGAACCTGACTATAAACATTTGTTGATCGCTCTGGTCTAAGCGGCAACCGTCGTTGTCTGAAAAAAATATTGTTGACAAGCTTTATTTTTTTCGTTATTAAATTCGGAAGTTGATTCAATGGAATGAATTTTATGTTTCTTAAAGTTATGGAAAGCGGCGTTGTCCGGATACTGAACAGAGCCCTGGTACTCGTAGTAGTCGTACTTACGGGGTCTGCCGCTCTGTATCTTTAAGAAATCAAAATAAAAGATACAAGCCGCAGGCCCCTGAAGCCGGCGGCTTTGTTGTTTTTGGCATAAAGCCGCTTTTTCTCAAGGAAACAGGCGGCTTTTTTAGTTTAATGAGACTTGGCCTTTTTAAGGCACAGCCGAAAAAAGGCCTTAGCCGAATTATCCTGAACGAGTGTAACGAGTCGAAAGATCTTTTTAGAAATGAATGACATCGGCCACATTGAGGTAAAGTCGTTAACAAGGGTTTATTTATAAATTAAAATTTTCAGGGAGAAAGGGAATGAAATTGAAGGGAACAGAAATACTGCTCAAGGCGCTCGAAGAAGAAAATGTCGAAATTATCTTCGGGTATCCAGGCGGAGCCGTTCTCGATATTTATGACCAGATATACAAAAGTAAGATGAAGCATATTCTGGTCCGGCATGAGCAGGGCGCCGTGCATGCCGCCGACGGTTACGCCCGGTCCACCGGAAAAGTCGGCGTGTGTCTGGTCACGTCGGGTCCCGGCGCAACCAATACAGTTACCGGCATTGCTACGGCGAATATGGATTCCATTCCCCTGGTTGTTTTTACGGGACAGGTTCCCACCGCCCTGATCGGTAATGACGCCTTTCAGGAATGCGATATCACCGGCATCACCCGTCCGTGCACAAAACATAATTTCCTGGTACGGAATATTGAGGATCTTGCTTCAACCATCAGGGAGGCTTTTCAAATTGCCCGTTCCGGCAGGCCGGGTCCGGTTTTAGTTGATTTGCCCAAAAATGTAATGGCGGCCCAGACGGAATATGATCCGGCCAATATAAAAATCAGAAATTATGAGGCCACCTATAAACCGGCTCCGAAAAAAATGGCCAGTTTCCTGGAGATGATGACTTCCGCTAAAAGACCTCTGATTATGACCGGCGGCGGTGTCATTCTGGGCAAAGCGTCATCTCTTTTGACGGAGGTTGCCAGAAAATATCAAATTCCGGTTACCGGAACGCTGATGGGGCTCGGTTCTTTTCCGGGCAGTGATTCGCTCTGGCTGGGCATGCTGGGAATGCACGGAACATACTATGCCAACATGGCGATCAGCCACTGTGATCTGCTCATTGCCGTGGGCGTCAGGTTTGACGACCGGGTGACCGGCACCATTGATACCTTTGCCGCCAAAGCCAAAATCGTTCAGATCGACATCGATCCGTCATCCATTAATAAAAACGTGGCCGTCGATCTGCCGATCATCGGCGATACACAGGCGGTGCTGAAGGATCTCCTCAAATTTCTGGAAGAACACAATTATGCTTACGACACAGCAGCGAGAAAAGAATGGTTGGATGAGATTGCCAACTGGAAGGAAAAAGTGCCGCTGACCTATTGTCAGAATGGCAAAGTCATCAAGCCGCAGTTTGTGATTGAGACGCTGTATAAATTGACCGGAGGCGACGCGATTATTACCACAGAAGTCGGCCAGAACCAGATGTGGACGGCGCAGTTCTTCCCGTTTGACAAACCCAATACATTTATTTCTTCGGGCGGTTTAGGAACAATGGGTTTTGGTTTTCCCGCGGCCATCGGCGTCAAATGCGCTTTTCCCGATAAGCATGTTGTGGACATTGCCGGCGACGGCAGTATTCAGATGAATATTCAGGAACTGGCCACCGCCGTGCAGTATAAAATCAATGTGAAGATCGTTCTGCTGAATAACGGCTACCTCGGTATGGTGCGCCAGTGGCAGGAATTGTTCTACGAAAAACGTTATTCATTTACAGATATGACCTATGCGCCTGATTTTGTGAAACTTGCCGACGCTTTTGGCGTCGTGGGCTTACGCGCCACGAAACCGGAAGAAGTGGAAACGGTTTTAAAAGAAGGGCTGGCTATTGACAAACCGGTGCTGATGGATTTCCGCGTTTCGCGGGAAGAATGCGTTTATCCCATGGTTCATCCGGGCGATTCGATCAGCAACATGTCGCTGGGCTCCCGGGAGATGATCAACTAAATTTTTACAGGAAGGAAAAGAAGGATGGAAAAAAAGGAACATATTATTTCAATACTGGTTCATAACAAGCCGGATGTGCTGGCCAGAATTGCCGGCATTCTTGGCGGTAAAGGTTATAACATTGAAAGTCTCTGCGTGAATTCGACTACGCAGTACGAAGTATCCAAAATCGTGATGACGACCGTGGGCACACAGGAAACCATCAATAGAATCGAAGGTCAATTACGAAGACTTGTTGATGTTATTCGGGTTAACGATTTGACCAATGTGGAATCGATTCACCGCGAATTGATCCTTGTTCGCTTGAATTTGACAAGCGATAAAAAGGAACAGATAAAGAAAGCTGTTGACATGAATAAATGGAAGGTAATAATTAACGCCGATGCCTATGTGATTCTGGAAATAACCGGTGATCGGTCGCAAATTGATTTTGCACTGGCCAGACTGGAGCCGCTGGGTATCGCTGATATCACAAGAACCGGCATTGTCGCTTTGGATTTGGAAGAAGAATAATTTTTATAATTACTTTATTTAGGGGGTTATCATGGCAAAAATTAATTTTGGAGGCGTCATTGAAGACGTCATCACAGCAAAGGAATTTCCTCTGAGGAAAGCTCAGAAGGTTTTAAAGGATGAAGTCGTCGCGGTTATCGGTTACGGTGTGCAGGGACCGGCTCAGGCGATGAACATGAAAGATAACGGAATCAATGTTATTATTGGTCAGGCCAAGGAAGATATGCGCTACTGGAAGAAGGCCATTGCCGACGGCTGGAAACCCGGCAAGACTCTTTTCCCGATTGAAGAAGCAGTCAAACGCGGAACCATTATTCAGTATCTGGTTTCTGATGCGGCGCAGAAACTGCTCTGGCCGAAAGTCAAAGCCAATCTGAAAAAAGGCGACGCGCTTTATTTCTCACATGGTTTTTCCATTGTTTACAAGAAACAGACCAGTATTATGCCGCCGAATTTTGTCGATGTTATCATGGTGGCGCCGAAAGGTTCGGGAACATCAGTCCGCCGGAATTTCCTGGACGGCAGCGGGATCAACTCCAGTTTTGCCGTGCATCAGGATTACACCGGTCGGGCGATGGAAAGAACGCTGGCGCTGGGCATTGCCATCGGCTCGGGATTTTTATTCCCGACAACTTTCCAGAAGGAAGTTTACAGTGATTTGACGGGCGAACGCGGTATGCTCATGGGCGCGCTGGCGGGAGTCATGGAAGCGCAGTACAATGAATTACGCAAACACGGCCATACGCCCAGTGAAGCGTTCAACGAAACGGTGGAAGAGCTGACGCAGAGCCTTATTCGTCTGGTCGCGGAAAATGGCATGGATTGGATGTACGCCAATTGTTCCGCCACCGCTCAGCGCGGCGCCCTGGATTGGCGTCATAAATTCCGCAAGGCGGTAGCGCCTGTATTTGCCGAACTGTATAAGTCAGTCGCTACCGGTAAAGAAACAGAAATCGTTCTGAGAGTCAACAGCGCGCCGGATTATAAGGTAAAACTGGAAAAAGAACTCAAAGCAATACATGATTCCGAAATGTGGAAGGCGGGGGCTGCCGTGCGCGAGTTACGGCCGGAAAAGCGCAAGAAGAAATAACGGGCTCGTGAAAATATAAAATACAATAAGATTGTTATTCCCATCGCAGATGACCTTCAGGTTACGAAGGCGGGCGAAGTGTCCTTCAGGGTAAATTCAGTATTATTTTGCCCCTGGATTTCGGGTCAAGCCCGGAATGACAAGATGAATATTTTCAAATCAAGGGGAGAGAAAAAATGAGAAGCGATCTCATGAAAAAAGGTTTTGAGCGGGCGCCGCATCGTTCGCTGTTCAAGGCGATGGGCTACACGGATGAAGAAATATCAAGGCCGTTGATCGGCGTGGTCAATTCAGCCAATGAAATTATTCCCGGACACATCCATCTGGATTTGATTACCCAGGATGTCAAAGCGGGAATCCGGATGGCCGGCGGCACGCCGGTGGAATTTCCGGTCATCGGCGTCTGCGACGGCATCGCCATGGGGCACGAAGGCATGAAATTTTCGCTGGCCAGCCGCGAACTCATTGCCGACTCCATTGAGATCATGGCGATGGCTCATCCTTTTGACGCTCTGGTTTTCATTCCCAACTGTGACAAGATTATTCCGGGCATGCTCATGGCCGCTCTGCGTCTGAACATTCCATCAATCTTTATCAGCGGCGGTCCGATGCTGGCGGGAAAACTTCAGGACAAGACCGTTGACCTGATCAGCGTTTTTGAAGGTGTCGGCGCCGTAAAAGTCAAAAAGATGACTGCTGCCGAACTGAAGAAGCTGGAAGACTGCGCCTGTCCCGGATGCGGTTCGTGTTCCGGAATGTACACGGCCAATTCCATGAACTGCGTCACCGAGGCTTTGGGTCTGGGATTGCCCGGCCACGGGACTATTCCTGCTGTTTTGGCTTCCCGTCACCGGCTGGCCAAACATGCCGGCATGAAAATAATGGATTTGCTCAAAAAGAATATCAGACCGCGCGACATTGCCACGTTGGCCGTGTTTAAAAATGCTATAGCTGTCGACATGGCGCTGGGCTGTTCCACCAACACGGTTTTGCATATTCCGGCCGTTGCCCATGAAGCGGGCATCAATCTCGATCTGGATCTTTTCAACAAGATCAGTGAGAAAACTCCTAATCTCTGCAAACTGAGTCCCGCCGGACATCATCACATTGAAGATTTGGATACGGCGGGCGGCATTCAGGCCGTGATGAAAGTCATCAGTGCGCTGGGTGTCATTGATGAAAAAGCAATAACGGTTTCCGGCAAAACGGTCGGCGGGAATTTGAAGGATGCCCGTGTGTTGAATACGGATGTCATCAGAACTCTCAAGAATGCTTATTCTCAGCAGGGCGGCATCGCGATTCTGCGCGGCAATCTCGCGCCGGACGGAGCGGTAGTGAAACAATCCGCGGTCGCGCCGGCCATGCAGAAAAACGAAGGCAAAGCGCGTGTGTTT
This sequence comes from uncultured Smithella sp., assembly GCA_964539765.1. Classification (GTDB taxonomy): domain Bacteria; phylum Desulfobacterota; class Syntrophia; order Syntrophales; family Smithellaceae; genus Smithella. Next base: position 71,335 of record CAZIJZ010000010.1, read on the forward strand.
GACTGCGAAGACGACGCCATCAAGGCCATTCTTGGCGGAAAAATAAAAGGCGGCGACATCGTTGTCATTCGTTACGAAGGTCCCAAAGGTGGTCCCGGCATGAGGGAAATGCTTTCTCCCACTTCGGCAATTGTTGGCATGGGCCTGGACAAGACGGTTGCGCTTTTAACCGACGGACGTTTCAGTGGCGGTACACAGGGTGCAGCCATCGGCCATATCTCACCAGAAGCAGCAGAAGGCGGGCCGATTGCGCTGGTGAAAGAAGGCGACATCATCGCCATCGATATCCCGGCCAAGAAACTGAATTTAAAAGTCAGCGCTCAGGAACTGGCGAAACGAAGAAAAGCTTTGAAGCTTTTTAAGCCGAGAATTACGACAGGTTATTTGGCGAGGTATGCGAAGATGGTGACGTCGTCATCGACCGGAGCAATTTTCAAGGATTAAGTAAAAAATCAGAGACCCTCAAACACAATTGCCGGATTTAGTCCGGCAATTGTGTTTGAGGGTCTATTCGGATGCATGATAAAACAAACTCAATGATGTTAAATAAAGCTCTATTGTATTAAAATTTAATTTTCATCTTTGATGCCGAGCCAGGCGAGGGCTTTTTTCTTGTCGTTGAAGAATTCGATGCGGGCGCCTCGGTTATAAGCAACATTTTTAAAAAATTGAGTAATTTCATCAGGGGTGTAATCGTCAATACAGATGGCCAGAGTCATTCCCGGAATGGACTCCGCCGCTTGAGCTCCGGATTGATAAGCGTCCATGGAGGTGATTCTTCTTTTCTGGTTGGAGCCTTCCGTTAAAACTTTCAGACATTTATATTTGCGGCAGGCCTTGGCTAATTCAGCCCATAGTATGTCATTGCTTTCCGGTGATATTTCATAATTCGGTGCATGAATGAGATGAATGTAGCTACCATTAAATTGCACAGAGAAATCTGAACTCATAGCGATCTTCCTTAAGAAATTTATTTTTTTCTCAGATCAGTCATTACAGATTTTTTTCGGTGATGGTTTGACATCAGGTAACTTTAATAATTTTCGTTAATTCACCATACAACAATTGGCTGTTTATAGCAATTATGGAGTTTCGCTTCATTCATAATATTCGGCTATTGGTCGCGAATTAAAAAAATATTTTTTTACTCAGGGTGTAATCAGGCTATTCCCTTGATTTTCATGTCGAGTTTCCAGAAAGCCGTGCTAATCCTTTCTATAATTTCGTCCAGCTTTTGCTGATCAATAATTTCTTCCTGATGGTTTTCTCCCTGCCATTTGCATTTCGGCGGTATGTAGATCGTCCACTCGAGTTGTCCCATGGCATCCGGATAGTCTTCGATTTCCAATGTGATGGTTTTGTCCTTCTCCTGATATCGAAGAGCATTTATGGATAAAATATCGACTCGCCATCCCAGAGAACTTTCGACCGTATGGTTATCAATGGCTGTTATGATTTCTTTCATAAAGATAAACCGGTTGTGTTTTAGACGTTTGCATCCAAAAATCAGTTCCAGTCTGCGAGCATCAAACCGGCGCTGATACGATTGACGTTTTTGTCATAGTCGAGCAGGCTTTCTCCGTATCCGTTGAAATACTGAACATAGAGGCTGATCTTTTTGGCCAGGTTTTCGTTGATGGAGGCAAGCGGCATGCTCCATTCCAGTTGCACGGCGCCTTTGTTATCCGAGCGTAAATTGTTGCGCAGCATCAGCGCAAAACGCTGTTTTTTCCAGTAGAGGGTTCCCCATAGCTCGCCGTATCCCATGTATTGGGAAAGATCGGGATTGTCGTCGTCAGCATCGTCTTCGGGCAGCCGGTACCATGTCTTCAGCATCAGTTCGAAGGAATCTTTTTTATCCGTTCCAAAATTTTTTTCCAGACCGACATTGGCCACAATGCGGTTCCAACTGCGGGAGAGCGGCTCGGAGCGGCCGTTGGATTGATGATTAAAGCCAACATTAATAAATTGCAGTTTTGTTCCCAGAAGATAAGGGATTTCCCGCTGCATGCGGAAATTCAAAAGCAATTCCGGTTCGTAGTTGGTGTCCCGAAAGGGCGCGGAAAAGGCATCGTTATATAACTGCCAGAAAGACTGCTGCGTGTAAGCAAGCCAGAGATCGATCCCTCTGACGCCGGTACTTTTTTCGAGAATGTCTTTCATCGCCTGATTTCTTATAATGTCTCGCCAGAGTTTAAACTTGAAGCTCAGCTGAAATTTTACTTCATTGTGCTTTGCCTTGGCGTCAGGATCGAAGTCCAGCGAGGCATCCTGATTGGGCGAAAAATTATAAGCCAGTGGTAGAAAATAGCAGGGCCGGTACGGCCAGAGGAC
>CAZIJZ010000011.1:0-70900 GCA_964539765.1 uncultured Smithella sp.
AAAATACTTTTATTCATTACGACCAAAAGGGGTGGAACAATCCACCCCTTTTTTTGTGTTACACCTACGAAGTCTCAGTAGGTGAAGAAAATCTCATAAATCCGATCTTTGGAGTTTTGCTTAACAGGGGAAATCGACAATATTCTCAGTGGCACGGTATTTCGTGCGCATCGGGGTCAGCACTAAGTTTACTGAATCCTAAAGACTGTGCTTCATCAATCATGCTCTCCGGTATTTCAAAAATGTTAATTTCGCTAGTTCGAGCGCCACATACCGCCGGATATATCCTACCATTAGTTCCACAAGAATATGAAATTACTTCTATTCCGGCATTTATAAGTTCATATTGCATTATATCCGGTGCTGTGCCGTCTCCATAACATTGTACGGAACCACGGGAGCCATATATTTTAATTGAGCTACTAACGCATGTTGTATCTACTAATAGGTCACTTTTAAGCTCAACCAGCGCACGGACACCTTCAGGCCAGTACCCCGAGCTGACCCCACCCCCAATAACAAATGTATGAGAACTGTCGTCACTGCGATTTATTGTGATTGTCGTGTCTGTACCCCCCATAACATCAAGATGGAGTCCATCAGGTGTATCGAATATATCGGTTGTAATGTCATCGCTTTGGAATAGATTATAATCATTAATTATTTTCTGGATAGAATTAAAATCAGCTTCCTCGATTTGCTTAGAACATTGCCTGGTAATATTGCCGGACGCTGTGGAAACAGTTTCTATTGAATTTGATGTAATGGTGACTGTTTCATAATTATCAGGCCCTCTCGAATCTCTATGGGTAAAAGTCACTTGAGTGACAGTAATATTCTCCGAATTAGAGTCATCCTTACAACTAAACAGAATACATGCGCCAACCAGTAATACTAACCATAAATAATGCAATCTCATTTTACCACTCCATGAATAAATCCCCATACTCAATACTGTTCATATGGTTCGGTGCTGCTACTGCAAACGACACAAATTTACTTATTAATGCTTTTAATGGGAAATGATTTTTAACGATGATGGGTTGTAAACTAGCATACAAATAGAAATTTGGAAATTATTTTTCTCAGGAAGAAAGAAATAAAATTGATTATCCTTTTTAATATTCGTATTCTAATTATCACTTTTCAATTAAAATTTTTGGTTCTTTTGATTTATATGAGACAGCGGATTTGTTGAAAAATTCACATAGGGCTGTTCAAAAATGTTCAGATGCAAGGCGCGCAAAAAGCCGAACCGCGAGACGTATATTTACATACGTTGAGCGGTGCGGTTTGTAGCGCAACACCGCAGATGAGCGTTTTTCAACAGCCCCATCTCTTCTCTTGACTGGATATCTCCTTTTATCTATAAAGAAACCTATGAAAAATGCCTGTTGGAATCACGGGCACTATAATACCTTCCGCTGTGCGGGATAATTTCCAATCCCAATATATCGGGATTGGATAATTCGACTTACAAACTTTAATGCGCTCTATCTCTGAAGCTTGGGTCTCATTACAAGGAGTGGACTAATGTCATTACATCTGAATAAATTAAAATCTTTTCACGGGAGAAAAGGTCCCCTGTTGCTGATTATCATTGATGGCGCGGGTATCGGCAAAGAAGATGAAACGAATGCCATTTATCGGGCCGCTACGCCCAATCTCGATCAATTGCTCAAATCCGAACTGTACACACAACTGAAGGCACACGGGATGGCCGTCGGACTCCCCTCGGATGACGATATGGGAAACAGCGAGGTGGGACACAATGCCATGGGGGCCGGACGGGTTTTCGATCAGGGCGCCCGTCTGGTCAACAAAGCGCTGAAGACCGGAGCGATTTTTGACACTCAGGTTTGGGAAAATATTGCCAAACGTTCTCAAAAAGGCGGGACGGTTCACTTCATCGGTTTGTTATCGGACGGCAATGTCCATTCGCACATTGAACAACTTTTCATCATGATCGACAAATGCGCGGAACTGAATTTTAAGAAAGTCAGGATTCATCCTCTTCTGGACGGGAGAGATGTGGGAGAGCGGACGGCGCTTGATTATATTGTTCCCACCGAAGAGAAACTGAAAACAATATCCGACGCAAAAGGCCTCGATTACGCCATCGCTTCCGGCGGCGGACGCATGAAGGTCACCATGGACCGGTACAACTCCGACTGGAATATCGTAAAGCTTGGATGGGACGCGCATGTCCGCGGAGAAGGCCGGAAGTTTTTATCCGCTTCCGAGGCCGTAAAAACTTTTTATGAGGAAGATCCGAAGGCAACGGATCAATACCTGCCGCCGTTCGTCATCACCGACACTTCAGGAAAACCCAGAGGCACAATCCATGACGGCGATGCCGTCATCTTTTTCAATTTCCGCGGCGACCGCGCTATTCAGATATCCAGAGCATTCTCCGAAAAGGATTTCTCCGAATTCGACCGGGGCCCCCTGCCGGATATCTTTTACGCGGGTATGATGGAATATGACGGCGATGCGCATATCCCGCCTGATTTTCTGGTACAGCCGCCGGCGATTGATCGCGTCATCAGCGAATATCTTTGCGCCGGGAAGGTGAAAACATTCGCGGTGTCCGAAACCCAGAAGTTCGGCCATGTGACGTATTTCTGGAACGGCAACCGTTCCGGTTATATCGATGCATCGCTGGAAAAATATGTGGAGATTCCTTCCGACAGGATTGAGTTTGACAAGGCCCCGCAGATGAAGGCAAGGGAAATAACGGATGCGGTGATTGACCTGTTGAAAAGCGGCAATTACCGGTTCGGCAGACTTAATTACCCGAACGGCGACATGGTCGGCCATACCGGTTCGATGGAAGCGGCCATTATCGCCATGGAAACCGTGGATAAATGTCTGGGAGAACTGCTGGCCGCGATCAGGGAAACAGGAGGCATTGCTGTTGTCACGGCGGATCACGGCAATGCGGATCAGATGTTCACAATCGATAAAAAGGGCGTAAAATCGGTGAAGACCGCGCACTCCCTGAATCCGGTTCCCTTTATTATTTACGATCCTCTTTATCAGGGGGAATACCGAATGGCGGACATCAAAGAAAAAGGGCTGTCCAATATTGCGGCAACCCTTTTGAATCTTCTTGGTTATGAAAAACCGGAAGATTACGATCCGTCACTGATTGAAATGACAAGATAAATGTTCAACGTTCAAGGTTAAAATAATTTTTTAACCTTGAACGTTTCTTTTACCATTCACTATCCACGATGCACTTTCATTTCCCTATAAACGTCGGTTTTCTCTTTTCCAGAAACGCCTTCATGCCTTCTTTCTGATCTTCAGTGCTGAAACACTGTACGATAGAACTTATTTCCAGCTTGTTGGCGCTATCCAGCGACAGATCATAACCGTAATTGATCGCGTCTTTGGCCACTTTCATGGCAAACGGAGGCAACTTTGTCAACTTCCTGGCGAATTTTCGGGCTTCTTCAAGAAGATTTTCCGGAGGAATGACTCTATTGACCAGCCCTATTTCATAGGCACGCTGGGCGTTAATCTGTCCGCCACCCAGAATCATTTCTTTGGCGATGCCCATTCCGACCAGACGGGGCAATCGCTGCGTGCCGCCCCAACCGGGGATAACCCCGATTAAAATCTCCGGCTGGCCGAAAACGGCTTTCTCCGATGCGAACCGGATATCACAGGACATCGCGAGTTCCGTTCCTCCGCCCAGCGCAAAACCATTGACGGCGGCGATAGACGGCTTCGGCATGGTTTCGATCAGCCTGAATGTACGATGCCCCAATTCCATGACGGCAACCATCTCCACGGATGTGGAATTCTGCATCCGCGAAATATCCGCTCCGGCCACAAAAGCCTTGTCTCCCGCGCCGGTCAAAATCAGCGCTTTGATTTTTTCATCTTTCTCGCAGATGGTTACCGCGTCCAAAAGTTCCGTTAACACGTCAGTGTTCAGGGCGTTGAGAACTTTAGGTCTGTTAAATGTTATTGTAGCAATTTCCTCTTCGACGCTAAAAAGTATGTCTTTGTACTCCATTGTCTCCCTCTTTCTTGTGAAAAGGCCGGAATACGGCACATCGCATTCCGGCATTCACAGTTTTTTTATTAACCTTTTCTTTTCTTTAATTCTTCCGCCCGCAGTTCCTTGCGCAAGACCTTTCCTACAGTGCTCTTAGGCAGCTCTTTACGGAATTCGACTTCTGTCGGCAGTTTATAAGCGGCCAGGTGAGCTTTACCGTATTCAATCATTTCTTCCGCCGTGGCCGTCTCGCCTTCTTTCAGAACGATAAAGAGTTTCACGTTCTCGCCGCGTTTCGCATCGGGAATACCGATGGAGCAGGCTTCCTGAACTTTCGGATTTCCATAATAGACCTCATCGATATCGCGCGGGTAAACATTGTAACCGCCGGAGATAATCATATCCTTCTTGCGGTCGACAATATAAAAATATCCATCTTCGTCCATCGTGGCAATGTCTCCGGTGTACATCCAGCCGTCTTTCAAAACGTTGGCCGTTTCTTCCGGCATTCCTTTGTATCCTATCATCACCTGCGGCCCTTTGACGATCAGTTCACCCGGTTTTCCGATCGGCATGTCCGTCACACCGTCATCGAGGTCAACAATCCGGGCCAGTGTATCGGACAAGGGAAGACCAATACTGCCGACTTTTTGTTTTCCATTAAAGGGATTCGTATGCGTAACGGGACAGGTTTCCGTCATGCCGAAACCTTCGGAAATGTACGCCCCTGTCTGTTTTTGAAATTCTTGAATGATCTCCACCGGAAGGGGCGCGCTACCGGAAAAAGCTCCTTTAATACAGCTCATGTCCGTTTTCTTCAGATCGGGATGGTTGAGCATGCCGATAAACATGGTCGGAACCAGAGGCGCAAAAGTTGGTTTATGTTCCCGAATCGCTTCCAAAAGAGGTTGGGGCTGCGGCCTGGGAATCAGGATCTGATTCCATCCATAGCGAACGGCATTATTCATGGAGCAGGACATTCCAAAGACATGGAAATACGGCAGAGCCCCCAGCATGGATTGATTCCCTCCTCTTCCGAAGGTGGGGAACCAGGCGGCAATTTGTTGGACCTGCTTGCTGATATTGGCATGGGTCAGGATAACACCTTTGGATACGCCGGTCGTACCGCCGGTATACTGGTACATGGCGATATCGTCCAAGGTCAGTTTTACCTTCGGCGGATTCGGCTGATATTTTTTAATGCAATCCATCCAGCGATACACGTCCGGCGCCGCCTTGACATCAGCAAAGGGGAATTTCTTCAGTTTTTTACCAAGAAATCGCTTAATCGGATTCAGGAAGTCCCCAATGCCCATATAAACAATCTGTTTGATCTTTGTTTTCGGCCGCAAATCAATCATGCGGTTGGCGAGGGCATCGAGCGTAATCAGTACCTTCGAGTCGGAGTCCGTGAACTGATGTTCCAGTTCGGGGTCCGAATAGAGCGGATTATTTAAAACAACAATCGCCCCGATCTTCAAAATAGCGTAGTAGGCAACCACACAGGGGATGCTGTTGGGCAGAAGAATCGCCACGGCATCTCCTTTTTTAATGCCGAAATCCGTCAGACAGGTGGCAAAACGATCTACCTGATCTTTGAACTGACGGTATGTCATTTTATAACCGACAAATACCATTGCCGTATCATTGGGAAAGTCTTTTGCGGATCTTTCGAGATAGTCGGGCATAGTCAATTCTTCATAATTGATGGTTTCAGGAACGCCCTTTTCGTAGGATTTCAGCCAGGGCTTGGTCTCATAAGACATGCTTGCTGCCATAATATTTCTCCCCCTCTTAATTTTTTTGGATGCGCATATTATACCCTGCCATAAGTTAAATTCAACTATATTTTTGCTTTTTCACAAAAAAAGCCCGGCTTGAAATCAAGCCGGGCTTTCAAAATTAATTTAAAACTTCTTTACGTTGCGCAAACATCAACGGGCTCTTTGACTTCTTCCAGGCCCATCGCCTTAAGAACGATTTCAGCGATATCCAAAGCAACCATGGTATCAATCTTCTGCCTGTCTTTGATACCATCCGAAATCATGGTCAGACAGAAAGGACAACCGACAGCCACCGTGCTCGCGTTGACCGCGATCGCCTGATCGGTGCGCGCATTGTTGATACGATCGCCATGTTCTTCCATCCACATCCGGGCGCCACCGGCGCCGCAGCAGAAGCTCTTGGAGAAGTTGCGTTCCATTTCCACAACCTTCACGCCGGAAATGGCATTCAGAATTGCACGGGGCTGATCGTAAACTTTATTGTAACGACCGAGGAAGCAGGAATCATGATAGGTAAATGTTCCATCGAGTTTCTGGGTGAATTTAATCTTGCCCTTGGCAATCAGGTCGGCAATAATTTCGGTGTGGTGGTAAACTTCATAATTGCCGCCGAAATTGGGGTAATCTTTCTTGATGCAGTTGTAGCCGTGCGGACAAATGGCGATGATCTTTTTCACGCCGTAGCCGTTCATAATCTCGATATTGGCCTGTGCCTGAGTCTGGAACAGATAATCATTGCCGCCGCGCATCGCCGAATCACCGCAGCAGCCTTCTTCCGTTCCTAAAATACCGAAGCTGACTCCGGCAGCCTGCAGAATCTTGGCAAAGGCAACCGATATCTTTTTACCGCGATCATCAAAAGAACCGGAGCAACCGACGTAGAACAGATATTCCACATTGGGATCTTCCGAGAGGGTTTTCACACCCAGTTCTTTCGCCCAGTCACCACGGAGGTGAGCGCCGATGCCCCAGGGGTTGGAGTTGTTTTCCATGTTACGATAGGTCAACTGCAGTTCCGGAGCGAAATCCGCTTCGGTCAGAACCTTGTAGCGGCGCATATCGATAATCTTCTGGATATGTTCAATCGAAGAGGAACAGTTTTCCATACAATACATACAGTTGGTGCAATCCCATACGGCATTCAAATCAACAACATCGCCAATCAGCGCTTTTTCGGGAGCGGCGCCTTCCGCAGCTTCCGCGAGAGCAGGGGCTTCCGCGCCTTCAGCAGCAGGAACAACCGCCTTGGCAGCCGCCAGAGGAGCCTGTTCCAGCCAGAACGTCTTGATATCCTGAACCAGTTTCTTGGGCGACAAATGTTTGCCGGTCAGATAAGCCGGGCAACCGTCCTGACAGCGTCCGCACTTGGTACAGGCGTCGGAATCAAAAATCTGTTTCCAGGTAAATTCTTCCAGCTTGGAGACACCGAAGGATTCCTGATTTTCAATATCGCGAATCGGCTCGACATATCCGGCCGGTTTCAGGGTGGCAAAGAAATGATTGGCCGGTGTGGTAATGATGTGCATCAGCCTGGAGTATGGAATGTAAGCGATAAAACCAAGAGCGATAAAGGTGTGGGTCCACCAACTGATCTTATGCCATGTTTTGGCGGCCTCAATATCCATGCCGGAAATTAAATTGGCCAGGGTCCAGCCGACAAATGACCAGCCTTCCCATGTTGCGTAACCTGTCACGGGATCAAGTGTGGCGTGAATACGCAAAGATTCAATGATGAATCCGGTCACGATGATACCGCCGATCAATAAAAGAACAATGCCGTCTTCAGGAGTCGTGTCCGGCGTGCCTTTATAAGTGAGGCGATCCGGTTTTTGAACGTACCGGCGAAAGGCCGCCATCAACACTCCGATGAGCACCAGCAGACCGAACAGATCCATCATGAAGGAGAAACCGAGATAAAAGCTGCCGCGTAAAAACGCCCAGCTGAACAAGGGTTCCGTGATATGAAATTCTCCGGCGTCAAAAGCGGCTCCGAAAATCAAAACAAAGAAGCCAAAAAAGATACAGCCATGCATAATTCCCGGATAAGCGTCTTTCCATGTTTTGACCTGGAAAAATCCATTCATAATGAGAGATTTTATTCGTGCCGGAAGTTCGTCCACTCGGATTTCATCCTTGCCCATCGCTTTCCAGAGCTTCCAGCGTTTATAAACACCGTAGGCAAATATCGCCATGGCGATGGCAGTAAAAAGAAACAGGAGCGGCTCAAAACTATGAGCGTTCCAGAAAACCTGACGACCTTCATTTCCTAATCCAATAGGGCTAATATTATGTTCCATTGATCCTCCGCAATCATTGAGGGTTTTTTGATATACTTTTAGCTTAATTTTTCCATCATGTCTTTATAGGACTTGAATACAAAAATTCTTGCTTTTGAATTTTGTAAGTTACCGGCAGCGGCCACCGCCGCCGGTAACCTTTATTACTGGTTAAGCCAGCATTTTCTTGCAAGCAGCGGTCAATTCAGGAACGACCTTGAAAAGATCATCCACGACGCCGAAATCAGCTTTCGTAAAAATGGGGGCTTCCGCATCCTTGTTGATAGCGACGATGCACTTGGAGGAGCTCATACCCGCCAGATGCTGAATCGCGCCGGAAATTCCGCAGGCGACGTACAGATTCGGAGAAACAACCTTTCCGGTCTGTCCAACCTGGTCTTTCTGAGGACGCCATCCGGCGTCAACAGCCGCGCGAGAAGCGCCGACGGTGCCTTTGAGCACGTCTGCCAGTTCTTCCAGAATCTTGTATTCATCCGGACCCTTCATGCCGCGTCCGCCGGATACAATGATATTGGCTTCGGTCAAGTCAACCTTGCCGCTGGTGTCTTTCTGCACTTCCAGAACCTTGCTCTTCTGAGCGTCAACAGCAACATCTACCTTGGTCACCGCGGCAGCTTTGGCGTTTTCCACAGCCGGGAAAACGTTGGGACGAAGCGATGCCATTGCCGGGGTTGAAGTGAATTCTACGTCAGCAAAGCATTTGCCGGCGTACATGGGGCGAACAGCAACAAATTTGCCTCCGTCAATCTTTGCATCCGTGCAATCCGTCGCCAGACCACCGGCCAGCTTGGCAGCCACGCGGGCGGAAAGATCCTTGCCCTGAACTGATGCGCCGAACAGTGCGACTGCCGCATCGTTGTCTTTTAATATTTTGGCGACGACCTGAGCGTGCGCTTCGGTGACATAGGGTTCCAAAGCGGCGTTGTCGCCGACAAAAACTTTATCTACGCCGAATTTTCCCAATTCGGCAGCCAAACTTTCTATACCTGAACCAAGAAGAATAGCGCTGACTTCATCTCCTGTCTGATCAGCCAGTTTTCTGGCCGCGGAAGCAAGCTCGAAACTTACTTTACGCAGGGCGCCATCTCTCTGTTCCGCAATTACAAATACTCCTTTTGCCATTTTTCAATTCCTCCGCTTTTAAATTAAATAACTTTAGCTTCTTCCCTGAGACACCGGGCCAATTCCGCCGCCTTCTGAGCCGCATCATCACCGCAAATGATCTTGCCGGCTGCTCGGGCTGGGGGCGGAACAACTTTGGCGACTTTGGCTTTCACGTCTGAAGCGACGCCCAAAGCGGCCGCGTTTTTCACGTCCACGGGTTTCTTCTTGGCTTTCATAATGCCGGGAAGCGACGCGTAGCGGGGTTCATTGAGACCTTTCTGCGCCGTTACCACACAGGGTAAGCTGGTTTCGATGGAAAGCTGTGCGCCTTCAATCGGACGGATAACCTTCACGGAAGAACCGGCGAAATCCAGTTTGGTGACGAGCGTCAGCTGGGGAATGCCCAGCAGCTCGGCCAGCATGGCGCCGACCTGTCCGGAGTCATCATCAATGGCGCGCTGTCCGCAGAAAATAATATCATGGGGCAGCCCCTTGATGGCAGCGGCCAATGCAGACGCGGTGACAAAAGCATCGGCATTGTCCAAAGCGGGATCACTGATATGAATACCCTTGTCCGCGCCCATGGCCAGAGCGGTTCTGATGGTTTCCATCGCTCTTGCCGGTCCCACGGAAACGATGGTTACGTCTCCGCCGTTTTTCTCTTTCAGTTTCAGAGCTTCTTCCACACCGAATTCGTCATAAGGATTCATGACCCATTTGATCTGGGAATCATCGATCCCTGACCCGTCAGCTTTGACTTTGATCTGGGCTTCCGTATCCGGTACCTGTTTTACACATGCGATAATATTCACTTTGTCCAACCTCCTTCTTCTGCGTGTATTCCTCGTATGAAAAAACACGCAATTTTATTTTTCTCTTTATTTCACAAAAAAGTCCGATTCCCCTTTCCGGGGAACCGGACTTAATGTTTTACAGTCTGTTTTTGACGATATCGTCAACCACGGACGGATCTGCCAGCGTGCTGGTGTCACCCAGGTTGCCCAGATCATTGGCGGCGACTTTCTTCAAAATTCTTCTCATGATTTTGCCGCTGCGGGTCTTGGGAAGACCATCGGCCCATTGAATCTTGTCGGGGGTCGCGATGGGTCCGATAACCGTGCGGACATGAGCAATCAGTTCTTTCTTCAAAGCGTCGGTTTTTTCCACACCGGTCTTCAGGGTTACGTAAGCGTAAATGCCCTGGCCTTTAATGTCGTGCGGCATACCGACAACAGCGGCTTCCGCGACGGCCTGGTGGGCCACCAGAGCGCTTTCCACTTCGGCAGTACCCATGCGGTGACCGGAAACATTGATAACGTCGTCGATACGACCGGTAATCTGATAGTAGCCGTCTTTGTCACGGCGGCAGCCGTCACCGGTCACATAGTAGCCGGGGAACTGCTCGAAATAAGTTTCCTGGAATCTCTTGGGATCGCCGTAAACGCCTCTCATAATGCCGGGCCAGGGAACTTTGATGCACAGCGCGCCACTGGCTTCCGTATCTTTAAATTCTTTTCCTTCGTCATCAACCAGCACGGGCTGTACGCCGAAGAAGGGCAGGGTCGCCATGCCGGGTTTGATATCGACCGCGCCGGGCAGCGGGGTAATCAGAATGCCGCCGGTCTCCGTCTGCCACCAGGTATCCACGATGGGGCATTCGCCGCGACCGATAACATTATAATACCAGTTCCAGGCTTCGGGGTTGATCGGTTCGCCGACGGTTCCCAGCGTCTGCAGAGAAGAGATGTCGCATTTCTTCACGAAATCATCGCCTTCCTTGGCAATCGCGCGGATAGCGGTCGGAGCGGTGTAGAAAATGTTGACTTTGTATTTTTCGACTACCTGCCAGAAACGGCTGTAGGTCGGATAATTGGGAACGCCTTCAAACATAACGGATGTCGCGCCATTGCAGAGAGGACCGTAAAGAATATAGGTGTGACCGGTGACCCAGCCCAGGTCGGCGGTGCACCAGTACATATCGCCGTCATGATAATCGAAAATAATCTTATGGGTGTAAGAGCCATATACCAGGTAGCCGCCCGTGGTGTGCATAACGCCCTTGGGCTGTCCGGTGGAACCTGACGTATAAAGGATGAACAGAGGATCTTCGGCATCCATCCATTCCGGTTCGCACTTGGCGTCCGCTTTAGCCATTTCTTCGTGATACCATTTGTCGCGGCCGGCAGTCATTTCGCACTTAATCTTGTCGCCGACTCTCTTAACAACAATAACACTCTTGACAGACGGGCACTGTGTCAATGCTTCATCGGCTATTGTTTTCGCGGGAACCGCTTTGGCGCCGCGGAAAGTTCCGTCGCAGACGACCAGCACTTTAGCTTCTCCGTTGACAATTCTGTCACGAAGAGCGTCGGCGCTGAATCCGCCGAAAACGATGCAGTGAATGGCGCCGATGCGTGAGCAGGCCAGAGCGGCAATGCCCAGTTCGGGAACCATCGGCATGTAAAGGCAAACGCGGTCGCCCTTCTGGACGCCCTGAGCCTTCAGAACATTGGCGAACTTGCAGACTTCTTCATAGAGTTCTTTATAGGTTATTCCTCTTGCTTCACCGGGTTCGTTGCCTTCCCACTGAATCGCAACCTGATTGCCGCGTTTCTCCAGATGCCTGTCCAGACAGTTGTAAGAAACGTTGAGCTTGCCGCCTTCAAAAAATTTAACAGAGATGGGGCCTTTCTTAATATCAAAATTGTAATCCATAACCTTGTCCCATTTCTTGAACCAGGTTACCTGCTGTTCGGCAACATCGGCCCAGAACTTCTCAGGCTCTTCCACTGAACGTTTCCACATCTTGTCGTAAGCTTCTCTTCCGCTGATCCAGGCTTTCTTTTTCGCCTTTTCCGGAATCGGGTATATCTCCTTTAATTGAACTTTTGCATCAGCCATGATAATTTATTCCTCCCTAAAAATTTTTATGATTTCAAACGTTTTTAGTACGCCTTGATAACGGCAAAACAAACATTCTAACTGTTTGATACTAACGGTGTTTTTGAACAAAGGTCACAACTTGACTGAAAGTCAGAAATGCCTCGGATTTTTCCTATCCTAAGATTTACATGATGTCAAGCAATATTTAAAATTCCATTCGCCTAATTTTTCAATCCGATTTCAAGGCAGTCCGACAGCATTTTTGGGAGCCGGGGAAAGTCACATAAATAAATTTTTAAAAAATTATTCCATTTATTATTATATAGTTATCAGATAAATTGATCACGCATCCATCATCCGCAAATTTGAAACTTTGAAAATGATATCATGAAATGAAACATACGACTCACTTCCCCTCATGACAGACATAAAAAGGGGTTCTTTTGTTTCGAAATTCCGAGCAATATTTTGACCGGTCAGCTCAACGAAAATTCTGATAAATACATCATCAACGATTAATTTTTTCGTTTGTAATCAAAACATTGTCGATGACAGCGGTGATTTAGATTTTCAACGCAAAAATATTCTTGACAAAACAAATTGTTAGATGTTACTTTTAACTAGGCGTATTTTGACCCGTGGTTTATAAAAAGTACTTTGTGAATTACAATGTACGCCGTAGAAGTCGCTAAAGGGGAATACCCGTTTCCCGGAAGCGGTAAATAATGACTCTTTATTTCAAGGAGGAAAACATGAAGAAACTTTGGTTAGTTTTGTTGTCACTGGGGCTATTCATGGCCGTCAGTGTGTCAGCCTCCGCGGCTGACGTTAAGTTCAGCGGCGAATATTATGCCGCTGGCCTGTATATGAATCACGTTAATTTGCAGGATCCCGCAGTAACTTATTCCCGCAGCACAGCGTTCTTCTATCAGAGACTGCGCGTGGGAACCGACTTTGTCGTATCCCCCTGCCTGAGACTGGTAACCCGCTTTGACGCGATGGAAAGAGTCTGGGAACCTGATAACACAGGGAATGATGCTTTTGGCAGACCAGTTGCTCCCGGCATCACCAACGATGCCCGTAATCTGGACTTTGACATCGTTTATATTGATTATGTTTCTCCCATCGGTAAGTTCCAGGTTGGTTATCAACCGGACTATATGTGGGGCACCATCTGGGCCAACAGAACCACAGGCCCCACTGCCCCCCAGATCAAATACTTCCTGCCGATCGGTCCCGTTGTGATGTTCGCCGGTTATGCCAAAGAAGATGAAAATGATTATTCCGTTCAGTATCCCGGAACAGTAGCGACTGACAGGGATCAAAATTCTTACCGCTTTGGTCCGATCTTCCAATTCAAGGGCAACCGTGTCTCCGGTGAAACAGGCGTTCTGTTCACCTACGACGATGTTCGTCAGTATGGTGGAACTGCTATCGGGACTTTTGAACAAGACGTGTTCACTCTCCAGCCCTACTTCAAAGCGAAGTTGGGACCTGTCGCTCTCCAGGGCGAAATCAACTATGCTTTCGGTAAGAGAGATTACGAGGTCAATATCCCCGGTGCACTTGAGGATCGGGATATTAACTCTTTTTCCGCATTCCTGGATGGCGATGTTAACTTAGGCATTGTTGACTTCGGTGGTTCGTTTGCTTTCGTCCAGGGTCAGGATTTTGGCGATACCGACGCCAATGGTGGCGATATTAACAGTCAGCTCAGCGGCGGTCGTGACTGGGATCCCTGCCTGATTATGTTCAACAACACGACTCAGGTCAGCTGGGTAGCACCACAGATTACAACGTGGGTTCCCGCAGCTATTGACTCAGTTTACAAAGCTGGTCCGGTTGGAGAAATGAGAAATGCCTGGTTCGGTCAGTTGAGAGTGGGCGTAAAACCGGTTCCCAAACTTCGTTTAGCCACATCGGTTTCCTACGCGGCAGCTCATGAAAAACCAAATATCGGATTTGGTGAGTTCGATCGCAGCTACGGCTGGGAAGTGGATGTCACCGGTACCTATAAAATCACCAATAACCTCTCCTACATGCTGGGCGGCGGTTACCTGTTCACCGGTGATTACTTCCAGGCAGGAAATGATGCTCTTGACATTAACAATGATTTCATCGTCATCAACAAGCTGACTCTTGCCTTTTAAGAGCCATGCGGAATCCGGCAGATGCCGGATGAAAAGTTAGAACCAACCCCGGGAGGACGGGTTCCCTCCCGGGGTTTTTAGTGAAACCCAAGTTCTAGAAGCGAAGCGCACTGGAACTTGATGGTTGAACGATCCCGCAACTGCGGGATCGTAACGCTTACCAATAAATGTTGCTAGTCGAATTATCCCCGTCCCGCAGGGACGCGGGAAGTGACACTTGCCTAGGGCGAAGCGCAGCGGAGTGGGATTTGACACTCGCTGAGGTCAAACGTATGCAGTCTAAAGCGTAAGCCGAACTATCCCGCAAGCGAAGCTTGTCGGGATTGTGGACTTCAAGTTTCAGAAACGCACTGCACGAAAGATTGGAAACCTTTGCACAATTCCTTTTTTAGTCATTCCGGTGAAAACCGGAATCCAGGAAGTACTTGAAATTACTGGATACCGGCCTGCGCCGGTATGACAAAATTGATGTATGGACTTGGTTATGCAAAGGTTTCGATTGATGAGCGAACAATCCCCGAAGCGCAGCGGAGCGGAGTGGGATTTGACACTCGCTGAGAACGAGCGAAGTGAAGTACGTCCCTGCCACCTGAAGGTGGCGGGATAATTTCCAATCCCGATAATTCGGGATTGGATAATTCGTTTAATAAACTTCAACGCGCCATGTTTTTGAAGTTTAAGACTCATTACGACCAGCAAAATTCAGTACGCTATGCTTCTGAATTTTGTGTCTCATTAATATTTCCCGGTCAGAATCCTTAAATCGGTCGCGGCTATTTTATGGCTCAACCGGGCGGCGTAATAGTCCGATTCGGCTTTTGCCATGGCGGCCCTGGCGCTGAGCACATCCGCTTCCAGATTCAACCCCGCCTGATTCCGGTCGGTTTGAATTTTCAAATCTTCCACGCGAAACTCCAGGACCTTCTTTGCGACACGGATCAATTCCGCGGTCTGGGTAAGTTTGCGATGGGCTTTTTCTATGTCCGTCTGGACCTGTTCCTGTGTATAAGCCAGATTTTCCTCGGCCTGTTTTTTCAAAGACAGGCGCTGTTTGAACACATAGGTATTGGAAAAGAGGTCCTGAAGATTCCATTTCATCAGTACGCCGACAAATGAATTGTTTTCCGGATAGAGCGTGACGCCGTCCTGATAGGTATAGCCGCCAACGGCCCCCACATCGGGCAGATAGCTGTATCGGCTTGCCTTGACCGCATGCTCCGCTTTCGTTTTATACAAATCCGCCATTTTCAGGTCATGGTTATTTTTTTGCGCCTCGCTGATTTTGTCGTCCAGTTTTTCGTCATGAACCGGTTGCTCTTCAAAGGGAACCGGATCGAGGATCAATGCGGTTGTCCGGGGCAGACCGGTCAGGCGTTTCAAATCAGCGGTATAATCATCAATCTGGATATTAATTTTGAACAGATTCTGCTCTTCATCCGCCACATTGGCGCGCAAACCTGTTTCACTGGAACGGGTTGCCTTGCCGGCAAGAACGGCGCTTTCCACATCGTAAAGTTTTCTTTGCGCCAGTAACAATTTTATTTGAGCTTCTTCTTTCTGTTTCTGCAAAATGAGCAAGCCCACGTAAAGTTTTTCGGCGTTTTGCTGAATCTGCAGGGTCGCCTTCGCCTGTTCCATCCGGGCAATTTCGAGTTCCGTTTTCGCAACATCAACGCCCGCGCTGATTTTCGGAATCTGTGAAATCGGCTGGTACAGGATGGCGCTGGCGCCGTACAGTTCATGAGTCCCCAATTCGAAGTTTTTATCCGTCGGCGGCATGGGAATGTTCGTCGCACCCATGGGCAGCTCTCCGAAAGCTCCGCGCGAAACGTTTAAAACCGGTGTGTTGTCGTTGTAAAGATAAGCGCCGCCCAGGATCACCGATGGGAAAAATTTCACCCGGTCTTCATTCACCTTCTGCTGTTTTTCATCCACCTGCATCCGCCGGATATTCAGCAAACGGTTGTTTTGAATCGCAAGGTCGATTACTTTTCCCAGGGTAAGCCTTTCCGGATTATTCTTTTCCAAATCCTGGCCGGCGTTGCCATTCAGCGGGAATAAAAAAAGGACCGTGAAAATCAGCATCGCGACAGGACGTGGATTGATGGATGTTTCCGCTTTGCCGGCATTTGTGTCAAGCGCAGAGGGTTTATCCGAAGATTTCATAACCTGCGCGTAAAGAACCGGCACCAGCAGCAGGGAGATGGCCATGCCGAACATCAGCCCCACGGCAATCACACTGGCCAGCGGGCTCCACATCGGCGAGCCCGAGAGAATCATGGGCAGGACACCGATAGCGGCCGCGCTCGCCGTCAGGAAGATGGGACGCAATCTTCTTTTCCCGGCTTCCAGAGCGGCCGTGGGAATGGATACGCCTTGGCGTAAAAGGTCGTTGGCGTGGTCGATCAGGATAATGGCGTTTCTCACCACCAGACCGGACAAACTCATCAGACCCACGAAAGCCGTAAACCCGAAAGCATTGCGGGTCACGAGCAGTCCCAGCAATGCCCCGAAAATGCTCAACGGAATGGTCAGCATGACAATCGATGATTCCTTGAGATTCCGGAACTGGAACAAGAGCACGAGAAAAATCAGCAGCAGGCTGATGCCCAGAGCCAAGCTCATTTCGGAAAATGTTTCCCGCCGGTTTTCATATTCTCCGCCGTATTCGATTTTGCAGCCGACGGGCAGGGTCAGCCCGTCAATGTCCGGCCTGATTTTTTTCAGCAGTTCGGAGGCCAGAACGCCCTCGGCAGGTTCGCACAGAACCGTCAGCGTACGCAGGCCGTTGCGGTGCATAATCCGCCCGGTATGCCACTGAGGTTCCAGCGTGGCGATCTGTCGAAGCGGCACCGCGGCGCCGGTGACCGGTGACGTCAGATACATATTTTGCAGGTCGTCAAAATTACGCCGGTTCTGTTCATCCAGGCGAAGCAGGATCTCCACCGGTTTATTGCCTTCATATAAAGTGGATACAGGAGCGCCGGTGAATCCGGCATAGACGGATCGGGCAATGGCCGTCGTGGTGAATCCCAGGCGCTCGGCACTGTCCTTAAGCCCGATGGCGATCCCGTAATAATCCTCTTTGAAATCGGTACGAACAAAGGCGGTCATTCCCGTCTTTTGAACAATCTCCTTAATCCGGCCGGCCGTTTCTTTCAGTGTTGTCAGATCATCGCCGACAATTCTGATTTCCACGGGCGTGACATAAGATTTCCCCTGCTGGAGGAGTCTGGCCTGGATATTTCCTTCCGGCACCTCCTGGTCAGCCTTGGCGCTTAACTCCAAACGTAATTGCTGCGTTTCCTCATCAGTTTTTGTATTAATCAAGATTTGCGCAAAATTTTCCACCGGCGGTTCGGGGGTGAAATTATAATAAAAGCGGGGGGCGCTCGCGCCAATAAACGTGGCGTACGAAACAATCCGCGAGTCATTTTTAATCAGGTTTTGAATTTTTAAAATGGCCTGTTCGGTTTTTTCCAGTTTTGTGCCGGTCGGCATCCACAGATCCACCACAAACTGATTGCGTTCGGCAGCCGGAAAAAATTTCTGCGGCACCACCTGGTATAAAAGAGCCGCCAGCACCAGACTCGACAGACAGCCGGCAACCGTCAATGCGGGATGAGCCATGCACCAGGTGATTGTTTTGTTGTATCCGTTTTGCATGACGTCCAGCATGGAGAATTTCTTCTTTCCCGGCGGTGCTTCCGCGGAGGAATCGCGAATCCCTTTTTTGATGAAGGTCATACATAAAATCGGTGTGAACAGCATGGCCACGATGAAGGAAGATGAAAGTGCGATGGTGACGGTCAGAGGCAGCGCAATGATGAATTCCCGGACCATGCCGGTTAAAATCACCAGCGGCAAAAAAGCCGCGATAATGGCCAGGGTGGCTGTCAGAATCGGGATCACCAGCTCGGTGGCGCTGAGCCAGGCGGCGGTCTGTCTTTCGATGCCCTTGTCCAGAAGTTCCACATAATTATCGGCCACGACAATGGCATCATCCACCACCATCCCCAGCACCACGATCAGGGACGCCAGAGAAACCTGATGCAGTTCAATGCCGATGGCATGCATGACCGCGAATGTTACGGCAATCGTCATGGGAATGGCCGCGGCGGCGACCGCAGCGACGCGAAACGGCAGCAGGAGTACAATGATCACCAGCACGGCGACAATTGCCATCAGGAACTCGCGCAGGAATTGGCTGACATTTTTATCGACGATCTTAGGTTGATTGACAATCGTGGTCAGCTTGACACCCGAAGGAAGCCGTTGGGCCGTCTCCGCCAGTTTTTTGTCCACCTCCTTGCCGAACGCAACGATGTTGTTGCCCTCGTGCATCTGCACGGCCAGCAGCATGGTGTTGTGTCCGTTCACCATCGCCCTGCACGTCGGCTCCTGGTAACGCCGTTCTATGCTGGCTACATCTTTCAGACGAACCACCTGCCCTGTCCTGGCGGCGCCGATAATCTGGTCGGCGATTTCGTCCGCGGTCCTGTAATATCCCTGACTGTGCAGGACAACTTTCGAATCGGCGGTTTTGACGTCGCCGGTCGGACCGATGTCATTTTGCGACTGAAGAACCTGCATGACGTTCGCAAAAGAAATGCCATACTGGCTTAAACGGGCGCTGTCGGACGTAATGACGATCTGTTCTTTCTGCTCGCCAATGCGTTTGATTTTCGAAACTGCCTTGATGGTCTTGAGATTGTCTTCCAGTTGCAGAATATAGTCTCTCAACCGGGCGTAATCGGGCTGGTCCATCTCGACGGCAATCAGGAGCGCCTCCGTGTCGCCGAATTCATAATTGACAAACGGACCCTGCACGCCCGAAGGCAGATTGACCGCTTTCAGCACAAGCAGTTGATGGTTCAGCTTGCTCCAGAATGTATCGAGATTTTCAACATTGTCATTGACCCAGACATTGATAATCGCGACGCCGTCGCGTGTCATGGAAATTGTTTTTTCTTTTTTGACTTCTTCGTACTGAAACAGGTATTGCTCCAGTTTTTTGGTCACCTGCTCCTCCACCTGTAACGAATTGGCGCCGGGATAATAGGCAATGACCTGACCGATGCGGACATGGATTTTGGCGTCTTCACGCCGCGGCATGGACATCAGGGAATAAACACCCACGATAAAAGCCAGAACCAGGACGAAGATGGTCACCTGCGGATATTGGAGAGATTTTTTGACAAAATTCATAGGCGTTATTTGAAGATGATGGGAGAACCGTCGTTTAATTTATGTTGACCGCCGACAACAATCCTTTCATCAGGACTGATGCCGGACGTGATCTCAATGTTGTTTCCCGTCATCTGCCCTAAGGACACTTTACGCTTGAAAGCCTGCGATTTTTTCTCATCGACGACGAAAACACAGGCCGAATTATCCAGGTCGCGCAAAACGGCTTCCGCGGGAACAACGATGGTTTCAGTTTGCTGCCCGGAAGCGATTTTGACTTCCGCCGTCATACCCGAACGAATTTTTAAATCGGGATTTTTCAGTTCGATTTTGACGTTAAAAGCCCGCGTGGTCGGCTCGGAAGCCGAACCCACTTCAATGACTCTGCCGGTCATGGTGGAATCAATCGCCGCAATATACACACGCGCCTCAGCGCCGATTTTCACCTGCTGTAAATCAGCTTCCGGTATAGAGGCAATCACCTTGACCCAACTGATATCGGAAAGAACAAACAGCGGAATCCCGGCGCTGATAATTTCACCCGCTTCCGCTCCTTTTTTCAACAGCACGCCCTGAAAGGGCGCGTATAATCGGGTGTCGAGCAGATTTTTGTTTTGAAGCTGCTGTTGCGCTTTGGCCGCTTTCAGCGCGTTGGATATTTTAGTGAAATCGCCTTCCGATAAACTTTTTCTCTCGTACATGGTGCTCAACCGGTTGAATTCATCCTGAACCTGGGCCAGATTGGCGTCGGCCATCTCCCTGGCAATCCGGTAATTTTCCGGATCCAGACTGGCCAGAAGCTTTCCAGCGCCGAGGGTCATCCCTTCCTCACCGGCGATATAATTTATTTTCCCCGCGACCAGGAACCCCAGACGCGTTGTCTTGTTGCCTTCAATATTGCCGCTGGCCGATATTTCCCGGCTGACGGATGTCTTCGCAACCTTTTGCGTAATGATGGAGACCGGAGCGGGGGCATTTTTATCGGCGGATTTTCCGTTCTGACAACCGTTCATGAGCGCGACGGCCAGCACGAGTAACAGGAGCAAGCAATTTCTTTTCATGTCCATACCCTTCCCCATTTCATTCTGTATTGTTTCTGCGACTTTATTTTTGGTGATGATCTTAGTTCATAATGATTGCTTATGCAATTGTTGCCAATTTGAATATTTTGCGCGAATTGTCAAACAATTTTATCGGGTGATTTTATGCCATCCCCCGATCATCAATATGCAAACCGCTTTTGACTTACCGGCACAAGATGTGCTAAAGATTTCCGGCAGGGACAGAAGAAATAGCCTTCGCCGGCGGAGATGTCCCGAGGTAACCGAGGCGGATATCCTGCGCAAACATTTTTTAAAAGGATCTTTTGTTATCAATAAAATTTCTGGAAATACGACAGGATTAAAAGCGGCGCAGATCAAACAACTGGAGCGCCTTGGTCACCGGGGCATTCCGCCCGAAGATATCATTACGAATGACCTTACCCGACAGGTGTCTTCGCTTTCCCGTGAAATCAACCGTCAAATCGGTTTGCTCATCAGCCGCAAGGGAGAAATCAGCAAAGTCATCGTCGGCGACCACAGAAGCATATTCATTCCCTCTCTGGACGGCTTCCGTTCATCCTCAATGCGGTTTAAGGGCCTGCGTCTGATTCACACCCATTTAAACGGCGAGAATTTATCCGATGAAGATATGACCGACCTGTCCCATCTGCGGCTGGATCTTATCGGCGCGCTCAACGTCCAAGAGGATGGATCTCCCGGTATGCTGCACTGGGCTCATCTGGTTCCGGAAAATCCGGCGGGGGACTACTGGCTTTTCATGAAACCGGAAGAACCGCACCAGCTTAAAATCAATTTTCTTTCCTTCATTCAGGCGCTGGAGGACGAGTTCACCGGCCGACAAAAATCGCGTAAAATCGACGCGACGGATAAAGCCATCCTGCTGCGGGTGGAAAAAAATCCGCTGGCGGGCGCCGAAGCGTCGCTGGAGGAACTCGCTCAACTGGCGCGCACCTGCGGTGTGGAGGTTTTCGATTCTATGGTTCAGTACCGTCCCCAGCCTGATCCCAAATTCATGGTGGGACGGGGAAAACTGTCCGCGATTGATCTGCGCGCTTCGCAGATCGGCGCCAACATGCTCATCTTCGATCACGATCTGACGCCAGCGCAGGCGCGTTCGATCAGCGACTTTACCGGCCTGAAAATCATCGACCGCACTCAGCTTATTCTGGATATTTTCGCCAGACGCGCCCACAGCCGCGAAGGCAAGATTCAGGTCGAACTAGCGCAGCTTAAATACCGCCTGCCGCGTCTGACGCATTTGGACACGTCGCTTTCCCGCCTGGCCGGCGGCATCGGCGGAACAGGCCCGGGCGAAACCAAACTCGAGATTGACCGCCGTCGCGTCCGTGAGCGTATTCATCGTCTGGAAAAAGATTTAAAGACCATTACAAAATCACGACGGCAACGCTATGGTCGCCGGGAAAAAACGGGCTTACCGATTATTTCCATTGTCGGCTACACCAACGCGGGCAAGTCCACCCTGCTCAACACATTGACCCAAAGCGCCGTTCTAGCCGAGGATAAACTTTTTGCCACGCTGGACACCAAAAGCGCGCGCCTGCGTTTTCCTCAGGACACCGAGGCCATCATCACCGACACGGTGGGATTTATCCGCGATCTTCCGGAAGAATTATTCACCGCGTTCCGGGCAACGCTTGACGAACTGTTTGACGCCGACATTCTCCTGCATATTATTGACGCCAGCAGCAGTCAGTTCGAGGAACAAATCACGGCGGTGGAAAAAATTCTTACAGACCTGGAAATCAACGACAAGCCGACGATCCGGGTGCTGAACAAATCCGACCGCGTGGCCGACAAAGCAATGCTGGAGAATCTCTGCCGCCGGCTGGATGCGGTTGCCGTTTCGGCTCTGGACAAAAAAACGCTCTTTGCGCTGATGGAAAAAATCGAATCCGTTCTTCCACGCAAAGACAACTTTTAACTTTGCCGATTTTGTGTTATTGGAACCCCGTGCAAATGATTTTTTTGACTTTTGAGTTTTTTTGAGTATTTTGTGTGAATGAAATTTCCGGCATGGCAAAGACGGCCGGAGCCTGGTTGCAGCCTCCCCAACAATGCCAGATGTTGTTTGCTCTCCATGCTTAACCGCTAAAAAGCGAATCCGGAATTGAAGGAATAATGAATGAACAGGGATTTTATTGAAATTCGCTGGCACGGCCGCGGCGGCCAGGGCGCTATCACAGCGGCGAAGGTCGTCGCCGGAGCGGCTTTTGTCTCCGGATATGAGGGAGTGGTCATGGCGCCGACTTTCGGTACGGAGCGCCGGGGAGCGCCGGTCATGACGTCGCTGAAAATATCCAGGGAAAAAATCTACGATTTGTCTCCCATCGAAACGCCGGACATTGTCGTCGTTCTCGACCACCTGCTTCTGGCCGAAGCGGATGTCACGCACGGCTTGAAAAAGGGAGGCATCATTGTTTTAAACACACCGCTGGCGCATGAATCTTATGAATTTAAAAATTTTCGTCTGGCCACTGCGGATGTCACAGCCATCTCCGTGGAAGCAGGGCTTCCTCACGGCATGATCAATACCGGAATCATCGGATCGCTGGAAAAGGCCGCAAACCTTCTGGGAATTGACATTCTGATCAAGGGCATTGAAGAAGAGTTCCGCACACGCAAGCCACAGAAAAATTCGCTGGCGGCGAAAATCGCCTACGAGCGCACGGTGACGGGAGGCTGATCATGGGCACCAGAAATTACAGAAGAAAAACATCGCACAGCGAACACGGTCCCGGCGACGGCGGAAGAACCGGCTCCTGGCGCGTGGAACGTCCCGTGCTGGACCAAAGTCTCTGCATCCCCTGCAAGCGCAACAAGGAAGCCTGTTTTATCTGCTGGCTTTACTGTCCGGAAATCGTGATCTCCCGGACGATACCGCCGCAGTTCAATCTGGAATACTGCAAGGGCTGCGGCATCTGCGCCGAAGAATGCCCGACCAAAGCCATCACGATGGTGGACGAAGCGCATTTCTCAGAACAGAAAAAGGACCGCAAGGAGTAGCCGCTATGCATATGATCGAAAACGGAAATACAGCGGCGGCCCTCGGGGTCAAACTCTGCCGCGCCAATGTTATCGCGGCTTATCCCATTACGCCGCAGACACCGCTGACGGAAAAGCTCTCCGAATATGTGGAACTGGGAGAAATGAAGGCCGAATATATTCCGGTGGAAAGCGAACATTCCGCGCTGGCGGTATGCATCGCGGCTTCCTCCGCCGGCGCGCGTGTTTTTACCGCCACCAGCGCCAACGGTCTTTTGTACATGCACGAACAGATTCAGTGGGCGTCCGGAGCGAGACTGCCGATCGTCATGTGCGTGGTCAATCGCGCGGTAGGCGCTCCGTGGAATGTCTGGAACGATCAGCAGGATTCCATCTCCCAGCGAGATACCGGCTGGATTCAGATCTACTGCTCCGACCACCAGCAGATCATCGACACGGTGATCAAGGCCTACTGGCTGGCCGAAAAAGCGAGCATTCCGATCATGGTCTGCTACGACGGATATATTTTATCCCATACCTACATGCCGTTTGATCTTCCGGAGCAGGCAAAGGTCGATGCCTTTCTGCCGCCTTTTCAACCGGACTACGCTTTAAACCCCGAGGAACCGGCCAATCTGAATACTGTGACCCTGCCGGATGTCCGGATCGACACCAAAGGCCAACTGGCTCACGGCTATATGGAAATCCGGTATCTGCTGCAGGAAGAACTGCGGACAACCCTGCAGCTCGCCTCTGACGCGGAAAAAAGATTTGCCGGAATTTTCGGCAGAAGCGGCAATCCCTACATCGAACCCTATCGCTGTGACGATGCCGATTATGTCGCCGTCGGTCTGGGATCCATCACCTATCAGTTGCGCGTCTGCGTGGATACGTTGAGAAAAGAGGGAATCAAGGTCGGCGTGATGGGCGTTCGCTATTACCGTCCCTTCCCCGACGCAGTCATTGCCGATGCGTTAAAAGGCAAAAAAGGCATCATCGTTTTTGAAAAGGCGCTCAGCTACGGCTATGAGGGCGCGCTGGCGTCGGATTTGAAATCGGCGCTTTATGAACATCTGTCAGGAACCGGATCTCTGCCCTCCGTGCAGAATTTTGTCGCCGGCATCGGCGGACGCGAAATCCACACCCGTGATTTGACGGAAAGCCTCAGAGCGGCGACACAGGGCAGAATTTCCCGGGAGCCGACGTGGATCGGCCTGAAGATATAGGAGAAGCGAATGCAGGCGAAAACAAACATTTTGAATTTACCGACTGAGGAATTTGTTCATCCGGGAACAAGGGCCTGCACCGGCTGCGGTCTTGCCATTGCCTATCGCGTTGGACTGAAAGCCCTCGACAAAGATACGATTCTGGTCGTGCCGCCCAGTTGTCTCACCGTTTTGCAGGGGCTTTTTCCCGTGGCATCCACAAAACTTCCGTGCCTGAATGTGACGTTCGCTTCCACTGCGGCGGCGGCCACCGGCATCCTGGCCACCTTAAAAATAAAAGGCAATGAACACACCACCGTTGCCGCCTGGGCGGGCGACGGCGGAACAAGCGACATCGGCCTACAGGCCTTATCCGGCGCGGCGGAACGCGGAGACAATTTCATTTATTTCTGCTACGATAATGAAGGATACATGAACACCGGTGTGCAGCGTTCAGGCACAACGCCAATCGGCGCGGTCACCGCCAACACACCTTTCAAGGGCAAGCTGCAGCAGAAAAAAGATGTTCCGGCCATCATGGCCGCGCATAAGCTCAGCTACGTTGCCGCCTGTTCGGCCGCTTATCCTTTGGATCTCTACGATAAGATCAAGAACTGCATCCATCTTCCGGGCACCAAATATTTTCACATTCACATCCCCTGCCCGCCCGGCTGGGGCTTCGATCCGCGTTACGGAATAAAAATCGGTCGTCTGGCGGTGGAAACCGGATATTATGATCTCTATGAAATCGTCAACGGCGAATTCCGATTAACCGCCGCTTCTGAAAAGCTGATTGAGAAACGCAAACTGACACCCGTGCGCGATTATTTCCGGGCGCAGTCACGCTTCCGGATTCTCACCGATGAACAGATCGATGAAATCCAGCATCAGATCGACGCGAAATGGGAAGGCTATTATAAAAAAGACGAGTAACCGGACGGCTGTCTTACGCAATTGGAAAAATGGCGAGGGAAACATGCCCCTCGCCTTTTTTTTTGATTATTCCTTGTAAAGGTTTTCCAGCATCTCACCATATTTATCCATGACCACTTTTCGTTTGAGTTTCATGGTCTGGGTGAGC
The DNA here is from genome assembly GCA_964539765.1 of uncultured Smithella sp. Lineage (GTDB taxonomy): Bacteria > Desulfobacterota > Syntrophia > Syntrophales > Smithellaceae > Smithella. The sequence goes on from CAZIJZ010000011.1 coordinate 25,768, forward strand.
ATTCCGTTATCCAGCGTAAAATCTTCCCTGATAAAAGCGAACTTGCGCGGAACCTCATAAGAACCGATAATTTTTTTAAGATGATTTTGAACTTCGATGGTCAGCATTTCCTTGAGTTTACGGCCGTCAGGACTGGAAGGATCAAAGATAGCCTGCGGGTCAACCGATAACCCCATCTTTTCGGTCACGACTTTCAACGCATTCATATCCGGCACGATCAACGCCACATTATATTCATGGCCGGCGCCGGTGGCAACCGCGTTGAGAACCCACGGCAATATCTTCATTTCCCGTTCAATGGTATCCGGATGAATATACTTGCCGTTGGACAGTTTATATTCCTCCTTGAATCTCCCGGTAATATACAGGAACCCTTCATCATCGAGACGTCCCCGGTCGCCCGTGCGCACCCCTCTCATGCCGTCTTTTTCCACGATGACTTCTTTTGTCTGTTCCGGTTTTTTGTGGTAGCCGATCATGCACTGCGGCCCGAAGCAGATGATCTCACCGTCATCACCATCTTCACCCGTCCGTGAGCGGTCTATAACAACTTTTGTTTTGTTAATGGGCTTGCCTACGGAACCCAGGCGATTGCCCATTAAAGGAGAATTGATCGTAATGGCCGGCGATGTTTCGCTTAATCCGTAGGCATCATACGTCGGGATTCCGACGTCAATAAAGAATTTGGCGATATCGACATTCATCGGCGCGCTTCCGGTCACTGCGTTTTCCAGGCGGCCTCCAAAACGTTCCCGGATTTTTTTCAAGACTATTTTATCCAGAATTTTATATTTCCAACCGGCCTCCCCGGTCTCTCTTTTGATTTTGGCCGCCTCCAGGGCCGCTTCAAAAAGCTTCAGCTTCAAGCCGCCTTCCTCCCGCATTTTGGCCCAGACCCCGTTATAGACTCTGTTGAAAATACGGGGCACGGTGATCATAAACGTGGGCTGAACTTTAGGCAAATCCTCAATCAAGGTTTCGACCGACCCCATGATGCCGATGGATGCTCCCTGGAGAATAAACGCATGCAAGTCGGCTGTGATGCCGAAAGAGTGTGCCCACGGCAGCATGGAAATGCACCGGCTCTTTTGCGTCAGATTGGGAAACCAGGCCAGACCGGCCTTGACGTTTTCCGCCAGATTGCCATGAGACAACAAAACACCTTTGGGCTCGCCGGTTGTGCCGGAGGTATAAATCAACACGGCCACTTCGGAGTATTTTGGTTTGCGTGACGGTACCGGATTTTCCGCGCCTTTCTTCTCGAGGGCCGCCATTGTTTTTTCTCCTGCACCCTCAATAAGATAGATGTCTTTCAATGTGGGGATTTCGGCGGGAAAATCTTTGATCTTGTCCAGAATTTCAGATTTCGACACAAGCAGCGCCTTGATTTCGGCGTCCCTCACAATATACTTCCACATCGAGACCAGTTCTTTTTCATACATCGGGACAAAAGCTGCACCCAGGCCCTGCGTGGCGATTTCTCCGATTAACCATTCCTTGCGATTGTTCGCAATAATACCGACCGTATCTCCGACGCTCACGCCGATGGAAGCCAGACCAGCCCTCAAATGATCCACCCTCCGGGCAATTTCCCCGTAGGTTGCCCACTGATAAACTCCGGCGTTGTCTTTTTCGCCGATGAGCGGATTATTCGTGTATTTTGCCGCGCTGGACTCAAAAAAGTCCACCAGGTTATCCGGTGGTTCGTACACATTACTGTATTCGCCATATTCAAAGATCGCCATAAACCTATTCCTCCCTTTTGCTTTAAATGCTGACCTGGTACAAATTCGGTATGTTATAAGTTGAAGTTGTCTGATAAACGTTTAAAACGAAGTTTCAATATAAGGACGATCGCACAAACTCCGTTGTCATTAAAAGAATAGCGTCCAAAAGATTACCCGCGCTCTTTTATCAGCCGTCTGTTTTGGATGGATTAATAATACGGGCAATGACTAGCCAAGTCAAGGGAATTCGAACATTTTCAATTCAGTGAATCCGGATGGACATCAGCCTTGAAGCGCTTGTTTCAAAATTTCCATATTCATGTTGCCGCCGGACATAATCATCACCACTTTTTTACCCGCAAGGCGATCTTTGACTTTATATGCAGCCATCAGCGAAACCGCTCCCGCACATTCGGCCAGATTGTGCGTCGTGGTCAAAGCCATTCTCACCCCTTCGAGAATCTCCTCTTCACTCAGCAGCACCACATCATTGATCGTATCTCGCATAATTACATAAGGCAGATGGAATACCGTTCTTGCGGCAAGACCGTCCGCGACGGTATGCGCTTCATCAAGCGTCACCATTTCGCCGCTTTTCCAGGACTGATAAAAAGATGGAACGTTCTGCGGTTCAACGCCGATGATTTCTATCTCCGGCTTGAAAGCCCGCGCCGTTTTCAGAATGGAAGCGCATCCCGCGCCGCCGCCGATGGGACAGATGATCGTGTCCACTTCAGGCAGATCCTCCAGGATCTCCAGACCCATCGTGGCCAGACCGTTTAAAATTTCCGGTTCATTGCCCTGCTGAACATAGTAATAACCGGCCGTGTCCACGAGCTCTTCGCAGTAGGATTGAGCATCATAGAAGTCTTCGCCGTGAACAATCACCTCCGCACCGTAACTTTCTATCGTCCGGTTGATTTCAGGATTGTTGCCCTCCGGCACGACCACCGTGCAGGGCACATTGAACCACTGTCCCGCCCAGGCCATCGCCAGTCCGTGATTGCCCCGGGTGGCAACGAGAATGCCCGCTTCCAGTTCTTCCCGCGACATGTGATGAAAAAAATTCAGCGCCCCTCTGATTTTGAAGGATCCGGTCGGGTTGTGATTTTCATGTTTAACGAAAGCGTCGCAGCCGATGAGTCGGGAAAGCTCCGAATAACAGATCAGGTTTGTCCGGTTGAGATACCGGTCCACCACCGATTTGGCCATCAGGGTTTTGGTCAGATTCACCTGTTCGCTCATCACTTCGTATTTTTTCAGCATACATTCCTCCTGATCATTCAAGACCCGCTTAAAGATATCTGGTTATTAAATCGGCATATCTGGCGGAAGCGCCGATATTATCCAAAACAACAGCCTTGCCCTTCTCGCCACGGGCTTTCATCTCCGCGGGATCAGCAAGCAGCCCCATGATCCCGTTCAATAATTCTTCTTCACTTCTGACCGTAATACCGCAACCCGCTGCTTCCAGCAAATCTTTTTCCGCGCTGAAATCCTCCATGGAGGGTCCGTAAAAAATCACCTTGCCCCACGCCGCCGCTTCCAGAATATTCTGGCCGCCCCTCGGCACCAGCGACCCGCCGCAATAAACCACAGACGCCAGCGAATAAAACTTGAACAACTCGCCGATGACATCAACGACAATGATTCTTTCTTCATTTCTCTGCTGTCCCTCATTTATTCGGGAAAGCGTTATGACATCGGCGATACCGGCCTGCTTCAAAAGCTCGAGAACCTCACCCGTCCTTTCGATATGGCGCGGCACCAGAATTAGTTTTAAGTCAGAATAACATTTCAAAAGTTCGCGGTAAACATGGATAATAATTTTCTCTTCACCCGGATGCGTACTGCCCGCGACCAGAAATTTTTCGTCCGCGCGCACATTGCAGCGGCGGGCAATTTCCTGCTGCAGTGCGGGTGAGACCAGCGACGCGAGCCCATCGTACTTGGCGTTTCCCAGTACTTTTATTTTTGCGGGGTCCATGCCGATATCTTCAAGCCTTGTTGCATCGACTTTGGAAATCATTCCCGCAAAATCAAGATCCTTCAAAACACCTTTCCATAAAAATTTCGTCAGGCGGTACCGGCGGTAAGAGCGCGGGGAAATCCGGCCGTTCACCATTAATGTTTTTATCCGGCGGTCGCGGCAAACGTTCAGGAAATTAGGCCATAGTTCCGTTTCCACCAACACGAAAATATCCGGATCCGCCATTTTTATCATCCTGGTGACGACAGACCAAATATCCAGCGGGAAATAGATAAAGGCGGAGGCCCCCTTGATAAACTTTTTGGCCATTTCCTGGCCCGTTTCCGTGGACGTCGAGAATATTACTTCGACGTCCGGTCTTTTCTTTTTCAAAGAAGCGACAATCGGTGCGGCGGCCGTCACCTCTCCGACGGAAACCGCGTGAATCCAAATCCGTGGCTTATTCTTCAATCCGGCAAGAACGGCTTCCTGCTTGCCGCCAAGCTTTTGCCGGAAACTGTTGCGGTATTTGCCTGTAAAAAAAATCTTCAGCAGAAAATAAGGAGCAAGAATCAGCGCAGCAGCAAACAAAATAATATTATAGAGAATATACATGGATTTATTTTTAGATTTTTCCTCTTAAGAGTCAAGCTTCTTTTATGGATTAAAACTAAAAAATGCATTCATTGACAATATCCGCTCTTTGGTATATTTTACGAACATCAATCATCAGGAAAAAATTTATCATGAAATTAATCGCTCCTTCAATTCTTTCCGCGGACGGCAGCAAGCTGGGTGAGGAAATTCTGGCCATCGAAAAAGCCGGTGCGGACTGGATTCATGTGGACGTTATGGACGGCAATTTCGTTCCCAACATCACCATGGGTCCGGCCATTATCACGAGTTTGAGAAAAGTGACCAAACTCCCGTTTGATGTCCATTTGATGATTGCGGACCCTGATCGCTATATCGAATCTTTTTTCAAGGCGGGCGCCGATATCATTACCGTCCATGCAGAGGCATCCGGTCACATGCACCGCACCGTCGAGCTGATTAAAAGCTATGGCGCGCGGGCCGGTGTTTCTCTGAATCCCGCAACGCCGCTGGATTATATTTCAGAAATCGCTCATTATATTGATCTGCTGTTAATCATGACGGTCAATCCCGGATTCGGCGGTCAGCAGTTTATCGGAACCTCTTTGGCCAAAATCGCCCGGGCGAGGAAAATACTGGATGAACTGCCGCACCAGCCGCTGCTGGAAGTTGACGGAGGCGTGAATCTCAAAAATATCGGAGATGTCGCCCAGGCCGGAGCGGATGTCATCGTTGCCGGTAACGCTGTTTTCGGAAGCGGAGATTATCAGAAAACGATCACGGCACTGAAAACCGCCGCCAACAGTCAAATCGCTTAAAATAGTTGATGGTTGATAGTGAAAAGTAAGGTCATTTCACCATTCACCTTTCACAATCACGGAAACAGAGGGGACTTAGCCAATTTCATCTTTGCCAGACGAAAAGCAAACGCTGTGCTCAGGCACCCGAAGCCGTACTTGACACTCCGGCTGAAATTGATGGATGACGCTTCGGCGAAATAACTCGTCGGACAGCTCACTTCCGCAATCGTATAGCCCAACCAGACAATCTGCGCCAGCATCTGATTATCGAAAACGAAATCATCAGAATTTTTATCCAGAGGCAGTTTCAGCAGAAGATCGCGGGAAAAAGCGCGGTAACCGGTGTGGTATTCGGAAAGCTTCGCGCCGATTAAAATATTTTCCGTAAGCGTCAGAGAACGGTTGGCAATATATTTCCAGTACGGCATACCGCCTTTGAGAGCGTAGCCGCCCAGGATTCGTGAACCCAGTACGCAATGATAAAGACCGTTGGCGATTAATGAAGTCATGGCCGGAATGAGTTTAGGCGTGTACTGATAATCGGGATGCACCATGATGATGATGTCGGCGCCTTCTTCAAGGGCCAGACGGTAACAGGTCTTCTGATTGCCGCCATAGCCCAGGTTGCTTTCATGAACGAAAACTTTCGTTGCCGGCAGTCCTTCGGCTACTTTCACGGTATTGTCCGGGCTGGCGTCGTCAACAAGGATCACCTTGTCCACGACGCCCTGCGCCATGACTTCATTGTAGGTTTTGATGATGGTTTTTTCGGCGTTGTAGGCCGGCATGACCACCACGACTTTTTTATTCTGAAACATGCCTTAACCGCGGTGACGTATGGTTAAATTAGATTGCGAGTCCCGACAAATCGGGACTCGCAATGATATACCGTTATTGTAAACGTTTCTACGCAAAATGAGCGTCAAGCTTCTGCTGCTGTTTCTGGGCCTCTGCCACCATTCTTTCCAGCAGTTCGGCCACCGTGGGTTCATCATGAAGAAGCCCCATGACCTGTCCCACGGGAAGAACGCCTTCCTTCGTGTCGCCGTCTTCCGTAGCCACTCTGATCGCATGAAAACCGTTAGCCATAAAAGCCAGTTGTTTGGCATTTTTCCAGCCGGACAACATAACCCCTATGAAAAGTTTGAAGAAAGGCAACTTTAACTGCTTGGCGATATCCTGAGCGTTAAAGAAAGCCGCCGGCAGATTCAAGCCTTTCTTGACGGCTCTTTCCGCGGCATCGGTATTCATGATACGGCAGAGCAGTCCGTCAAATCGATCCGAATACAATGTGTCTTCGACGCCTTTTTCCATGGACAGTCTCTTATAGACGTTATGCAGCGGGCTTTCTTTGGTCGTCATGAAACGTGTACCCATGGCAATGCCTTCCGCACCCAGAGCCAGCGCCGCCGCCAAGCCCCTGCCGTCGCCGAAACCACCCGTGGCAATCACGGGAATCTTGACCGCGTCCACCAGCGAGGGAACCAGCACCAGCGACGTGACGTGTTCGCCGTGCGCGGCGGCTTCGTGGCCGGTGGCGATAACACCGTCACAGCCGTAATCTTCAGCCCGTTGGGCGTGGCGCGCATTGACCACCGTGGCAATAACCTTGCCGCCGTAGGCGTGAGACGCTTTGACAATCCAGTCACCCTTGCCCAGCGAGAAATTAATGACCGGAACCTTTTCTTCCAGAAGCACCTTGGCGTTTTCCGCCGCGCCCGGAAATAAAAGCGTGGCGTTGGCGCCGAAAGGCTTGTCCGTGAGGGAGCGGATTTCCTTGATGGCCGCGCGTGTCTGTTCGGCATTGAAAGGTCCCGTTGCCAGGATGCCCAACCCGCCGGCGTTAGAAACAGCCGCGACCATTTTCGGAACGCTGATCCAGCTCATACCCGATAAAAGAATCGGATATTTAATGCCTAAAAGCTCTGTAATCTTTGTTTTCATAAATCATTTTCTCCAATATTATTTCTTGGTGTAATCGTAAACGCCCTTTCCGGTTTTGCGTCCGTAACGGCCTGCGCGGACAAGTTTTCTCAGCATCAGCGCCGGACGGTACTTGTCCCCCAGTTCCTTGTATAAATCTTCCATGATATGCAGCAGCGTGTCCAGACCGACCAGATCGGCCAGCGCCAGGGGTCCGATGGGATGATTGCAGCCCAGCATCATGCCCTTGTCGATATCTTCAGCAGAGGCGAGTCCTTCATCCAGCACGTAGAAAGCTTCATTGAGCATCAGACAGAGGATGCGGTTGACGACAAACGCCGGAGCTTCCTTCACGACGATAACTTCCTTGCCGATTTTCTTGCCCCATTCTTTGGCGACGGCCAGCGTTTCGTCGGACGTTTGATAACAGCAGATGATTTCCAGAAGTTTCATGACCGGAACCGGATTGAAGAAATGCGTGCCGATCATCTTGTCGGGACGCTTGGTCACCGAGGCCATCTCCGTGATGCTGAGGCCTGACGTGTTCGTAAAGAACAGGCAATGAGCGGGAACGATTGCTTCAAGTTCTTCGTATACCTTTTTCTTAATCGCCATCAATTCAATAACCACTTCGACCACGACATCCGCGCCGGTTGCCGCTTCCTTTAAATCCAGCGTGGGTTTGATACGTCCCAGAACCGCGTCCATCTGTTCCTTGGTAATTTTGCCCTTTTCCGCATCGCGGCTGAGATTTTTTTTGATGGAGTTCATCCCGCCGTCGATAAAGCGTTGTTCAATATCGCGCATCGTTACTTCATAACCCGCCTGCGCGCAAACCTGCGCAATTCCGCTGCCCATTAAACCGGCGCCCAACACACAAACTTTTTTGATTTCCATATTGCCTTCCTTTCTTTCTACATTAATTTGGTAAGATAATTTCAAATTATCCTGTTTTATAAAATCTTTATTGTTGCGAAAGCTAACAAACTATCTAAGTTAAATCAAGGGAAAACCCCGGGCTGGCAAAGCAACAGAATTTCATTGAACAAGCGGCGTGGATATGTAATTATAACATCACCATTCATTAAGCCGGTCATGCCGGCGAAGGCCGGTATCCATTTTATTTTTTCTGGATTTACCCTGAATACCCTAAAGGGCACGATAGGGGCCCCATGGCCTGCCTTCAAAGGAATGGCAGTAAGGATAGGCATGCTGATCATCATAGACGGTTACAATTTGATCCGGCAATCCGATAACCTCCGGCGTTACGAGCGTAAAAGTCTGGAGGCGGGACGCCAGGCGCTGATCAACAAACTTGTCGAATACGAAAAGGGAAAAAATCATCAGATCACGGTGGTTTTCGACGGCATCCAGAACGGCTGGGCCGAAGAAGGCCGGGATCGCGCCGGAAGAATCAACATCATCTATTCGCGTCACGGTGAAAGAGCGGACGACGTCATCAAACGTTTAGCCGCGCACAGCGGCGAGGAAATCGTCGTCGTTTCTTCTGATCGTGAAATATCTTCTTATGTAACACAACTGGGCAAAACTTCCCTGGCTTCCCCGGAATTCGAAGTCATTATCAACAACGCGACATCCGCTCCCGCGCGACCCGTCGCGCAAACGCAAAAAAATGTCGGCCACGAGCGACAGATTAAAAAGAAAGGCCCGGCCAGAAGACTGCCGCGCGCCAAAAGAAAAGCACAAACGAAGATTAATAAACTTTAATCAAAAAAATATATTGAAAATCAATGATATTTTTGCTAAAAGTAGAGCATTAAATTAAAAAATCCCTCTATCGTTTTAATTAAGAAGGAGAATAAAATGAAAAAATCGTACAAGGGAAGATTCTTTTCTTTATTCAGTCTGATTATTATTTTTGCCTTTCTCAGCCTGATCATCGCCTGCGGAGGCGGTGGCGGTGGCAGCAGCAGTGACACTGACGGCGATGGTACTATAGACATAAACAACAGCACTCTTACTTTAGAGATTACTTCCAATACCGTAACGTTTGGAACTCCGGTCACTGTCACCGCTACACTAACAAATGCAGCCGGTGAACCGGCTCCAAATACTGTAGTAACTTTCACGGCAGCTAATGCAATCGTCGCGTTTACTCCCGCCGCCGGGACAGCTCTGACTGACGAAGACGGCGTTGCAACCGTAACCTTAAACGCGGCAGACATTGATTCTGCCGGTGCCACAAGCCTAACGGCATCGGCTCAGGTAACTTTTCAAGACGCGATGGTTACCACGACCAGTTCTCCTTTGGGAATTACAGTCGGAGGCGCTGAAATTACGCTGGGCACAATTACCGTAGGCACATCACCGATCTCCGCTTACGGTACAAGCAGCGTTAGCGTGCCGGTTCTGATCGGCGGCACGGCGGCAACGGTTCCTATTTCAGTAAACTTCAATTCACCTTGTGTTTCAAGTGGCAAGGCAGAGATTTCCAGTCCGGTAACAAGTTCCGCGGGCGTCGCAACGTCCACATACACGGACAAGGGTTGCGCTTCAGGAACAGCTTCGATAATAGATACAATCACCGCATCCGCAGGGGATGATACTGCGACGGCAACAATAACCGTCAATCCCACGGCTGTAAGCAACATATCTTTTATATCGGCAACGCCTACAGTCATTGGAACTTCAACCGCCAGCGCCACATCATTACTGAAGAGCTCTGCTGTTAAATTTCAGGTCGTGGACAGCAACAATCAAGGGAAACCCGGCGTCGGGGTTACTTTCAGTATGCTGCCCCCTAATTATGCAGCAATGGGAATAACGTTTTCTCCCGCCACGGCGACATCTGATGCTAATGGATACGTTACGACTTCGGTTCGTTCGGGAACGGTGCCGACACCTGTCTGGGTTGTGGCAACCGTAACCGGTAGCTCTCCTGTTATTAAGACACAGTCCAACTCTTTGACAATAACGACTGGGTTACCTGCTCAGAATTCTTTCTCCCTCAGCGTCGGAACCTATAATATAGAAGGCTGGCGATATGACGGTGTAACAACCACCTTGACTATTATTGCTTCGGACCGCCTGGGCAACCCCGTACCTGATGGGACAGCAATCAATTTTATTTCTGAAGGAGCAAGTATTTCCAACGGTTCGACTCAGGCTTCCTGCACAACAACAAATGGAACCTGCACGATCACTCTTACGAGTTCTGCATACAAACCGACGGATGGAAGGGTAACCATCCTGGCTTACGCAGTCGGCGAAAAGAGTTTTATTGACGCCAACGGCAATAATAGTTACGAGGCAGGAGAAACATTTTACGATGTGGGCGACATCTATCTTGATGAAGATGAGGATGGTATCTGGGACACGGGAGAGCAATTTTTCTCTTACGTTGCGGGAACGAACGCCTGCCTGACCCGACCGGCGGCAACGGCTCTGCCTTATGACTGGGATATATCCAGCAAGGAGAACAGCTGCAATCGCACATGGGGAACCAACTACGTCCGACGCAGTACGGTCATTGTTTTATCGGGCTCTGCTGCATGCGTAAATTATGGTTCTGATTTTTCCTGCGTATTGCCTTATACCGTTACGCTTCCTATGGGTTCATCCTGTACGAGAAACTTTACATTAGGATTATATGATGAACATGGAAACGCCATGCCGGCAGGGACAACCGTTGCAGCATCAAACAACGAAGTATATTATTCTTATATTACCGGCACACCAGCGGTAGAAACAACGACAAAAGCAACGACCACCGTCAGCAGTGGCTCGCCGGTTTTAAGCACAAACGGTTACGGCACAGCAATTGGCTTGACCGTATCAGGAGGAGAAGGCTGTAAATCAAACATGGGTGGGGCTGCTGCCGGTTCATACTACCCGCAAGGAACTTTCAATATAGGGGTTACAACACCGAAAGGAATTATTTCAACAATTCAAATTAATGTGACAGGGGACACAAAGTGATTTACGCTTTGATTTAAAAAAAGGCCGGCTCTCAAAAAGAGCCGGCCTTTTTTGTCTGCGAATCTTGATATAACGTTGATCATCATTTCATCGCCTGCTGAAAGCCATCCCCTCTGTCATGAAATAAAAACATCTCAAGAATTGTATTGCCTTCGGAAAAAGATCTGAATCCGATTGAAGCGTTGAAAAATTCGATTTGTTTTAACTTTTGCGAAAAATTAAAAAATTTCTTGACAGAAAAATCTTGGTGTGTTTTTATAATGACCATTCAATATAAAATAAAATTGCACGATTATTTCCAACTCACGTTGCATCGAACGACGGGTATTTATACCCGGTGCAGATTAAAGGGTTCTGTTCATGAAGTCTTTAACTCTTGGTTGCACTGCGCTCTTCTTTGGCTTTTTCGCCAAGCCTTCCCGTAATCATCGACATGCTGAACGCTACCCAACGCATATCATATCTTATTATACCGGAGGTACGGCCCATGCCTAAGATTGTCAATCGCAATGAATACCGGCAAAAGCTGTTGGAAAAGAGTTTACATTTGTTTGCCCGCAAGGGGTACAACAATATAAACATGAAAGAAATTGCCGAGGAGGTCGGCGTATCCACTGGAACACTCTACCATTATTTTCCCTCCAAGGAAAACATGCTTGCCGAGATGATTGCCTGGATCGGCTACAAAAATACGGAAGACTATATCGAATGGACAAGGCCTGTTGAAAACATTCGCGATCGTTTTGATATGATTGTGGATTACTGGAGGGGAAATGGCGAGCTCTATGAAAGCATCATGCTTCTGGCGATGGACATGTACCGCAATGCAGAAATGAAAGAATGGAAACCGCTATATACGGAATTTGCTGAACGCTATACGGCAGGAATGTCGGAACGTTTGAACATCTCAAGGCAATTTGCCTTTGCCATATTTATTTATTTTCTCGGACTTTCTTTCCATTCGGTGGCCACCGGCAGCACCGGCGAATACAACAAACAAGTAGATTTTCTCGACAAAATATTCAGACCCGTGATCGTGGACGCACCCGAGGACATGGAAAAGGCGGCGCAAAAATTCAAGGAAATATATAAAACTTTTCTGGCGCATTCACGGGTTATCGAAAAAGAAACTATCGCGAGAAAAATTAAAAGTGTCCGGATGAAAAAGGCTGAAACCAAACAAATGAAGGCTAAGACAAAGGCTAAAACTAAAAGAAAAGCTTGAACCTCGCAGAACACAACGGAAACAATAACCGGGATAAGGAGGAACCATGAATAAGACTCTGGATGAGTTGTTTGTTTACCCGAAAGAATTGGTGGATGAGGAATCGAAACGCGTCATTCACCTCGTAAGGCAATGGGCCGACAAGGAAATTATTTCCAAGCGCCAGGAATACCGGGAGAATTACGAAAAGCTTTTTATCGAAACAAGAAAATCGCTGAATCTCACTATCGGCTTGCAAAGGCTCACTTTACCGGAAGAACACGGGGGCTTTGGCTGGAACAGCCCCGCCAGCACACCGGGCATCGTTTCAGTTCTTACTGAAATTGGACGTGCCGATGCAGCCATCGGTGTCGTTTCTGCTATGAAGTACGTGGTCTTTGCCGCAATCAGCATGCTTCCTCATTTGGACAAGGCCGTGTGCGAAATACTGGCGCCAATATATTGCGCCGATGAATTAAAAACTCCTTCCCTCATTCTTCCCGGCATGGGCAAGGTCGGACGGGAGACTCCGCTGTTTTTAGGCAGATCAATTCTGGCGACGGTCGAGCCTGATGGCGAGGGCTACGCGATCAGCGGGAAGAATCTCCGTCCGCTTAACAGCGGCGCTGTGGCTGATCTTTTTTGCGTAGTCTGCGCCGACAAGCTGGAAAGACCCTGTGTTGCTCTGGTTCCCGGTGACGACAAAAATATTGTCCGCGGCAAAACACTTCTGGAAACGGGTCTCAATGCCAGCGCCAATGCCGACGTAAGTTTCAATCATGTAAAAATCCCCAAATCCTATGTCATTGCCCGTGACGAAGTCGTCGAGGAAATTTATACCTGGCTGAATCTCCTGTTGGGCGGTGTCAGTGTCGGAGCGGGAATGAACTTCTTCGAAATCGTAAGCGAATGGTCCGAAACCAGAACCATCAAGGGCGGAACCATCATGAAGGAAAATCCCCTCTGCGCGTCAGTTCTGGCTGACGTAGCCGATGAAATTTTCACGGCGAGACTGCTCCTCTATAATCTGGCTCACATCATGTCCAAGCCGGAGGACTGGGGATACAGCGGATCTCAGAGAGTTTACACTTTTTCACAGATTATCGGTTCACAGGTACAGCAGAAGATCATGCGGGCCATCAACCGGGGCATGGAACTGATGGGTTCCGCAGGTTATTCCAAAGAGTGGCATGTGGAAAAACACTGGCGCGATGTCAAGACCATCCAGTCATACCTTTGCGGAGTCGGCGCCGAGGCGCCGGTGAAAATGGATACGGCGCGGTTTTTCTTTGACTGCAAAGAAATCTGAAAAGGAGATAAACCATGAAAAACTTCGATGAATTCTCAAAACCGGAAGAATATATATCCCCGATGGACAAACACCTGCGCAGTGCGCTCAGAAACTGGGCGGCCAAGGAAGTCATGCCCTATCGGCGTAAATACGACGAAGACTGGAAAGAACATCATCTGATTGAACCGGCCTTTGGCAAGCTCATGGGAAATAAAGGCGTAGGAATCCAAAAAGCGTTATTTCCGCAGGAGCTTGGCGGCTGGGGTATAGGCCATTCCGATTACGCCTTTACCGTGGCCTGCGCGCTGGCCGAAGAAGTAGGGCGGGCGGATACGGCCATGGCGGTAGCGTTTATGGTTACCTACTGGCCGTTGACGACCATTCTTGTCGATCCTCATGTCAACTGGCGGCTCGCCAAAGAATTCGCTCCTATGTTCTGTGAAACCGATAAGGCCGTATTTGCGGCCAACGCCATGACGGAACCGCAGGGCGGTGCGGATATCGAAAATATGGAAATTCTGGGAGGGAAGACGATCCGCACAACCGCCCGCCTCGACGGTGATGAATGGGTCATCAACGGCCACAAGCTCTGGCCGACCAATACCGGCGGCGTGGCAAAACTTTTGATTGTTCCCTGCACGACGAAACTGGGATCGAACGATCCTAACGACTTTGCACTAATATTCGTACCCGCCGATGCCAAAGGTGTAACGCAGGGGGGGCCTTACGAAAAGGCCGGTATGGCCGCCGATAAAAACGGCGATATCTGGTTTGAAGATGTAAGGGTTCCCAGTTGGTATCGCGCTCATGGTCCGGGCATGGACGCCCAGGTCTTCCGTGAAATTATTCCCTGGGGTCTGATCGGAAGCATGGGATTTCTGTGCGGCGCGATGTTGAATCTCTACGAAATTCTCTACGAATTCGTCTCGACCAAAACTTATAAGAACCGGCCGCTGAAGGAAGACGACTGCATTGCCGGTATTATCGGCCGGATCGCCGGCGACATCGATATCTGCAGAATTCTGGCCTACGAAGCGGCCAGAATGGGCGACCGTCGCAACAAGCCCTATGGCTATCCGCTGTATTCCGATGAGGTGGCCTGCAAGATGCGCAACCTCAAGGATTTCGTTTCCGACAAAGCGGTGGATATTTTCGGCAAGGCCATGGATGTCCTAGGCACGTACGGCGCCGACCGCGAATACGATATTGAAAAACACTGGCGCGATATCAAAATGATTCAGTTGTGGATGGGCGGCAAGCAGCTCTGTCAGATGGAAGCAGCCCGGTATTTCTTCAACTGCAAGACATTATAGGAGACCAAACCATGCAAGAAGCCAATAAGGGAATAATCGACTTAACCGATCGCGTGCTTAAGGAACTGCTCAAGAAGCCCGGCTTCAAAGAAGGCGTCAGAACCGTTCTGCAGAATATCGATCCGGAATCCAGCCGCAGGCTGGTTCGGACGATTTTATGGCAGGATCCGGAATTTTTTCTGGGCGTGCTGGGCGCCGTTCCTTCCATTGCCAATTCCTTAATTCAATGCGTCGACGAACTGCTCATTCAGCTTAATGAAAAATTTTCGCCGCAACTGCTTCACGACTATATGAAGTCGATCGTTCTGTCGCTTGACAAAGAAACACTCGAAAACATTGTCCGCAACGGGAAACTGCTGGGTGCACAATTATGGGTGGTAGCGGAGGAAACATACAATGAACAGCATGCCGTCAATTCAAACACGGAGGGAGAAGACCATGGAAAATAATGGCGTGATGCCCGCCGAAGGCGGAGTCATGAAGGAGGTGTTAAGCACGCCCTTCGTCAAAGATCTCATCAGAATTAATCTGCAAAATATCAAACCGGACAAAACGCATCCGGTCGTGAACGCTCTGATCTGGCAGGACCCGGAAATTATTCTGTCTGTTTTAGGTTCAGTTCCTGCCGTATTCAATTCCTGCACAGGAGCGCTGGCGGAAGCAGGAAAACAAATCAATGAAAAATTTTCGCCGCAACTGCTCAGAGATTACATCGGCAGCATTCTCAAAGATATTGATACGGAAGAATTGAAAGCGCTGGCAGAAGCTTACGTCGCGCTGGGGAAAAATCTATGGGATGCTTCTCCTGAATTCAGAGAAATCGTCGGCAAAGCATTAAAAGACGATGCGCCGCCACTCATCGGCAAAGGAATCAATTCAGCCACCCGCTTCATCAATGACGTCGGGAAAAGCGACCCGCAGACGGTCAGCAAATTTGTTTCCGATGTGGCGGCCAATATCGACAGCGATCAGTTGCGGGATGCGACGCATACCATCGTCAATGCGGTCCTCGATCAAAGACTGCATTTGATTTCCTGGACGTGGCAGCTTCTGCGGAAAAGATTGAAAAGAAGAAAATAAATAAAATCATTTGATGGAGGGATATCCATGAAAGATGCTGAAAAATCTTCTCAATCGGAAAACGCCGCCGATCTCACCGGCAGCGTCATATGGAAAACGGTTAAAGCCCCCGCAGTGAGAAAACTGGTGAGCGCCATCGTTCAAGAGGCGTTGAAGGACTGGTCCGGCAACAGCAAATTCAAGGCGCGGATGTCTTCATCTGTGCAAAATGTAGTGGACAATGTTCTTTCCTCGAAAACGGAAACCGAAAACAAATTCGGCGTCGAATTCGGAAAGCTTGTCACCACCTTAGCTCGGGAAACAAACGACGAGTTAAAACAGGGGATTCAGATGATCAGCGATCCCCGTCAGACCGGCATCAATGATTTCATTGTCAACACCGATTTCGGTGAAATCAAGGAAATGGTGGACAGATCCGAAGAACATATTCTGCAGAACATCGACGTGACACTTGAATGCATCTGGGCTTATCCGGCGAAGGTCGGCAGCATTCTCGCCTCGATTGTCTCCGCCGGGAATATCTCTGTTAAAAGCATCGCCCTTATTTTAGATTCGCTGCTGAAAAATCTCGGTCCCGATCTGACAGCCGACATTCTCCTGTCTGTCGTGCGCGAATTAAACGGCAAAGAAATAGGGAAGCTGACCAATACACTTGCTGAACTTCTGCGCCGACTGCACACCGGAAGCTATCTTTTAGCCAAAGGCGGCAAACCTCTTTTCGAAAGCTATCTGACCAACTTTCTGAAAGATGCGGTCAACGAAATAGATGCCGAGATTTTCACTAAAGCGCGCGTCGCTCTGGCCGAGGACGGTGAAACAATCGTTAAATCGCTGGCCGAAGCGCTGTCTGAAAATGAAAAAATTCTCTTTTCATCCCTGGCGGCCTATGCCTCTTTGGAAAATCCCAAAATCAGGTCTAAGGCCGTGACGATGAGCCTTTATGAAGATGCCGATCAGGAAAAGTTCATTGAAGCGGCAACCGCGGGTATTTCCGATCTGGACACGCAGGTGATGGCGGAGAACTTCAACGCGGCACTCAGAATCATAAACAATATTCATGAAGCCAGGCCCCAACTTTTTACGACACTTCTGCGCGGATTTGCCGATTCGGTAGAGGAAGACGAACTGGGAAAAACCGTCCGGTGGCTTGTGCCGGAGATGGTCCGTTCCTTCAAGACACTTGCTCCCGCGGTAATGCCTTCCCTGATTGACGGATTCTGTGAAATGGTCAGAGCCGATCAAAGTTCGGAGATGGAAAAAACTCTTGAAAACCTGAGATCCGTAATATTGGCGGACGGAGGTGCAACATGATTAACGCGTGGAAAGAAATCGTCAATACAACGGAAAATTACCATGTAAAAAAATGGAAGAAAAGCGGCAAGCCCGTGATCGGTTATCCCTGTACATTTGTCCCTGATGAGATTATTTACGCCGCCGATATCCTTCCCTTTCGCCTGAGAGGAACGGGAACGACGTCTTCTTCCATCGGCGACACGTATTTCGGACCGGTGATCTGCAGTTTTCCCAAATGCGTTCTGCAGCTTGCCGGAGAAGGGAAATTCAATTTTCTTGACGGGACCATCATTGTGCCCGGGTGCGATTCCATGAGAAGACTCGATGAGTGCTGGCGCAAGGCAGGCGAAGACTACCAGGGCATCGTGCCGGGATTCTTTCACTACTTCGGCGTTCCGCATAAAGTCACCGACTATTCCCTGAAGTGGTCTTACGAAGAAGCCAAAAAGCTGAAAGAGAAGATCGAAGAACACTTCGGCGTAAAGATTACCGATGAATCCCTCAAAGGCGCTATCAGCGTTTACAACGAGAGCAGAAGACTGTTGATTCAGCTCGACCGGCTGCGTATCAAAGATGACGTCGTCATTACAGGCGAAGATTCTCTCGCTATTATCATGGCCGCCGCGGCCATGCCGCGTGACGAATTCAACCAGATGCTTCGCAAAACCATGTCCCAGCTGAAAGGCAGAAAAGATACCATCAAGGGCAGAAAACGTCTGATGCTGGTGGGGTCGGTTAACGACGATCTGGAGTTCATGAAGGTCATCGAGGATTGCGGAGCGGTTATCGTTACCGACACCATGTGCTTCGGTGCCCGCTCCTACATCGACCTGACAGAGGAGGATGGCGATCCTCTTTTTGCTTTAACCAAACGCTATCTTAATCATGCCTACTGTCCGCGCATGTTTGGTTACTACAAGGAAAGATTAAAATGCATCATGGACCGCGCCAAAGAAGCGAAGGTGGATGGAATCATTCTGCAGAACATCCGCTTCTGCGATCTGCACGGTTCGGAAAACGGCATCTTTGAAAGAGATCTCGAAAAAGAAGGCATTCCCTGCATGAGAATGGAACGCGAGTACGGGCCGCTTACAGAGTCAGGCCGTGTACAGATGCGCATTGACGCATTTCTGGAAAGAATTTCCTAAAAAGGAGAATTGACCATGGAACAGGATAAAATCGCCATTGAAGTCATCAAAAAAATCGCCATTGATTCATCACGGGTGCTGGCGGAAAGACAGCGCGCCATCGACGCCTTGACCCTTTTCAGAGATGCGGCGCTGCCGGCGCTGAAAGAAATTGAGAAAAAAGTTGATGTTAACGTTCTTAAAGAAAGGGCCAATCTCTACATTCAAAGAATAAAAGAAGGTGCATTTCTGAGCATGAACATTTAAGGGGTTTTCAATGAAACGAGAAACCAGAGAGTATAATTTCGACTGGAATATGTGGACGATTCTGGAAAACGCTTCCAAGACCGCGGACGGTTTCCCCAAAGAATATGCATCGCTTCTTCCCTACATTCCTCATTACCGCAATGTCCTTGACGCCTTTGTAAAACAGGGCGAACCGGGCATCCTGTTTTTAAAACTGATCGCCAAATACACCAATGATTGTGTCCGCGCCCACATCGAGGGCAGGAAAACGGCCGGGGTGACTTTTTGTCTGGCCACTCCGATTTTGTATGCCTTCAATGTTCAGCCGGTCGCCCTCGAACCATGGAGCGTCATGGGCACGGTAGTCTTGAAACGAGGCACCGCCGAATTCCTGGACTATTGCTGCGAGCTTGGTTTTACGGAGACATCCTGCTCATCGCAAAGAGGATCTCTGGGCGCGTATCTTTCCGGCCTGACAACCGGGCTTGATTTTGTGGTTTACGATTCTCCGGGCATCTGCGATACTAACGCCAATTCTTTTTCGTTTGCCGCCTCCTATCTCGACATTCCTTTTTATCAGCTCAATTACCCTTATACGCTTACTGACGAGCGGGCCGCAGAATATCATTACGCCGATTTCCGCGGGCTGATTGCTTTTCTGGAAGAACAAACCGGCAATAAACTCGACATGGCAAAGCTGCGTGACGTCATGAAGGAATCGAAAAGACAGGATGAACTGGCCTGTGAGCTCCTCGATTTACAGCGCCTCAAACCCTGCCCGATGCCTCCGATATACGACTTGATACTTTACGGAGGGCGCTTCATGATGAACGGCACCAAAGAATACACGCAACTCATGGAAGCCATGGTCACGAAAGTCAGGCAAAAAGCGCAGGCGGGACATGCCGGAACAACGTCCGGCAGGGAAAAAGCCCGGGGGCTGTTCTGCTATATCGATCATTATACCACCGATGCCCGATTGTGGAATTTTCTGGATCAACGGGATATTTCACATATGGGTTCCATCCTTTTCAATTTCTGGCAGAAGGATAATCCCCACGCCGAAGGCAAGGAGGCAGAAGGATACCGCCTTGACGACGGCGGCCTTGATGGAATCATCGACTCTCTCGCCGATCAGATGTCCAGAATGCCAATGGTCAAACAGATTAGGGGCCCCTATGATGCCCCCGGCATGTGGCTGGACGATACGCTGGGCGCCGTCAATATCATGAAACCGGATTTTATCGTCTATATGGGAACGATGGGTTGCCGCAACACATGGGGCATGGTGAAGCCCTTTGTCCGCGATCTGGAAAAGCACGGAATTCCCACGCTTTACCTTTACGCTGACGGTTTTGATGACCGGGTGCAATCATGGGAAACCGTGGCGGATAAGCTGGATGAATTTCTGAACATTCGCAAAATACTGACCCAAGATACAACGCAGCAAGGCACAGCTTCAAATTAATTTATTGTCGCATAGTCATGGAGGATGATCATGAAAAGAGAAACCAAAGAATATCATTATGACTGGAATCTATGGACCATTCTGGAAAATGCGGCTAAAACCTATGACGGATCCCGGAAGGAATATGAAACACTTCTTCCTTACGTATATCACTATAAAGATGTGTTGGATAATTTTGTCAGGCAGGGCGAACCGGGCATTCTCTTTTTAAAGTTGCTGGCCCGGTATATGAAGAACTGTGTCACGGCCAAAGAAAAGGGTCAGAAGGTTTCCATTAATACCTTTTGCCTGGCCATGCCTGTTCTCTACGCTTTTAATGTTCAACCGATAGCCCTGGAAGTCTGGTCTGTTTTGGGAACAATCGTTCTGAAGCGCGGCACAGCGGAATTTCTGGATTACTGCTGCGAACTGGGCTTTACGGAAACGTCGTGCTCCGCACAAAGAGGAGCGCTGGGCGCTTATCTTTCCGGGCTGGGCGTAAAACCGGATTTTGTCATTTGCGACTCTCCCGGCGTCTGTGACACCAATGCCAATTCCTTCGCTTTCGCGGCGGCGTATCTCGATCTGCCCTTCTACCAGCTCAATTATCCTCCCACCCTGACGGAAGACCGGTCGGAACGATATCACCGGGAAGATTTCAGGGGACTGATATCCTTTCTGGAAGAACATACCGGGAAAAAACTGGACATGGACCGGCTGCGGGAAATTATGAAGGAAACCAGAAAGCAGGATGAACTGGCCTGCGAACTTTTTGAAATGCTGCGGCTGACTCCATCGCCGATACCCGCCGCGTACGATTTGATGCTCTACGGGGGAAAGTTCATGTTGTCCGGTTTGCCGCAATTTACGGAACTTTTAGAATCGATGGTGAAAAAGGCCAAAGAGAATATGCAAAAAGGAATTGCCGGCACAACATCCGGGATAGAGAAAGCGCGGGGGTTATTCTGCTATATTGATCATTACACCGGCGATGCCCGATTCTGGGAGTTTCTCAACAGTAAAGACATTAGTCATTTGGGCTCGCTGCTTTTCACTTACTGGCAGAGTGAAATGCCCTATGCCAGGGGAAGAGAAAAAGAAGGATATTCCATTGATGACAGCGACCTTGATTCCATCATCGATTCTCTGGCCGCGCAGAACTCACGAATGCCGATGGTTAAACAGATCAGGGGCCCCTACGACGCGCCGCATATGTGGCGTGACGATGTTTTAGGCATGGCCAATCTGATGAAGCCTGATTTCGTGGCCTATATGGGAACCATGGGCTGCCGCAACACCTGGGGCACGGTCAAACTGCTGGTCCGGGATCTGGAAAAGGCCGGCTATCCGACGATTGTTTTATACGGTGACGGTTTTGACGACCGGGTACAGTCGTGGGAATCCATAAGCGATAAAATATCTGAATTCATACATGTCAGGGGGATATTAAAATGATTGTAGCGGGATGCGATGTAGGTTCTCTGACCGCGAAAGCGGTCATCATGAATGGCTCTCTTCTGGGGCACGCGGTGATCAAGGCGAAAGCCAAGCCCGAAGAATCGGCTGCCGAAGTCATGGATCTGGCCCTCGAAAAAGCCAGGCTGAAGATGGAGAATATTTCTTTTTGCGTCGGCACCGGCTATGGCAGAAATAAGATTCCGTTTGTCAATCTGGCCGTGTCGGAGATCGCCTGTCATGGCAAAGGCGCGCAATGGATCATGCCTTCCGTCCGGACTGTTATCGACATCGGCGGTCAGGATTGTAAAGCCATGCGTATGGACAAAGATGGAAATGTTCTGAAGTTTTCCACCAACGACAAGTGTGCCGCCGGAACCGGCCGTTTTCTGGAAGTCATGGCCAGGTTGCTGGGAGTCAGTCTTGACGAACTGGGCACCATATCCGAAAATGCGAAGGATCCGCTTTCGCTTTCTTCCACCTGTACCGTCTGGGTGCAGGCCGAAGTCATTCATCATCTGAATTCACAAAAGCCGATCGCTGACATTGCCGCCGCCATCAACCGCGCCATGGCGATCCGCGTCGGTATTTTAGCCAATCAGGTCAGCGTGGAGAAAGATATCTGCATGTCCGGCGGCGTCGCGAAAAACAGGGGCGTGGTTTCTCACCTGGAAAAATTGCTCGGGATAAAAATCAAAAAACTGAAATACGATCCGCAAATCGTCGGAGCTCTGGGCGCTGCTGTGATTGCAGGCGAAAAAGCGAAAGGAGGAAATGCGTTATGATAGTAGCCGGCTGCGATATTGGTTCTTTAACCGCAAAGGCGGTCATTATGAGAGGAGATGAGATTGTCGCCTCTCAGGTTATGCGGGCAAAATCTCACCC
Organism: uncultured Smithella sp.; assembly: GCA_964539765.1. Classification (GTDB taxonomy): domain Bacteria; phylum Desulfobacterota; class Syntrophia; order Syntrophales; family Smithellaceae; genus Smithella. The sequence goes on from CAZIJZ010000011.1 coordinate 48,061, forward strand.
GGAAGAATCGGCCCGGGACGTCATGGAAAAAGCTCTCGAACAGGCCGGTCTTGTTATGGATGAAATATCCTTTTGCGTGGGAACCGGTTACGGAAGGGCCAGTATCCCTTTTGCCAAAATGGTGGAATCGGAAATTGCCTGCCATGGCAAGGGCGCCCAGTGGCAAAGGCCTTCGGTGCGCATGGTCATCGATATTGGCGGTCAGGACGCTAAAGCAATCCGGCTCGATGATCAGGCCAATGTCATCAGATATGTATATAATGACAAATGCGCTTCCGGCACAGGTCGGTTTCTGGAGGTCATGGCTGACGCACTGAACATCGAGCTTGCTCAAATGGGAACCGTCTCGCTGTCTTCGCAAAACCCGATAAGCATTTCCAATCAGTGCGTCATTTTCGCGGAAACGGAAATCGTCTCGCTGGTCAATGAAGGCAAAAATATAGCCGATATCGTCAGCGGTTTGCACCATGCCCTGGCCCATAGAGTTGCCGCTCTGGCCAAGGGCATCGAGCTTCAGGAAGATATTGTGATGACCGGCGGCGTGGCTAAAAATCAGGGCATGTTCACCGCGCTGGAAAACGCACTGGGGAGAAAAATTCAAAACATCGGCAGAGACCCTCAGATCAACGGCGCCCTGGGCGCAGCGATATTTGCCGCCGAAAAATTAAGAAATTGAGGGTTCATTTTTAATGGAGCTTTTCGAAAATACTTTCAGCGAGATCAGAAACTATGCGGAAAAAAGAAGCGCCCGGTCACGGCTTGCGGCGGCTGACGGGAAGGACTGGCCCAGGGGAAGCGGCAGAAACGTGGTGTTGTCCGATGAAGTGGGCGTGGAACTGGGCAATCCTCAGATGGCCTCCGCCTCCATCCTTCTCTGGACGGAGAATCAAGATCTGGTCTGCGACGGTAAAATAACGCTCATCGGCCCGGATGTCCACGCAAGCGCAGGGAAAAGCCTTCCTTTCGGGAAAGTGGTCCTTGTCGGAGTCAAAGGTTTCAATGAAGAAAACACTTATGACCGTTATAAAGAAATAGAAGCCATAAGGTATGCCATCGATCTCAAAGGATACATGATGAGAGCGGTTTCCCAGTATCAGAGGGAATGGAGCCGTGTAAGCAGGGAGGCCGTGCAATACGGTTTTTCCTTTGAAGTGCTCGGCAGCGCGTTGCGCAACGAATACTTCAAAAAGGATTATGTTTATTCCGTCGAATTTATTTTCGTAACATCGAGTCCGGAGGATGTTGATGAGCTCAGGGAAATCACAAAAAACGTGAGCCGGACGATTAACGCCATGGATAAGATGTTCAAAGAGATGGAATCGGATTGTGAAGAATGTGAATATAACGATGTCTGCGATGAGGTTGTTGCCCTAAAGAGCATGAAAAAAGCCCGTGACCAAAAAAGGAGAGATGCCAATGGCTAAGAAGACAAAAACAATCGCTTTCTGTGGGAAAGGCGGCGTGGGAAAGACTTCCGTATCCGCGCTGATGGTTAAGAACCTCGCCAGGAGAAAAGACCTTCGGGTTCTGGCCATTGACGCCGATCCGGCGGTCGGACTTTGCACGGCGCTGGGAATAGAGATCAAAAAAACGGTGGATGACATCAGGAATGATTTAATAAACGCCATCCAGAAAGGAGAAAGCCAGGATAAAATGGCGACCCTGAATATGCTTGATTACGAGCTCTTTGACGCGTTGACTCAATACAACAACCTGGGTTTGCTGGCTATCGGCCGGCCGGAATCAGAGGGCTGTTTCTGCAAGGTTAATTCTCTTTTGAAGGATATCATCCAGGATCTGGCCAAAAATTTTGATGTGGTGCTCATTGACGGTGAAGCAGGCGTAGAGCAGATCAACAGGAGGGTCATGAAAACCGTAGATCATCTTATCACGATTTCCGATACCTCCGCCAAGGGCATTAACGTTGCCAGGACCATCAAACATCTTGCCACGGACAATAAAGCCGTAAATTACAAAAGCATGAGCATCATCCTCAACCGTGTCAGGAATGAACGTGAGATTGAAAATGTCAGGAATAATTTATCCATTGATATCTTGGGCTGGCTGGTCGAGGATGATTTGATCAGGGAATTCGATTTTCAAGGCCGGTCGTTTTTCGATTTTCCGGATACGGCACAGGCTTGCCAGACCGTGGACCGTATGATCGAATCCCTGCAGCTTTGATATTCAGGAACGGGCTTGGGCATCATTCCATCAAAAAAAACGACATCGGACTTTCTAGCCCGATGTCAGGATGAGATATGATCTTACCAGCATGACAATGCCCCGTGCACAACAAGAAAGTGCGAACAGGTTTATCAGTTCATCGATGTCTTCCGCAACTGCGAACCATTACTTTGTTTTCTCCGCCTCGTCTCGTTTCCGGTTCCTTCTCTGATGAAAGGCTACAATAATGGATTCAGTCGCCTGTGCCATGGATATTTTCTCCGTATTGATGATGATGTCATAGCACGTAGGATCGGCGATGTCGGCATTAAAATATTTCCGGACGAAGGCCTTACGATTATTATCCCGCTTCATAATATACTGTTCCGCTTCAGCCTTGGTATAACGTCTGTCTTCCATGAAGTATTCAATTCGCATTTCCATGGGAGCGATAACCCTGACTCTGAAAATTCTTTCTTTCGGCAGAACAAAATTGGCTCCCCGACCGACCAGCACGACATTGCCGAAGATCCCGATAGTACCGATCACGCGGGTCAGATGGTTCAGGTACTCGCCCGGCCACGGACGATTCTCACCAAACAGGGAAGAAAGAAGGGTTTCGCGGAAGGTTACTTCCCTTTCATCCAGCGATTCGATGACGCGTCTGCTCATTTTGGCGCTGTCGGCAACGTGCTGAATAATCTGTCCGCCGATTAAATCCAGCTCCAGCGCTTTGGACAGCCTCCGAGCAATGTCGCTTCCTCCGGCGCCTGCTTCTCTGGATACCGTGATGACCGGACCTCCCTTGAAGTTTTCCACCTTGAGCCCCTGTCTCATGGCCCGATCAAAAAGTTTTCGCCACTTGTCCACCTGACGCTGGACCATCCGGTCCATGATTACTTTCTCGTCTTCATTCTCCTCCGAGGGCGCCATCTTGATGGACAGATCCCTCGTATAATCCGGACAATGGCTTCCGACGAACGAATCCTTGTCTAATTTAAATCTTTTCTGACATTCCCTGCGCCAGGCGCAAATACCGCAAAGATGCATTTCTGCTGCCATGATGATCACCTTCCTTCTTGTTAAAAATAGCCGTTCATTTATTAACTCAATGCCTCAAACCCGGCAACAATATCCAGCAGTTCTTCGGTAATTGTCATCTGACGCGTACGATGAAACTGCACGTGCAGATCCATCATTTGTTCTTCAATATTCTTTTCCGCATTCTGCATGGAAGCCAGGCGACTGGCATTTTCACTGGCTAATGACTCGGCAAACGCGCGGTACAGTGAAACAAATAGATATTCCCTGATCAGCGATGAAAAAATCTTATTGCAATCCATCCGGAAAATGGGCAGGGATTTGGAATCCCATTTTTTGCGCGCAAGATCCTTGAGCCAATCATGGTTCACCGGCAGCAGCTGCACCTTATAAGGTTGATAGTTGGAGCCGCTGATGTAATCGTTATAAAACAGCATAAAATGATCCACGTTCTGACGGAAATGCCACTCCTCTATAATCATGATGATTTCCTGCACCAGCGGCGTTATGCCCGCCGTGGAGCTTGGGGTAGCCATTAACTCTTCCACTGGTTGCCCGGCGTCCTCGACATAATCGGCCACGCGCGCTCCCACCGCCAGCACTTTGCGGTTTTCTTTTTTCACGCCGGCCTCTTTCATGGCGTCCAGAGCGAAAACGGAAATCTGCTCATTGAGCTGACCGCACAGTCCCTGATCGGAGCCGAAAACGATCGCTCCGAGACGCTTGATCGCCGCGTCCTTGCGCTGCATGGTGGCACCCATGCGTTCTTTGAGCACAATTTGCAGTCCCATCTCCACGGTACGGTTGTAGTCGTCCAGCGACTCCACGGCCTTTTGATACTGACGGATGCTCACGGCAGCCAGAGCTTTCATCGTCTTAACCACCGACAAAAGATCTCCCGCACTTTTAATTCTCCTTTTCAGAGACTCAGTTGTTTGCATTGGCTTCCTCGATTTCTTCAAATGGCGCGACAGTCGGCTTGATTTTTTCCATAATATGATCGCGATCTGTCATATCCAGTTTTTTGCCTTCTTCGATGCGCCCGCATAACTCCGGCAACTGCTCCACGACGGTTTCCAGGAGCCGGGTTTCCACTTCGCGGATTTTTTCTGTCGGTACACGATCGAGCGCACCACCGGTAACGGAAAGCAACGAGGCTATCTGTTCGGATGCCCGCATCGGTTTGTACTGTCCCTGCTTGAGAATCTCACGGACACGCCAACCGCGTTCCAGCGTCTTTCGGGTGCTGTCATCCAGTCGGGTACCGAAACGCGAGAAGGATTCCAACTCTTCAAATTGCGAATAAGAAAGCCGCAAATCCCCGGCAACAGACCGGTAAGCCGGCAGTTGTGTTTTCCCCCCAACGCGTGAAACGGATTTACCGACATCCACTGCCGGAAGAATGCCTTTGCTGAAAAGAACCGGCGACAGATAAATCTGGCCGTCTGTAATGGAAATCAGGTTGGTCGGAATATAGGAGGACATGTCCTGCGCCTCCGTTTCGGTAATGGGCAGGGACGTCAGTGATCCGCCGCCGAGTTCCGGCCGCATGTGCGTGGAACGCTCCAGCAGCCGCGAATGAATATAAAATATATCGCCGGGAAAAGCTTCGCGTCCCGGAGGCCGCCTGAGCAGCAGCGATACTTCGCGGTAAGCGCGGGCATGCGATGTCAGATCATCATAGACAATCAGCACATCACGCCCCTGCTCCACGAAGTATTCTCCCATGCTGGTAGCCGCGTAAGGCGCAATGAACTGCAGGCCCGGGGTATCTTCACCGGTGGCTACGACGACGATGCAGGATCCCATAACGCCGTGATCGCGCAGTTCGGCAATCACCTTGGCGACATCGGCACTTTTCTTACCAATGGCGCAATAAATGGAAATAATCCCCGTTTCTTTTTGATTAATGATTGTATCGACGGCAATGGCTGTCTTCCCGGTCATTCTGTCGCCCAGGATAAGTTCGCGCTGACCCCGTCCAACGGGAATGAGCGCGTCAATCACCTTAATGCCGGTCTGCAGGGGGACAGTGACCGGCGCGCGATCCATAACCGCCGGAGCCGGTCTTTCGACCGGCAGGCGCATCACGGTATTGATTTCACCCAAGCCGTCAAGCGGACGCCCGAGCGGATCGACGACCCGTCCTAATAGCCCGTCTCCCACCGGCACATCCAGAACGCGTTTGGTGCGGTGAACTTCCGATCCCACCTGCAGGTTTTCACTGGGATCGAGAAGAATGACGCCGATTTCCGTCGGATCTATATTAAAAACCAACCCCATGTAATTTCCTGCAAAACGAACCATTTCTTCCGCACGGATGTGCGGCAGGCCGCTGACCCGGGCAATATCGCGTCCGACAAATTGCACCGTGCCGATTTCATATTGCCTCAGCTCAGGATTCTGCTCATCCAGGACCTTCTCCATGGTTTCAAAGGTATCATCCAGAAAATCCTTCAAATCCTGATTTTCCAATGGGCTAGACTCTTGATTCATTCTTCGCCTCCTGACTATTCACTATTCACCCTCTTTTATCCCGCGTCGCTGCGCTCCTGGGATAATTCGACTAACGTTTCGGGCATCACTTCGTTCGCCCTTAACGAGTCTCATTAGGCCGCATGCGCCTCTTTCTGGAGGGTTTCGGTTAAGTTCTCCACCAGCGTTTCCAGATACTCATTAAGACTCCAGGCGATCTTGTGACCATTCACCCGCAATTCAATTCCCGACACGATTTCCGGCTGCTTCATATACCGCAGCGTAAAACCGTTCGTGATCTGCTTCTTCAAAACCTCTTCTATCTGCGCTCTCCTCTGTTCGGAAATACCAAAGGCGCTCTGAATGGTCACCTGATTGCCGCCGCCCCTGATGGCGTTGCGTATCTGAATGCTCTTCTCCGTGTCGAGCGCCTTGACCCGACGGATGAACTCATCCATAATCCTTTCCTCCAGATCGGCGTCTGCCAGATCCGAAAGCGCCTTGCGAGCCGTCTCATACAGCTGTTTGGCCGCACGCTGACGCAAGTCATAGAAAAAGGCGTCCTGTTCGCGAACCAGCATATCCTGCCAGCGGGTTTTGACCTGATCGACTTCCACCCGGACTTTTTCCATCAGTTCCTTGCGCTTCGCGTCAGCGGCCACTGTCGCCTCGTTAAGCATCTTGTCCTTGGTCTCGCTGAGCAGTTGATTGCGCTTTTCATAAATCTCGGCTTCCTTGTTTGCCTTAACCTTAAGTTCCTCGGCTTCGTCAAACCGGGCGGCAATCTTTGCTTCCCTGTCATCCATCGCCTTGATGATTCGCCCGTATAAAAAACGTTTCAGCAAGTACATCAGCAAGAGGAAGTTAAAGATTTGACAAAATAAAACAAACCAGTCGATATGCATGGTTCATCCCCCTCATTTAATGACGTGACTCCAGAAAGGATTAGCGAAGATTAAAATCATCGAAATAACAAAACAGTAAATGGCGATGGATTCAATCATGGCCAATCCGACAAAAAGTGTTCGAGTCAGAGAGTTTCTTTCATCCGGCTGCTGAGCAATAGCAGCCAGAGCCTGGGCGATGGCTGATCCCATACCCAACCCAGGGCCAATTGAACCTATCCCCATCGCCAAACCCGCACCAATAATTGAGGCCATCGCGACCAAACTGATACTATCCATAAAAACTCCTCCTTTATAAAATTATTTAGGCTGGAGAGCCTTCTTCTTTTACTTCTTTTGGAAAATCATCCTCAGCGCTGAGCGCTGACGCTATATAAACCATGGAAAGAATGGCAAAGATGTAAGCCTGAATTACTCCGATGAGAAGTCCCAGGATCTGCATCACCACCGGGAATAAAAGAGGCGTAACCGCCAGGAGGATTCCGATGACTTTCTCATGGCTCATAATGTTGCCAAAAAGCCGGACGGTCAGCGCCAGTGTCCGGGAAAGTTCCCCCATCACATGGAAGGGGAAAAAAATGAACGTGGGTTGAAAATATTCCTTCAGATAATGGCCGATACCGTTACGCGTTATCCCGTAAAAGGGAACGGCGATAAAAACACAGGTGGCCAGGGCCGCCGTCGTCGTGATGGATGAGGTCGGAGCGACAAAGCCCGGCACAATCACCAGAACATTGGAAACGCAAATGAAAAGAAAAAGAGTGCCGATCAGCGGGATGTAATTGTCTGCTCCTTTTTTTGTCATTTCTCTTATTTCGTTGCGGATAATAGAAATAACAACTTCCAGAAAATGCTGCCATCGGGACACATTCATCTCCGAAGAGAGATTGCGTGTGACCAGCCAGGATCCAACCACCAGGATTGCCATCACCAGCCAGGTATAAAGAATGGTCACATTGAGAACAATAAAACCCCAGCTCCAGATAACGACCTGATCGGGACTGATCTGATTGAGAGATACAATTTCCATCTTGAATCCTCATCCGGCGGTCCAATCTCCGCCCGAGTTTGTTTAGTTAATCGTTTCCGCCAAATTCTGCGGTCCTAAACTGAACGTTAAAATCTTCCGGATTATAATAAATCCCACCATAGCCGCAGCCAGTCGCTCCCAGTGTCCGGAACCCATGATCAGAAAAAATACGGCCATCACGACGGTCATCCGCAGACCCAAACTGACGATCAGCAGCCGCGACGGTTTTTTCGCAGACGACAGCTTGCGCACCGTATGCCACAGCGCCGTAAAATAAAAGGCTCCCAGGGCCAGCCCGGTGGTAAAGGCTGCGAGCAGGATTAGAATCATGTGCGAATCAAGACTGAATTGCATCATCATCTTCCTCAATAATTTTACTGCGTACTTTTCTCACCCAGTAGGCGGCATTCAGGCAACCGACAAGCACACCGGCAACTAAAAACATCAATGCCCATGAATACTGCGTGGGCCAGGTGCGATCAATCCACAGACCAATGGCAATAAATACCAGCGTTGGAATTGCCACTGCCCATCCGACAATACCCATCATACCCAGACCGAACCAGACGGTCTCGCCTTTGTGCCGCAGCCCCCTCTGGCGCAAAGCCTCTTTTTTGGCCACCTGTTCGGTAAAACGATCGGCCATTTGCCGGCGCCGGTTACTGGGTGTTCGTCTTATTTCAACCATGGTCACTCCTTCGTACTACCGGTGAATTGTGAATGGTGAATGGAAAAGTCTCTTTTTTTACTTTTCACCTTTTACCTTTCACCCTTCATCCCGCGTCGCTACGCTCTTGGGATAATTTCCGATAGCCTTTGGCTATTGGATAATTCGTCTTGCAAATTTCACTACACTTCGCTTGTGAAATTTGAGACTCATTACGACTTACACCTCAAACTTCGCTCCGCTCGTTTTCAGTGAGTCTCATTACTATTTTAGTTCCACAAACCGCCTGATTAAACTTGCTTCCAACCTTGCCGCCGCGGATCTGACCATTTTCTCCCGTTCATCCAGCACGTCATATTGCTGGACAACGACCTCTTTCAGCTTTCCCAGATCGGGAGCGCGCACGGCATTGCGCGTTGAAACCAGCACATCCGATCCCTTTTTAATCAGCGTGCCCACATCCATCGCCAGCATTTCCTGACCGCCGCTGACCGGCACATAAGTAAAGATACCGGGAGCCAGCGTCGCCACAAAATCAATGTGATTCGGCATCAGACAGAAGGAACCGTTCTCCGCCTCGGCGACAATTTTATTGACTTCCTGCGTCAGCATGACTTCCGCCGGCAATAAAATTTTAAGCATCATGGGAAATTTTCGCCTCGTCAATTGAGCCAATCATGTAAAGTGCGCGTTCCGGATAATCGGCAAATTCATCATTGAGTATCCGTTCACAGCCTTTTAAAGTATCCTCTCTCGACACCATTTTCCCCGCGGTTCCCGTAAACTGCTCGGTCACAAAAAACGGCTGGGTGAAGAATCGTTCCAGACGTCGCGCCCGGAAAACGGTACGCTGATCTTCACGCGACAACTCGGAAATTCCCAGCATGGCGATAATATCCTTCAGGTCTTCATAGACTGCCAGCGTCTTGCGTATTTCCTGTGCGATCTTGTAATGGCGTTCCCCGGCAATGTTGGGCATCAGCATCTTGGAACCGGACTGGAGCAGATCGATGGCCGGATACAAACCTTCACTGGCGCGCTTTCGTGAAAGAGCAATGGTTGCGGAAAGATGGCCGAAGGTATGCACGGCGGATGGATCGGTAAAATCATCCGCTGGAACATAAACGGCTTGAATGGACGTGATGGCGCCGGTCTTGGTGTTACAGATGCGTTCTTCCAGCTCGGCCAGTTCCGTGGCCAGCGTCGGCTGATAGCCGAGACGCGAAGGCAGCTGCCCCAGCAGACCGGACACTTCCATACCGGCCTGAATGAAACGGAAGATGTTGTCGATCATCAGGAGCACATCCTGCTTGGCGTCGTCGCGGAAATATTCCGCCATGGTCAGCGCCGAGTGTCCGACGCGGAAACGCGCGCCCGGCGGTTCGTTCATCTGACCGAAGACCATCACGGTATTGCCCAGAACGCCGCTTTCTTCCATTTCCCGGTAGAGTTCTTCGCCCTCGCGGCAGCGTTCGCCGATACCGCAGAAGATACTCATGCCTTCATGTGCGCTGACGGTATTATGAATCATCTCCGTAATCAAAACCGTCTTACCGACACCGGCGCCGCCGAACAGACCGGCTTTACCGCCTCGTTCCAGAGGAGCCAGAACATCGATGGCTTTAATGCCCGTTTCAAAAATTTCCGAAACGGTGGATTGATCGCGCAGAGGAATCGGCTCACGGTGAATGGAACGTATTTCTACGTCTTCAACATTCCCTTTCTTATCGATTGTCTGTCCGAAAACGTTGAAAACCCTTCCCATAAGCTCTTTGCCCACGGGGACTTCAAGGGGCCTGCCCGTGTCAATGACTTTTGAACCTCTGGCCAGACCCTGCGTGGGCGTCAGAGCGACACCCCGGACCGTATTGTTGTCGAGTTGGGTAAACACCTCGATGATGACGTCCTGTTTTTCACCCGCTTTGAGAACATTACGAATCGAAGGCGCCTTGGGGAAATGGACATCAACAACACTGCTACGGACGGATAATACTTTTCCCTGATTGATCTGTTCGCTTTCCACGTTCATCTCCTCTTTATTAAAATTTATGCTTTAAGATTGGAACGATACTCCCTCTCTTTTATTTTGAAGTTGCCTCCTGCTGCATCAATTTCCAGAAATTTTTGCTGACAACATACATAATGTAATCAAACATCAGAATCGTTCTGCTTAAGCTCTCCACAGCCTGTTTATGTTCCACTTCGACATTGAATAATGACTGAAATTCCGCGTAAAGCCACATGTGTCTTCTCATGAGAATCAGGGCGTAAAGCGCTTCGTGAAGCGGAATCCCTTCTCTGACTCTTTCCTCCGCATACTTGTCAAAAAGTTCTTTAGCCTGTTCATAGGGAGACTCGTTAAAAAACATCATCTGAAAGTTATGGTAAAAGTCTCTGGCCTGACGAATGATCTTTTCTTCGGATGCTCCGTGGTAGCTGCTGGTTTTCGCATTCGTTTTGACGTCTTTGGCCCACTGTCTGGCGATTTCTTCCGCGTTCTTTTGCGTTAAGTCCACAAGCTTTGCGGTAAAAGCTTTCATTTCCATCTCATCCTTTTCAAAACGATTAAGAGCAACAGTCGTGCCACTCAATATTTTTTATCCCGAAATGCTGTCTGCATCTTCTGGCTCCTGCCGGCAGAGGGCTGTTTTGTTAATGGTTTAACGGCTCTCCGCTTTCAATCGACAGCGTGAAAAAAAATTTCTCGTATAAATTATGACGGATGTTTAAATTTTTCGGATCGATAAAAACGAAAAAAAAGACGCCGGAAGGATTTGTTCCGGCGTCGGGAGATAACGGTTATCTTTAAATACAAGAACTTACCGAGGATGACATTTATGTCACCACTTATGACTTAAATGTCGCGCAGAATGGACTCCCACTGAGGATTCTTCTTCATTGTAGCAATTTTTCTTTGCAGTTGTCGCACCGTTATGCCCAGAATCTGCGCCGCCCTGCCGCGGTCACCCTGAACATTTTTTAAAACATAAACAAGATGCGCCTCATCATTTTCCTTTAAGGTGCAGAGCTGCCGGGACAGGGGGGATTGACGGGTTGAAATCATTCCCAGATGGCCGGGCAAAATGAATTCGGCATCCGCAAGCAAAACGGCGTTATCGATCATTTGCGACAATTCCCGGATATTACCGGGATAATTTCGGCCGCTCAACAGATCCATCGCTTCCGGGCTGAAACCGGTAATTTCTTTTCTATGATTTTCACACGATTTCCGCAGAAAATGCATGGCGAGCAGAGCGATATCGCCTTCTCGCTCCCCGAGCGGCGGCAGATGGATATGCACCGACTTCAGGCGGTAGAATAGATCCAGCCGGAAAGTGCCGTTCTGACAGTCCTTCTCTATGTCTCTATTGGAAGCGGATATGACCCGGACATCCACCCAGACCGGTTTGGAAGATCCCAGGGGATAAAAAGATTTTTCTTCCAGTACCCGCAGCAGCTTTGCCTGTAAACCAGTGGGCAGCTCGCCGATTTCGTCCAGGAAAAGCGTACCGCCGTCCGCCTGTTCAAAATATCCGCGATAGGGGGCGTCCGCGCCGGTGAACGCGCCTTTCGCATGACCGAAAAACTGGCTTTCGAACATGCTGGCCGGAATGGCGCTGACATTGACGGCCACAAAGGGCCCCCGGGGCATGGGACCCGCTTGATGAATCCCCTTGGCGATGAGTTCCTTCCCCGTGCCGGACTCTCCCGTTATCATGATCGGATTTCCGCCCCCGGCCATCACCTGAGCGTACGAAAGAAGAGAGCACATTCGCGGACACTGGGTGATGATATCTGAAAACGGGCCGGGAATTTTACTTTTATCATACCCCGCCGTTGTGGATAATCCGATCAGTAATCCCCGGTGTTCATAAGCCCTTTTGATGGCCAGCAGGAGCAGATCATTATCGACCGGCTTGACCTGATAGTCATAAGCTCCCAGGCGAATCGCCTTCACCGTGGTGGGAATGTCATCGATCGCAGTGAGAATGATGAATTCCGTATGAGGACGATAAGGTTTTGCTGATTCCAGCACCTGGATGCCGTCAACTTCCGGCATCAGTAAGTCCAGCAGAACGATATCGAAATCGGTTTCTTTAATTTTGGCAATAGCGTCTTTACCGTTTGCGCACGTCTCCACGTTCCGGATGCCGCGCCATTTCAAAAGCCGCTTGATTGAATTCAGGGCTACCTCTTCATCGTCAACAATCAGAATTCTCATAATCGCTGTCTTCCCACCTCGCGAATTATATTCTGCAAATGCGTCATGCTGAATGGTTTACTGAGCACATAATCCGGCCTGCCTGTTATTCTCCCCTCCGGTTTGCCGGCCTGCGGATCGGAAGAATAAAGGATGACACAGAGCAGTGGAAAGCGCTCTTTGATTTTTCGGGACAAATCCCATCCGTTCATGGACGGCAGATTAATTTCCGAGATAAAAATATCCACCTCGGGATGCATTTCCAGATAAGCGATGATACTATCGCAATCATCCTCCTCACCGCACTGCCACTCCATGAGGTTCACAATACTCATTTTTATTTCTTTCAAATACGCGGCATCGCTGTCGCAGCAAAGAATGGCCGGACGAACACTGATCGGCGTTCGGGGATCAAGCGGAAGATAAATCGAGAAACGGCTTCCCACATTGGGACGGGAAAGAACCCCGATCAATCCGTTATGCTCCTTGATCAGACCGTAAGAGATGGATAAGCCGAGCCCGGTTCCCTCCATATCCCGGCGCGTGGTAAAGAAAGGCTGGAAAATATGATCCAGCACCACCTTTTTCATGCCGACGCCGTTGTCCTCGATTTCAATCAGAATCGCGTTGAGTCTTTCGACGTTGCGGGCCGTGATAATGATTCTTCCTTTTCTGTCCGGCGTGATCGCCTGATGCGCATTGATCAGCAAATTGGCGATCACCTGTTCAATTTTCTGGAAATGCCCCTGAATCGGAGGCAAGTTGCTGTCTATATAAATGTCTATGCGCGAAACCGTTTTGCGCACCTGAGCGCCCACAATGATCATCACGCCCTGGATGACTTCTTCAATCTTCACCGGTTTCTTCTCCACGGTTTCGTCGGTGCGGGCAAACTCCTTCAATCCGGAAATAACACGTTTGATTCTTTGAGAGGCTGTTTTAAATTCCTCGATGATTTCTTTCATATTGGTACAGACTTCCACATAACCGATGCCCTTTTCTCCCCAGTCGGGATGCGATGCCCCGTCACTGGCCAGAATCGGCTCGACCGCGTTCCACATTTCTTCCAGCATGGTAATGTTGTTGGCGATAAAACTGACCGGATTGTTGATTTCATGGGCGACGCCCGCTACCACTTCACCGAGAGCCTTCAATTTATGGGATTGAATCATCTGCTGGAGACGGAATTCCCCTTCATGACGGATTCTTTTATCTTCCGTTATATCCTGCCACGCGCCGACCATGTAACTGCGGGCCCGCTGGCCCGGTTTAATCAAACGACGATGATCGGAAATCCACCGGTAAGAACCGTCGGCCGTCAGAAAACGATACTCGAACTGGTACGTTTTTTTCTTTACTGTCGGCTTCAGTTTTTTCAGGACATTGACCTGGTCTTCGGGATGAATGTGTTCCCGCCAGAAAGCATGATTGCCCGTAAATTGAGCGGGCGTGTATCCGGTAATTTCCTTGACGCGATTGCTGACAAAAGTAATGACCGGATTTTCATCCGCGTTGCACGTAAAGGAGACAATGGGCAGAAACTCCAGAATCAGCGACAAATGATCGGTGGTTTCCTTGAGAGCTTTATTGGTTTGGGTCAGTTTACGCGTGCGTTCCTTGACTTTTATTTCCAGGTCTTCATGCGCTTTCAACAGGGCTTCTTCGGCTCGTTTCGCCTGGGTGATGTCTTCCAGTGTTTCCACCGCGCCGATAACGGACCCCCTGGCATTGTGGATAACAGCGGCGGTAAAACGCAGCCACCTCCCCCTCTTACCCAGTTCCGGGAAAAAATCGGTTGCTTCATAAGCGCCGTTGATCAATTTTGATTTGATGAATTTACCGGAATACCACTGAGGAATATTTTTCTGATATTTATCCACGAGCAGATCAGCCATGCACGGCCTGGCCGTCTTATAAAACGCCCGCCACTGCTGTCCGGTGCCCACCACCTCTTTGGCCTTAATGCCGCTCAGTTCTTCGAGCGCTTTATTCCAGTAGATAATCAGATGATCTTTGCCGATGATAAATGCGGGAATGGGCGTACTGCCAATAATACTTTGCAGAGATTGCACGCCATTGCTGAAAACGTCCTGGGTCGATACACTTTCAATGCGTTTGGATTTCTTTTTGTCTCCGGGCCGGTTGATTTTAGCTTTCATCATTGAATTACCGAATAGTACGATTCAGCCTCGCTTGGACAATTAAATGATCCATGAACGCTGTCTGGAAGCAATTCCCCGCGGTGAAGATGACGCTGCAAAAGATGTTCTTTGTTTTTTGATTATAGGGAACAAGATACTTATGTGTCAAGGAAATTAAAAAAATCAGATGACCGGCAGTTATAGAAACGCGGCGATCGTCCCGTCGTGTTCAATCAGCGCAACGGATAAAATGAAAAGCTACGGTTTGCCGTGCCTCAGCATGCGTCGTAGCGCCTTATTATGCTGATAATCATTTAAAATGTTTTCTTCAAAACGCTGCCATTTTCTGGCTATTTTACGTTTTGCAAAAAACTTGCTGTAATTGCTGACGGGAATAAATTCGGAATTGTATATGTTATCGACGAGAAACAACCTGGAGATTCCGGATTCGTTTTTTTGACAAAGAATATTATACGGTTTAAGGTTCATCGTTACGACATTGTTGTCCCGTAAATATTCTTTCAGCAGATGAAGCGATTCGGACAGGCTTTCATAATATTTTTCCGTTTGTTCTTCAGATGACAGGTAATATTCAAGGCTCTTCGAAGCCGCCAGATCACGATCCCTAATCAAATCAAACACAGAACCCGGGCCCAGATTGGTCTCCACATCGCCATAATATCGGGGAATCATGTCCCAGGAGATGCCCCGCTTTTGAAGATGCCGGTAATATTGTTTCTCCCGTTTAATTTCCAGATGGCTGTCTTTCATGATTAACTTTATGCAGAGATCCCGATTGCCGGGATGTTGGTAGCATTCCCGATGCCTCCCTCTTCCAATCAAGGTTGTCCCGTCAATATAAAGCATAAATCCAAACGCGCTGAATGTGATATACTTTACAGATTTATTGAAGCTTTTTACAAAGTTATGATGATCAAATTTTATTTATTATTCATTCATATATGGTTTGACGAGCGAATCCCACGCCTCCTCCGAATCACATTTCTTATTTAAAACATAACAACCCAGATTCTGTGCATCGTTGTTTAACCGAATGCTTCCAAAACTTTCGTTTTCGTCAACATTTAGTAGTTTTTTATACCGTTCGAGAACGCCATCTTCCGTCACAAGCATAAAACATTTATTCAGTTTTTTATTGTAGTGACTTTTGTATAAATACAAAAAGACGCTTTTATCTTTCTCTATAACACCTTTGTTATATTCTTTACGGAATATTCTTTTGCACTTATTTTCACACTTTGCCTGTAGTTTGGAGATCTCTTCGGCGCTTTTCTCCTCTATAACCGGCGGTTTTTTCTCCGGTGATACAAGTTGCGGCTCTTCCCTGATCACTTTGGAAACCGGCAGCACTTCTTTTTTTATCTCTTTTGGCGCGGGCAATTTTTCCTTTTTTTCATCTTTGACAATATCGGCTTTTTGTTTTTCAGCTGCATCTTGAGACGCTAACTGTTCTTTGGTTAAATCATCGGCAACCAATGGCTGTTCCTTTGCCGATTCCGTGGAAACAGACGATTGTTTTTTCCCGGGTTCCTGATTGATATTGATAACAATCGAGACAAATATTGCCAATAAAAGAATCACAAGAGCAGATATCATTATTTTTTTCATTAAGGTTACCTCTTCAGATTTATAGGATTAAAGACGAATATCAACTACTTAGAGCCGTCGATTCGCAATATTCCAGTTTTGTTGGTCTGGAAACATCATTTTCTTAAATTTTGTACCATTAAGGGTTTTTTTAATACCAAATTTTTTTACGATTTTCAAAATAAAATTTGCTGGACTGTATCTTGGACGAGGGATTTACCGGGAATGAAAACTTTAATCTCTGTTGTTATTTTTTATTGTGGATGATTTTCCCCAGCGCTTCGAGAGATGCGACAATTTGTTCTTCCGTATTGAAATAACTGAAACTGAAACGTACTGTGCCGGCGGGATATGTTCCAATCGTTTTATGGGCTGCCGGCGCACAATGCAAACCGGAACGCGACATGATGCCGAATTGTTCATCCAGCTCCATCGCCACGGACGCCGGATCCATTCCGGCTATATTAAAGGAAACAGCCGGTGTTCGCCGCTGAACTGATTTTTGTCCATAAAGAATCAAGCCCGGCAGATCACGGACACCGTCCATGAAAGTCTGGACCAGTTTTTCTTCCCGGTCTTTAATCCGCCCGATACGTTGCGCCAGAATGAATTCAACGCCCGCCCGTAAACCGGCAATGCCGGTTGTATTAGGCGTCCCCGCCTCAAAACGGTCAGGCATAAAATCCGGATGTTTTTCCGATTCCGAACGGCTTCCCGTTCCACCCACGCAGATCGGCTCTATTTTCTTTTCCAGACCTTCGCGAATATAGAGGCCGCCGGTTCCCGAAGGGCCGAAAAGGGCCTTGTGGCCGGTAAAGGCCAGCAGATCAATGTTCATTTCCTCAACGTCTATCGGATAACATCCCGCGGTCTGCGCCGCATCCACGCATAACACCAAATCGTGTTCGCGGGAAATCTTGCCGATATCGGCAATTGGCATGGCCGTGCCGGTAACGTTGGAAGCATTCGTGATAAATATTGCCCTGGTGTTTTTTTTGATCGATTTAATGATATCACCGGGATCAACCAGTCCGTCACTTGCGCAAGGAACAACAGTCATTTCGACGCCCCTTGCTTCCACTGCTCGCAGAGGGCGCATCACCGAATTATGTTCCATGCCGGAGGTAATGACATGGTCACCGGGTTTTAAGAAACCGAAAATAGCGATATTCAAACCTTCGGTCGCGTTCCTGGTCAGAATGATACTCAGAGGATCCGGAACATTAAATAATTCCGCCAGCTTTTCCCTTGTCTCAAAAACTATACGCGCGGCTTCGATAGACAAACGATGCCCGGAACGGCCGGGACTGCCGCCGACATTCTGCAAATAGTCTTGCATGGCGGCGATTATTTCCGGCGGCTTCGGCCACGATGTGGCGGCATTGTCAAAATAAATAATATTTTTCTTCATTATTATAAGATCACAAAACCGGTTTATTATTGATCACCCAATTTATGAATTTCTTCTATTTCAACTTTCTTGAATAGAGCGGCTTCAATTTTCTCCCGCATGTCCGGTTCAAAGCGCAGGCATACTCCGCAATCTGAACTGATGTGCTTGGGAACAGGAATAATTTTGTGCGGAATGCCTTCAGCTTTGAGAATTTTTTCCGCCTTCAAAACGTAGCTGACCGCCTTGAACAGCATGACATGATAAATTTTCTGTCCGCTCATGGAACAACCAGCCTGCCTGCTCTGCTCATCGCGCCGGCGATATCGTACATGTTGGAAACGATACCCACGCCGAGTTTTTCTTTGACGTTAAAATAATTCAAACAGGTACCGCACACCAGAATCTCAACGCCGACGGCCTCGATGGCCTTCAGATCTTCCAGCGTGTCCGACCCCTCCAAAGCCAGATAGACTCCTGTATTGTAAAAGATCATCATGTCCGGCTTCTGTTTTTCCTCCAAAACGGTATGAATAAAGGATCGAATGAGAACCGAACCCAGCTCATCGTTACCCCTTCCCATTTTGTTCTCAGCAAACACGATCAGGAACGGACCGGCTGCCGCTGTGCCGCAAGACGGCGCGAACTCCTCTTGGGCAACAGCCGCTCCTTCTTTGCGCTTCAATTTTATTTCGAAAGTTCTGTCCTTCTTCTCTTCCACCTTGATATCACAGCCCAGCTTTGTTCCCAGACGTTTGATGTTTTCCAGTGCTGTTTCGTTGTCCACCAGCACGTTTACCTTTTCACTGGTTTCCAACGCCTGTTTGGTCAGAACAACCGGCTGCGGGCAGGTGAGGCCTCTTGCGTCTACTATTTTTGTATCACCCATGGAAATACCTCCAGTCCTTTTTGGTCATTACCCAGCTTGAAGAAAAAACATCAATATATACGGCTTCATTATTTCACTATCGTTTCCAATAGTGCCTCAACGCGCGTGTGAAGCTGTCCGACATCGCTTTGCGAATAATCCGTCTCGATTTTCATAAACGGGATGTTGTGTTTAGCTTCCACGTGCCCCTTTACTTTGAACGATTCGACATTGTATGAATGACAGGCGTGCAGCACCACGTCAATCACCGCATCCGGTTTATACTTTTCGATAATTTTGTCAAGCTCTGTCAAACGGCGCGTGTTGGGCGTCATGCAGGAGCAGGGCACATCCAGATACCGTCGCGAAACAGACCGGTAGGGGTCCTGAGTGTTTTCCTCAAAATGTCCCGCATAAGCTTTCATTCCCGTGCAGACGTCCAGATAAACAATCACGCCACCCGCCTCTTCGATAACCTTGAAAACCTTGGTGGCATCGCCTCCCACGGGGCAACCGGTGACCAGCACCCGGGGAGAATCCGGTTTACCGTGATAAACGCCTTCAGTAACACGTTGCTTGAGTCGCGCGATGCAATTCTCCAGAATCGGCAGCATGTCTTCTGTCGTGGCAACCTGACCCAGATAAGTTAAATCGTATATTTCCTGCCAGCTAATGGGAGAAGGCGTAAGCGCCGCAAACTCAAAAATCTGATTGAGCAGCCTGTTTTTCAGATTCGTGTTTTTAATTTCCTGTTCCACAGCCGCATCCGTTACTTTACAGTCGAAAGTCGCCTCCAGAAACCCGGTGAGTCTGCGTATCATCGCCGTCCAGTTGTCCCGGGCTTCCTTTTGATCCGGAAGCTGCGGTAAATCCATGACATGCGTCGGCTTGATATCGGCAATCATCTCAAACATTTTCTTTTTGCCGTCGCAGGTTGTTTCGGCAATCACGGCCTCAGAAATTGCATAAAACGGACAGGTATCCGTTTTGATAAATCCATAACTCGATTTGATGAGCGGACAGAGATTCGCCGGCAGCACCGTTTCGCCCGCAGCGATGGTCTTATCGGCAAAAGCGCATAAAACCGCGGGCACAAGACCGGCAGCACGTATTACTTCCATCGGCGCATAACCGCAATAAATACCAACAACATGTTTCCCTTTTTCCCTCTGCGTTTGCAGATAACTTAAACAGCGTTTTGTGGGCGGCTCCCCGGCAAATTTGTCGTTAACCAGCGGTTCAATACCTTCTTTCATGATGACGCCTCCCGTAATTATTTGCAGGTTAGCGATATATGATTCACCCCCAAATATCCAATAGATAATAGTTATAATGAACAAGGCAGTATTTCTTTTATTTATTGTGAGACTCAAACTATAAAAGCGAAGCGCATTAGAGTTTGTTAGTCGAATTATCCAATAGCCAAAGGCTATTGGGAACAATCCCGCCATAGCGGAGGGTTGTGTTTCATACCCGTGATCGGCAAATCAGAACGGCAGACGATGATTAATTTTAATCCAGTGATGCAGGCGTGTAACGTTTGATAAAATTAATGAAAGTTTTATGAAACGAGCGGAATTCAAACTGACGTTTGTAAATTAAATAAAAATTTCTTTCCATCGAATATCCCTGAAGGGGAATTTCACAAAGCAATCCCTGAGAAAGCTCGCGCGAAACAGCATGAATAGAAATAACCGACACTCCCCATCCGGCGATGACCGCTTCCTTAATTGCCTCGGAACTTCCCAACTCCCCGCAGATGTTGAATTGAGCAAGGCTGATTGATTTTGATTTTTTCAGACAGGATTCAAACAATTCCCTAGTTGCCGAACCTTTTTCCCTGATGACAAACGGTTCTTTCAATAATTCCGGCAAGGTAATTGATTTCTTTTTGCACCAGGCATGATCCTTCGAAACGATAAGAATCAGGCGATCTTTCCATAGAGATTCTGCTTTAAGCTTCTTATTCAAGGGATTTTTCCCGATAAAACCCATTTCCACTTCATTATCCAAAACCATGTTCATCGACACTTCGCTGTCCGCTGTTTTGATATAGATGTGAATATCGGCATTTGTTTTGTTAAAATCACTCAAGGCGCGCGGAAGAACATAGGTGGCAGGAATCGTGCTGGCACTCAAATAAACATTACCGCCGGTCTTTTTATTCAGGGCAAGAACTTTTTGCTTTGCTTCATCCCGAAGTCTGACCATGCGACGAGCGTAGTCGAACAAAATCTTTCCTTCCGGCGTCAGCGAAATACCCGCGCTGCTGCGGTTAACCAATCGGACGCCAATACAATCTTCCGCGTTCTTGATATTCTTGGTTAGCGCGGGCTGAGTCAAAAGCATTCTCTTGGCGGCGCGGCTGAAACTCCCCTCCTCCACCAAAGAGATAATTGCTTCCATCTGCTGAATTGTAATGTTCTTGAAACGATCCATAGACATGTGGATCTTATAGCACAATATCATGATTCATTAAAAGGAAATTATAACTATTATAAATACACTATATTCCAAAAGCTTATAATCTAGATGAAACTCCGATTCTTAATTTCAAAAACATTTCTACAATGATGTCATTCCGAATCCCGACGTGTCGGGGTGAGGAATCTTAAGATGACAATACATTAAGACTTCTCCCTCCGGTCGAAGTGACATAAATCTTATCGCGGAGTATGATCCCGCGCATGCGGGACTTCGAACTTACAAGAAAAGGATTTATGAAACCGTCTCTAACCGGAACGAATAATCACTATCGAAATATAACTTTTATGAATTTGCTTTTTGGATTTTCTATTAATAAAAGCAACCGAGATGTATTTTGATTTTAATCCTGACCGGTTATGTCGGATGGCTCCGGCCGCGGGCTTCAACCCCGTCGAGCAAACAATGAAATGTTTTCTTCAGTTCGATTCTGAAACCGGTCTCGAAAATGTTATGAATTAAATAGATTAGTATGTTGTCCCCATATTATTAAAATTGAGGATTACGGGTTGAAAGATGCAGTAAAAAACCGCATGTATTATTATATGTTTTATTATGCAGTTTTATGATGCAAATTAAACGTTGACTTTACTGCACGATAGGCAAAAATAACTATGATCATCGCAAAAGGCATATTACTTACCTTCCAATATGGTCCCCAAAATGTTACATATAAACATGACATTAATAATTCAAATAATGCGAGCAAAAGTATAAGTCCCGCCGCAATTCTTGATTTCCACTTTAACATAATGCCCACTAATAATGCGCAGAGAAGAGCTTCAAATATTAGGCTAGGGTCAATGATAATTGATAAATTAAATAAATAATGCAAACGACCAAGGCCAATTTGAAAAGCCGCAACAGACATAATTACTACAGAGCTTTTTTTTACAACCATTAGGTCATCATCCTTACTGTCAATTGTGGCAAACATCTCAACTTTATTCTTTTTTCTCTCTATGAGATTATGATCCTTAGATTGAATTTCTACGTTATTCTTCCAATTTATTGTAAGACAAAAGATAATATAGATCCCTATCAAAGTTCCTATAGGAAACCCCAAAGTTAGAAATACAGCGAGTATTAATCCTGGGACTCTTGCCCATTCCTTATGATCACTAACCGATTTCCCGAGATATATTCCAAATGCTCCAATCACCACTAATGCTAAGATAAAGCCAAACCATAGTTGCCAGTTATGTGGCATGTCTTTTCCAGTGAAAATTGATGAGAAGATTATAGTAGTAATTATCCCAATAGTGGCAATGAATAATGATATAACACCGACAATACGGAGCATGGTTCCAGCTATTTTATAATCGAGATATTTCTTCATAAAAATATTCCTTGTAGGTTTTTAATTGTTCATATCTATCAGTACTAATAATACAAACGCCTAAAATTAACTTTATAATACTTCTAATGGGAAATGATTTTTAATGATTACTGGTTGTAACCTAGCACAAAATCAGAAATATGTGAATTGAGACATTAAGGAAGACATCTATTGTTTTAACACCCAAAATCAAGTTCTGTTCAAGACATCTAAAATCACGGGTATAAACTCCAGGGCAAGCCCTGGAGCTAATTTCGCAGCAAGCTGCGGGGTATTATACCCTCCGCTGTGCGGGATTGTTCCCAATCCGCCATGGCGGATTGGATAGTTCGTCCAACAAATTTCAGTGCGCTGCGCTTCTGAAATTTGGGACTCACTACGACTTACAAATTTCAATACACTTCGTTTTTAAAATTTGAGGCTCACGATAATTCAACGCCGCAACATCGCGTCTATTATTAAAGCGATGTGCGGCGGCATCTGTTCGATTCATTATAACCAAATAGAATAAATACCGGTTACATA
>CAZIJZ010000012.1:0-57405 GCA_964539765.1 uncultured Smithella sp.
TTGATTCGCTGGAGCCGATGACCAGAATCGAACTGGTGACCTACTGATTACGAATCAGTTGCTCTACCGGCTGAGCTACATCGGCATCCGGAATGAATCAGCCTCTCATAAAGAGGCCAAACTCTTATCTTAAGGGTTATTGATTGTCAAGTTTTTACATCTTTTTGCAAGCAAGGTCGAAACCATGATTCTTTTCCTACTGATTTTTTTAAGTCTTTACGGCGGCATTAATTTCTACGCTTTTCTGAAGGCAAAAACTATTTTCCACTTTTCCGGCAAAATTGAAATTATCATAATTATTTCAATGATTTTTCTTATTCTGGCTCCGATGATCATCAAACTGGCGGAAAAAATTCATTGGGAAACATCGGCCCGATCAATAGCTTATTGCGGTTACCTGTGGATGGCTTTTGTTTTTTTATTTTTCGTTATTCATGTTTCCTTTGATCTGATCCGGCCCTTATTAAAAATAATATTTCAGAACCCGGGAGGCGACTCCTTCAAAAACATTCTTTTTTTCACGGCTGTTTTCCTTTCTTTGTCTTTTGTGGTTTACGGGTTTTTCGACGCGAAAAACATACAAATCAAAAAGCTGGAAATCCATACTGATAAATTGCCGCACGAGTATGAAACATTACGTATTGTGCAGATATCCGACGTTCACATCGGGCTGATTGTCAGGGGTAAACGCCTGCAAAATATCCTTGAGAAGGTACGGGAGGCAAAACCGGACATCCTGGTTTCCACGGGAGATTTGCTGGACGGAGAACTGGACAATATTGCGTCTGAAGCAAAAAAAATGATGGAAATAAAACCAAAGTTTGGAAAATACGCCATCATGGGCAATCATGAATATTACGCGGGGATTGAAAAATCTCTGGCATTTACAAAAAGTGCCGGTTTTGAAATACTAAGAGATGAGAGCAAAAAGACAGCCGGAATACATATTATCGGGCTGGATGATCCGACCGCACGCGGTTACGGTGTTTCAAGCAAAAATTCCAGCTTATCCGATCTGTTCCCGGTTAAAAAGAATAAAGAGTTTATTTTATTGTTAAAACACCAGCCGACCATCAGAGAAGACAGAAATTTTGATTTGCAACTCTCCGGCCATACACACGGAGGGCAGATTTTTCCATTTATGTTCATGACCCAACTGTTCTTTCCGGAAAATTCCGGATATCATCAACTGACAAACGGCCAATCCGTCTATATCAGCAAAGGAGCGGGCACATGGGGGCCGCCTGTTCGATTTCTCGCTCAACCGGAGATAACGATAATCGATTTAAAAAAATAGATAATTATTATAATATCAAATACTTAAAACAATCATATCCCCTGAAGAATCCTTGCCTGCCTTCGATACGTCTAAAAGATTAAAATTCCAATAAAAAATGTTTACCTGACAAGACTTAAGTGCTTAAAAAAACTTTTATATTTTCATAAATAAAATGCTGTTTCCTCTTGACAAGGGAGGTTTGCTTGTATATTATTTCGCCACTTTATAAAAACAGGTTTATTGATTTTACTGAAGCGCAAATTGTTTTGACTACCGGCTTTTTATGGATAGTTGACTCACCCGTTTTTGAGACGGGAAAAATTTAACGAGCTTTTTTCGGGTGCTCAATATTTTTTAAAACGTTTAATTATTTTTTCTGTCCTAATTGAATTTCAGTTAAGAAAAGTAATTATTGAGTGTTGTTGCACATTTGATTTTGGAATTGATACAATCCAAAAACTTCTTAGCCCAAAGGATATTGATGAATAGAAAAATTGTCACTGGTTTGTCATTGATCTTTTTTTTCACTTTTACTTTACTGGCGGTCTTGCCCGCCATGGCATCCGGACCACTCCAGGGAATGCAACTTGCCTTAAAAGGAGTCAGCGCTGATAACGCAGACGCCGTCTCTGAACCGGCAACTGAAAAATCCCCGGCGGACGTAAAAGGATCCAACGTTGTCCAGACGGCTCCAACCGTTGAGCCGGAAACACAAGCCCTCCCCCCGGACAACTCGCCAAAGAGCATCGAGCAGGAGTTGAAAGAACTCAAAGAGGAAATTCAAAAACTGCGGGGAGAAAACGAAGCCAGGAAAAAGCTGGAGATTCCTGAAGAAGAAAAAGGTCAGACCATAGAAGATATTCTCTCCGCCGCCGGCCGTCAGTATTCTCTCCTGAAAGAAGGAACGGTCGGGATATCTTATGCGTTCGGCTACTCATATTATTCGGGAGACGCCATAGATGAGTCCACAACTGTTTTACGCAGGGTGAATCATAACCTGACCAACACGATCTCTCTGGAATATGCTTTGTTTAACAATCTCACAATTAGCTCCAACTTTCCCTTTGTATATAAATACAACAAGGTCGGCACTGATGAATCACAGGACACAACGGATTTGGGAGATATATCTCTGGGTCTTGCCTGGCAACCCTTTAAAGCCGGTGGACGCCTTCCGGCCACAATATTCTCGTTTAGCGCATCTCTGCCTACCGGAAGCAGCCCTTATGAAATAAATTATGAGGATGAATTATCTACCGGTGCCGGATATTACGGACTGGGCGGCGGTGTTTCCTTCAGCAAAGTTCTGGACCCTCTCGTCGCTTTCGGCAATTTGAGTTTCACCTACGGTTTGCCGGAAAGCGGTCTGTCTCAAATATTATATGAAAACCCGACAGATCCGACACAAAAAGTATACCTGACAAAAGTTGAACCGGGCAGCAGCGTGGGATTTTCCATGGGATTCGGCTATGCCCTTTCTTACCAGGCTTCTTTGAACATGAGCGCTCAGTTTAGCTATTCCTTCGGCAGCAAATACGAATCCAGCACGGGAACAACTGAAACGGGGAGTTCTCTTTCTTCAACGTTTAACATAGGCACCGGATGGAGAGTCACGCCGGCAAGATCAATATATGCGTCTGTGGGTATCGGACTGACGAATAACGACCCGGATGTTTCCGTATCCATCAAGTTGCCGTATGAATTTTAGCTCTAAAAAAATAAGAGTTTTTTTAATAATTGCCTTGACGAGTAAAAAGCGGTTCTCTAAAGCTTTATTATAATACAAAAATGGGGGAGCAGTAATAATGACTAAAATTTCAAAAATCAAAACGTTTATTGCCCATCTACCATTATTTTTATCGGTATTATTCAAATTTATCAGGTTCAACAAGTTGCAGGTAAAGATGCTTGCTGGGACCCTATGCATGACGTCAGCGGCTGTCCTTTTTTTCAATTTGCCTCAGGCGGAAGGCGCCTTCAATGAATCCATGGCTATTGATACCAGAGCCATTTCACTGGCCAACAATGTGACGGCTGACCCTGGTGGTATCATGTCCATTCATTACAACCCTGCGGGACTTTCTTTGATGGGTAATGGAAACTTCATCAGTTTGGGAATTACGCCCGTCGTAATGATCAAAAAAGGGGAATTTGAAACGGATCCCAATCATCAGGGGTTTCATGATTATCAGGGAAATTTGCTTGTGGATCCGATTGCCGGAAAAGAAAGCAAAACCAGCACAGGACGCGTGTTCATCCCTCTTATGAACGATACGCTTTCTGCGCTGGCGGGCCCGATTTTCGGCGTATCGCACCGGGGTCCGGGGTCGAAGTGGACATTCGGTTATACCACTTATGCCCAGTATGCCGGCGGCTGGGAATACGGCGATGACGATCCGGCAATGTATGGCGCAAAATCCGTTTATTTGCAGCATCTGGTTTATGCGGCCCCGGCAGTCAGTTACAGAATTAACAATAACCTCTCGGTCGGCGCTTCTTTGGGAGTCGGACAAACGGCAATGGGACTGGAACTCAAAATGAGGGGTCCCAATGAAATAGTCAACATCACCAAAATTCTGGGTGATGCCACCCAGGGCATGGCCAATCCTCTTTTTGACGTCACAGTGCCCCTTCCTCTTTTTGCCGGAGGTATCGGCGTTTACGATAACATCGGAGACTTATCGCTTAATTTAAGAGACGATTTTTCTCCTTCTTATAATTTAGGCGTTCTTTGGGAACCGTTTGACTGGATATCGCTGGGACTTTGTTACCAGAGCGCCATCAAATCCAACGTATCCGGAAAATTCAGTTTGAAATACAGTGAAGACTGGCAAAGGATGACGGAATGGGCGGGAAGCACGGCCATCATGCAGATTTCATCGATCATTTTCGATCTGCCTTACTCAGCAACGGAAGAACAGACCGGAACCGTTTCGACGACTTTGGAATTTCCGCAAATCGTCAACTTTGGATTCAAGGTCAAGCCGACAAAAAGACTTTCTCTTTTAGGTGAACTTCACTGGGCGGAATGGTCCGCAGTCAAGGAAAACGATCTCAGATTTGATCAGAAGGTTCAGTTTCTCCAAATGGCCAAATTCATGGGTTATGGCGGAGGATCCTACAACATGAAGGTCGCCAGAGAATTCAAAGACACCCTGAACTGGGGAGTGGCGGCTGAATATCAGGTGCTGGACTGGCTCCAGCTTCGAGTCGGCTACGAAAACAGAACGTCATCTACGATCGATGAATATTACGATTTAATGTATGCTCTTCCAACCGTAGATTATTTCGGCGCTGGACTGGGAATCAAGTGGAAAGATATCGATATTGATCTTGCCCTCGGTTACATGGTCAGCAGGTCACATTTGATTGAACCGGGCGGCAGTAAGAACATGAACTCCTACACGCTGGGAGACGGACTGAACACCTCATACAGGGGATTGAGTTTCGACGAGAAAGTCTCCGTCTATTTGGGATCGGTTAAGGCCACGATGCCCCTTCATTTCGTGACCGATCTGGTGTTCGGTTTACTGCCCTTTAAATTCGGCTCCTCCAAAGGCAAAGCGGTTGGTCTCAAGGAACCATTAGATTCTTCGGTCGGTTTTATCAATAATATGCGTTATAAAAATAAATATTATTTTATTGAAGACAGTGAGTAATATAAATTACGCAACCGGTCTGACGCAACAGCATCGGTCATTATAATTTATTTTCAAACCGCAGAAATCGCGCCTGCGTCATATCGTCTTCCATTGCCCGGAGATGTTCTGCTTTGGGCTTGAACCAGACACTGATGTTTTTCCTGTAAATATCATAAATGACCGGGCATGCCTGCGGGTAAATGTTCACGTAGATGCTGAAAACATTGAGCAGCGCTTCAGGATCCTTCACATCTTTAAAACGCATCGGTCCCAGATCCACGGCTTGAACTTCCGGCGGAATACGGGAAAGAACTGATGGATGAACCAGGACGGCAGCATTTTTTTCAAAATACACCAGTTTCCATCCGGCTTTCAGAAAATCAAAAATTAAAAAAAGTCTCCCATAGTGAATAATCGCCGTCTTAAAAGGATATCGCTCGTTAAAGCGGATCATATCTTCAGCAGTAGGTGCCCTTTTTTCCAAATCCCAATAATCGGGAGCAACCTGTTTATAGTATGGAACAAGTCGCGGATCGATGAAAACCTTGTAATCGGGATAAAGCGCCCAGATCAGGTAACCGCCGATTAGATAATCGTTAAAGACAGGTCCCGGCAGTTTGTACTTCTTTAGAAAAGTCACTTCCTGAATGGGAATCCTGTCATCAAGTCCGGCCCCGAACCACCTTTCACCGGCACCATATCTCATTGTAAAATAGGTAACGTTGGCAAACAACAAAATAAAAATAATCAGGGACAGGATGGTGATCCTCGCGGAAATCCAGGTTATGCCTGACCGATACAGCAGATAAAAGAATGTGAAAAAAAACACCAGAGGAAACATGTACGTCGTTCTGACAACCCACATGCTTCCGATAAATGTGGCAATCACAAGAAGCAAAAACGAAAAATCGACAGATTTCTTTTTTATGAATTCATAGACAAAAAGACCGGCCAGCGCAAATATCATCACGGCCATGATCAAGGCAATTCGACCCATTTTATAAAAGGAGATGTCCATCTCCTTTATATCCTTAAAATGCGGCCAGAGGCTGACATAAGCCTGTATATAATTGGTGTTTATCCCCAGCGCCTCGGAAGTAACGCCATGATAGATGCTCAAAAGATAGTTGATACCGTATGGGTTGATGAAAATAGCGACGAAAGATAAAAAACAGGCGATGACCAAATGGGTAATTTCATTAACGGTGAATGCTTTCTTCAGGGAAAAAAATCTGTTTAAAATTTCGCCCAGAGTAATGCAAGCCAGGAAACAAAAGCCCAGAAGAAAAGCGCCGTGCAGATTAACCCAAACGGAAAAAATCACGGGATAAAGATAGAAAATGAATTTCTGGTGATGCAACTTGGCAAAAAGAAAGATGACGCCCATCCAGGCAAGAATCAGCGGAGAGAATAATTCAGGTTTGTAAAAACTGCAGGAGGCGGTGCAGGATAAACCGACAGCGGCAATAATGGTGATAGCGGTAATGTCCAAACGCTGCCCGAGAAAACGCAGAAAAAAATAAAAGGAGAGAAAGATCCCGCCAAATATCATCCACTGCAGCAGCCATAATCCGAACCCGCCCATCCAGCTATAAATCAAGTAAATAATGATGCTGCCCAAAAAGGTGTTATAGATCCAGCCCGGATCCGATGGCGTCCAGGAAAAAATGGAATGATCAATGACCAGCGTATGATGGGTTAAATAATATTTGCCGAGCGCCATCTGCCACCATAAATCATAATCGCCGCGCGGCAGCGGATATGCCAATAAAATCAGAACAGGCAATAAAATGGCTATCGTCCACTTTAGACCTGGGAAAGCAGCCAGTTTTTCAGAAACGGCAATCAAAGAAGAAGTTATCGACGGCCGGTGGTCGGGTTTCTGACTTTGATTCTTTAATAAATCGTTAGCGGGGATTATTTCCTTTTCGCCCATGCGACTCCAGGTAACGAGAAAAAATTATTGTTCTTTTTCTTTGTAATTTTTTCAACACCAGACCGCAAATCGCTAATCAAACCACTTATGGAATGTATAGCACCCTCTGGTGATTTCAAATCCGAATTTCGTGAGAACTTTTTGCACGGCGACATTATTAAGCTGGGTTGAAATAATCATTCTTTTAGCGTTTTTTAACAGACACCATTCCACGGCCCTGTGTAAAAAAGATTGATAGATTCCCTGTCCCTGATATTCAGGATGTATTCCTCCGAGGAACAACTCGCCTTCATCCACACTGTTGAGTCTGAAGACACCAAAAGCCACGATTCGGTCTTGAATGTCAGCGACCAGAAAATTTTCATCGGCCCCGTTGGCCTGACACGCTTTTTTTGCCCAATCAACGTAAACTTCATCACATTTTTTTTTATCCAGTTTTTTATCGGCGTGATAATGTCCGAAGTAACTTCGAAAGGACTCCACAGCCACCCTTTCTATCGATGGCGCCTCGCCGGCCCGGATCGGTCTGAAATTTACGTTGCAGACGGCACATGACACGGGCCGCCGGACAAGATCAAATGTATAATAAACAAGCGTGTCCATCAATAGAAAGCCCTGTTTTTCCATGGACTGAGCCGCGTCAAGATCGGATATGCTGCAGCGCGCAATCAAAAGCTTCACGTCATGGCTGATGCAGAAATCCAACACAAAAGGGAGATTGGCGGTGGTCAAGTCCACAGCTCTGGCCGTTTTTATACCAAAACGTTCCTGATCAATATTCGAAATAAATATGCCAAATGAGGCTGAGTTCATTGATCCACCGCAAGACGGGGCTTGTCTGCGCTCTTCAAGTGAATTTTGATGCTCATATTTACACGTTTCAATGATATGTAAAGAAATATTTTTTGCATCGGGCAATGTTTTTTTTAAAGTCTTCATGGAGAAAGCCAACGGGCCTTTTCCCGGAGCTCATTTTCCTTCACGAGGATTTCAGAGTCCATTGCTGTCAAAATGTCGCTTTTCAGTTTGAAGTAATCACTGACATTTCTTTTAAAGACATAATAAATATACCTTCCGGCTTTTGGATCGAGTCGAACATAAAAGTTAAAAACATTAATAAGAATTTCAGGATTTCTTACATGCTTGAAACGCACAGGACTCAAGCTTTCGTTACCGACTGTCGTTTGAATAACAGGCAGCAATGATTTATGAATCAGGATAGCGGCATTTTTTTCAAAATATAACAAACGCCAGTCGTCTCCGGCCTGCAAAAAATCAAAAATAAGAGCCATCTGCCGATAATGAAGAATAGCAATTTTAAAAGGATACTTTTCTCTGAAGCGGCGAATGTCATCCCCGGTTACATGTTTCATGGTGAATTCCATGTAATCGGGAAATACCCGGTTGTTGTACAGACCGCCGCGGGGATCAATGAAAACTTTATAATCCGGATATAAAGCCCATGTCAGATAACCGCCGATAACATAATCATTGAATATCGGCCCCTCCAGTTTGTATTTTTTCAGAAATTCCACTTCTTTGACCGGCACAAAACCGTCAAGATCCCTGCCGAACCACTTGTTATCCGCACCGTATCTGATGTTAAAAAATGAAACCACTGTAAAAAAGAAGATGAAAATAAGAACGGCAAAAACGGTTGCTCTGCCGCTGAACCGGACAAGTTTCAGCCGGTGAATCAGCAGATAGAAAAAGATGAAGAAAAATGCTATCGGCAGAAAATAGGATGCCCGGCTTGTTTCCATACCCTTCCAGTACAATGCCAGGCTAACGATCAATAAAGCAAAATCACACGACTTATGTTTTACCAGTTCATAAACAATAAGACTCACAATGCACAAAATCATCAGCGTTAATATCCAGGCCGTCATTCCGACACCGAATAATTCAGGCCCCATTGTCTTCAAGTAAGGCCAGAGGCTCGCGTAAGCCAGAACAAACTTGTCATACGGGCCGGAATAATCTCCCACGCCGATAGCGTTCATGATTGTAGGAAAGAGGTTCTGCAAATAATCTATGCCGTAAGGATTCAGCAATGTGGCTATCCCGGAGAGAAAAAGGGCTATTCCAAAATGAATCAGAGATTCGGTAGTCAATGACTTTTTCGGAAAAATAATCCGGTTAAGCATTTCACCGGCAAAAGCCATGGTCAGGAAAACAATGCCGACAACAAACGCGCCATGCAGATTGACCCAGAAAGCGAAAATCAGCGGATACAGATAAACAAGATATTTGCTGCTCTTGATCTTGATATAAAAAAATATAAATGCAGTCCAGCAGAATAAAAGCGCCGAAAACAGCTCCGGCTTGTAATAACGGCAGGCTATGGAACAAGCCATAAAAACCGCAGCAATGATCGTCATGCTGGTTGTATCACGAGGCTGGTTAATCAGGCGAAGAAAGAGGTAAAAGGCAAGAACGATCCCGGCGAATACCAGCCATTGAAGCAACCATAATCCGAATCCGCCCATGAAATGATAAAAAAGGTAGATGACGATGCTACCCAGGCAGGTATTATAAATCCAGGCGGAATCCGTGGGTGTCCAGGAAAACATCGAGAGATCAATTTTCAGCGTATGGTGCGTGAGATAATATTTTCCGTGGGCCATCTGCCACCACAAATCATAATCGATCCTGTCCACCGGATATTTCAGCAAAATCAAAACAGGCAGAAGCGAGATAATGAACCACTTCAAATTGACGGATGCTGAAATTTTTTCCGAAAAAGCAAAAAAAGAAGATACCCATGCAGGATGTTGTTTGGTGTCATGGCCCGTAAGGGCGGGCTCTCTTCTGTTTTCTTCCCTATCTCCCATGTATCAGTTTTCCACCTTGTGTTTCTTAAAATAAATTTTTTATTAACCGGATGCCGCATCGTACAATCAGCGGAATTTATAAAAATCCATAATGGCCTTAACAACGACTTGAACGTCTTCTTCCGTCATCTCGTGGTAGAGAGGCAAACGTAAAAGACAGTCGCTGACCCTGGTCGTCACCTCCAGGGTACCGCAGGTCCTTCCGTATAATTTACCGGCTGGAGAACCGTGCAGCGGCACGTAATGGAAAAAGGCCGATATTCCCCGGTCTTTTAAAAACGAATTCAGTTCGATTCTTTCGGCCAGAGATGCGGTTATTATATAGAAAATATGTCCATTGCTGAAGCAATCGTTAAGTTTGAGCGGCAACCGGATCAGCCCTTTTTCCGCCAACGGATTCAAGCTCTTCCAGTACAAATCATAAATCACATTGCGTCGGACGATAATTTGATCGACGTTCTCCATCTGGGCATAGAGAAACGCGGCAATAATATCGCTGGGCAGGTAAGAAGAACCGATATCCACCCAGGTGTATTGACGCAGACCTTCCCGAATGAATTGACTGCGGTTGGTGCCCTTTTCCCGGATAATTTCCGCGCGTTCGAAATACGTTTCATCATTGATCAGCAGCGCACCGCCCTCCCCCGAAATCATGTTCTTCGTTTCGTGAAATGAGCAGGCGCCGAAATGACCGATTGTTCCCAATCGCTGTCCTTTATAAGAGTTCAGGATACTGTGCGCCGCATCTTCAATCACGAACAGATGGTGCCGACGGGCGATATCCATAATAACATCCATTTCGCAGGAAACACCGGCGTAATGAACCGGCACGACAACCCTGGTACGTGGTGTCACAGCCGCTTCAATCAGCGTCTCATCAAGATTGAGCGTGTCCGGTCTGATATCGATGAATACCGGGACGCCTCCCCGCAAGACAAAGGCGTTCGCCGTGGAAACAAACGTATAAGAAGGCATGATGATTTCATCGCCGGGCTGAATCTCTGCCAGAATCGCCGACATTTCCAGAGCCGCCGTACACGAATGCGTCAGAAGAACTTTGCGGCAATTGAGTTTTTTTTCCAGCCAGGTCTGACATTTTTTTGTAAACGGACCATCACCGGCAGTATGATTGTTCTCCCTCACGGCCTGAGCGATATAAGAAAGCTCCTTATCCGCAATATAGGGTTTATTAAAAGGAATCTTGATTTTATCTTTCACGGCTTATTGTCTCCGTCCCCGGCACATTTTCAACCCTGATTTTCATAAAGACGATCAGGCCCTTTCCCGCATCTGCAAAACTGATTCAGCATGATCAAAACGCAATCACGGGTATGAACCCCAGGGCAAGCCCTGGACCCTAATTCCGCAGCAAGCTGCGGGGTATTATATCCATGCTTATGCAGGATAGTTCGACCTTCAAACTTCAGTACACGTTGTTTCTGAAGTTTGGATCTCATTACCCTCCGCTGTGCGGGATTGTTTTTGCCCCGACAAGCTTCGCTTGCGGGATAATTCAACTTACAGATATTACCGCACTGCGTTTGTAATATCTGAGTTTCATTAAAATTTGAGTCTCACAATAAATTTATGGCTTCCTTATGTCATCCGGATCTGATCTTTCACCACATAAAGAGGCTTCCTTGGGGAATGACTGAAAAACCTGAAAAGAGGAAACCTTCTTAACGGATGATCGTAAGAAGAAGCAAGAATATCGACAGCCAGAGATAGTCTGCTGCTGAAAGTATAGCCTGATTTTCCGTAGGGTCGCTTATCGTGCTCAACATCAATGGGCATCACGTCGAAGCCCGCCCGCCTGACCAGCAAGGGCAGATAGAAAGGTTGTTCGGGCAATGCTTTTATTTTATCAACAACACGTCGGGAATAAATGCCAAAATTGGACTGAGCCGCGTCGCTCTGCTTGCTGGTCATCAATCTCAAAAGACCGTGAAAGACACGCGAAAACATACGCGTGATCATTCCATCCTGCCTTTCCACCCGACGGCCGACAACCACATCGTATCCCTCCTGCGTTTTGACCCAGAAGCGGGGAATTTCTTCGGGGCGATCCTGCAGATCGCAATCCATAATGACAACCCATTGTCCGCGTGCCAAATCCACCCCGGCTTTAATCGCGCTATGCTGGCCGAAGTTCTTCGCAAGTTTCAGGCCGATCACCCGGGAATCCTGTTTCGCCATTGCGCCAATGATTTCCCATGGTTTTCCCGGTCCGCAGTCATCGACCAGGATAATTTCAAAACTTTCCGTAACCGGGCTGACCGCCGCAACAGTCCTCTGATAAAGAGGTGCCAGAGTGATATCGCTTCCATATACCGGTACGACAATGGAAATATCCGGATTTCCGGTCATCAAGAACCCCTTGCAAATTATTGATCAACAAAACTTACTGATATTTTAAGGTTTTGGATATGAACCTTCGCACAACTAACCGTCATTTTCAACTCTTTTATACCTCAAAATTAACTTTGATTCATTGTGATGATGAAAAAATCCCTCCCGCCTGACCAGATCATCACGGCCCTGAAAAATCACTGGCCGGCAAAACAAGGCATTAACATTATTGAATGATATCGGGAACATCCTCACATAACTACGCATTGATTTCAATATTTTTTCTGCTATGATCGGAAATACATTCAGGCATCATGTTTTGGCAACAATACGGTTAAGAGAACAAGGATGTGCAGTGACGACTACGAGAATAGGGAAAATATTACTTTCATCGCTGCTCTTATTATTTTTTTTATCGGGATGTTCTTTTTTCAGCAATAACGCTCAAATCGAGATCGTCAGGCAGGCGCCTCAACAATCCTGGCAAAACAAACATCTTCTGGCAGGAGCGGCAAGAGCCGACATCACACCGCCTCCCGGCATGCCAATGGCGGGATATTCCATGTGGGCAAATTACGGAAAAGGTTTCCGCACCAGACTCTTCGCCCGCGTGTTATATTTAAAGCCCCTTGCGGGCCGCGCCGTCGCGTTAGTTCAATGCGATCTTTTAACAGGCTCCCTGTTGCTCAATCAGCGGGTGGCGGAACGGATTGCCCAACAAACAGATGTCAGTATAAACGGGTTGATGATTGCGGGAACTCACACGCATTCGGGACCGGGCAACTACTTTGAAAATAATTTTTACAACGATAACGCCGCCAACGCCGCCGGTTTCGATTCTGAATATTTTGATTATCTGTCCGGTCAAATTGCAGCAGCGATCATTCGCGCCTGCGCGGAAAGAAAACCGGCTAGGATTGCCACCGGAAAAACTCAAATTAGTCACATGACCCGCAACCGGAGCATTCAAGCCTACCGAGCGAATAAAAATGTTGCCGCGAAAAAGCTCCCGGATATTTATGAAGCGGTTAATCCGGATATATATATGATCCGTGTTGACGTAAAGGATAATGACAAAAAATACCGGCCTCTCGCGGCAGTTTCGAGTTTTTCCATCCATGGAACGGCAGTTCCGTCCGGAAACAATCTCTACAACGGCGACGTCTTCGCCTACATTGAACGGGAAGTGGAACAGGGGATAAAGAACGTTTACAAAACTTCATGGGACCCCATCCATGCCGCCTTTAACGGCACGCACGCCGACAGTTCGCCGAATTATCAAAAACAGGGATTTACTGAAGCACGCCGGATAGGAACCTCCGTCGGACAAAAAGCGTTGAAACTTTTCCATTCCCTGGACGGGAAATTAAAAGATGACGTGGCCGTAAATTTCGCAGCCCGGGAGATAGACGTTTTTTCCGAGCCATGCGTCGACGGAATATGTCTCTGTCCGAGGCCTGTCGTGGGTTCGTCACTCGCCGCCGGAGCGGACGACGGACCGTCTCCGGTTATCCGCAAACTCCCCTGGCTCCGGCAGGGGTCAGCCCGGTGGTTCTTTACAAAATCATGTCAGGGACATAAGCGTACCCTGGCCGGTCCTCTGCAATACATCTTCCTTCGCCGGGATAATTTCCCGCACCGGTCATTCCTGCAAACGATTCAGATTGATGATGTTCTGATTATACCCCTGCCTTTTGAAACAACAAAAGAAGCCGGTGTCCGGCTGGCCGGACAGTGCAGGAATAAACTGATTTCAGAAAATAAAAACGATTTGCGTCATTTTGTTGTCGTCAGCTGCGCCAACGGCTATTTCGGCTACGTCACCACACCGGAAGAATACAGCATCCAGCGGTATGAAGGCGGACATACGCTTTACGGACCGCAGACCCAGCCCTTTCTGGCCGCACACGTGAGCAAACTGACGCTGGACATGAAAAACGGATCAAACGTGTCGCATCTTCCGGAAAAATGGTCCTATACCCTGAGGGGAAAAAAATTTACAACCGGACATCATTCCGGTGAAGCGGTCAGAAGAATAATTTCCGATCCGGAATTTATTACCTCAACAGCCGATGAGGAACCTTACTGGTCCTTTGTCTGGCAGGACCTTCCACCCCGTTTGATTATATGGGGAAAAACATTGGTCGGCATAGAAGAAAGTTCGGATAAAAAATCATGGAGACAGAGCCTGATGAACGAACAACCGCTGAATGACAGCGGGTACGATATTGCCGTGCTTCTTCAAAATACAATCGACCGGGGAAAAACAGGAATATATGAAACCCGCTGGTACAATCCTCCGGCGCATATAAAGGATAAATATTATCGTTTCGTAATTCTTCCGCAAGCGGGACAGAATCGTCTCTATTCGGAGCCGTTCAATCAGGCGGAATCACGGTGTATGAACCCCAGGGCAAGCCTTGGACGCTAATTCCGCAGCTTGCTGCGGGGTATTATATCCATGCTTATGCAGGATATCCCTATGTGCTATACACACGGGATAATTCAACTAGCAAATATTACTTCGCTTTGCTTGTAATATTTGAGTTTCATTAGTTCGATCTCCAAGTTTCAGTGTACTTCGTTTCTGAAACTTGGATCTCACTACCCTCCGCTCTATATTCTTAATCCACTCTGATCAGCATCGCGTCGCCTTGCGCGTGTCCGGAACAGATACCGCAAACGCCCCAGCCTCTTCCGCGACGCCTGAGTTCATAGCCCAGCGTCATGAGAATTCTTGCTCCGGTGGCGCCGATCGGATGACCGAAGGCCACCGCTCCGCCGTTGACATTCACTCTCTTAAACATGTCCTCCCTGGACATCCCCAGGATAGAACGGCAACTGACCAGTGCCACCGCCGCAAAAGCTTCATTGATCTCGATGACGTCCATCTGGTCGAGTGTCATGTCGTTTTGCTCCAGGATCTTCTTGATGGCCAGTCCGGGAACCGTGGCAATATCCTTTGTCGGTTGGGAAACCTCGGCATAATCCACGATGGTAAAAATAGGTTTCAGTCCCAGTGCGTCAGCCTTCTCCCTGCTCATTAAGAGACAGACATCTCCGCCATCGTTGACGCCCGGAGCGTTACCTGCGGTGACGCTCCCCGGCTGTCCGGTAACCGTGCTTGTATGATTGAAAACAGGCGGCAGTTTGGCTAAACTTTCCAGCGTGGTCTCCGGTCTTGGTCCCTCGTCCTTATCCATGATCGTTATTTTTTTGCCCTGCTTCACCTCTACCGGGAATATTTCATCGTCGAGTTTTCCTTCATTCATCGCCCGCACCGCGTTCATCTGCGAGTTGACCGCCCACTCGTCCTGTTCCTGTCTGGAGAAACCGAATTCGTCGGCCACTTCGGAACCATGGATGGCCATGTGGCGATTGTAAAAGGCATCCCACAAACCGTCGTAAACCATTGAATCGACCACGCGGCCATTGGGAAGAGCCATTCTGGCGCCCCAGCGCATATCCGGCAGGACAAACGGACAGTTGCTCATGCTTTCCTGGCCGCCCGCGATGCAGATTTCGGCTCGTCCCAGCAAAATCATCTGAAAGGCCAGATCGATGGTCTTGATCCCGGAAGAACAGACCTTGTTGACGGTTATGGACGGAACGGATTCCGGCACGCCCGCGAGAATCGTCGCCTGTCTGCCGGGAATCTGGCCGCAACCGGCGGGAACGACCTGTCCCATGAAAATGTAATCGATGTCCGCGGGATTTAATTTTCCTGCAGTGCGGCGCAACAGTTCTTTTATCGCCAGCGCGCCCAGTTCCATCGCAGACAAATCTTTCAAGGCGCCGCCCGCTCGGCCGTAGGGCGTCCGGCAGGCTTCAACACAAACCACTTCCCGGAATTTCCGGTGCGGATTTTTTATTTTTCTGCCCATCGTCGTAAAATCAGGTTTTCTTTCGCCGAATTTCGCGATGGGCGCATCTTTATAAATTTCCGATTTTTTTCTTTCCAGTTTCTGCGGAATTTTAGCCATAAAATTCCTTTCCCCCTTTTCTTGTTCGACAATAATGCAGCAGTTGAACAAAATACGATTGACAATTTTCGTTTGTTTTTGCACAGAGTATTTTCAAAGTCAACCCTTTTACTTGATGCTTTTTTAAACATGGAGGAGAGGAAACAACCGTTATTATTCGATAATAGGATTGACGAAAGCCAAATAATGCTATAAAAAAACGCCAGCCGTAAAGAATCAAAACGTTGAAGGATTAAAACAGTTCATGGATAAACGTCTGGCCTACAGAATTTTCTTTTTATTCTTATTCATTGCTTTATCGGCTGTCGTTTTTATTCATTACGACTTGCATCATTTCTTTAGAGACAGAGACAGACTGGTGCATTTCATCCTTTCCTATCCTTACGACCAGTTTATTTTTATCATTGTGCAGATTATTCAGGTGGTGGCAGCCCCTATTCCGGGGGAACTGACCGGTATCATCGGCGGTTATCTCTACGGACCGCTCTGGGGAACCATTTACTCAACCATCGGTCTCACGATCGGTTCCTGGATTGCCTTTATGCTGGCGAGATTTTTCGGCGAACCGCTTTTGGAAAATGTCGTCAAAAAAGAAGTCTTTGAAAAATTCGACCATTTCATGGAACACAAGGGGCTTCTGGTTTCTTTCCTTCTTTTTCTCATTCCGGGATTCCCCAAGGATTACTTATGCTACATCATGGGCGTCAGCCGCATCCCCACGGGAACTTTCATCATCATCTCCACGGCCGGACGAATCTTCGGCACGATGATGCTCTCCGTTACCGGCAACGTCGCCCGCAATGGACAGTACACCCTTCTTACCGTTATTCTGATCCTGGGCATAACGGTCTTTATCGCCGTTTATTATTATCACGACAAACTGATCGAGATACTCAAAAGAAGAAGGCTGTGAGCCAGATGGATAGAACGTGTTCAAGAGGCAGAAAGCAAACATGAATCCGGCAGAAAAGTTAAAAAACAAAATCATTAAAAAATCGGTTCCCGTCAGCGCCTCCGAATCGCTGGAACTTTTCATTGAAGCATCCGGGAATCCCTGGCTGATCCTTTCGGCCGCCTCCGAAATCCGGGAACACTTCAAAGGCCGGGAAATAATCCTCTGCGGTATCACCAATGCCAAATCCGGCCGCTGCCCGGAGGACTGCGGATTCTGCGCCCAATCCTCACATTACCAGACGAACGCGCCCTCTTATCCTCTCAAAACAGTAAAGCAGATTATTGCCGAGGCTGTCCAGGCGGCAAGAAACGGAGCGGAATTTTTCGGCATCGTCACCAGCGGTAAACGCCTGAACACCCAAAAAGAGATGAAGGAAATCATCAGGGCAATTAAAGGCGTACGAGAAGCCGGCATGATCCCCTGCGCTTCGCTGGGAATGATTGACCGGGAGAAAGCGATGGAGCTGAAAGCGGCCGGGTTATTTCGCTATCATCATAACCTGGAAACAGCCCGCAGTTTCTTTAAAAACATCTGCACGACACATGATTACGAGGAAGATATCGCAACGATTCAGGCCGCGAAAGAGGCCGGGTTATCCGTTTGCGCGGGCGCTCTGATCGGCATGGGCGAAAACATTTCTCATCGCATCGAACTGGCCGAAACCTTAAGGGAACTGAATGTCGATTCCGTTCCTCTGAATATTCTTCATCCCGTCAAGGGAACGCCGCTGAGCCACATGAAGGCATTGCCGCCCATGGAAATCCTCATGACCATCGCCATTTTCCGTTTCATGCTCCCGGACAAAGATATCAAGCTATGCGGCGGCAAGGAAAAAAATCTGCGTCAATTACTTCCTCTGGGTATTGTCGCCGGCGCCAATTCTCTGATGACCGGTGATTATCTGACAACGGCGGGACGGAACAGTTCTCTGGATCACGAGATGATTTTAGATCTGGGACTTGTCCCAACTCAGACGCTGATTACCTGTCAATGCAACACCGGAAAAGGAATTCCTTCCTGCCGTAAGCCGAATAAACAGCGCAAATAACTTCTGCGCGGTTATATCTGTCTTTGGTCCAGCACCCGCTGAATTTTCCCCATCTGCCGTGGAATGCTTTTGGACTCGACCAGCCGGACACCAACACCGATGCCCGTTACCGAAGCCATGCGCTTTTTAATCGCTTCCAGAAAAGACCGCTGCTTCTGCAACTCCAGGGAAAATATCCTGTCCGTCACTTCGACAACGACTTCCAGACTATCCATCGCGTCTTTTCTTTCGACGACGATCTGATAGGGGGTTTCTCCCTGCGCCACGCTGAAAAGGGCGTCCTCAATCTGGGAAGGAAAAACATTCACACCCCGGACAATGAGCATGTCGTCGGAACGCCGCATGACTTTTTGCATGCGTACCATCGTCCGCCCGCACTCACAGGGAGCATAGTCCAGACGGGTGATGTCGCCGGTGCGATAACGGATCATCGGAAAAGCTTCTCGAACCAGCGTTGTCAGGACCAGCTCGCCCTCGGCGCCGGCGGGCAATACGACTCCCGTTTCCGGATCGATAATTTCCGGAATGAAAGCATCCTCATAAATATGCATTCCTTTCTTACACAGGCATTCACCGGCGATGCCCGGACCGGTCAACTCGGAGATGACATAGTTGTCGGTCGCTTTCAATAATAGTCTTCTTTCAATGTCTTCCCGCATTTGCTCCGACCACGGCTCTCCGCCGAAAAGTCCGACTTTCAGCGAAAGGGACCTGGGATCAATATTCAGTTTTTCCAGACGGTCCGCGAGAGCAATCGCGTAACTGGAGGTGCTGACCAGAACCGTTGTCTTATAATCCTGCATGATCATGATCTGTTTGTCCGTGTTGCCGGTCCCCATCGGAATCACCGAGGCGCCGATGGTCTCCGCGCCGTAATGAACGCCGAACGCGCCCGTAAAAAGGCCGTACCGAAAGGTGATCTGGACCACGTCGTCACGCGTTACACCGGCGGCGGTCATGAAGCGCGCCGCGAGATTGGACCAGATCTTGATGTCGTTTTTTGTGTAACCCATCACAATCGGCTTGCTGGTGGTGCCGGTGGATGAATGAATGCGCACAACTTCTCTCAGCGGCACAGCAAACATCCCGTAAGGATAGTTAACGCGCAGATCGTCTTTCGTGGTAAAGGGAAGCCTGGTCAAATCGGACAGAGAACGCATATCCTCCGCAATGACGCCCGCGTCACCGAACACTTTGCGGTAATGTGTAACATTTTTATAAACCCGGTTGACGACAGCCTGAAGCCTTTCCAACTGCAGCTGTTCCAGCTCATCGCGCGACATACACTCATGAGTCGTATCCCAGATATTCATAAACACCTCCTTCAAAGGAACGCTGTTAAAAATATTTACGGCAACGATTGATGATCCCCTGTAAAAATTTTATCTTTCCCATATTTCTTTTTTATCCCTGCCGAGATAAGCTCTTTGAACGTCCCGGTTATTGAGCAGCTCTGCCGCCGTACCCTCCAGAATCATGCGCCCCGTTTCCAGCACATAACCGCGATGGGCCATTTTCAGCGCCGCGCGCGCATTCTGCTCGACAAGCAGAACGGTGGTTTTTTGCTCCCTGGACAGATTGACAATAACCCGAAAAATTTCCTGCGCCACCAGCGGGGCCAGTCCCATGGACGGTTCGTCCAACAGCATCAGTTTCGGTCGGGTCATAAACGCGCGTCCGATGGCCAGCATCTGCTGCTCTCCGCCGGACAAAGTGCCGGCCAGCTGCCTGCGTCTTTCCCGGAGAATCGGAAACAGGTTGTAAACCATCTCTTTGTTTTTGCCGATTTCATCACCGCCGCCAAACATTTTATAATGCAGATACGCTCCGAGTTCCAGATTATCCTCGACCGAAACCGGTTTGAATACCTGTCGGCCTTCCGGAACCTGAGAAATTCCGAGCCGGACAATCTGATGCACGGCAAAATTATTGATCGGCACATTGTTGAAAATAATCTGGCCATCCCTGGGCGGCACAACACCGGACAGGGAATTCAGAAGTGTCGTCTTGCCGGCCCCGTTGGCGCCGATCAGCGTGACGATTTCTCCTTCGGTGAGATGCAGGGAAACATTCTTTAACGCCTGCGCCTGTCCGTAATAGGTATTGATGTTTTTTATCTTCAGCATAGCATCATCTTAATCATTATTATCTTCACCGAGATAGGCGGCTATCACGGCGGGATTTTCCTGAATTTCCCGCGGCGTGCCCTCGGCCAGTTTTTTCCCGAGGTTCAGCACAACAATCGACTCGCATACATCCATCACCAGATCCATGTCGTGTTCCACGAGCACCACGGTCACACCGGACTGGCAAATTTTACGGATCAGCAAAGCCAGTTCCGCTGTTTCCCGGCTGTTGAGACCCGCCGCCGGTTCGTCCATTAATATCATCTTCGGTTTGGCGGCCAGGGCCCGGGAAATTTCCAGAAGTCTTCCCTTGCCAAACGGCAGATTCCCGGCGGTCACGTCGGCCAGGCCGGCAATTCCGGTAAACTCAAGCCATTCCATGCTTTTTTCCCGTATATTTTTTTCTTCTCTGATCTGCCCGGGAAGTTTGAAAGCGCACGAAAAAATGCCGCTTTTACTTCGGGTGTGCAGGCCGACCATGACATTTTCCAGGACATTCATCTGGCGGAAAAGTTCCACATTTTGAAAGGTGCGCACCAGCCCCCGTCCGGCCAGCTCTTCGGTGTTCAAAAAAGAAATGTTTTCACCGCCGAGAAACACTTCGCCTTGGGTCTGAGTATAAAGACCGGTAACAACATTAAACAGCGTTGTTTTCCCGGCGCCGTTGGGACCGATCACGCCGGTGATCGATCCTTCTTTTACTGTAAACGAAACATCTTCCAGGGCCGTCAGTCCGCCGAAAATCTGGGTTATGTTTTTAAGACGGAGCATTACACACCTTTTCCTTTGTTCAGGCGGGACGATACAAATCCTGACATTGCCTCAATACCGCTGACCAGTCCTCCGGGCATGTACATGGTCATCAGAATCAGCATCAATCCGTAAATCACGATATCCAGATCCTGAAAAACGCGCAGAAATTCCGGCAGCAGGGTCAAAATGACCGCGCCCAGAAACGAACCGTATACACTGCCGAGACCGCCGATAACAATCATCGTGAGCAGTTCCACGGAAAAGTTGAAGCCGAAGGACGCCGGGGCGATGAAGGTCATGACGTGAGCATAAAGGCTTCCGGCAACCGCCGATATAACCGCGGAAATTGTGAATATCTGCACTTTCAGCATTCTGGCGTTAACGCCCATAACGCGGGCAGCCACCTCGGAATCGTGAATGGCGCGGAGAGCCCGGCCGATTCTCGATTGGGACAGATTAATAGCGAGGAGCATCATCGCCAGAGTAAAAACCCAGACCAGATAATAATTATTCCAGTCATTGTCGAAAATAAGCGAACCGATACGGAGGCTGGGAATTCCCGATAACCCCGATGGTCCGCCTGTCCAGTCCACGGTCTCGTTAAAAATGATATACATAATGATGCCGAAGCCGAGTGTAGCCATGGCCAGATAATGACCTTTCAATTTCAAAATCGGAAAACCGATGACAAAAGCGAGCGCTCCCACGCACACCGCCGCCAGAATGATCACCAGAAAAGGTTCGATCGGATATCGGGAAGTGATGATGCCGGAAATATACGCGCCCATGCCGAAAAAAGCGGCGTGCCCCAGTGAAATCTGCCCGGCATATCCCAGAAGCAGATTCAATCCCAGGGCCAGCATGGTATTGATGCCGACGAAAACAAGCACATTGAGAAGATAATTGCCTTTTAAGAAAAACGGAGCCGACAACGCGGCGGCGGCGAAAATCAGAAAAATAACCAACTGACGATTTTTTTTTGTCACCATAATTTACTTCAACTTACGAAACAATAAATTTCCGGTCCGGTCCTGAACGCCTTCGCGCTAGAATCGCTCCGTTTCTTTTTTCCTGAATAGCCCCTCGGGACGAATAAAAAGAATCAAC
This sequence comes from uncultured Smithella sp., assembly GCA_964539765.1. Lineage (GTDB taxonomy): Bacteria > Desulfobacterota > Syntrophia > Syntrophales > Smithellaceae > Smithella. The sequence goes on from CAZIJZ010000012.1 coordinate 22,012, forward strand.
AGCAAAATGATAAAAGCGATGGCATCTTTATAGCTGGCGGAAATGTAACCCGCGCCCAGAGACTCCAGCAGACCCAGCAGAAGACCGCCCAGGACCGTTCCCATGCCGCTGCTCATTCCGCCGATGATGACCGCGCAAAATCCTTTCAGGCCGAGCATGACGCCGACGTCATAAGACGTCATCGTCAGCGGAGCAATGATGATTCCCGCCAGAGAGCCGATGGCCGCACTCAAGGCAAAGGAAAGCAAAACCATGCTTTTAACATTGATGCCGACAAGTCCCGCCGCGAGCGGATTGTAGGAGCAGGCGCGCATGGCTTTGCCGACAATACTGTGATGAAAAAATATTCTGCTGGCAATGATGATTAAAACCGTAACGCCCAGAATCCAGAGATGCTGGGGCAAAATGGTGGCGCCGGCGATATAAAGAGGATCGTTGCTGGAAAAGGCGGGCAGCGCGTGGGTGTCTTTTCCCCAGATCAGCATCGCCACGCCGCGGATAAAAATGCTGGCCCCGATGGTGATAATAATCAGGCTGAGCGGTTGTGCGTCCTTTAACGGCCTGATGGCGAAACGTTCGAATAAGATCCCCACGACCGTTGAAACAACAATCGCCAGAAATATTGCCGGCACGAGAGGCATATGCAGAACGGTCAGCAAGAAAACAGTCAGCATCCCGCCGAGCATCACAAACTCGCCCTGGGCAAAGTTGATAATGCCGGTAGAGTTGTAAATCACGGCGAAACCGAAACCAATCAGAGCGTAGATGGCGCCGTTGGACAGGCCGGTCAGAATATATTGAAATAATTGTTGAAAACTTTCCATTTTCGATGCTCATGCTGACGCAAGACCGTTCAGGAGGTTGCACCGTCGGCTTGCTCAGCATATTAACAGTTCATATTTTACGCTTAGTCCCACAGAAGCGAGACAGCCTGCCATTCAACCGGGCTGGAATAATGCGGATTGCAAAATTCAGATCACCGATAGTGCCCCCCGCGTGCCCGACAGAGGTGTTTGTTCCTGAATTTTGAATCTCATGACAGCCCGCGCAATCCCGCCCTCCGCTTCAACGGAGGGCGGGATTGACTGTCGTTTCAATATCACTTTTGATTTGGAAATGGTATAAATTTATCTGGCGATTTTGCATAATATAAAAGCGGCGCAGGTTTGGTCCTGCGCCGCCGCAAATGAGTTTCCGGATTGAAGGATTACGAGATCAGTTGATTAACTTCCAGTCGCCTTTTTCAACCTTCACCAAAACAAAGGCGTCACTGGTCAGGCCGGCATGATCCTGTGCAGAAAAACTGAATGTTCCGCCGATACCGGCAAATTTTTTCGTTTTCTCCAGTTGGTCGCGGATCGCCGCGGGGGTGAAGCCTCCTTTTTCCATCGCGTTTTTAATCAGCATAATCGCGTCATACGCGTGTCCGCCGAAATGATCTCCTTCCACCTTGTATTTTACCCGGTACTTGTTTACATAATTCAGCAGAGTTTTCTTCTGCAAATCGGAATCGGGCAGCTGATCGGCAACGATTACTTTGCCGGACGGGAGCATGATTCCTTCCGCTGCTTCACCGGCCAGATCGATAAATTTTTTGGAAGAAACGCCGTGGCTCATATACAGCGGGAGTTTGATGCCCAGTTGTTTGGCGTTTCTGGCAACAAGGGCCGGGCCGGGATTTGTACCCCAGCAGATAATGGCCTGGGCTGCGCTGTTGCGAATTTTTGTCAATTGAACGGTCATATCGGTATCTTTCGGACCGTATGTTTCATCAGAAATAATGCGGATGTCGAATTCTTTAGCCTGCAGCTTCAACTGCTCGCGACCGGAAGAACCGAATCCGTCGGAAACCGTCAGAATCGCCACCCTGGAGATTTTCTGCTTTTGCAGATTTTTATAAATTCTCATCACCGCCAGAACATCGTTTTGCGCCGTTTTAAAAACCCATTTCTTGACCGGGTCGGTTATTTTAACGCCCGCCGCGCAGGAAACAAGGGGGATTTGGGATTTTTCGACAACCGGAATGATTGCCATGCTGTCCCCCGTTGTGCTGGGTCCGATAATCGCCACAACCTTATCGTCCTTGATGAGTTTGTTGACCGCCTGCACCGCCTTGGTGGCGTCTCCCTGGGTATCGTAAACGATCAGCTCCAGCTTGCGGCCCTTGATTCCACCCGCTTTGTTGATTTCATCAACCATCATGACGGCTGTATTGCGCTCCGGTTCGCCCAGGGGAGAAGCGGGACCGGTCACGGAAAACAGCGCGCCGATTTTTACGGGAGGAGCCGCAAAAACTGCTCCGGCCATCAAAAAACTGAAAGTCAATACAAAGACCATTCTGAAAATATTCTTTAACATAAACACCTCCACTTAAATTTATTCCATTTTGAATCAGGCGGACAGAAAATCATTCCGATTTTGAATTAAATTCAAAGCGGCTGATTTTATTGCGCCGTTTTTTGCCAAATTCTTAATATTTTTACCGATTTGTAAATCACAGATAAAAGTCTGTGTCAAACGGAAAATAATCCAGATCAGCCCGAGACCTTCTCTTTTTCAGCAAGCAGGGCTTCCCGCGCTTAAACCACCGGGATTTTAATCGTAAACGTTGTGCCTTTTCCTGCTTCGCTGGTAACGGAGATTTCCCCTTTATGTCTCTGAATAATTTCGTAAGTGATACTCAACCCCAGACCGGTTCCCTTGCCCGTTTCTTTTGTCGTAAAAAACGGCTCAAAGATTCTGGCAAGATTTTTACCGGGTATGCCGATGCCCGTATCGGAAACCGCAATCCAGACAAAACCGTCCTGATGCCAGGTTTTAATCGCAATGACTCCCTTATCAACGATTGCGTTGACGGCGTTAATCAGGAGATTGACAAAAACCTGATTCATCTGTCGGGGATAACACACGGTCAGAGGCAGACTGCCATAATTTTTCTCGAGTTTTGATTTATATTTCAATTCATTCCAGACAATGGTAATGGCGCTTTCGATACACTCATTAATGTCTGATTTCTTATATTCTTCTTCATCCATCCGGGAAAAGGAGTTCAACTCATGGACTATTGTTTTAACCCGGTCCGACCCGTCGAGCGATTCTTTCAGCAGAACCCGGGCATCTTCAAGGATGAAATCGAGTTTAACTTCTAACCTTTTTTTATCCATCTTTTTGAGGACGGCATCGTTCTGCACGGATTTCAAAGCCTCGGATTGCGCGCGAATAAAATCCACCAGGCGATTGATATATTTCTCCAGCGTGCCCAGATTACTGGATATAAAGGACATGGGATTGTTCAGCTCATGAGCCACACCGGCAGCCAGCTGCCCGATCGAGGCCATTTTCTCCTGCTGAAGAATCTTTAACTGCGAAGCCTTCAATTCTTCATGAGCTTTTTCGAGTCTGACCAAAGCCAGTTGAATGTCTTTTCGGCTTTCATCAATTTCTTTATTTTTCTTAATCAGATCTTCCTGATTCTTTTTCAGTTCGGCTTCCATCTGCCGGCGGCGGGTAACATCGCGACCGACCCCCCTGAATCCGACAACCACGCCGTCCGTCTCCTTGATCACAGAAACCATGGCTTCGTAGATCACTTTTGTTCCGTCTTTTTTGGCCGCTTCCATATCCAGCAGATTGACCGGTTCATCATTTTTGTGCAGTTTTTCCACGGCCTGCTGCAGTTTTTTCGCCCCTTCCTTGTCCACGACCTTGCGATACTTGGAACCGACCAGCTCCTCCGGTCCGTACCCGAGAGCATTGCACATCGCGCTGTTGACCACGGTAAAATTACCGAGAACGTCAACCTCGAAATAGGCGTCTTTGATATCCGTGAGCAAAACCCGGTACTTTTCCATTTGTTCGCGGATAATTTCCTGATTCATTTTCCGCACGTCTTCGCGCCGTTCGTATTTTCTGCGCTCACTGTGTCGCCGATCGTCATGGCGGCGGTCATCACGCCGGCGCTCAATTATCGCTTCACTCATCTTCTCTTTTTCCCCCACACAAAAAAATTTTTGCTACCCTTTAATTTTCATTCATCCGGTCTGATTTTAAATCATTGCAAGAGCTTTCATCCGCCGGCAAAACATCCGGCATGACCTCTACCGCTTTTAATTTATTGGAGAGCGTTCTTGTCTTTTTCTGCGCGTCATCGACTGAATTGGCGGCCTGCTCCAGTTTTTTCCGGACACTGTCCAGCGTGTCGCCGAACCGGCCGAATGCCGTTTTGACCTCGCCCAAAACCTTCCAGACTTCACCGGAACGTTTCTGGATGGCCAGCGTGCGAAAGCCCATCTGCAAACTGTTTAAAAGAGCGGCAAAGGTAGTGGGACCGGTCACTACGACGTGATACTCGCGCTGTAAAAAAGCGACCAGAACCGTGCGGCGGATCACTTCGGCGTAAAGTCCCTCTGAAGGCAAAAACATGATACCGAAATCGGTCGTTTTCGGTGGTGCGATGTATTTCTGGGAAATGTCCCTGGCGGCTTTTTTAATGCTTGCCTCGAGCTGACGGACGGCTTCTTCCGCCGTTGCTACGTCGGCACGTTCCTGAGCTTCCAGCAGCCGCTGGTAATCCTCGACCGGAAATTTCGCGTCCACCGGAATCAGGACGGCATCGTCGGGCTCGTCACTCTGCCCGGGAAGTTTAATGGCAAATTCCACAAAATCGCCACTGTTTTCGTTGATCCGGACATTTTTCAAATACTGCTCGGGAGAAAGAATCTCCTCCAAAAGCGCGCCCAGTTGGACCTCGCCCCAAGTGCCCCGGGCCTTGACATTGGTCAGAACCTTCTGCAAATTGCCGACATCGGCCGCCAGTTCACGCATATGTCCCAGTCCCTGATGAACCATTTCCAATCGTTCGGACACCTGTTTGAAGGATTCGCCCAAACGTTTTTCCAGCGTGTTTTGCAGTTTTTCATCGACCGTTTCGCGCATCTTTTCGAGCTGGCGGGAGTTATCTTCCTGAATATCCCGAAGCTTATTATCAATCACCAGCCGGACTGCTTCTATTTTATTTTCCGTCACGGCAGTCAGTTCCGACAGGCGCTTTTGCATGGAATCTTCAAATAACTTAAAAGACCGGATAATCTCCGTCCGTTCCTGCTGCGCCTGCGTTTGTGACTCGGTACGCGAACGCGCTATTTCATCGCGCACCGAGCGGTCGGTTCTTTCCTGAATATCACGCAAATTATCAATCCGGCCAGCCAGCAGCGAAAAACCGTCACTGCTTCGTCCCATTCGCCAGAATAAGAGCGCAAAACCGGCCAAGACAAGGACAATCATTACGATAATCAGGATGAATTCCATTTTTCTCCGCTATCAATCAATAGTTTTTTCAGGAAAGAAAATTCCGGGAACGAGGCAGTATATAACGATTAAAAAAGTCCTCTGTCAAGCGAAATGACCGGATCTGATAAATAAAGAAGCGCCCGCCGGAGATTTTCGCAAATTTTGTCATTTAAACCCATTTGCAAGTTGCATAATTCGGCGCTTTTGGGTATAAAGCATCGTCCGTTCGGCACAAAATCACGGATAGGAACCCCAGGGCAAGCCCTGGACCCTGATTCCGCAGCAAGCTGCGGGGTATTATACCCATGCAGGGGCAGGATAATTCAACTAACGCTTCCTATCGTTAGCGAGTCTCATTACCCTCCGCTGTGCGGGATTGTTTTTGCCCCGACAAGCTTCGCTTGCGGGATAATTCAACTTACAGATATTACCGCACTGCGTTTGTAATATCTGAGTTTCATTAAAATTTGAGTCTCACAATAAAGCTCATTTCAAGGTTGGACATGGTCAGCAGAATTGAAGTCGGTTTCAAAAAAGGCATCCGCGACGCTCTGGGCGAGAAAGTCAGAAAACGGATCATTGATAATTTTTCCCTTCCGATTCGGGAAGTGGCCACGATTGAAGTTTATACCATTGCCGGCGATCTGACCCGGGAAGAACTTAAAAAAGCCGCCGCAGGACCTCTTTCCGATCCAGTCATCCAGAAATTTTCCATCAACAAACCACTGGCGGCGGGTTTTGACTGGCTGATTGAAGTCGGCTTTCGTCCCGGCGTTACCGATAACGTCGGTAAAACCGCCCGCGAAGCGATTGAACTTATTCTGGGCAACAATAAAACGGGACGTTCCATTGCCGTTTATACTTCCCGCCAGTATCTGATTTGCGGAAAGATTACCGCCCGTGACGCGGGAAAAATAGCGGCCGGTCTTTTAGCCAACGATTTGATCGAACGTCATCAGATATTTTCCGCCAGGGATTTTGCCATGGCCGGCGGCGTATCCGCTTATGTCCCGCAGGTGGCCGGCAGGGCAAAGCCGGTGGTGGCGGAAATAAGTCTGACCCGGGCGGGAGACGACGACTTGCTGAAAATCAGCAGGGAACGCGTCTTGGCGCTGAACCTGGAGGAAATGAAGGCCATGCGCGATTACTTCAGCAACGCCCGCATCAGCGCCGCAAGAAAAAAACAGGGCCTCGGTGAGAACATCACCGATGTGGAAATGGAATGCCTGGCGCAGACCTGGTCGGAACACTGCAAGCATAAAATATTCAACAGCCTCATCGATTATACCGACGGCCGGAAGAAACTGACCATCGACTCTCTTTTTCAAACCTACATCAAAGGCTCCACGGCAAAAATCCGCAAGGCGAAAGGAAAGAAGGATTTCTGCCTTTCCGTCTTTGTGGACAACGCCGGCATCATCAAATTCAACGATGATCACAATCTGGTCTTCAAAGTGGAGACACACAACTCGCCCTCCGCCCTTGATCCTTACGGCGGAGCGCTGACCGGCATCGTCGGCGTCAACCGCGATCCGTTCGGCACGGGACTGGGCGCCAAACTGATTTTCAACACCGATGTGTTTTGCTTCGCCTCGCCGTTTCATCAAAAGCAACTGCCGCCGCGCATCCTGCATCCGCGCCGCATCTATGAAGGGGTGCGCGAGGGCGTCGAACACGGCGGCAATAAAAGCGGTATTCCCACCGTGAACGGCAGCCTTGTTTTCGATGAACGATTCCTGGGCAAACCGCTCGTCTACTGCGGAACGGCCGGCATCATGCCTGCGCGGATCAAGGGCAAAAGCACGCATCAGAAAGACATCCGGCCCGGCGATCTGATCGTCATGACCGGCGGACGCATCGGCAAGGACGGCATTCACGGGGCAACCTTCTCCTCCGAAGAACTGCATGAAGGTTCCCCGGTAACGGCCGTGCAGATCGGCGACCCCATCACCCAGAAAAAAATGACCGATTTTCTGCTGGTCGCACGCGATCGCGGGCTTTACCGCGCCATCACCGACAACGGAGCAGGCGGACTTTCCTCTTCGGTGGGCGAAATGGCCACCTATTCCGGCGGCTGCGAGCTCGATCTGACCCATGCGCCCCTGAAATATCAGGGATTGCAACCCTGGGAAATTCTCATCTCCGAAGCGCAGGAGCGGATGACGCTGGCCATCGATCGTAAAAAAATAAAACCGTTCCTGGATCTGGCCCAAAAAATGGACGTGGAAGCGACCGTTCTGGGCCGGTTCACCGACTCGGGACAATTTCATGTTCTCTACGACGGCAAAACCGTCGCTTATCTGGATATGGAGTTTCTGCACGCCGGCGTGCCGCAGATGCATCTGACCGCCCGTTGGAAACAGCCGAAGAACAAAGAACCGCGCTTTGCGCCGCCGAAAAACTACGGCGCGGAGATCAGGAAAATGCTTGCCCGGCTCAACATCTGTTCCAAAGAATCGGTGGTTCGCCAGTACGATCATGAAGTTCAGGGAGGCTCCGTCATCAAGCCTCTGGTCGGAGCGCAAAACGACGGCCCTTCAGACGCCGCCGTTGTTCGTCCGCTATTGGATTCCATGGAGGGCGTTGTTGTCGCGCACGGGATCTGTCCGCGCTACAGCGACATTGACACCTACCACATGACCGCGTGCGCCATTGACGAAGCCGTCCGCAACGCCGTTGCCGTCGGCGCCGACATCGACCATCTGGCAGGTCTGGACAATTTCTGCTGGTGTGATCCGGTAAAATCCGCAAAAACGCCCGATGGGGAATACAAACTGGCCCAGCTCGTCCGCGCGAATATGGCCATTTATGATTACACCACCGCCTTCGGCGTCCCCTGCATTTCCGGCAAGGACAGCATGAAGAATGATTATCAGATCGGCCGCACAAAAATTTCCATTCCGCCGACCATCCTTTATTCCGTCATCGGACGCATCCGGGACGTCCGCAAAGCCGTCACCATGGATGCCAAAAAACCCGGCGACCTTGTTTATATGGTGGGCGAAACCAAAGAAGAGCTGGGCGGGTCGGAATGGTTCGCGTCCAGGAAATGCACCGGCAACAATGTTCCCCGGGTGGATGCCGCCAAGGCCCTAAAAAGCTATCGCGCTGTTTACCAAGCCATTCAAAAAGGCGTTGTCGCGTCCTGCCATGATTGCTCCGACGGCGGGCTGGCGGTCGCTCTGGCCGAAACCGCAATTGCCGGCATGCTGGGTATCAGCGCCGATTTGCGGGCGGTTCCCTATCAGGGCAGGAAAAGAAACGACTATATTTTATTTTCAGAAACGGCCAGCCGCTTGATCATCACCGTTCACCCGGAAGATAAAAAGTTGTTTGAACACATCATGGCCGGGAACAACGCCGCCCTGATCGGCACCGTCACACCGGAACATTTACTGGAAGTCAAAGGGATCGAAGGTAAAACGATCATTAGAGAAAATTTAAACGCGCTGAAGAGCGCCTGGCAGAAAACGCTTAATTTTTAAAGCAGGATTTTTTATGTCCCGTAAAGTCAAAGCAATCATCCTGACCGGCAACGGCACCAACTGTGAAATGGAAATGGCCCATGCCTGCAAAATGGCCGGCGCCGACGTCGCCGATATCGTGCATCTGAGCGAACTGCTCTACGGCGAAAAGAGGCTGGATGACTACGCCTTTCTGAATCTGCCGGGTGGATTTCTGGACGGCGACGATCTGGGTTCGGCTAAAGCCGGCGCCAATCGCTTCCTGCACGCCAAAGTCCGGGAAACACGCGATCTGCTTTTTGATCAGCTCATCCGATTCATTAAAGCGGGGAAACTGATTCTGGGCGTCTGCAATGGTTTTCAACTGATGATTAAACTGGGACTACTGCCCGCGCTGGACGGCCATTACGCCGAACAGAACGCCACGCTGACGTATAATGATTCGGGGCGATTTGAAGACCGCTGGGTTTATCTGAAAACAGACCGTCAAAGCCCCTGCATCTACACGCGGAACACGGATGTCCTATATCTTCCCGTACGTCACGGCGAAGGCAAGTTCATTCCCCGGAATTCCGCAATCCTCGACCGGATCGAAAAGAAAAAACTTAGCGCGCTGCAATACTGCAGCCGGGACGGCATAACGTCCATGGCGTATCCGGAAAATCCCAACGGTTCGATAAACGCCATTGCCGGGATCTGCGACGAATCCGGGAGACTTTTCGGCTTGATGCCTCACCCCGAAGCCTATCTGAACCGCGTCAACCACCCGCGCTGGACCCGGGAAAAACTGCCGGAAGAAGGCCAGGGGCTGATCATCTTCCAAAATGCCGTCAATTTTATCCGCAGCGGGAAATTTTAGAAAGCTGATAGTGTCGGATGAATTCCGGACAAAGGGGAAATCTAAAATCCGGGGGAAAACCGATTTACTTCTTTGCTCTGTAGTACTGCAAACCTTCCGGATCTCTCGTCGGATTAACCAGAAATTTATATTCTTTCTCTGTGGCGGCCATCGCCGGATTGACCTGGTTGCCGAAGATACTTTCCCGGGCGGCATCCTCATCAATATAAACAAGGTCTTCCGCTCTTAACTTCAGCGCGCTGAGGGTCGGTCCGCCGTCAGGAGGCGTTACCACAAAAATAACCTTGTCGTACCAGTGATCGTAGAAGTCATCGAGCGTAAAGCTGATATCACCCCGCCAGGGATCGGCCAGAAAAACGTGACCGTTGTGGATGCCCCGGAAAATCACAAAATGACGATAATTCAGAATGGATATGGGCAGAAGGCAGGGTGTGGTCAGGGATTTCAGATCATCCAGTTCGGCCCGGTAACCGTCTCCCTGATACCCGAGTTCGGTAACGAATTTTTTCATGTCCAGCAGGGAAAACGCCTTGCGCTCCTGAATCTGGCTGGCGTTGCCGTAATGCATCAGACCGGCAATCACCTGCCTCTCGGTGAATTTTTCTCCCAGATAATGATTGAGTAAAATAGCCAGAGCGGCGGAACCGCAGGAAAAATCATACTGCTGTTTGATCAAATGCCCTTTGTCCAGTTCCGAAGCCGGCTGGACATACGTGCGCAGATGCCCTGTGCCCGGTCCCGGAATCGTCAGGTTGATTTCCGACTGGGGCTGTTCCTGCAAGGGATAAATACTTGAAGTAAATGAAACGATGACCGCAAAAAAAGCGGCAATAACCAATGCTCCCACGGGATGAAGAAATCCTCCAAAGTCAATTCAACAACTTGATTTATTCCGTCAAAGGCAAACCACGGAGGCCGAAAAATTAAGACTGATTAATAAATATCTCTGATGGTCAATTGAGCCTTCCAGACTGTCACATTCTGCAAAAGCGTGGGACCCGTATCCAGATTTAATGCGCCTGTCCCACCCTGATCCAGGTAGAGATGTTTCCAATTGAGAGACATCGCCATGGGCAAATTCATTCGTATTGCCGTTTCCCCGCCGCTGGTTCTGCCGACATCGATGCTGGCAGGATAGAATGCAGAACCGCTTTTTTTAGAACAGTAATCAACGCCGGTGCCTGTACAATCATTGCTATACGTGTAAGTCGGCAGCATTCCTCCGATTCTGGCACTTCCTGAGAGATTCGGCCAAAGCGCCGGATCCGCTGTTGCATCGTATGAGGGCTGCGCACCTACGGCAATATCCTGGTCAGTGTTTTTGGATAAAATCATGCCGTCCGCAAACCAGCGGCGTGTGTCGGAGGTGTTGGGCCTGATCATCAGCATCCTCATCAGCATGCCCATTTCACCGACGATATCAAGTCCCGAAGAACTTGCCGTAGAATGGCTGGAAACTCTCATGAATGTGTCGCCGGGCGTAAAATTGACATAATCGGTGCCGCTGGTCCAGAGATTGACGTTTTTGCCGATATACATTCCGAGAAGAAAGAAGTTATGCGCCAGATTGTAGGTGGTGGTGGCCGAATCTTTCGCCTGCAAGCCGGTGGCCATTACATGCAAACCGTTGGGAGAATCGTAATTCATGGGAAGGTTTCCCGTTTGATTGGGGAAATTTAATCCGTTCATGTTCATCCAGGTTCTGCCGCCGCTGGTGCCGACATCAATATTGACAATTGTATTCACGCCGACAGGATCCTCTTCTGCATCTTGAATAGTCAACGTTGAAATCAGAAGCCCTTCCGCCTTGGCGGCGCTCTGGTAAATGCCTACATTGCTGGCCGACGCACGGGCGTTAATATCCAGGCCCAGCGTGACGCCTTCCTGCGCAATCACCCGATCAAGATCTTCCTCGCTTACCGGCTTCATTTTTGAATACAACGATGGAACCAGAAACAGCAAAACGGCCACTGCGCAAAAAATTATTCTGGTGATGTTATTTTTAAACATGAACTTCTCTCCGCGCTGCATTCAAAATCATTAATGAGCGTACACTTTTATCGTGCCGTTTAACGTGGCCGCCAGATTCTGCACGGTCACATAGGCGAGATCATTCCCGCTGCCCAGATTCACATCCGAGCTCATCATCATGGTCGCGTTCATACTCATCGTGCCCAGCGTGATGGTCGGCAGCAGCATATTGACGATCGTCCGGGTGCCGCTGGTCCCGACATCAACGTTCATGGCGCCGTTAATGACGCTCAGATTGCCGGCAATGGCAACGGCGTTAAGCCCCGCATAGCCGGAATTGGGATACGTCGATCCGGAACCGAAACCGTCCGAGTCCCCCCAGGATGCGGATGTCAGGGTGGTCGTGCCGCCGATCGTCAGATTGCTGAAATTAATGCTGACACCCTGTTCGGCAATGACCGCGTCCAGTTCGCTATCGGAGATAGCGGTTTTAGCCAATGACATCCACGGAGTCATCACCCATAAAGCCGCTATTACCAGCAGGATAAATTTTTTCATAAATTCCTTCTTTTAACGCAGCCGTTACACCTGATAACCGGTCATGCAAAAACTTTTCCGGATACTCAATGGGCGTAAATCTGAACCGAACCGCCCGTCACCTGCGTGGAAAAGCCTCTCAAATTCAAACTGCCCAGCACATTCGCTCCGGTCAGCGTTATCGCATTGCTGAGTTTCATGGTCGCTGTAACATTCATCGCACCCAGCGTTACCGTCGGCAGGCTCATGTTCACCCGCGTCGAAGAACCGCTGGTGCCGACATCAATCACCGCCGTGCCATTGATGGTAGCGACATTGCCCGCTATGGAAACCGCGTTCGCGCCCATGTAGCCGGCGCCGGCGTAACCGGTAAATCCGTTGCCATCACCGATAGACAACGTGGCATTCGAAGCAACGTCTTTAATCTTTACATCAACGAAGTTGATACTGACACCCGCTTCGGCGGTCACCTCGTCTAGATCACTGTCGGCAATAACCTTTTCGGCCAGGGCGATACTGACGCCTTTTACCGCTTTTGCGGAATCAAGATCGCTGTCCGAAATAACGGCTTTGGCCAATGATGCAACCGGCATCATCGCCATCAAGACCGCAACCGCCAACAGTAAAAGTTTTTTCATAATCTTCCCTTTAAAATTTTCCGGGAAAAGCAACTTCTGTTTAATCAACATTCATTATGCAGTAAGTAAGTTTTTTAAACAAAGCCTGGTCCCAACGGCTATCTTTTTTTATGCGTGTGATAAAGGGAGCGCGGGAGACCGCGCTCCCTTTTATCCACATTCACCGGCTGATACAAACGCCGTTTTAACTAAACCAATCTTAATGAGCGTGAATGATCAACTGACCGCTGGGGCTCACAGAAAGACCGGACATGTAAGCCGTGCCCATGACTGCAGCGCCGGACAGATTTGCGGCCGTACCCAGTTTGACAACCTGAGTCATGCTGCCAGCCAGGTTCAGCGTGGGCAGACCAATGATCAGAGCGGTCTGAGTATCGGAGGTACCGACATCGATCGTCAGGTTGCCTTCAATATTAACAAAGTCGTCTGACATGTCAATCTCAGCGCCTACCCAACCGGCTGCCGTGTAACCGCCGCAAGTTGCGCAACCATCGGAGTCACCCCAGGACTGTACATCAATAGAAATAGCTCCCACGGTGAAACAATCAAAATTAATCGTGACGCCTTCCTGTGCGGTCACAGCGGCCAAATCGCTTTCTGAAATCGCGGTCTTGGCGAATGACATAGGAACCATCAGAAACATCGCGATAACTGCAAACAATAAAACTTTTTTCATCTTTTCTCCTCCTAGAAATTTTGTCATACCTTCGAAAAAACTCTGCGTTCAAACATAAACGGGCTTTAAAGCTGACTTCTTCCGTTTAAGCCCGCACGCCGTTCGTTTTTCTCCGGCCCGTTAAAATACTTCTGCTTCTCCTCTTCCAACAAAACTCACTTACTGCCTTTAACCGCCGCCGATTTTGCCGGCGGCAGTTTTATTAACTTTTTTACAAAAATCACACCCTCTACGGCCTCAGGAGATCGTCAGACGTATCATAGGAAGGAATCTTTAAGAAGATTCCGGACACGTTGGTTGCGTCTGACTGATGATCTTCGTATCTGTACTTGGCCGCAAAGACAAATGCCATCACTTCATTGTTAAAGTTAACCACCCTTGTGCCTGATGCCGTCTGCCTGAGCATAACGCCATCATTCTGCCCCGTGCCTCCGGCTCCCATGACCAATCCATTGATCGTGCCAATGGTCTGCGTAACATTGCCGGTAACATGCTGGCTGCCTATTTCAATATAATTGAGCACCCTCGAGGTAGCATTGGCGACGTTGTCATATCCCAGATCGATGTACAGACCCTGCAGTATGAGGGGGCCATTTCCTTCACCGTTGGTGCCATAACCACTGGTCGGGCGGTCTCCGACCCAGAAATATGTGTGGTCTTGATCCCATCCATTTGTATCACCTGCCACCCCACCCTCCTGGCCCGGGTGATATCCCATCTTTTGAGAATCGATATGTGCGTGGGCTTCCACATCAATCGCCATCGATATCCGAATAACGTTTTGGCTGCCGGTATGGTAGGTGGCGAAAACAGGATAGTCATCATACCTAACATAGGTAGCATTATATGAAGAACTAATGACTGTTGGCGTCGTCCAAAAATCAACACCGGTGCCAAAATGCTCGATCTTGAAAAACGCCTGGCCTTCAATTTCGGAAAGCTCGGAGTCGGACATCCTGGTCGGCGCATAACCCACAGAAGAGGTCAGGAAAAAAAACAGGGCGACGGCAAAAAAAGCAAAAAATATTTTGAAGAAAAGGGGCCGAACTTTTGTTTGCTTCAAGTCAATTTTCATCCCGAAACGGGCTCCTTAAGAAATCATTCACCATTACATATTTGAAGGGCTAATATTTTTACGAGTGGTTTACCATATACAGACCAAAAATAAATGTCAAGCGCAATTTTGTTTTCGTTTATTTCTTAATAATTTTAATATCTTAATGTCATAGGAAGAACGCAACCGCCATGCAAAAAAGCCCCGGTTTGTTTTATTGATGCGGAAAAGTCTGATGCGCCGTTTTATGACGGTCACGGCCACCGTCGAACAGGGCAATCAAAACGCCGCCGAAACCGATGGTGATAACGGCGGCCTTAACCAGCATGCCCGTGTAAAAAGGCGCCCAGCCGATAATCCACCACAAAATCATGCCCAGCAGGGTTTCTTTCATCAGCGATTCTCGACGGTGAAGAAAAGAATGAGTCAATACAAACCTCCCCAAAAGGGCGCTCATCGCCAGAAATCCGAAAATAAACGCCAGCAGCACAAGAGAAAAAGCGAGTGGAATCAGTGGAATGCCGATAAAGGAAAGCGCAAGCAGCATAAAAAAAGGAGCAATGATCAGGACGCCGAGCATCCCCCAGAAAAAGGATTTTGCTTTATGGCCGGCAACGGAAACGATGATCGCGTTCAACGGGCGGGGAAACAAAAACGTCATCAGCATCGACAGCGTTAAGAGGAAAGTGAAAAAACAAAAGTAGATGATATCCGTCAGCCAGGACCATTCTTCCTCTTGATCGTAAAAAGCGGAAGAAACGGCGGCCAAAAAGTTCGCGGAGTTCACTTCCGTGACGCTGCCGTAAATCTGGGCGCCATTGCCCCGCGCAACAATTCCGCCGACGGTAATCACGTTGCCCCGCACAACGGCGTCACGGGTGATCACGACCGAGCCGCCCAGGGCGAAAACATGCTTTTCAACCAGTCCCCCGACGGTGATCTGCCCGCCGATGGTTATGACGCTGTCCACCCGCTGGCCTTCGGCAATATTAACATCCCTGCCGATCTTGAAGATGTTTTTGGCATCCACCGGCGCTGCCGGTAAAACCAGCGCAATCAGAATCAGAATAAAAACTAATTTTTTTGTCATGGGCACCTTTATGCAGAGCTGCCGCGTGAAGCGATTCTTTTCTGACGCCAGTATTCAAAAAATCCCGGCATCACGGAAATAATGATAATCGCGATGATCACCAGGGTGAAATTTCTTTTGACGGCGGGGATCCCGCCGAAGAAATATCCCGCCAGCAGGAAAAGGCAAATCCAGGCAACGCCCCCGACAACATTATAACCGATGAATCGCAGATATTTCATTGTACCGATTCCGGCCACAAAAGGGGCGAAGGTGCGGATGATGGGAATGAACCGGGCAATGATAATCGTTTTGCCGCCGTGCTTTTCGTAGAACTGATGCGTCCGCACCAGATATTCCTGTTTGAAAAAGCGGTTGTCCGGATAATGAAACACCTTGGGACCGAGAAATTTCCCGATGGAATAGTTGACCGTATCCCCCGCGACAGCGGCGATGCAGAGCGATATCAGCAGAATTTCAATATTCAGCGCTCCCTGCGCCGCAAACGCGCCCAGCGCGAACAACAGCGAGTCGCCGGGCAGGATGGGCGTAACCACCAGGCCGGTTTCGCAAAAAATAACGAGAAATATGATAACGTAGGCCCAGATGCCGAAACTCTGGATGATCAGCGGCAGGTATTTATCCAGGTGAAGAAAAAAATCTATAAGATAGAAGACCGCATCCATAAGTAATGTACGATGAAAACCTTAAAATAAAAAAATGTGATGTTTCCGTATAGAGAAGAACATCCGGCCTGTCAACCTGAAAAAGGTTTTGTCTTCTCACAATAATCTCATGGCAACGAATTTTTCGATTGCCGGGATTGAGCGGTTCTAACGTTTGTTCTTTTTGAAATTCTGATGGTAAAGGCAGAGCTTGCCTCTGTCTTCCGGATAGGCGACAAAATTTTTATCCAGCGTGCTGATCGGCTCCTGCCGGAACATCATTTCCAGAAAAGCATAGAATTTTCGTTTGAATTCGCCAAAGCTCTTGACCTGAAGCGTGTGATGCAAAAGAAACATCGGCCGGCAATGATACGTCATGTAGGCCTTCTTCGTCAGGCGATCGATTTCTTCATTGGTCAAAGACGTCCAGGGGCGCGGAAGAGGCGTATCTTCCACATTGCCGAGAATGTACTCACGCCAGTAATCGAAACCCGTATTTTGAACCATCTGCCGCCAGTAAGGGGTGAGCGGCTTGGCGGTGAGTTTGGAGAATTGCACGTAGTCGAGTTTCAGGGATTTGGCAAATTTCACCGTTTGCTGAAAAGTTTCCCGTGTCTCACCCGGCGATCCGACGAGAAAAAAACCAAGCGCTTTTATGCCCAGGCCCCTGGTCGTTTCTATCGTAGCGCGAATCTGCCGCAGGCTGATCCCCTTGTTCAACCGGTCCAGAATCTCCTGAACACCCGATTCAATGCCGAAGTACATGCGCGAACATCCCGCCGCCTTCATCTTACGCAGCAGCGCTTCATCAACACAGTCAATGCGGGTGCGGCAGGCCCAGGCAATATCCATACCGCTTCGGATGATCCCGTCACAAATGGCTTCCGTCCGTTTGCGGTCAATGCAAAAATCATAATCAAAAAAATCTATCTCATGGATATTGTACTTTGCATAGCACTCCGTGATCTCGCCCATGACAGTTTCGGGACTTCGTGGATTGTACGGGGTATGTCCGGCTTCACAAAATAAACAGCCGTTGGGACAGCCTTTGCTCGTAACCATGACGGTAAAGTTCTTGCGCTCGGTCGTAAATTCGGCATAGAGATCATTGGGTAGAAGATGCCGCGCGGGATTGGGATAGTCGTCAAAATCCGGATCCTTGCCGCAAGGGGTCATCTTAATCTGACCGTTATCTTTGTAAATCAGACCCGGCACATCCTCGAACCGGCGCCCGCCTTCCAACTCTTCCAGCAATCGCGGCAAGGTGTAAAAGGCGCTGTTGAAGCAACCGAAATCAGGACCATCCACGGACAGGGATTCGTTCGGGTAAACCCTCAGATTATAGCCGCCGATCATCACCGGCACCTTGAGATTTTTTTTGAGAAAATTCACCCATTCCAGCGTTTCCCGGAACATATAGGTCGTCATCATGAAGCCCAGAACATCCGGCTTCCACTGTTTCAATCGGCCCAAAACGTCCTCTTTAGTCAAACGCAAGGTGCGGGCGTCAATCAGCAGCGCATCGTGCCCCGCTCTTTCAGCGATCGCACAGACCCACGCCAGTGAAAGAGGAGGAAAGAGCCCAAAATATTTCTGAACAACCTTCAGATTCTCTTCATGCAGCTTATACTTAAAAGGATTGAAAATACACGCCAGTCTCATTTTTCCTCTATATTCTTTTGTTGAATAACATTTAATATATCATTCAACAAGTTATTCTCTATACATTGTCTTCTGGGGGAAAAAGATTCATTGTAATTTTATATCTTGGACCATCAGAGGGTTCATGCTCATATTCTTTATAGGTTTTTGCCGTGGAGTATAGAAAGACATTTTTTATTTGTCAACGGGTGGTATAAGTGGAAAAGAAGGAATCATGACCTAGAATTTCTACTACTCAGCCCTCTATTACCCCCTGTTAAAAAACTGCTGAATTTCAAGTTAACATAGCAAGAGACATCCCCGCTCGACAAGACAAATGTAAGTCCGCAAAAAAATTTTAATTATATATACTTTTAACTTATATCATCCTGGCTGTTTTATTGCAGATGCGTTAGTATAATGCCCTTTTTATCGACTTAGGAAAATTCTGCAGCAGCACATCTAATAACTTAAATTAAATATTGTTTTGACATACATGGTTGTTCTGTATATGATTTGTATCAAAATCATATTAAAAAAAATTTAGCATTTTTTTAATATTTTAAACGACCATCATTACAGCAGAATAAATTTCCCATGATTAATCAGCTATTTAACTTAGCAAGCACATATGAATTGCTATGCAACATTTGGCCGCGATTTCCTTATTATATATCACCGGTCCAAACCTTGTTTAAACCTTTCCGCTATCTTTTCAATATTACCCATAAGTGCAACCTGTCATGTTTTTATTGTTGTCAGAAAAATGGTGCGCAGGACCATTCTGAATTATCCCTTGAAGAAATACTGGCTATTGTCAGAAAGTTGCCCTGGTACGCGGTTATTGCTTTGAGCGGAGGAGAACCGCTTTGCCGGGAGGATTTCCTGGAAATTATAAAAGGAATCACGCGACAAAAGAAAAGAAGTGCGCTTTTAACAAACGGACTCCTCTTGAATGATGCCATCATTGATGAAATGATTCAGAACAAACTGCTTAATATTGGCATTGCCATTGACGGCGACAAACAGTATTATGAAAAAATAAAAGGACTGGGCAATTATTCGATTCTGATGGATAAATTAGACCGCCTGCATTACTACAAAATAAAAACGAGAAGTGCATTCCCGGCATTTGACTGGAAGGTAACGGTTTTCCCCGAAAATGTCATCCAGCTTCCCCTTCTGTATCAGCAGGCTGTCAATTACGGCGCTGACACCTTCACCGTTTCATTTCCAAAAAAAAATGATTTTCAATTCAGTGATTGCCTGCATGATTTGACATTGCTTCATTGCATTCCCGAGGCAAATACCCCATACGATTTCCCTGATAATACTCTTGAAATATACAAAGAATTATTGACGATGAGCAAGCAAGCGAAAACAAAACTAAGGACCTATCCCTACCTGAAGCAGGCTGTCGATCTTCACAATTATTTTGACACCTCTTCAATAGAAAAAAGATATTTTGTATGTCGCGAACCCTGGACGGGAATGGTCATAAGCTCTACCGGCGAAGTTTATCCCTGTTTATCCGTCAGAATAGGCGATTTAAAGAAACAAACGCTTTCGCAGATTCTGATGTCATCGAGAAATATTCAATTTCGAAAACAATTAAAAAAGAAAAGTCTCTTTGCAATCTGTGACGGTTGTTGTTATGCACGGCTGAAACCGGTTTTGAAAAAAGAAAGGACTGTCGGTGCGTAAAATACTTTTTATCCACCCCAAGGTAGGCTATATGGATGCCCAGCGCAACAAGCCCGCACCGCCTCTGGGCATACTTGCCGCAGTATCTTTTCTGAAAAATACCTATGAAATTCTCATCCTGGATCAGAGGCTTTTTGCTTCTGATAAAAATTTTTATGCTCAACTTCATAACTTATTGCAGGAACAGCCGCTCTATGCCGGGTTATCTGTCTATAGCGGCGGGATGATCACATTCGCTTTGGAAATAAGCAGATACATCAAAGAGAACACATTCATCCCTGTTGTCTGGGGAGGCATTCATCCTTCTTTATTGCCAAAACAAACGCTGGAAAACCCCTATATAGATTATGTGATTCAGGGAGAGGGCGAGCTGACTCTTCCGGAATTTTCGGATATGCTTGATTTGCATGGCCCCCATATGCCGCCTATCAAAGGCGTCTGGGTGAAAAAAGAAGGTATGATTACCTCTGGCGGAGACAGGGATATGATCAATCTCCAGACGCTGCCAGCCATTCCGTACGAGTTGATAGATTTTAATAATTACGTTCAGTACTATAATGGGGAAAAATACATATACTATCAGGCTTCACGGGGTTGTCCTCGCCGGTGCGGATATTGCTATAATCAAGTTTTCAACAAAGGAAAATTTCGTGCACAGACTGTAGAAAAAATCATTTCAGAGATTCGGGCATTGCGTGAAAAATATTTTTTCGAGGGAGTCTATTTTGTTGATGACAGTATATTTGCGCTGGGCAAGGAATATATTCTGAATCTGGGAAAAGGATTGACTGAACTGGGACTGTCCTGGTCGGTTCAGGGCAGTGATATTATTGCCCTGAAAGACTATACGGCGAGGGACTTCCAATTGCTCGAAACATGCGGGTTGACAAGATTAACTATTGGCGTTGAATCGGCATCAAAAAAAATACGTTCGTTGATTAATAAGCAAGGAAACGCAACAGATGTAACACAAGTCATGGCTAAATTAAGCAAAACAAAAATTCTGATCTGGTGCAGTTACATTATAAATTTTCCTGAAGAAACGATAGATGATCTCCGTGAGTCCATCAGACTCATTTTCAGATTGCAACACATCAATAAAAATGTCCGCAACAGTCCCTTCTATATATACACGCCATATCCCGGCACTCCCTTATATGAGCAATACAAGAATATTTTTCCTGGTCCCGAATCACTGGAAGAATGGGGCAAAGTCGGGTACGAAAGAAAACATGCAAATATATTTGTCCATTATTTTAAAGAAGCGCATTTTTTTCAGGCGTTATTTTTGACCAGCTTGCTGGATGATGACAAGGTTTCAGATTTTTCTGAAAACAAATTTTTGATCTTTCTGGCAAATTGTTATCGCCCCGTTGCCCGCTGGCGTTTAAAGAATCTCTTTTTTAAATACAACCTGGAATTATTTATTTTTAAAAAATTTTTCCCTGATATATTTTGATATAGATAATCATTGCTTTTTTTTAAACACATTTGGGAAACGATTATTATAGCGTTGATTAAAAACTAACGAGGATTTTTTCGATGTCAAAGGTACTTTTGATTAAACCGAGGTTACTTAATATCGAATATACCGGAATAACACATCCTTTGGGACTCATGTATATCGGAGCCACATTGAAAAAAGCCGGCCATGAACCGAAAATCCATGATTGTGCTCCGGACCACAAAGACCTTCATCTCTTGCAGCGGACTCTTCGAGACTGGAAACCTGATTTTATCGGAATAAGTATCATTATTACCGAACTTGAAGAGATGAAAAAAATCATGAGGATCATCCGTAAAATTCTGCCTGAAGTACCTGTGACCTTCGGCGGTCCATGGCCTACGGCTAATCCTGAAGAATCAATTAAGATATGGGGAGCCGACTTTGTTGTCCTCGGTGAGGGAGAAAAGGTGTTTCCCGAATTGATAGACGCCATCAATAACGGATCTCCAACAGAATCAATACCGGGAATAGCCTCTCGGATTCATGATCGCGTAAAGATAAATCCGACTCTTCATCTTACCGAAGAAGAATTGAATGTGATTCCCTTTCCGGCCTGGGAACTTCTTGATCATAAACTTTATTCAAAAATGCATTCCATGGACTGTGTTGGCTTCAGGCCTTATATGACGTTGATCACTTCCCGCGGATGTCCTTATCAGTGTGCGTATTGCCACCGCACGATGGGAAAGTCTTTCAGAAAGCGCTCCGCGGAATCTGTTCTGACCGAGATGACAAGACTTCGCTTCGAGTATGGCTTCAAAGACTTCGAAATTATCGACGATTGCTTTAATCTGGATCGTGAAAGGATGGTGAAAATCCTTACCGGCATTAAAAATCATCTTCGTGGCGTCAAGCTTTATTTCCCAAACGGCGTCAGGGCAGACATGCTCACCCCCGAAGACATGATTTTATTCAAAAAGGCAGGAACCGTTTCTATCTGCTTCGCCATAGAAACCTCCAGCCCACGCCTGCAAAAATTCATCCACAAGAATCTGAACATTGATAAAGCCGTTCGGACAATTAACGCGTCTGTCAAGGCGGGGATTTATACAACGGGATTCTTCATGATCGGATTTCCGACCGAAACCTATGAAGAGGCGTCCGCCACTGTCGATTTTGCCATCCATTCCTCTTTGCATCGCGCCTATTTTTTTAATCCGAAGCCATTTGAAGGGACGGAACTGGCAACAATGGCGAAAGATATTCTTAAAAGCAGAAATTACAACATCAAAGGATGTGATCATACGAACTACTTTATCAGCTCTTTGAATTTTTCGGCCATGTCGGACAATGAGCTGCAAACACTCTTTCAGCGCGCCTACAGACGTTTTTATCTGAGTCCAGGAAGAGTAATCAGAACCGTGCTTCACCATCCGCGGATCTTTTCTCTGCCACGATATGCTTTAATAACCTTATTAAAACTTCGTCCCTTTAGATCCTCCGTTTCATAAAATTGCCGTTATTTGGCATGGAATATGTTCGCCACCAGAACAATTGTTACAGGCAATAAAACCGTAAACAGTCACTGCCATTTTTTTCTGAAATCATTTTTTTAATTTATAATTTTACAAATCGTGCCAAAGATCTCTCCATCCGATCGGGCAAGCTTTTATCGAAGAAATGAATGATGAGTTTGTCATTGACATGCAAACACGTTTTTCCTATATCTTGCGTCATGACAAGAAAATTCATTTGTATAATAGTCATATTTCTAACTTTAGCTACCTTTATCGCTTTTGGTCGAACCCTAGGCAATGACTTCATCAATCTTGATGATGACCTATATATTACCGAAAACAATCACATTCAATCCGGCATTAATCCGGAAAACATCAAATGGGCATTTACGGCTGTTGTCGCCGGTAACTGGCACCCCCTGACTTTACTTTCTCATACTATGGCATGGCGTTTTTTCGGACCAAACGCTTTCGGGCATCACTTGATTAACCTCCTGCTCCATGTCGGCACGGTTCTCTTTCTATTCTTTTTTTTATATCGGACGACAAAGTCTCTCTGGTCATCGGCTTTTGCTGCCGCTTTTTTCGCTCTCCATCCCTTACGGGTGGAATCAATAGCCTGGGTTTCTGAGCGCAAGGATGTTTTGTTCATGTTTTTCGGACTGGCGTCTCTCTATGCTTATGCTCTCTATGTCGAAAGTCTTAAACTGTCCAAATACCTCCTTTGTTTAATGTTATTTGCTTTGGGCTTGATGTCTAAGCCGATGCTCATGACTTTGCCCTTTGTCTTGTTTCTTCTGGATTATTGGCCACTGGGACGCTGGCAAAAGGCACTAACAGCAAATGCTCCAGTCAAAAGCTGCATTCATCCGATTTTCAGGATTTTATTGGAAAAGGCACCCTTTATTGCTTTAACGATCGCATCGGTCATATCGACTCTCTGGCTAGGTTATCATAAAGGCTACATTTTTACTTCTATGGAAAAACTGCCTTTTCTCTTACGTGTCCAAAATGCCGCCATTTCTTATATTGCACATTTGGAAAAAACTTTCTGGCCCGTTAATCTGGCGATGTTTTATGATTATGGATATAATGCATTATTCTTGAAGAGCTTCACTTCTTTTTTAATCCTTATTGCACTTACCATTGCCGTTATTTACGCATTTAAACGACTGCCGTTTTTATTGGTCGGTTGGTTCTGGTATTTGGGAACGCTGCTCCCCGTAATTGGATTGTTTCATGTCAATACTCTTTCCAGAGCCGACCGTTATACCTACCTGCCTTCTATCGGCATTGCTATTATACTGGCCTGGGGTATCCCCACTTTATTTCATCGAGCGGATGTCCGCAGAAAAATCTTGTTCCCAGCGGGGATTTTTGTGTTGGTTATTCTTACCTTTTTAACATGGAAACAATGCGGTTATTGGAAAAATAGTATTGCAATTTGGAGTCATACTCTGCAAGTAAAAAAAGATAGCCATATCGCCTATAGTAATCTTGCTTCCTCTTTGGTGGAAAAAGGTAAAATGGAAGAAGCTATTGATAACTACAACAAATCCATTCTCCTGGTGCCAAATGATGCCGATACTTATTGTTTCAGGGGCATTACGTATGCCAAAATCGGCAAGTATCAGCAAGCAATCGATGATTATGCCCAAGCTATCCGCCTAAAGCCACGCAATGCTGATTTATACATTACACGGGGAAATGCTTATTATGAAATCAGCAAGTATCAACAAGCCATTGATGACTTTGATAAAGCCATCCGATTAAAACCGGATTATGCCGAGGCATACAACAACAAAGGACTTGCGTACGGCAAACTCGGTCAATATCAGCAAGCTGTTAATAATTTTAGCGAAGCTATAAGACAGAAACCGGATTATACCGACGCTTTCAATAATAGGGGTTTTGCATATCTACTGCTGGAGAATAAAGAACTCGGATGCTCTGACATACAAAAAGCTTGTTCCCTGGGAATGTGTGCGTTATTTGAATTTGCCAAAAGCAAGGGGATTTGCCTCTCATTTTAAAATTTTGCTCTCGCACTTCATAATTTTCAGTGTTAAAAAACTTTGCGTTTTATATAAGTAAATTTGTCGGTGTGATCTTCTTATTTAATTCCGATTTTCCTGCGCCATACATCACATAATATTCTATCTGAAAAAAATCAAAAAACTGCTGAATTCCAAGTTAACATATAGTAAGAGAGATTCATGTTCGACAAGACAAGTGTAAGTCCGCAAAAAAGAATTATCGTTGCATATATTCTTTTAACTGTTGTCACGCTGGCTGTTTTCTGGCAGGTACATCAATATGAATTCATCAATTTAGATGATCATTATTATGTCCAAGATAATGTTTATGTCCAGTCAGGCATCACGGTGGATGGTCTTATTTCAGTCTTCAGCACAACCTATGTTGATTCATGGTTTCCGATGACCTGGCTGTCTCTGATGTTTGATTATCAGTTTTATGGCCTGAACGCGGGCGGGTATCATGTAACAAATCTTATACTGCATATCCTGAGCACCTTGCTCTTGTTTTGGTTCTTGAACCGGATGACAGGAGAACTATGGAAAAGCGCCTTTGTCGCGGCATTTTTCGCGCTTCATCCGCTTCATGTGGAAACAGTTGTCTGGATTAATAAACGCAAGGATGTTCTTAGCGCTTTCTTCTGGATGCTTACTTTGTGCCTGTATGTTTATTACACGGAAAAGCCGGTTGTGAAACGATACATTTTCGTTTTCTTATCCTTTGCCTGCGCGCTGATGAGCAAACCCATGACTGTCACCCTGCCTGTGGTCATGATTCTTCTGGATTACTGGCCGCTGAGACGTTTTGCCTCAAACAAAGAAAACCTTTGGTTGTGGCAGTTAAAAGAAAAAACTCCCCTTCTTATTTTGTCCGCACTTTTCTCGATGATCACAATTTACGCCAAATTTAGTCCATCTGTAAAGTCTATTCAATACCCTCTTTACTCGCGATTGGCCAACGCGCCTGTTTCTTTTATAACCTATCTGGGAAAAACTTTCTGGCCTAATGACCTGGCTGTTTTCTATCCTTTTTCGGATCAACTGCCCGCCTGGCAGGTCGCAGGATCAACATTGCTGATTATAGTCATCAGCATTATTGTTATTACAACGGCAAGACGACTTCCATATCTCCTTATTGGATGGTTATGGTATGCTATAACTGTCGCGCCCGTTATCGGTATCATCCAGATTAGCCCACGGGCCAGTTCAGACAATTATACTTATCTGCCCCTCATCGGTATTTCTATCATGCTGGCCTGGGGCATTCCGGTTTTGTTTCTCTGTGAAGACTTGCGTAAAAAAATTTTATTCCCGGCAGGAATTGTTTTGATTGCAGTTTTGACGACTTTAACATGGAAACAAAGCGGTTACTGGAAAAATAGCATCGAGCTATGGAATCACACCATACAGATAACAAGGAACAATTACTTCGCTCATAACTGGATTGCCGTGGCTTTGGCTGAAAAAGGTAAAATAGCAGAATCTATAAATCATTCAAACATGTCTATATTCATCAAACCGAATTACGCCGATGCTTACTACAACAGAGCAGTTACGTACGCCAAGGTTGGTCAATATCAGCAAGCAATCAACGATTACAATCAAGCCATTCGACTGGATTCTAATTATGCTGATGCATATAACAATCGTGGGACCGTTTTTGATAAACTCGGCCAGTATCGTCAAGCCATAGCAGATTACAATGAAGTTATACGCATTAAACCCGATCATGTTCTGGCATACAATAACAAAGGTGCCACTTATGATAAACTTGGTCAGTACCAGCTGGCTATCTCAGAATACAGCGAAGCTATACGAATCAATCCGAAAGATGTCAAAACATATAACAACAGGGGACTTGCTTATGGTAAACTTCGCCAATATCAGCAGGCCGTTGCTGACTTTAATGAAGCAATCCGTTTGAAACCTGATTATACCGACGCTTATTACAACAGAGCTTATGCATACTTATTACAGGGCAATAACGTGCAGGGTTGTATGGATGCACAAAAAGCTTGTGAATTAGACCATTGCAAGGTGCTTGAATTCGCAGCAAGCAAGGGTCTTTGCCGTTGATCAAATTGGCATAATTAAAAAAGCTCGTTGATATATCTATTTTACTGGCTAATGATAATTATTTTATCTGTTGACTGAAATCGTCAACAGAATCGGAAATTATTTATGATTCAATGCCTGTTGACGAACATTTACGGCATTGGACCTAAAGCTTTGTTCAAAAAAGGATTCTCATGAATGGCTATCAGATGAAATCGCGTCGGTTTCATTACACCTCCTGGTCCGCCATTATAATCATTCTCTTGGTGATCGCTTTTTTGCGTTCACTTTTGCTCACCATGCCACTAGAAAGAGATGAGGGTGAATTCGCTTATATAGGTCAGCTTCTGCTGCAGGGAATACCACCATACCTCGAAGCATACAGCATGAAACTGCCGGGCACGGCCGCTCTTTACGCTCTTTTCATGGGAATCTTCGGTCAGTCCATCCTTGCAATACATCTCGGGTTATTGATCTTTAATGCTTTCGCTATCTGTTTTGTGTTTCTCGTCACCAGGCATCTGCATGATAACATTGCAGGAATTTTTGCGGCGCTGGTTTTTGCTTTATTCTCATTAAGTCCTTCCGTTTTTGGCAATGCTGCTCACGCAACCCAGTTTTTAGTTCTCTTTGTCTTGAGCGGATTGTTTCTTTTACTGCAAGCGATAGATCAGAAGAAAATCTGGCTGCTAATCGCAAGTGGATTACTGCTGGGATCTGCTGTTCTGGTCAAGCAGCACGCCGTCTTTTTCGTTTTTTTTGCCGTCATCTATTACTGCTTAACCATAACCGGAAAATCCACGGCGGCAAAAACAATTTTCTACAATACGTCTGCATTAATCATTGCTTCCGTATTTCCTTTTCTGGCTGTTTGCTGGTTGCTTTATCACGCAGGAGTATTTTCAACCTTCTGGTTCTGGACATTTCATTATGCGATGCAGCGCGTATCAGAAACACCTTTGGCCCTGATACCGCGTAATTTTCTTGCTGTATGGATGAGTTATATCCATCCATGGCGGTTTATATGGGTCATCGCGGCCATAGGTTTATCCTCCGTTTTCTGGAACAAAAAAGCCCGGCAGCAATGGATCTTCTGGATGGCATTTACTGTGTTTTCATTTTTATCCATTTGTCCCGGATATTTTTTTCATCCTCATTACTTTGTCACCCTGCTGCCGGCGATTGCCATGTTGTCAGGCATCGCGGTCAGCACGACAAGAACATATTTGTCCAACAGATTTTCTTCCTATTTCAAAATGATTCCGATTGCCGTCATCATTATGGCCCTGATAGTCCCAGCATGGGAGCAAAAAAAATACTTCGGTGCAAGTCCCATTGAGGCAGGCCGCATGATTTACGGGGCGGCAAATCCGTTTCCCGAATCTCTCGTCATCGCAGAATACATAAAAAATCAATCCACCGCAAAAGATACGATTGCCATCCTCGGTTCGGAACCACAAATTTATTTTTATGCAAACAGAAAATCGGCCAGTGGCCATATCTGTGTTTACGCGATGATGGAGCGGCAACCTTACGCATCCCAGATGCAAAGAGAAATGATACGAGATATTGCAAAGGCCCAGCCGAAATATATCGTTTTCATCAATTTTAAATTTTCATGGCTGAACAGACCAGACTCCGACACTTACCTTTTACACTGGGTCGAAAAATACTTAAACGATTACTATTTGCTCAGAGGAACCATCAAAAGCATGTCCGATTTGAAGATAAACACAGACACTGATCCACAGGACATCCGACAACTATGGAATCCGACGATGGCCATATTTGAAAGGAGACCATAACCGTTGACCGGCCACATATTTTTTAAAAAATTTGAGTCGGCACTCCTTCAACAAGCATCAAAAAAATACACGCCATTATAAATTTATGCTACAAAAGAACAGAAGAACTTATACATTTAATCAATAACTGCCGATATTATTTCTGATGAATAAAAAACATATATTTCTGATTATTGCATTACTGATATTCGCTTCTCTCGCCACATTCGGACGGATAGCGGGTAATGATTTCATCACTCATGATGACATCGGATACATTACGGGAAACGGTTACGTTCAGTCAGGACTGAAAGCCGAAAATATTAAACCCTTGTTAACAATTACCGTGATGGGAAACTGGCATCCCCTTACGCTGGTTTCACATACGCTGGACTGGAGCATCTTTAGAGATAACGCCGGCGGTCATCACCTGGTGAGCCTGCTTTTTCATATCGGTGCTGCTGTTCTCTTGTTCCTTTTTCTATACCAATCAACAAATAATTTCTGGCCGGCGGCTTTTGCGGCTTTTTTCTTCACACTACATCCCTTGAGGGTGGAATCCGTAGCCTGGGCATCGGAACGAAAAGATGTTTTAAGTATGTTTTGGGGCATGGCGGCTCTTTACGCTTATCTTCCTTATACCTCGTCTCGCCAAGTTTCCCGGTATATCGTTTGTCTTTTCTTGTTTGCGTTGGCCCTGCTGTCTAAACCAATGATGGTTACTCTTCCTTTGGTCATGCTGCTTCTGGACTACTGGCCTCTGAAGCGCTGGCAGAAAGCGTTATCTTCACCGAAAGAAATTCGCTTGAAACTTACAGGACGAATAGTCTGGGAAAAAATTCCCTTCTTCATTTTATCCTTCACTGTCGGCATAATCACGGTATGGGCACAGTGCAAAGCTGGAGCTTTGGTCCATTTTGAAGGAATGCCTTTGGCCGGTAGAATTTCAAACGCCGCAACTGCTTATGTCGTATATCTGGGAAAAATATTTTGGCCTTATCATTTATCCATATTTTATCCCTACGACTCGGCTAACTTTTTATGGGAAACGCTCATCGCGGCTTTTATCATGACCGCAATAACTTTTCTTGTTGTTTGTTGCATAAAAAAATTATCTTTTTTATTTGTGGGCTGGTTCTGGTATCTGATAACGCTCATTCCCGTCATCGGAATCATACAGGTCGGGGAACAAAGCATGGCTGATCGATATACGTATCTTCCCACTGTAGGCATTGCCATTATGCTGGCTTGGGGTTTTACATTTCTATATCAAACCGGGAAAATCGGGAAAAATGTTTTGTCGGCCGGAGCTGTCATCACGATTCTTACGATGGCTGTTTTATCATGGCATCAATGCGGTTACTGGAAAAATAGTTTTACACTTTTTAATCACGCTCTTCGGGTAACAAAAAATAACTATGTGGCCTACAACAACAGAGGCATTTTTTATGCAAAAATCGGCCTGTATCAACAAGCCATATCCGACTATAATGAAAGTATCCGTTTGAAACCGGATTACATTGAAGCATACAATAATCTTGGTGCTGCTTATGCCAGCCTCAATAAGCACCAAGATGCAATCAAAAACTATAACGAAGCCCTCCGCTTAAATCCAGATCATGCGGAAGCCTACAACAACAGAGGGCTGGCATACGGCAAACTCGGCCAATATCAGCAGGCAATTGCTGACTTTAATGAAGCAATCCATCTGAAACCTGATTATGCCGACGCTTATCACAACAGAGCTTATGCACACTTATTACAGGGCAATAATGTGCACGGTTGTATGGATGCACAAAAAGCTTGTGAATGGGGAATGTGCAGATTATTGATGTTCGCCGAAAGTAAGGGATTATGCCTTGAAACTGAATCATTGAACTAAGATGCTTTTAGCAATCAATACTGAACCGTCATCAAACCAAATAAAATATCTTCGGAAATCCATACGAAGCAAACCTTCAAGAAAAGCTTGACATCGCAATATTATTCATGCAGTAAACTCAAAATTCAGTTAATCATTATTTACAGCACCAGGGAATAATACTTTTAATGGAAATCGGGAAAAAGCCATCATTATTGTTAATAACTCTGGCCGACGTGGCAGCCTACGGTGTCCGTTGCCTAGCTTCATATGTACGGCAGCAGGGTTTTCAAACCGATATTTTGTGTCTGCGTCTCTCTGACTCCCGGAAAAGACGTCTTCAGCCGCAATCCGCTGGAAAAATTTCCGACGATTTGATTAATCGCGTTGTTTCTTTTATCCCACCCTATGACGTAATCGGGATCTCTCTTTTTTCAGACGGGCTTAACCAGAGCATTGCACTGACAAAAGCAATAAAAAAATCCTGTCCGGATAAAAAAATAATATGGGGAGGCATTCATCCCACTTTAAAACCACACGATTGCCTCGAATACGCTGATTTTGTTTGTGTCGGCGAGGGATATTATTCGCTGGTCGGCCTTTTGCAACAACTTTCAAGCAATCATTTTTCAGATTTTGCGAAATTGCCATCAGGCATATGGTCAAAAAAACCCGACGGCACTTTTGTTGAAAATGGATCGAGTGAAATGTGTGCCGATTTGGACACCCTTCCCTTCCCCCTCTATGACGAGGACGCATTTTTCGTCTATACAAATAAAAATACCATCATCAATCTTGACCGACAAGGTTATCATAAGTATCTCGACTATGCTTATAACACGATGATTTCACAGGGCTGTCCCAACAGTTGTTCTTATTGCTGTAATTATGCGCTGAAGAAAGTCAACAAAGGATATGCCAGCATTCGCAGACATTCCATAGATTACACGCTCAGGGAAATACAGGCGGCTGCCAGGCATTATGAGTTTTATAATGTCCACTTTATGGATGACTCTTTTCTTTCGATGGGTGAAAATGATTTTGAAGAATTTATTAAGAGATATCCGACAGAAATAGGATTACCTTTTAATATTGTCGGCTTTATACCTCGCTTGACTCGATATCACCATGTTGATCAACTTATCGATGCCGGAATGGTTTATGGAAGAATTGGAGTCCAGACAGGTAGCCGAAAGATGCTCAACATTTATCATCGCAAACAAAACAATGAAGAAATTATACGTGTATCGGAAATGTTCGCCAAACATAAAGGCCGTATAGTTCCTATGTGTGTAGATGTTATTTTGGATGGATATCAGGAGACAGTTGATGATACCATACAAACAGCTCGGTTGATTTCACAAATCAAGCGTCCCTTCATATTAAATCTGAGCTCTTTAATATCTTACCCTGGCACAAAAATGGCGGAACATATGAAAAATGATGCGCTGGGTGGCTCTTATTTTAACTACAAAAATTCTGTTATCAATAATCTCATTGCCTTGATTTATCTCATAAAAATTCCTGATAACATTCTTTTCTGGTTGCTTGAGCGGAAAAAACTTATGAATTGTAAAATTCCATCCATCATAACAAAACTTATCTATTATGGCACCCTGTCAAAGAAAACGATAAGTTACATATACCATCGCTCTTACAACAACATACCAACATGGGTTGTTGATATCGTAAGGGTTTTGAGGATGGAAAACAAAAAAAAGTGACTTTCGTGTTCCTTAATGAAAGGCATTATAATATTTTATGGTGCAACTCTTAGAATTTAATTCTTGTTCGAAACTCCACGACCTTTTCGCGGAATTTATTCTATTTTAATTCTTACGGTTTACCTGATATTCCAGCTAAAAAACTGCTGATTTCTGTTCCAACCTGTAGTAAGAAAGTCGCATGCGAGACAAGACTGATACAGATTTCCGGAAACAGAAACTCATTATATATATCAGCTTAACCATTATAACGCTGGCTGTTTACGGGCAGCTCCATCAATTTGATTTTGTAAATTTAGATGATGTCGTTTATGTTACGAAGAACGCTCATGTCCAGTCAGGCATCACCCCGGACAGCATCCGCTGGGCATTCAGCACTACGCACGCGGAATTCTGGCATCCGCTGACCTGGCTTTCTCTGATGCTCGATTATGAGCTTTACGGTCTCAATGCCGGAGGATACCATGTCACCAATCTCCTCTTTCATATCCTCAGCACCTTGTTGTTGTTCTGGCTCTTCTCCAGAATGACCGGAGAAATCTGGAAGAGCGCCTTCGTCGCCGCTTTCTTCGCGCTTCATCCCCTGCATGTGGAATCCGTCGCCTGGATAGCAGAACGTAAAGATGTCTTAAGCGCTTTCTTCTGGATGCTGACCTTATGTCTTTATGTCTATTACACGGAATCACCGACTTTGAGAAAGTATCTGCTTGTGCTTTTTTCTTTTGCGTGCGGACTTATGAGCAAGCCCATGGTCGTCACACTACCCGTGATTATGATTTTACTGGATTACTGGCCGCTGAAACGCTTTGAAAATCAAAAAAGGTTATCCCATCTGATTTTATGGCAGTTAAAAGAAAAAATGCTTTTTTTTGTTTTATCCGCATTTTTTTCAATCATCACGCTTCTGGTTCAACCCCAGGGGGGACCTCCTCTGGTTTTTCGAACAACACATTCTCTGCTTGCTTTCTTCACGTATCTCAAAAAAATATTTTGGCCCCATGATCTGGCGGTATATTATCCCTTTCCAAATACCTTCTCGGCATTACATTTACAGATCTTCGCGATACTGATTTTCATTCTCTGCTTTTTAATAATAGCCAAGGCAAAACGCCTGCCCTATCTCATCGTCGGATGGTTGTGGTATGTTATAGCCCTCCTTCCTGTTATCGGCATAATTCGAACAGGATTTTTCTTCATCGCTGATCATTACATGTACTTACCTTCGGTCGGCATCGCCATAATATTAAGCTGGGGAATTCCAGATCTATTCAGGAGTCAAGCGGGAAGAAAAAAATATTTATTTCCTGCCGGCGTTGCCATCCTTATAATGTTGGCAACCTTATCGTGGAAGCAATGCGGTTACTGGAAGAACAGCTACGAACTCTTTAATCATGCTGTACTGGCCACAAAAGATAATTATCTGGCGCTCACCAACCGAGGAAATGCCCACAACAAATTTGATTTGTATCAAAAAGCCATCGATGATTGTAATGAAGCTCTCCGGTTGAAGCCGGATTACCCCTATGCATTTTTTAACAGAGGTTTTGCGTATGCCAGACTCGGCCGTTTTCAGGCAGCTATCGATGATTTAAGTGAGGGCATTCGGTTGAAATCCGACGATGAAAGCGCTTTTTGTAATCGCGGACTTGCTTACGCCAAACTTGAGAATTACAAGGCTGCTTTAAATGATTACAACGAAGCTGTGCGACTGAAACCGGATTACGCTGAAGCATTCTACAATCGGGGGAATGCTTATATTAAACTTAAACAGTATCAGGCTGCTTTAAATGATTACAACGAAGCTATGCGACTGAAACCGGATTACGCTGAAGCTTACTATAATCGGGGGAATGTTTATGCGGAACTTGGCCAGCCGGAATATGCAATAAGGGACTACAATAAAGGTATTCACCTGAAGCCTGATGATGCTGAAGCTTACTATAATCAGGGGAATGTTTATTACAAGACGGGTCGTTATCAGATGGCTCTCGAGAACTACACTCGAGCAATTCTTTTGAAACCCGATTATGCCGAAGCATACTATAACCGCGGAAATGTTTACGTACAAACCGATCAGTACAAATTGGCCATTGAGAACTACAGCAAAGCCATTGCTCTCGACTCCGATTATATGAAAGCCTACAACAATAGAGGGGTTGCCTATTACAAACTCGGTCAGCAGTCCCTGGCTATCAAAGACTACAACGACGCTTTACGGCTAGAACCTAACCATGCTGAAGCTTACTACAACCTCGGAAATGCTTATGCAGCACTCAGTCAGGATCGATATGCGATAAAGAACTACAATGAGGCCATTCGGCTGAAGCCAAATTTTGCCCGGGCATACGAAAAAAGAGTCTTATTATTTTTTAAAAAAGGAGACAAAGCGTCCGGCTGTAGGGATGCCAGAAAAGCATGTGAATTGGGGAGCTGTGCGAAATTAGAAGAAATGATAAAGAAACGGTCATGCCGCTAACTCACAAGTACTGATGCGGATATGTCGCAATACGGGATTCAAGAATTCAGACCGACAGGGATTATTAGATATGCTTGTCATACCTCACATGAATGAACACAGAAAAAAGCTGATCATTTATACCGCTCTGATCACGGTTACTCTTGCCGTCTACTGGCAGGTACAGCAATTTGATTTTGTCAATATTGACGACAATATCTATGTCACAGAAAACTATCACATCAAGTCAGGCATCACCCTCGAGAGCATTCGCTGGGCCTTCAGCAACCGCTATGGCGATTTGTGGAATCCTCTGGTCTGGCTCTCGTTTATGGCGGATTATGAGCTTTACGGTCTCCATGCCGGAGGATACCATGTCACCAATCTCATCTTTCATATCCTCAGCACCCTGTTATTATTCTGGCTCTTCTCCAGAATGACCGGAGAAATCTGGAAGAGCGCCTTTGTCGCCGCTTTCTTCGCTCTTCATCCCCTGCATGTGGAATCCGTCGCCTGGATATCCGAACGCAAAGATGTCTTAAGCGCTTTCTTCTGGATGCTGACCTTATGTTTTTATGTTGTTTATACGGAAAAACAATCCATAAAGAGATACCTTCTTGTTTTCTTCTCCTTTGTGCTGGCGTTGTTGAGCAAACCAATGGTGGTGACGCTGCCTGTGATTATGATCTTACTGGATTACTGGCCGCTGAAACGCTTTGAATATCAGAAAGGGTTATCCCATCTGATTCTATGGCAGATCAAAGAAAAACTTCCGTTTTTTGCCTGCTCTGCGATCATTATTTTTTTTCTCCTTTATTCTCCCCACCAGCAAGAAGCAATTTTTAAATCCTTTTCTCTTATTTCCCGGCTGGCCAACGCTCCGGTTGCTTTTATGACTTATCTCGTGAAAACCTTCTGGCCTCACAACATGGCTGTTTTTTATCCTTT
>CAZIJZ010000013.1:0-1107 GCA_964539765.1 uncultured Smithella sp.
CCCGATAAAATATAATTGACATATGAATAGATTTTCTTTATATTCTGGCAGTTTAAAATGATTATTTCGAAAATACTATAAAGGTTGATTTTATGAAAATTATTGTTTCCGGTTCGATGGCCTATGACAGAATTATGGATTTCCCCGGCTATTTTTCCGATCATATCCTACCCGATAAAATCCACATGTTGAATGTCTGCTTCCAGGTCAACGGCATGAAGGAAAAATTTGGCGGCACGGCAGGCAACATCGCTTACGCGCTGAAGATGCTGGGGGAGAAACCTCTGATTTGCGCCACAATCGGTCACGATTACCAGAAATATTTCCAGTGGCTTAAGAAAAACGGCCTTTCCACGGAAAACATCAAAATCATCGACGAGGAGTTTACCGCCGGAGCCTATATTACCACCGACCGATCCGATAACCAGATTACCGGTTTTAATCCCGGCGCGATGAAATACCAGTGTAAAATCGATTTTGATAAATTTGCCCCCGGTGAAACCATCGTCATCGTCTCGCCCGGCAATTTCGACGACATGGTGGAATATCCGCGTGCATGCAAAACCAGAGGCATCGATTACATTCTGGATCCCGGACAGTCTCTGCCGTTGTGGGACAAAAACGATCTGATTCAAGCCATAGAAGGATGCCGGATACTGATCGTTAACGATTATGAACTCAGTCTCATCATGAGCAAAACCGGTTTGAATAAAAATGCGCTGCTGAAAATGGCCGGAACCATCATTACCACCCTTGGGGAACTGGGTTCGCAAGTCTCCACGCTGGAGAGCGAAATAGCCATCCCTCCGGTTAAATTAAAAAAAGTGGTCGATCCGACAGGCGCCGGAGACGCCTACCGGGGCGGTCTGCTGAGCGGTCTAGTTCGGGGCAGGGATCTTGTTGAGAGCGCCAGAATGGGCAGCGTTTCGGCGTCCTACGCCGTGGAAACCTACGGCACGCAGGAATACAGCTTTACGCCTGAAGAATATCATCAAAGACTAAACGATTTATTATAACGGCAGGAAACACTCCTGACATTCCGGGACCATGACCCACAAAACATCATCCATCTATTTTTTTTTGCGGCGTCCTTAGAAATAATCCGCT
>CAZIJZ010000013.1:1207-55454 GCA_964539765.1 uncultured Smithella sp.
CCACAAAACATCATCCATCTATTTTTTTTTGCGGCGTCCTTAGAAATAATCCGCTTTTTTTTGCGGCGTCCTTAGAAATAATCCGCTGATGATCAACGGCTGTTTTCACGACCGGGTTGTCTGCTCTGCTCGTTGTTCTTTCGATCCTTCATGGGCACATAGTGGCGGCGCGACGTAACGCTTTTATAGGCAGGCCGGATGATTTTTCCTCCGTTGGCCAGCTCTTCTATCCGGTGCGCACTCCAGCCGGCAATTCTGGCCATCGCGAAAAGCGGCGTGTATAATTCAGGCGGAATATCCAGGAGACGATAAAGAAACCCCGAATAAAAATCGACGTTGGCACTGACGCCCTTGTACATTTTTCGCTCATGTCCGATGATTTCAGGGGCTATCCTCTCGACTCTTTCATAGAGTTTCATTTCTTCGGAGAGTCCCTTTTCCTGCGCGAGTTTTCCGACATATTCCCTTAAAATCAACGTGCGCGGATCGGAAACCGAATAAACAGCATGACCGATACCGTAAATCAGACCGGCCCGGTCAAAAGCCTGCTTATTGAGAAGTTTGATCAGATAATCTTCGATCTGGCGGTCATCATTCCAGTTGGAAACATTATTTTTCAGGTCCTCAAACATTCGCACAACTTTGATATTGGCCCCGCCGTGACGCGGCCCCTTGAGCGATCCCATGGCTGCCGCGATGGCGGAATAGGTATCCGTACCGCTGGACGTAACCACGTGCACCGTGAAAGAGGAATTATTTCCGCCGCCATGTTCCGCATGAAGCACCAGTGCCAAATCCAGCAGCTTTTGCTCCAGAGCTGTGAATTTACTGTCATGCCTGAGCATATGCAGAAAATTTGCAGCGGTTGATAACTGCCGGCCGGGATTGTGAATCACTAGGCTTTGATTGCCGTAACGATAGGCGTATGCCTGATAACAATACACCAGGAGCAACGGGAACACCGCGATCAGCTTGATGCATTGCCGGAGCACATTCGGAATCTCGATATCCTCGGCCCGATCGTCCAAAACATACATGGACAAGATACTCTGGGAAATGGCATTCATAATATCGCGGCTGGAAAGTTTGAGTATGGAGTCATGGATAAAATCATCCGGTAAAGAACGATAAGAAATCAGCAGTTTTTGAAACCGTTCCAATTCCTCCTTATCGGGCAGTTCACCGAAAAGCAACAGGTAACAGGATTCCTCAAAGCCACTGCGTTTGTCCGCGACAAACCCGGACACAATTTCCGTTATGTCGATCCCGCGGTAAATAAGGCACCCCGGTCCGAGTTCAGATTCATCGTCGCCTATCTGCGTATGAGACTGGACCTCACCGATTTGCGTCAGTCCGGCCAGAACCCCCTTGCCTTTGATGTCGCGCAACCCTCTTTTAACATCATATTTGGCATACAAGGAAGAATCCACCAGGCTGCGGGAGGCCGCCATTGAGCTCCATTTCTCAAGGCATTCCGCTTCATTTATTTTCATGTTCTTCTCCTTCCCTGTTTGGTGTGATTTGTCGAATATTCAGACAAAATGAAATAATGTTCTTCAGATCGGTATCTTTCAATACCTTATATTCCAAGGACAAAAGTGTTTTTTTGACGGGCAATATTGAAGGAAGAATGAAGCCTGAAATGTGTTTTCTAATATTGCGCTGTGCCCAAATGACGTTTTAATATAGTCAATGACGGAGGTTACGTCAATTATTTTTATTTTAAATATTGATGGTGAATAAAAACGGTGGGTTCTTAAAGTATAACTTTAAGCTTTAAGCAATATTCTTCTTTGCCGTTAGTTATTTTGATGTGGAGCATCTTCCTCTCCCGTGCGATGCGCCATGATATTTTTTCTATGATTGTACAGAATGAGCATCAATGTCATTAAAGAACCCGCGATCGCACCCCAATTCCATTGGGAATGATAAGCCTGTCCGCACGCCAGTGTAAAAACCATGAAAAATGAGGCGATAAAGGGGACTTTGATTATTCCGTATATCATAAGCCAGATCATCGCCGCCGCAAGAGCCGCCCATGGCGCCACGATCATTGTGAACCCCAGATAATTGGCCACGCCTTTACCGCCGCGAAATCCATGAAAGCACGGATAGCTGTTCCCGAGAACAAGAAAAAAACCGGCCCAGGGAATCAAAGTTGGTTTTAAATAATAAAGAGCTATCAAAGCCACCAGCAAGGCTCGACCGATATCGAGCAGAAAAATAATTGTCGCCCATACCATTCCCGCCTGGCGGTAAACATTGGTGGTTCCCGCGTTGCCGCTGTAACTCAGACGCGGATCTCCCCTGCCGGTCAATTTAAAAAAAATGATGGCAAAATTTACGGACCCGGCAAGATAAGCAAAAAGAAATATTAGTAATGTCTTACTCATTCGCTATTCTCTGTCACTATCCATTCCACGTCGCTGCGCTCCTGGGATAATTTCCCATCCCAGATTGGATAATTCAACCATCAAGCTCCAGTGCGTTTTACTTCTGGAACTTGGGTTTCATTACCACTTACGCTTTAATGAGCCTTAATTTTCCGACACGCAGTAGTCGGAAAATTTCAAAGCGAATTATCCCGCCACCTCTGGTGGCAGGGACAATCTTCGCTCGCTTTCAGCGAGTGTCATTACTATTAACAATCCACGCCGGCGGATGCATGCGCCCTCTCGTTACATCCGTCATTTTAATGCCGCTGATACTTTCACAAATCACATCGTTTTTATAAATCCACGCATCGAATACAAGCACGTCTCTCGAGATATTAACCGGGACAACATATCCCTGATAGGTTTCTTTTTTTTCCGTTTTTTGGAAAATAATTCTTTTTTCAAATCCAACAGGGAAAGAAAGAATTCCGGCATAACGCTGTCCCCAGACGCAGGCCGCATGCAGGACAGCGTCAAGCGGGAAAGGCGAACCCAACACGTTCTCATCCGCTTCGTTATCTCCTCCGGAAAGCGAGGCCCATGCTCCTTCCGGCGAAACAGACAAATCACTCACGATATTTTGATATGCCTTTCCGAAAGGAATCAGATCCTGATACACCGATTCGGGAGACACACGAATGCAATTCTTTTTGCTGTGATTGAAATCATGCGGAACAACAGGTGCGGATAAGGACATTTGATCGATATTTACAAAACTTACCTGCGCATGTTCTATTTCGCGGCTGATATTTCCCGTTTTTGATTTTAACAATGACCAAAGCGATGCTGTTATAACCGCATCGTCCGAAGATTCAATTTTGATGATGACGGGCTGATGTGTGAGGTCCGGCGAAATGGGCAAAAAGCGCTGGAAGGACGCTTTTTGCAGATAACGAATCTGCATCTGCGGATCATTTGTCTTGACGACCCGGGCAAGAACGATCATGGCTTCCACCGCAGGCAGAACCGTTCTCCCTTCGATACGATGATCCCGCAGATAGGAATGAATTTCGATATCAAGGGGATATTTTTTTTGCCGCTTTATGTCGGGAAAGCTTTCCATAATTGAACCGTTTTCGGATCCACGGCGACAGGAACACCCGAGAGATTCAAGGCGCAATGTTTTGTAAAACCCGTGCAAATGATGTTTCCCTTTTCCGCGTGCGTGATGAGATAGTCAAACTGCAAACGCACACGCTCCAGATTCACCGGTCGCGTGTGAACATACATGACATCATCATAATACAAAGGCTGATAAAAACTCATCCCCAGATCGAAAATGGGATAAACATAGCCGCTGTCTTCAATTTCTTTGTAGGTGTATGCCAGATCACGCATCAGCGACGTCCGTCCAAACTCAAAATAACGCAGGTAGTTGGAATGATAAACCACCTGCGAACGATCCGTGTCAATATACAAAACCCTGTACGTCGAACGATGCCAGACAAGGCCGGTCGTCAGATCGCGCACATAGTGTTCATCCCGGTTGTATATTTCCGGCTTGAAAGGTTTGGGTCTCATGACTACACTCCTTTGAAAATGACGCAACAATTCGTTCCGCCGAATCCGAAAGCGTTAGAAAGAGCAATTTCAAATCTCTGTTTACGGGCTTCATTGGGCACGACATCAATATCGGAAAATTCCGGATCAGGCAAATGATTGATGGTCGGCAGGATAATCCCCTTTTTCATTCCTTCAATCGTCAGGGCCGCTTCAATGGCCGCGGTAGCGCCCAGCGTATGTCCCAGTTGAGACTTGTTTGAGGAAACAGGAATCTTCTCTATTTTGTTGCCGAACACCTCGCGCAGA
The DNA here is from genome assembly GCA_964539765.1 of uncultured Smithella sp. Taxonomy (GTDB): domain Bacteria; phylum Desulfobacterota; class Syntrophia; order Syntrophales; family Smithellaceae; genus Smithella. Next base: position 5,452 of record CAZIJZ010000013.1, read on the forward strand.
CATTTTATTTCCGTGCTGTCGCCCTTCGGGGTGGAAGTGCCGTGGGCGTTGATATACTGAATATCTTCCGGCTCCAATTCCGCATCCTCGATTGTCTCCCGTATGGCACGGATAATGGTCGGCGTGTTGGGGCTGGTATAATGATGAGCATCCGATGACCAGCCGATACCTAGAACTTCCGCTTTCGGTTTTAATCCGTAAGCTTTCACCGTTTCGTCAGCCGCCAGAACGACAACACCGGCCCCTTCGGAAAGAACAAACCCCTTGCGGTCAGCGCTGAACGGACGCGACGCCTGTGAGGGATTTTCATAGGCGCGATCCTTCGGATTCACCTTGATCGTGGCGTTCATGTTGGCAAAGCCGTGAATCAACTCCGGCAGAATGGGCGTGTCGGCTCCGCCGGCCAGAACAAAATCGCAGTCGCCGTCGCGAATCATTCTCGCTCCGATGCCGATCGCGTGGTTGCCCGACGCGCAGGCGCCCTGCGGCGAAAAAATCGGCCCGGTAAATTTCAGCAGCATTCCCGCCTTGCCGGAAGGAAGATTCGCGCACAAATTGGGCAACAGATAGGGACTAACCCGGAGCGGTCCGCGATGTTCCAAATCATGAACCGCCGCGCGGAAAGCATCCGAACCGTTGAGCGCCGAACCGATCAAACAGGCCATCCGGGGAGCAATCTGCGCATCGACAACGATACCGGCATGCTCCAGCGCCTCCTTACAAACAGCCATCGTTAGTATCACAAACGCCGCATTCCAGTTATAAACTTCCTTCGCGTCCGTAAAGTCAAGCTCCAGCGGATACCAGTCCGGTATCTCACCGACCACGTCGCAGGCGGATTCAACCTCACAGCGCGTTACCTTGCGAAAGCCGGCCTCGCCCTTCACCGCCCTCTTCCAGGTTTTTTCAAAGGTGTTGCCCAGTGGCGTGGCCGTACCATAACCGACAACAAATACTCTTCTGTTTTTCGGAGCTTTCATATATTTTTTATCCTATCCTGCGCAGGATGATACAGGAATTGCATCCGCCGAATCCGAATGCGTTTTTTAAAACAAATTCCTGTTTGAGTTTTCTAGCGCCTTCCGCAACACAGTCTATTTCAATTTCCTGATCAGGAGTATAATTGATCGTCGGCAGTAATGTATCTTTTTTCATTCCTTCCATCGCCAGAATCGCTTCAATGGCGCTGGACGCGCCCATCGCGTGTCCAAGCTGAGATTTATTTGCCGATACCGGCGGAATTTTACCGCCGAAAATATTTTTCAACGCATCGGCCTCGACCTTGTCGCCTATTTTGGTCGATGTCGCATGCGCATTAATCGCGTCAACATCTTCCGGCTTTAATCCGGCATGGGCAATCGTTTCCTCTATACACCTCTGCACTGTTACCAGATTCGGCGAAACAAAATGACTCGCATCCGATGTCATACCCCAACCGGCCATTTCTATTTTTGATTTGAGCCCATGGGTTTTGACAAATTCATCCGTCGCCAGAATGACGCAACCCGCTCCTTCCGAAACCACGAAGCCGCGCCGGTTGACGGAAAACGGTCTGCTGGTTTTTTTCGGCGGTTCTTCCGGTTGTCCTTCCTTGGGCCGATAAGCGCCATTCATCGTGGCAAAGCCCGCAACAATCGGCTCCACCAGAGGAAAATCCACTGCGCCGCCGATAACGACATCAGCCATATTCCGCTGCAGCAGCATTTCTCCGATGATCAGCGACGTAATTCCAGTTGCACAGGCTGTGATCGTCGAACTGATCGGCCCCGTCGCACCGGTAAGTATGGACACCTTTCCACCGACCATATTTACACAAGAATTAGGGTTGGTGAAAGGATGAGGCATCTTGCCCTCCTTAATCATCAGCCGATCAGCCTGCAAAACGGCGTCCAAACCGCCGACTGCTGAGCTGAAAGTCACGGCGACCCGAGGCGCAATTTCGGACGTAATTTCAATCCCGCTGTTTTTCAAAGCGCGATGCACCACCAGAAGAGCATATTTGAAGATCGGAGATGTCCAGTGCGCCATTTCTCTGGGCTGTAAAAAAGGATACGGACGTGAATCAAATTCCGCCACTTCACCAGCCACGCGCACCGGAAAATTTTCGCTCAGAGGAAACCTGGTCAACGTACCTATGCCGCAATCTCCAGCAACAGCTCTCTGCCATTGATTGTCCAAGTCCGTTCCCAGAGAAGAGACAGCATCGTAACCCAGTATTAATGTTTTTTTAGTACGCATAGCTATTCAAATGGATATTAAAAGTCTCCCGCGGAGTAAAAAACCGGGGTTGCTGATAACCACAGGAACCTATATCAAATAATTTGGGGGATTACCAAGGAATAAAGTGATACAGCTTGGCGAACATCTCGTAAACTTCAATCCAGTTTTGCAGATCTTCGGTTGATTTCAAATGTTCGCGTTTGTTGACCATCACCCAGCTCATGTGCGCCGCGCCATCCTTACAGGTGGAGCAGTCGCGGGTCGCCGAGGTGCAGCAGCGATGAACGGTTTTCAGATCGGATGCCCAGCGGGCAAAGTGAATCAGACGCCTTGGCTGGCTGGTTCTGTTGTCTAAAGCTTCGGTAACCGAAGGGCATTCCTGCCAGCCGAATGTCCGGCCCATCATTCTACCGGTGGTGATGATTTCATGATAATATTTACAGGAAATGACCGTGCGCGGATATTTATCCAGCACGTCGTCCATTTCGTGGCGCAGATCTTCGAGTTCGCCTTCCTGCCAGGAAAATCCGTCCACGCCTTCATCGTTGGAAAGAAGCTGCAAGTGGACTTTCAATCCGACATCGGCAATTCTCCTGATGACCGGTTCAATTTTGCCCACCTGTCGCGGCGTTATGGTATAGAGATAATAGGTGTAAGCATCGCCTTCGTAATTTTTGCTGGAAATGGCAAACGTATCGCGTCCGCGAAGAATCTTTTCATCTTCAGCGCTGCCCCAGAGAGAAATCCCCACCATCATATCGGGAAACTTATCCCGGGGAACCTTGATCAGACCGTTGGTGGCGCAGTATGTGGGAAGACGTTTATAGAACGCTTCGACGCGATCCATGCAAAGCGTCGGTTCACCGCCGATCAGAATCGCCAGATTCACGCCGCGTTCTTTTTCGCGGTCGATAAAATCTTCCCATTTCATGATGTCCATTTCTTCAGGCGCCGCTTCATGTTCTCCCGAAGAAAAGAAAAAACAACCCTTGCAGCGCAAATTACAGCGATTGGTAACGTCATAGATGGAACTGCGGATGTTCAGATTGGAAATCCGCCTGTATCTTTCGTGCCATGCTTTATCCAGTAGAGAACTAACTGTTTTCATTTATAATAATCCGACTTTTTCTAATTTTTAACCGCTCCCGGCGGTGCAATAATCTCATTACAGAGGTTTTCACCTTTTTCATAGCCCATTACCCATACCGCCAGATAGGTATCGACATAATCCAGCCACGATTTAAAGGTGGACAGATTATTGACATGACGGTAAAGGCGCGCCGTGACCACCGCGGAACCCGCGGCGTAATGGCGGCAATCAACGCAATCCGTATCCGGCACACAGCAGGCCACCGAGCGGTCCCAGTTCAGATCCGTTCTGTACTGACGGAAAGACCTGCCCAGACCGATATCCTGCGATGGATTCTGACGGGGATAAGAACAACTGTAGAGATCGTGCAGGCCTTTTTGATGCGTATGCGCTACAGCATTGTAAACAGAAAAAAGAACGTTGCGCGGATATTTCTGCAAAAGATCGATCATGGCCTGTCTGGTCCGTCCGAGCGATTCATCATCGTGCCGGAGATTTCCCGTATAACCGACTGGCGCAGAAAAAACATTGAAAGTCAGTTTGCAGTTATGGGCAACAAGCTCTTCCGTTACTTCGCTAACCTCGTCAATATTGTCCCGCGTAAAAGTATATACAAAAACCGCACGCGGATCGTTTTTGTAATTTTCAATCTGTTTTTTTAAAAGGTTTTTGGCCTTCCTGGTTTTGAGGCTGGTTTCATCATTACCCCAGACGGAAATGTGCAGTTTGTATCCGACAGATTCAGGAATCTTTTTAAAGCCATTGGTGGCAATGCTGCCCAACGGCATTTCCTGATAACAGACATCCAGCAATTCCGGAACGAGTGATGGTTCCGCGCCCGCCAAAACAACGTAGGTAATCCCGCGTGCTTTTTCCGCTCTCATCAATGCGCGCCATGCCTCCGCGTCGCCAACCTCTTTGGCAAACTGTTTTTCACCTTCATAATAGTAACATCCGTCACAGCGGATATTACAACGGTTGGACATGTCGTAAGTCGATTCGCGCAGAAAAAAATACTTTTTCACCTTCTCCCAACGCGCTTTGACGTCCGGATGGCTTAAAAGTTCGGAAAATTTCGGTTTGGATGATTCCGTGGCTACTTTACTGTTAACCTGCATACCCCTTCTTGCTTCTTTGCATTAATGTCTTACAGGAAGTTTCTCCTTAATGTATTCGGAAATCAGACGAATGGTCTTTAATGTGGGATAATCGTCTTCATCTATCGTAATTCTGTACTCATCCTGCAGAACCAGAGCGATGGTCGCCAGATCCATACTGTCAATACCCAGTTCATCAACCAGATCCATATCCGGATCAAAGGTATCCACGGTCACATCTTCCAGTTTCAACTCATCAATAATGATTTCGGCCACACGCCGTATAATGCCTTTAACATCCTGACTCACAGGCATCACTTCCCTCCTTATTCGACTTATTTATATTTATTTTTTATCACATTATTATTTTCGCCGCAATCATTCCGCTGCTGACAATGTTTTCGCCGCACAAAATCTTAAAATGAAACAATCGTTCTTCGCCCGCATCCTCGGCACTGATGTTTAAAGATAATTTATCTCCCGGCCGCACCGGTTGCGTGAACCGGACTCTTTTAAGATCATGCATTTCAAGCTGTTCGCCTTTTTTTTGAGCCTCCTGATGAATGGCTTGTTTTACCAGATGAACCAAAGCTATCCCCGGAAGAATCGGCTCGCCCGGGAAATGACCTAAAAACCAGGGAGAGTCTGCCGGAACCTCCGCTAAGGCCTCGATATAATTATTATTGTTAGTTTCTCTTACCTCTTTTAACAAACCCCACTGATTTTCCAATACAACACCTCATTGGCTGCCGTGTTTGTTAAACGTGTATCAAAGTAAGAATTCATATCATTGTTTGTTTTCTGAATCAAATACTTTAATGAGTCCCAAGTTTCAGAAGCGTAGTGAGACTTGCTAAAATCGAGCGAAGCGAAGATTGAAGCATTAGTCGAACTATCCCGCGAAGCGGTGGAAGCGCACTGAAATTTGTTGGACGAATTATCCCCGTAGCGTAGCAAAGTGGGATTTGAGCCTTGATTTTTACCCTGAAGAGCACTGCGCCGAAACGTAGTGATCGGAAAATCTTAGAGCGAATTATCCCCGTAGCGGAGTAATGAGCCCCTCGTTTCAGAAATGCCGTACGCTGAAACTTGCTGGACGAATTATACTCAATGGTGATATAAGCTGATTGCTCCTTTATTAAAATTACATGATAGACAATACGACCCGGGACGAGGAGAAGCATGTTTGTAAAAGCACGCGATGTTTCCATTGCCTCTCGCCTTTGGCTGGTTGCCCATGAACTGTGCCCGCCATTTGCGAATCAAGTCATTGTGGAAGGTCATGGAAGATTTGATTCGGAAGAGTGGATTCGGGCGATTAAACTGGCCTCTGATGCCAACCCCGGTAGCCGCCTGGTTCTCCGGGGGCACATGGGTATGAGCCGCTGGGTGGACTCCGGACAAACACCGCCGCTCAGGATGATTGACGCCGGAGATTGGGATGGATGCAGCTCAGCGGGTGCGCCCTTTCTTGAAAAGACATTCTTCCCCAGGCGGGGGCCCATGGCGGAGGTCGTCCTTATCCAAGGTGATCCACTCCGTGTGGCATTTCGTTCCCATCATGCCCTCATGGATGGACGCGGCACCGTATTTTGGGCCGAAGATATCTTTCGGGTACTCAGGGGGGAAAGTCCTCTGGGATCGGACACCGCGATCACGGAAAACGACCTGTTGAATATATCGAACCAAAAACTCAGCACACCCCTTCAGCATAACTACATCGCTCCTACCGGCGGAGCGATCGGAAACGAACCCGGTATTATTTGGAAACGCACCCGTATCAGAGGGCGTTACCCCAGGCTTCTTATTCAGATCATGCTGCTGACTGCCCGCGAAGCCTGGCAACACGGCAGCGGGCCTGTACGACTCGGCATCCCGGTTGATCTCAGGGCACGCCGCGAAGGGCTTCGTTCAACCGGGAATCTGACCAACGCGCTTTTTCTGGAGATCACCCCGGATACCACGCTTGAGGCATTGGATGCTGAATTGGCTTCCCGACTTAGAGAGCAGCGTGATGGACAGCTCACCTGGGAAGATAAGATCATTGCACATGTGCCCATGTTTGTACTGAATATGGCATTGAGAGCAGAAACACGCCAAAGCCACCGCACGGGCAACTATCGACTTTCCGGTTTCGTTTCCAACCTGGGACGTTTTTCCATGGAGGGGCTTTCGGGTGGCGGCTTCAACGCCGAAATGTATTGGGCAGTGCCGGTATGCACGGAGTCCATTCCCTTTTCGCTGGTACTCTCCGGTGCGGGCGATTCTGTCGATATTGTCCTGGCCATGCCTCGTGCACTGGCCAGTCAGCAAGTTCTGGAAGAAATCCTTGGGCGGATATGCTCGGGTCTGGTCTCTGCACCAAAATGAAAGAGACTGTAAAAGTAAAGTGAAAAGAAACCACCAAGAACAGTGATAGGAGGTTATCATGCAGGAGCGAGTCTACACACGAAGGCTATCGTTTAACGAACGCATGTTGCTTGTATGTGATGAACTCTGCCCGCCGGTTGCGAATCAGCTTTTCCTCGAAGGCACAGGAAATTTTGACCTTGATCGCTGGCGCAAGGCCGTGGCCATAGCCTCAAAGGCCAATCCGGGCAGCCGCCTTGTATTAAAAGGATTTTTGGGAGGCAGTCGTTGGTTGGATTCCGGCGTTACTCCCCAGGTTCGTCTGGTTGACGGAACTCAATGGGATGGTACCGGACCGGATGGCGCACCATTTCTTCTGGATTCATTGCCCTACCGTAAAGGACCCACCTGTGAAGTGGTTCTTATGGAAGGTTCGCCCCTCAGAGTTCTTTTTCGCACTCATCATGGGGTCATGGACGGTCGGGGCACCTTGGTTTGGGCCGAGGATATTTTTCGTGCCCTGCGCGGTGAGGCCGTTTTTGGTGCTTTATCTTCTGTCAATGATGTCGAAATGGCACGCAGCTATCAGAGTCAGTTTCGCAAGGAGTATCCTGTTGAACATCTGGCCCCCTCCGGTCGGGCTATCGGGAATGAACCGGGAATGATTTGGAAACATCTCCAGATTGAAGGCAAGTTTCCCCGTGTTCTGGCCCGCACCATCATCTTGCTGGCTCACGAGGCATGGCGTCATCAAAAAGGGGTGGTCCGTTTCGGTATTCCCGTGGACATGCGTCCTCATATGAGCGGTGAACGATCAACCGCCAACCTTGCCTTTTGCATTTATGTCGAGGTGAAACCAACTTCAACGGTGGAAGACATCGCCTTGGATATCGCCACCCAGACAAAAGAAGGCCGCGAAGCCATGCAGACCAAAGGGGATGATCTTTATCGTTATGTTCCGATCCGGTTCATGAGCCACAAGCTTCGGAAGATGATCAAAGAACGTCACGCAAAAGGTCTTTACAGCCTCTCCGGGTTGATAACCAATGTAGGGCGCATCCCGTTGGAGCTCTTCCAAGGCGGCGGTTTTACCTCAACGGCTTTTTGGGGCATCCCTCCCACGATCGAATATTATCCATTTTTTCTGGGGTTGGCCGGTCATGGCAACGTCATGGAATTAATCATCACTATGCCCAAAGTCCTGGCAACGGATGGCCGGCTCGATGAACTATTCGAATGCTTAATACAAGGGTTGAAAAAAGATGTTTGAGCGAAAAACGAATATATACACACGCCCGCTCTGTCGCACGGAAAGAGTCTATCTGATTTATCATGACCTGTGCCCGCCTTTTGCAAATCAAATCGTGCTGGAAGGGCGGGGAACCTTCGATGTGGAGAAATGGAGGCAAGCAGTTCAGAAAGCTTCCGCTGCTAATCCGGGTGCAAGGCTCGTATTGAAGGGTTGCTGGATAGGCAGCCATTGGGTGGACTCCGGAATAACGCCACGGGTGAGGGTTGTAAACGGTTTGGAATGGGACGGCATGGGCGGGCCGGAGGGTTCTCCTTTTGAGCAAGAGCCATTGAACCCTTATGACGGGACAGCGTGTGAGATTGTTCTCATGCATGGAGATCCGCTTCGCGTTGCCTTTCGTTCCCATCATGCCTTAATGGATGGGAGGGCTACCCTGTTCTGGGCCGAGGAGATTTTCCGGGCCCTGCGGGGCGAATCCCTTCTGGGGTCTTGTTCTCGATTGACCGAGCTTGATATGGCAAGAAGCTTTCAAAAAAAAGGGCGCATACCCCCTGCGCATGATTTCATTGGGCCCACCGGAAAGGCACAGGGTACGGAAACCGGCGTGATTTGGCGTCGCCTGCATCTGGAAGGCCGATATCGCAATCTCGTGGCTCAGGTCGCCGTTATTCTGGCACAATCGGCCTGGGCCTATGAAGCCGGCAACGTGCGCTTTGGCGTTTCCGTCGATATGCGTCACCGGCAACCGGGGCTGCGTTCAACGGGAAATCTGACCAATCTGATTTATCTTAATATGCTTCCCGGCTTATCTGTTGACGATGTAACCCGAGACATGGCGCAACAACTGGCAGACAAGAACGATGGCATGCTTTACTGGGGGGACAGGCTCATTCGCTATGTGCCGTTGCGAATGCTTCATCGTGCGATTCAACATGAAATCATCGAAAAACGTCAGACGGGCCGTTATCGAAATTCCGGAATCATATCCAATCCCGGCAGATTGTCATCGGAACGCTTAAGTTGTGATACCTTTGCCCTGGAAACCGGTTTTTTCATCCCGCCCTGCCAGGAATCCCTGCCCATTTTTATAGCCATGTCGGGCACGGATCAAAGTGTGGAAATCCTGATTTCCATGTCGCGAAAGCTGGCCAACGGAGGAAGAATGGAGCTTCTCATGGAACGCCTTCAAAAAGGACTTCAACCATCTTGAAAAGTTGTCTTGCCGGGATTTTCCGCAATCGGCACGGAGGCTTTATTTCTGCCCTTTACCGACAAGGGATTCGATGGCTTTGCGCTTAATGCCGTCGCTTTTCTCGATAGCCTCGACGAATTCGACCTTGATCGAGACCGTATCGTCAAGAAGACGGCGCAGGTCGGCCAGCAGTTCCTCGAGTTGAGATTCGTCATATTGGTTTCCCTTGACGATCCGGATGACGATGAGATCGCTTGACACCTGTGTCACCTTGAACTCCTCCAGAAGGTGGAGATATTTCTTGATGTACATGGTGAAGGTGTTCAGGAGCTTCAGCGAGGAGACGAATTTGCCGCTCGGCAGAATGAAGCAATCGTCAGCCCTGCCCTCGAAGGACTGGAGGATTGGAAAACCGAGACCGCAGGGGCATGCGGCGTTGCTGTATGTTCCCATGTCGCCGATACGGTAGCGAATGAAAGGCATGGCGGGGCTCCGGGTCGTCGTCAGTACGATCTCCCCCATTTCCCCCGGCTTGACCTCCTGTCCCTTCGAGTCGATGAATTCCACCCACACATTGTCTGTGAAGATGTGATAGTTATTGTTCCGGCACTGGGAAGCGATCATCCAGGTCTCTTCCGTGGAGTATTCGTCGTACACGGGACAGTGGAAGGTTTCGGAGATAAAATTCCGCTGGTCTTGTGTCGAAAGCTCCGAGTTGATCCCGATGAATTTGGGCCGGATATACTTCAGGTCGTCAGGGGTAACGTGCCTTGCAACTTCATAGACCAGGGAAGCATAGCCGACAATGAGGTCGGCCCGGGCCTCTCTAAGCTGGGCAATCTGTTGCTCGACGGGGATAGTCGACTTGATATGGACGGCCTGAAAGAAGGGCCCCAGACGGGTATATTTCAGGTCGGTGTACTTGATATAGGCCATTCGGTGCCAGGGGCGGTATCCGATCATCGTGTACATGCGGACCCCGACGGCAACATAGAAGGCATAGGTTGCCTGTGTGAAAATAAAAGGCAAAGATCTTCCCGTGGAACCGGTGGTAGCCGAATAGCGGCACTCCTCTATGTTAATCCCGCGCGCGACGATGCCGTCAGGAAAATTCTGTCGGATCTCGTCCTTGGTAACGAAGGGAAGCCGCTTGATGTCTTCAGCCGACCGGATGGAATCGATGTTCACACCCGCCTCATCGTACTTTTTACGATAAAACGGAACATGTTCATAGGCATGCCGGACGGAGCGGATCAGTCGTTTTTCGCACAGTTTCCTCTGGAGTCCTGAAGGAAGATGGGCGCCGAGATGAACCTCGATACAGGATTTAAAAAAATGATACAGTAATATAGCAGTCTTCATCATGACGGGTACCTCCGTTTATCATAATTCTCGTTTTTTGTCTTTTCAAAAGACTTGAACATCGGGACAGACCCCTTTCCCCTAAAGCGGCGGACGATCATATCTCTCCCGTCGTCAAAGAAGTCGTAGGCGGCAGGAACGACGGCCAGCGTAAGGAAAAGAGAGGTGAGGAGTCCTCCGATCAGCGTGATTCCCATCGGAGCGCGCAGATCGGCACCTTCCCCGATGCCAAGGGCTACGGGCAGCATGCCGAACACCATGGCGAAAGTGGTCATCAGGATGGGGCGCAGTCGGATAGGTCCTGCCTGCAGAATAGCCTCCCGTCTCGACAGGCCCCGCTCACGTAGCGTGTTGGTATAATCAACCAGGAGGATTGCGTTCTTCTTGACCAGGCCCATAAGGAGGACGAGACCGATAAAGCTCACGATACTCAAGGATTTCCCGAAGATGAGCAGCGCCGCGAAAGCTCCGATGAACGAAAGGGGCATGGACAGAAGAATCGTAACGGGGTGGATAAGGCTTTCGAATTGCGAAGCCAGAACCATGTAAGCAAGCAGGATCCCCAGGAGAAGAGCGAACATGAGGTACCGGAAAGATTTTCCCATTTCTTCAGCCTCTCCCGTGTAGCCGGCGGTGTAACCGGGCGGCAGGATTCTTGCGGATATGGCATCGAGTTCCTGCATGGCCTCGCCCAATGGCTTGCCTTCGAGACTGGCGAATATCCAGATGGTGCGCTGCCGATCCTTCCGCGAAATACTGCTCGGACCGCCCCCCTCTTCGATCGTGACGATATTGCCCAGTTCCACAAGATTTCCATCCACGGCGCGGACATACAGCCGACTGATATCGGAAGGACTCATCCTGTCTTTCGGGTCCAGCCTCATCCTGACGTCGTATCGTCTTCCCTTAGCCATATCCTTGAACTTCGTCACATCGACCTCGCCGGACATGAGGAGATTCACTGCTTCCGTGACGGACGACACGCTGACCCCCATATTCGTCGCCTTTTCCCGGTCAATGTAAACGCTCAGCTCCGGTTTCCCTGCCTCGATGGATGTGTCGATATCCACGACCCCTTTTACTCTGGAAAGTTCAGCAACGATGGACTTGGTATATTTTCTGAGTTCATCAATGGAACCGCCCCGGATGGAATACTGAATGGGAACATTCCGGATCCCGCCTCCGAGAATGGCGACCTCTTCTATTGTGCTTTTCAGGCCGGGGATTCCGGCAAATGTCTTTCGAAACTCCGCCATAATTTCATGCTGAGATTTGTCTCTCTCAGACCTCGGTTTCAGGCTGGTCTGGATGAAGGCCTCATTAATCTGTGACATTCTTCCCTGTCCCGCCCCCTGACCAAAGAAAACCGCCGTGACTTCGGGTCTGGATCGGACGATCTGCTCTGCCCGACTGAACAGCGCCGCGGCGTGCTCCACGGAATAATCAATGGGAGCTTCCATCCGAATCATAAACTGGCTCTGGTCTTCACCCGGCTTGAATTCCTTGCCGATAAACCGGGTAATCCAGAGGCTGAAGATAAAGAGGATAAGTGCGCCGATGAGAACAGTCCGGCGATGGTCGAGACTAAATGTCAGAACGGGACGATAGGCCTCTTCGATCTTTTTGTATCCGCGCTCCAGTTTTTCCCCGAGCCGCGCCATGATCCCGCCCGGGGTTCCGCCTTCGGGGGCGTCCTTTTTCCGGGGATGGAGAAGAAGTGACGAAAGCATGGGCGTTAAGGTAACCGACACGAGAAGGGAGACGAGGATGGCAAAGACGACGGTCAGGGAGAACTGCATGAAGAACCTCCCGATGATTCCTTTCATAAAAGCGACGGGCAGAAAGATGACCACAATGGCGAGGGTGGTCGCCATGACCGCAGGTCCGATCTCGTCGGTCGCGAAAGATGCGGCCTCTTTGGGGGACATCCCGTCTTCGATGTGGCGGTAGATGTTCTCGATGACGATAATGGCATCATCGATGAGGATGCCGACAGACAGGGTCAGCGCCAGCATCGTCATATTGTTAAAGGTGAAATCGAATATCCTCATGACCGCGAAAGTCGAAATGATCGAAACAGGCAGGGCGACTGCGCTGATCAGTGTGGTGCGGAAGTTTCTCAGAAAAACGAAGACCGCGATGATGGCCAGGATCGATCCCAGGATCAGATGCTCTTTCACCTGATCCATGGATTGCTTGATGAATACAGACTGGTCGAAGGCGATCCGGATATCCATGCCCGGCGGCAGACTTTTCCTGATGCGCTCGACTTCCTCCTTGACCCGGTCGATGACCTCAACAGTATTGGTTCCGGTCTGCTTCTGGATACCGATGCCGACGGCGGAAGTTCCGTTAAATCGCGCGAAAGAGCGTTTTTCCTGCGTTCCGTCCTCAGCCCGGCCGATATCTCTGAGCCGCACAGCAGCGTCGGCTTGGGAAATAATGATGAGATCATTGAAGGCGGAGACATCCTTCAGCGACCCCTTGACCTTGATGGCGTATTCCTTCGTTAAGCTCTCAATGCGTCCACCCGGCAGCTCGATATTTTCCCGCTTCAAGGCGGCGGCGACATCGCTGGGCGAAACCCCGTAGGCCGCGAGTTTATTTCTGTCGAGCCAGATCCGTATCTGCCGCTTCTGCATGCCGGCCAGGCTCAGAGCGCCGACACCCCGGATTTTCTGCAACTGTTCCTTGAGGCTTTCATCAACATAAGTTGACAGATCACGTTGAGACTTGTCCCCGGTCAGGGCCAGCCACAGGACGGGTGTAGCATCGATGTTGACTTTCTGGATGACGGGTTCGATGATGTCGTCCGGAAGCTGGGAACGGACTGCGGAAATCTGCTCCCGCACGTCTTGAATGGCAAGATCGATGTCCCGTTCCAGTTCAAACTCCACGATGACGCTGGATACCCCGTCAATGCTCAGGGAGTTGATCGTTTTCACCCCGTTGACCGTACTGACCGCTTCCTCGATTTTGTCTGTTACATCGACATCCATGATTTCGGGGCTTGCCCCGGCCAGGCCGGTCGTGATGTTGACGAGGGGGAATTCCACTTTGGGAAAGAGGTCGACGCCGATTGCCGGATAGCTTACCAGACCCAGAACGACCAGGGCGAGAATGAACATGGTGGCAAGAACAGGGCGCTTGATCGAAGTATCAGAAATCCACATGATTACGTATTATCCTTTCACTTGGTCCGTCTTTGAGGCTAGCCTTCCCTCACCGTCGAAGCTGAACTGGTTTGCCGTGGGTGAACAGATGAGATTGAATGCCACGAATGCCCGCTCATTGAATGTCATCTTTCGCATGTAACGTTTCTTCATCGCGCCGCGCTCCCTGCCGGTTTCACGCCCGCTTCAGGAGCTTTCTTGTTCGCCTGATCGAAGTTTGGTTCAGCGAGGTTCATTGTAGCGCGCACGACGGAACTGATAAGCGCGGCGGTGGCCCCCAGTGTCTCGGAGGTGCGTGCTGACCGGGGTATCTCCATGTGGAGCGCACGGTCCCTGTGCCGCGTGGAAATGTAACCGATTTTTTTGTTGCAGCCTGCTCCGAAGAAGACCTTGTCCAATGGCTCTATGCGCAGCTCCAGTTCGGGATAGGCCGGATGAACCGCTTTTGCGTGCTCGAGAAATATGGAAAAACGCTCTTTCAACTGCCGGGCTTCTTCCATTGTGATTCCCGTGGTAGCGATTTCCAGACGGTTTGGAAACGGAAGGCTCGAGTGTCCGTGGATCTCGACATAAAGCCGCAAAGCCTGGCCATCACAGCTCCTGCTGATCAGCCGGGCATAATGGTCATAAACATCCCTGGCCCGTTCGGTGCGCCGTTCCCGTTCGCACACACGCCCCGCGCCTTCGGTCGGCCGGTTAACATTGATCCGCGATGCTCCCGAAGAAAAATCGCGGGCAACGATGTAACCCGCGCCGAGGATCCGAGCCACGTCTTGGGCCAGAACATCCGTACGCATGTCATAGGTGCCGTGCGGCGCCGCAATGATGATTCCCTGCTTCGTGGACTGTGTTTCAAAGTGGCCGAGGGCATGATCAAAACGTTCACCGGCGATAGCGGATTGAAAACTCAAGGCGAAGCTTAACATCATAACCGCCAGGCGCAATGCCGTGGACTCTATCCGGTCACGTCCAATCTCCCGTTCACAGCAGGAGGTGATGAAATAAATGTTTTCCCGGTGATCTTTTTCATTGCAGGACGTGCATCTATTTCCGACTTTCCGGAAGAGGGAATATGGCGCGGGCCTGCTGATCATTCTTCTTATATTTCCTGTGTGTTCGTATTGACTTCTCCCGCGGGAAGACCCTTGATGTGTTTTGCGAAGGACAAACCAATCAGGTAGCGGAGCACCAGGATGGAGGTTGTATAGGTCAGTCCAAAGGCCATGATATCCATGTTTGTCCCGTAATCTTTAAACAAAACAAGCATCGTTGCCTGTGCCGTGCCGAAGCCGCCCGGAGCGATGGGCAGACTAATGACGAGGAGGATAATCGGGACATACGCGATTAAAGCAACAAGCGGGATTTGCATGTTGAATGCCCTGACCGCGACATAGAAGAAAACAATAAAGAAGACGTAGTAAATGATGCGCCAGAACAGGAGGATGCCATAGGTTCGCCAGGGAGCTTCATGAAATACCTTAAGAAGGTTCAAGTTCCTGATTTTGAGTGCCAGACCGCGTGACGGCAGTTTTTTCAGGACGACAATGAACAGGAAATCCAAGATGGCAAAACCAACGAAGAAGATCAGCAAATTGCTCAGCAGTGCCGATGTCGGGGACAGGATGAGCAGACCGACGATGGCCATGTAGATCAGAGCTTTTTGGGTAATACCGTTGAAGAAGGCCATCAACCCCGTTGACCGCATCACCGGGACGCCGAGATGTTTTTTTAGATAGTAGATCAATACCCCCAAGCCCACACTGTAGTCGATCGTCATGATGAGATAGGTAACGCCACGCAGGGTGAAAGCGTTTTTCCAGGAAAGGGGATAATGAAAGTGTTTAAGGGTCGCAGCCAGATTCTGCGTGTCCAGCAGAAAGGTGACGAGAATAAGGACGATCACTGAGGGAACATAGATCGTCATGTCCGCGTTCATCAGGGCGCTGACACACAGCCGGATATCGATATGCCAGAATAGATAAATGAGGATCGCGGAGGAAACCGCAAGCGGGAGAAGTCTCTTCCAGGTCTTGGGATTCATGAGCAAAGGGCGCGTTCTTTCCTCATGCGAAAGGGGCATCTCCCCCATAATAGCTTGAGCGTTTGATATTTTGCCTGTGTTTTCCATGTAATCCCATCGGTTAACTCTTATTGAGGGAAGATTTATATACAGCAACAAGGGGAACAGCTCTGCCGTTCCCCTTGTTCTTCGTCAGGACATCACATTAATACTGCCAGGGGAAGGCATTTGTAGAGCCGTCCGTGTAGTTTGCATAAGCATAATCGGCACAGTAGTCTGCAAAATCTTTGAGGTTGGCAGCGTTAATCTGAGTCGGATTGCTCTGAAGCCAGGAAAGATACGATTCGGCATTGTCCATAATCGTATCCTCGATCGCAAATGTCCACTGTTGAACCTTGGCCAGTTCGACCTTATTGATGTAGTTGTCGTACATGCCCCAGATGACATCTCCTGTATTAGATGAATAGATGAGCTCGTCGTAGATTTCTCTCTCTGCGATGGCCAGGTTAAGCAGACAGGAATCGTCGTAATCTCTCCAGGCGCCGGAAGCGAATGTGTCCATTCGGGCCAGTTCCGACGTTCCCCTGGCGGCGGCAAAGAACGGGACGAAAACCCCCACCGAAGGTTCCCCGAGGTTGACCCAGATAGTAACCAGGCGCGGGTCGCCTCCGGATGCCGCGCCTCTCACAACAATGGAACTTCGGGTAGCGTTGCGGCTGAGGCAGTAAGTTGTACTGTAATTCGTCTCGCTCGAAAGATCTGTTTGAACCTGCTTGCCGATGACGTCCTTGGCCACCTCGCGCATGACGGTCCGGTAGTTGATCCGCTTTTCATTCACCAGCTCGGTCAGGATGGCTTCGGCTCTATACTTGCGATCCTGTCCCACATTCCAGGGAATGTAATAATTGTAGTTCGTCATGATGTGGAATCCGATAAAGTTGCTCTGCGCCGATTTGAGCGTCCACCCATATTGGTTGGTGATCTTGCCGGTGTTGGCATCGTTCTTTCTGAACTGCATCAAATTGAGGCCCAAATTCATGTGACCGGTGAAACATTCATACAGAGCCGCCCCGCCTTTGGCGTCAATGACCACGAAGTTGGCGCTGATAACGGTGCCCCAGTGATAGTAGGGCCATCTTTTGAGCAGCGATTCAAACTCTGCCAGGGTGGTGCATGTCGCCAGTGCTTCCTCCATGAGGACGGTATTGATGTTCACCGGTTCCGCCATGAGATTATAGTCCTGGTAAACGGATGTGCCGGCAATGGCAAAGCCCGATTCATTGACGCCGCCGGAAGGGGTGATCGCCGAGCCTTTGTTCAGCAGTTTCATCCCGTCTTCAAAACGATAGATCATGGTATAGCCGCCGGGACCGGATTTTTTGGCGGGGAAATAGGCAACCTGCTGGTTCGCGCTCGACGAGTTGTCGAAATTTTTCCAGATCAGCGGTTTGCCGTCAGTCGTCACCTTGCCGGAGACGACGGCCACATCACAGGCCCAAGTTTGCGTCGTGATCATAAAGGCCCAAAGGCATATGAAGACGCAGAAAATCTTCAAATAAACGTTCTGTAATTTACTCATTTTATCCTCCTATTTAATCGTTGTTTTCAACGATAATTCGTATTGCTCAAATCGTCCAACATGGCGTATTCTTCGGGCGGGAAATTTTCACCCGTGATCCGCCGTTTTCACGGACAATGTTTCTCCCGAAAGATCCGGAATCCGTCCGTCAAGAATGGACGGGATAAGAGGTCTTCTCCTGCTGAACAGACCGACGCCCCTGTTGGAAAAGTATTCCGCACCGAAGCATTTGATCATCAGGATGAAGACAACCCATCGAACGATTTTCATGGGAATCATCAGCATAAAGGCAAAGGCATCGCCCCTGACCATATGCTCGAAATCCGGCGGCATGTTTGCCCGGACATGAGGTGAGAACTGATACTTCGGGTCATGGGGGTTGAAACTGTTTGAACCGGGAAACATGTTTTTCAGGCAGAAAGGATAGCGATTATCCACGACCTCAATCGCGTATTTCCGGCAATACTCCTCCTTCAGCGCGATCAATTGTGACGACGGGGCAAAAGAGGAGTCGAACAGTCTCCGTAACCATGATTTATTGAAATACCGGTTAACCACCGCGGGATTGGCCGAGATGGATGTAAAGATGAAATAATTCTTTTTCTTCATCGAAGCGATTTTTGTGAGGTGCCATTCAACCGTCATAATCACCAGCTTGCGGGCGAGGTCCCTCCCCCGGAATGCTTTAAGCACCATCGTTTCTTCATTGTTGTACACACAGTAGGGACCGCTGTTGAGAATGGCCACGGCATCGAAGGCGACGATCCGACCGTCCTTTTCTGCATAGCTCAGGACATCGCATTTCCGCAGATAGACCGAGAACTCCTCTTGCGCCTTCCAGCATTCGTTTTCAACGGCTTCGCAACCCTTAATGATATTTCCGAGGCTGCTCCATTTAACGGTATTTAAGTCAATCAGATAATAATTGAACCCTTGGTGATTCTGAATATAGAAATTCCGGCAATCTACCGGTAAGGGTCCGGTTGTGTCGTTTTCATGAACCCTCTCCTCTAACGAAACGAACATGCTCTTCATGTGGATCCCCCCCTCTTATAATGATGAAGTTCTAAAGTACGATTGTCTTCTTGTGCTGAATTCGAGAATGGGCGATGTTTCTTGATCATGATGGAACACCGGAATGTATGCTCCGATTTAAAATGCGCTTTCCCACGAAATTCGCACAACTTCATTTTTCGGTCATTTCGATAAAAACTCGAAATCCGATATGTGTTTAGATTTCAAATAAATTATTTTTTTGTTTATTGGCGAACAGCTAAAACACATCTTATTGAACCATTCTATTGTACCTTGGTACAATTTTTCAAAATTTATCCGTTTGAAAATGACAGCATCTTGCTACATATCTTTTTCTTCGAACGGTATCTTTATTGTTTATAAAAAAGTCATCCCCCCGTTGAAAATACAACTCACTAATAAAACTAAAGGTTTCTCCATACACCTCCTCCGAATTTAAATAAAAATAATAGTTGCTGTTTTTAAACAAAGTACGACCCGTACCAAAAAAGAAGCTTGGCATTGAGCGTGGGTCTTATGTGACAGTAAACGTACAGGCGAGCAGGAGACAACGTACAATTTGAGTGCTGGAAGCTATATATTCTTTTATTTTTTTGTCAAGTAAAATTATATGATTTGAAATTAGAAAAATGAAAAGAGGCCAGAATTCCAGACCTTACTGGAATCATAGATAAAAACTATACATTATCGGGTGATCTTAAATAGGTGGACAAGAGACTCACGCTTGCCAGAGTGCGTTCTGATATCGGCACCACGGCGGCGCTGATGGTCATTTTTTTTAAGAACTTGAGCTCATTTTTTTACGCGGGCGGCAAACCTACCAATTGCTGAATACGTCCGGTAACCTGAGCATCCATGCTGAGCCCGGACGCCAGTTCATTCAGATAGTCTTTTTCTTTCTGCGTGTCCACTTCGATGGCCATCAAAGAGGCCGCATACAATTGCGCCGCCAGTTCCGGTTGTCCCTGTGCCTCGGCAATCAGTTGTTGCGTTTCCATGGGCTTTTGCAGTTGAGCCATTACAAAGTTTTTACCTTCCTCATCAACACCGATTTCATCGAATTTACCAAGAATCCGGCTGATTTCACTTTGATCGATCTGACCATCGGATTTTGTGGCGTTAATCATGGCCCGCAGGACTAATTCCGAACTCTGGTCCAGTTGCTTTTGTTCGTCGTCCGTTTGCGGTTCCGTAAGACCGGCTGGAATCTGAAGTTTGGACTGACCGGCTCCTTTCAGAGCGTTGAAAGCAAGGGCGCCAAGCAGAGCCATCAATCCTCCTCCTACCGCTCCACCCGCTGATTTTCCACCTCCGCCCAATATAGAGCCTACAAGAGCCCCCAGGCCTCCAATGGCTAAATTTTTATTTCCGCCAACTGCTTTGCCGGCATCACCAAGCATATTTGAAAGCAAATCGCCAATCCCGCCGCCGGCTCCCCGGGCGCCGCTTTTTTGCCCGCCGCCGAGCACACTGGACAGTAAATCACCCAGTCCTCCGCCGCTCTTGCCGCCGCCTTTGCTACCGCCTAAAGCACTGGAAAGCATATCTGTTAATCCCCCGCCGCCGGACTTTCCGGACGCACTTCCCAACATATCGGACAGGTTATCCAGTTCACTGCCGCCTCCCAAAGACTTTTTCATTCGGTCTTTGGAAGAAGGCGACATTCCGGTTTGTACCATGGCTCCGAGAAGCTCTCCGATATTCATGTGTCCATCCTCCTTTTTGCGGTTGTTGAAAAATTATCAGGGCGTGTTGACGACACAAAACAAAAAAACATTACGTCCGATGTAAATATAAACGCAGGCATTTTTGTTTGTCAATCAATATCTATTAGAGTGCCGCTCAATAATTATTGTCTGGAAGTACAATTATAAATTTAATATTTACGGCATATTGGACAAACGAGGGACCGCACGATATTTAACCTCTGTTTACCTCCGGCATAAGGCGTACAACATGGTTGCTGCTCTATGCTGTACGCCTTAAAGACCGGATCATGTCCCGTATTTATTGACGGAACTTCGACAGCCAGTTTTCCATAAGTTTCCCGGCTGCTTCACGTCCGCCCAGGCCAAACGATAACGCTACGGTGACCGCAACGGAGCCTAACGTTAATCCGAAAGCGAGATTAACAATATCATCGGCAATGCCCATGGCGCGGAGACCGAGAGCCAATACCAGTCCCAGAATAGCGAAACGTCCGATTCGCGCCAGCCCCTTTGTGTTGGGTCCGCTGGCTTTGTCCATAGCCTCATAGGCAAGGTTGGCCAGCCAGAATCCGACGACAAGAATTATCGAGCCTAAAAGCACATCGCCGCCGAAGCGTATGAAGGTGTCCACCGTGTCGCTGACGTGTGTGAATTCAAGTTGATTCGCGGCTTCAACAGTGGCGAAAAGCATGGCAAAAAATAAAACCACGTATCCCACAAAAACCGACGGCGGTGTTTTTTGAAAAGCGTGATCCAATCCCGCTTGTTTCGGCAGGTTGTCAAAACCCATCGCGTTGAGCAGACTGGCAAGCAGTCGGGAAGCGAAAGAAGCCACCATCCAGGTGATGACCAGAATAAGACCGGCCGCAACGATATGAGGCACGGCCTGTAAAATCATGCCCAGCATATCCGTTGCCGGTTTGGAAATGGCTTCTATTTTTAATGCATCAAGGGCGGCAATCAGCGCCGGCAGAAACACAGCCACGAAAACCAGCAAACCGATGGCGTTGGAAAGTTGTACCGCTTCTGTCAGTCCGACTTTTTGACTCAGTTTGTCACTGCCAGCGGTTCGCAAAAGATTTGTTGTCAAATTACGAAGAACCGTTGCTAAAATCCAGCCCACAAAACCGATCGCGATGGCCGCCACCGCGTTGGGCAGAAAATCGAGCACTTTGGCAATCATATCGCGAAACGGATCCAGAAGGCCGTCCATCTGCAACGCACCCATAATTGCCGGCACGAAAAGCAGAATAATGAGCCAGAATAAAGCCTGGCTCAGACCGTCGCTGATGGGCGTCAAACCCGCGTGTTCAGAAAGCTTTTCATCCAGTGTGGTTTTCGAAAGAGCCTTGGTCACTAACTTGCGAACGATGCTCGCCAGCAACCAAGCAACCAAAGCGAGCATTAACCCGGCCAGCAGGTGCGGAATGTATGCGAGAAGTTGCGTCAACATCGCGGCAAAAGGAGCGGAGACCAGCGCCAGATCAAGTGAGTTCAGCACGGCCGTTAATATGAAAAGCATTACAATCCAGAACGATGCTATGGCCAGCCCTTTTTCGAGATTGATGGTCTGACCCGTGAGTTGAACAAAACGCTCGTTCAGACGCACCGCACCCAGTCCTTTGCGGATTCCGGCACGCACCAACACGGCAATTAACCAACCCAAAACCAGAATGGCCAATGCTCCCAAAAGAATCGGGATATGACCTCCTAATACCTCCTGCACGGTATTCCACATAGTTGTCAAGTTTGAATTCATGCTTTTTCCTCCTTTCTATAAAAATTATTAATGATTATATTTCCGGTTGAAAAAACAGTTAACTGACTATGTTTTGATTATTGGAAGTTGTTGGTTGTTTCGTTGCAAGTATACGTTTTGAAATTGATATAAACTTAAGCTTATTTTAAGATAAAATCAATTATAAATTAATATTTTAACCTATCAACAGGCATAAATAACTAATTTTATTAATAAACTGCGCTTGAATGCCAGAAAAACTCCGGCAGGATTTGTAAAGATTGAATTTCTTTTATTGGTACTTTTTCGCTACGGGTAAGTAATCAAAATATACGCAGATTGCACGAATTAAATTAATCTACAATAAAAAATCTTTATAGGACAGACTAAATGCGGAAGTCATTCTTTCTACATGTTCTTACGACGGTTGAGTTCGGACTGATAGGCGGCAATCAAATCGTCATGTCGTAAAACACCGAGGACCAGGCCGGGTTCGTCGGGACTGACCACCAGCAGTTCTTCGGCATTTGTTTCCATGAATTTCATGAGCGCGTCATAAAAGTTGTCTTCCGGCGTCATCGTCTGCAGCGGAGCCATCAAATCCTGTGCGATAACCAGATCTTCCAGTCCCTCCTCAAAAACAATCGAACGTGCGTGATCCCAATTAACAACACCGATCAAAACATCATCCCTGTTATAGACGGGGAAGCATTCGACATTGGAAGCCGCAAATATTTTTTTCAGTTGCCCGTAGGATGTCGTTTCACGGACCGGCGTGACTTTCTCCGGTTTATAAAAATCCTTCACCTGAGTTTCAGCAAAAAGGTTTACCGTAAAATCCGCCGTGTGCGCAGGCGATTGCAGTTTGCTTTGAACCTGCTTTCGATAGATGGAATGCCTGCGTGTAAAAAGAATGGCAATGATAGACACCAGCATCAGCGGCGCGATCAGGCCGTAACCCCGCGTCATTTCCGAACACATCAGAAGCGTGCCGATGGGCGCACTGGCAACGCCCGCAAAAAAAGACGCCATGCCGACAACCACAAAAGCTTCCGGCTGAGTCACGATCTGCGGAAAAAAATGATGAGCCGAGAAGCCCACCGTACCGCCGATCATACCGCCGATAAACAGCGTGGGACCGAACACGCCGCCGGAACCGCCCGATGAAATCGTAAAGCTGGTGGCAATAATCTTGGCCAACGCGATGGCGATCATGATACCGATGCTGAGCTTGCCCAAAATGGCCAGTTGAATCCATCCCCAGCCGTCACCGTATACCTGCGGAAAAATCAGGCCGATGAATCCCACCGCCAGGCCCCCCAGCGCGGGTTTTACATAACGTGGAATTTTCAGCGGAAGAAATATTTTCTCGCGTACGGCGTAAAACACCTTGATAAAAAAGATTCCGGCGGGAACGCAGACGAGTCCCAGCATTACGTAAAAGATCAGTTCTCGCGGATCGGAAAACGTATATTCGGGGAAAAAGAAAATCGGGCTGTAACCGAAGAAAGAAGTAAAAATAATATAGGCCGTAATGGAACTGACGACTGTGGGAACGAGAGCTTCAGTTTCCATGTCTTCCTTGTAAAGGATTTCAATGGCGGTAAGAGCGCCGCCAAGCGGAGCGCGGAAAATGGCGGAAAGACCGCCGCCGCAACCGGCCAGAAGCAGGATACGTCGTTCACGGTCGCTGAGTTTCAAAAGGCGCGCGATAGCCGAACCGATGCCGGCGCCGATCTGGGCGATTGGCCCTTCTCTGCCCGCACTGCCTCCGCTGGAAAGCGTCACCAGTGATGCCAGTCCCTTGACCAGGGGCACGCGCGTGCGAATTTTTCCTTTTTTATTGTGAAAGGCTTCAATCATCGCGTCCGTTCCGTGGCCTTCTGTTTCCGGAGCAAAACGATAGACAATCCAGCCGCTCAAAAGCCCGCCCATAGCAGGCAGAAGAAAAAAGACCCACGGCCGGAAATTCATCCCGGCCAGCCCTTCGAATAACTGCTCGCCTGCGGGCGAAGGAACGGCATAACCGGCAAGAAGATGAAAACACAAATGACGTCCCGTCTGCAAAAGATAGTAAAAAGCCGATGCGCCGAGTCCCGATACAACGCCCACCAGAAGACCGAAAAGCAGCCAGCGGGTAATGTTCTCCAGAAAAATTCCGCGCAGTCTGCCGATGATTTTTTTCATCCGGTTCATTGAATAAAAACCGCCTGAAATGATTATTTTTATAGTGCTTATTTATCCGTAATTTTCACGTGATGCAATTAAATTATTGAGACGCAAATTCACGCAATAAGCAAATTCTGTATTCATCGCTCAAATTTCACGGAATGGTAAATGAGGAACCGTAAATGAGAGTAAATCATGGACGTCCCTATTTATCCCGTTATCGTCATTACCTGTCTGCCAATTAAATCGGCAAGCGAAACGACTTTTAAGCCTTGATTGTTAAGTCCCAGCAATATTTTTTCGATTTCGGACAATAAAACAGTCTGGTCTTCCCTGCTGCGCGGCGATACATCATGTAGTAAAATTATATCGTCAACCTTGACTTTTTTTAATATTCCGGAACTTAAATTTTTAATACGGCGATTGCCGAAATCGCCTGCGCGACAGCTGAACGTCACACAGAACATTCCCAGTTTATTGAGAACGGATGGCAGTTTGGGGCTGATGATGCCCACCGGTGGGCGGAAGATCAGCGTGTTGATACCCATTTTTTGTAAAATTTCCTGAGCCCGGAATATTTCCTGATGGAGGTAATTGTAACTGCCCAGCATCAAAAAAGGATTGTGATGGAATGAATGATTGCCGATGGTGTGGCCGCGGGCGATTATTTCCCTGATTATTTCCGGATGATCTAAAGCATGGACGCCGGAAACAAAAAAAGTCGCCTTTGCGGAATACTTATCCAGCAGATCCATAATTTGTCTTGTCATCGGCTCGGACGGACCGTCATCGAAAGTCAGCGCCACACAATTTTTGCCGGTGTTTCCGCGGCTGATGACAGGAAGGTAGAAACTGGTTTGCGGGAAAAACGAAGCGGCAACACAAACAACAATATAAAAAAAGGCGATGGCTGCCGCGATCAGTGGATGGAAGAAAAAGATCACAGCGGCAACCAGCAAAAAAACTATTCCGGTAATTTGAGCTGGGCTTGCAGATGACAATTTGTTATTCATTGATAACCTAAACCAAAATATCTGGAGCAAGCAACAGGCTTGATCCAGCACAAGAAAAGCGCGGTTAATAACCTGAAGGTCACACGTATGGACATTCGTCGAGCAGTGCGGTTTGCAGCGCAACACAGCAGACCATGGTGTTCTTCAGGGTATGAGCGTTTTGTAAAACCTTCGGCTTGTACCGGCAAGGAATATTGCCTTTTATCATTGCACTCCCTTACCGGGATGCGCACCCGGTCAACAGCCCTACTGTCTTATTGAATCAGGTACTCCCACAAAGGCCCTGTAAATCCGCGTCTGTATAGTTTGGGCAGGATGCGTGTGGCCTTGGCTTCACCGGCTCCGATGAGCCAGTTTAACCGGCCATTGGCATGATTTTCCACTGTCTTCATGATTTCTTCAACGGTAATTCCCTGCGACCGGTAAAACACGGGCGGCAGAATATTTTCTCCCGCTTTAATCTGGCCTTCACGCACGGCAACATCATACAGTGCCGTGTGCGGATAAATGCGAACACCGCAGAAAAAAAAGAAGACCGCTTTTTCCAGTTTATCGATTCCCGTCAGAGTTGTCCGCAGCGTTTCCTGGTTCTCGCCGGGACCGCCCAGCAGAAAGTAATGCGCAATATGTAATCCGGCCTCCAGCGCTTCCCGGTGCGCTTTAAAAACATTTCCAGACTTGAAAGGCTTCTGTAAATTTTGAAGCACTGGATTGGATAAAGATTCCGTGCCGAATTCCACATGGGTCAAACCGGCCTCCGCCAGACATTTGTAGTAATCGGCCGGAGGAACGGTGGGGACAAAAAAACCTCCCCAGGGAATGGACACGCCCGCTTTCGCAAAAGCCTTCGCCACCTGAGCGCTGTGTTCATAGCTGGCGTTAAAGGCGGAATCGGTAATGAAAATATACTTGGCGCCGGCATTCTGCAACTCGCGGGCGTTACGGGCAATTTCAGCCGGATCATAGAATCGCATCCTGCCGCCTTCAATATGGGGATAGGTGCAGTAACCGCAATGAAAGGGGCATCCCCTTTTTGTCTGGAGATTGAGCATTCCGCCGTAAGCAAGATAAAAGCGCGCGTGTGTTGCTTCAGGATCAAAATGTCTGCTGATGCTTCCGCCAAACGGCTCGTAAACAATTTCTGTCTTTTCTTTTGTCAGGACACCTGGTATTTGAAAGACATCCTCGTTTTTTTCCAGGGTGTCCAGAAGCAGAGCAAGTCTTTCGCCCTCACCGACAATACCATAGTCGGCATCGAGCGCCTGCATGAACTCGACGGGAAAAATCGTAAAACCACTGCCGCCCAGAATGATTTTTGCTTCTGAATTTTTCCGTATCCGGTTGATTAAGGCTTGATATTCCGGCAGGAAACTGCGGCAATTGAGCACATCGGTGTTGTCGATGTTTCTGATGGATACGCCGGCAAAGTCAGGAGAAAATTCGCTGATCATCGCCTCTAGAGTTTCCGGATTGGAAAAATCGTTCAGATCGATAATTTTTGTCTGATAGCGGGAATCCAGGCAACCGGCTACGTAATCCAGTCCCAGCGGATAAACCGGATACGGAATTCTGAGGGTATTGGCTGATATGAGCAGTACTTTCATATAGGAATAAAGATCATTGATGAATCGGATTACTATTCATCGAGTCAGATGACCACTAACTCTTTTTGTTCTGATTTTGTGCGATGTGCGTGGCCAAAGCGCGTACCGATTTAAAGACTTTCACGCCCAATTCTTTGTTATCAATTTTAACGCCGTAATCCTTTTCAATCATCATCACCAGTTCCAGCACATCGATGGAATCAATACCCAGATCACCGCCAACCAGGCGTTCATCATCCTTGATGTCTTCCGGTGTGACATCAATCAGTCCCAGCGTATCAATAATTTTAACTTTGATTTCACTTATCATTTCTTCAATCTGACTCATTTAGCACTCCTGTTTTCAATATTTAAACTTTGAGTCGAAGCGATTCTTTTCGCCTCTTCTCCGAGAATCTTTTCCAATACAACTTTCACAAACCATTTTCCCAGCAATCGAGCGTAATCCGGACCGGTCAGGTACATGCCCAGCATCAGCAGCAGCCACGAAAGTCCGTAAATCAACGGAATACCGATCACACCGATTAATGGTTTCCTGACCCAGGCGGCAATAATTCCGACTACAAAAACCGCCGGCAATCCGATCAGAAAACTGACGACGATCAGAAAAATGCCGATCAGGACGGGAATCGTATGTTGTTCCCTGACAAAACTCAAATCAGCGCATTCATTGATCGCTGTTCTGCAAAATTCCTTTCGGGCAAAATAAGCGGCTGTTCTCTTTATGATGCTCAAAATATTCCCTGATGAATTAACGTTCCATGATTCCGCCAATCGAATGTTTAGAACGCAGCGGATAATCTTTATAGGCAATATCCTTAAAAACGCCGGTGCGCGCCTGTCCCACGGTGGCGATGAGTTCATTGTCGATGAAAATGCGGCCGTCACCGATGACAATACTGGCGCCGGATTCTTTTAATAACGAGTAACGACGCACATCGACTTCAAAACGGGCACACTTGTTAAAAGGACGAATCTGGCCGTTAAAAGCGACGTCACCGCAGCCCAACGCCCGGCCCGTCCCCAGTGCGCCGCGCCAGACGCAGAAAAAACCAAGCAACTGCCATATCGCGTCCACGCCCAGACATCCGGGTTGTACCGGATCGCCCGGAAAGTGGCATTGAAAATACCAGGCATCCAGCTTGATATCCAGTTCGGCGATAATTTTCCCCTGCTTGCCGTTGCTCTCAATCGACAATATGCGATCAACCATGAGAAAAGGAGGCACCGGAAACTTCGCGTCAAAATCCCCGGGAGGATCGTCCACCAGTTTCCCGTAAGCGAAAGCGAGAACTTCTTCGAAATTAAAGTGGTCTCTGTTTAAGAATTCCTGATATTTCATAATTATTTTTCACTTTCTACATTTGATATCGTTCCGATGATTCTTATAAATACTTCTTACAAAACTTTCGTTGAATGTCCGGACAACAGCAAACAATATCAGCAATTTTGACAGCCGTATTTTTACTCTAATGGGGGTCAATTATAGGAAAAGGGCTGTTTTGTCAAAAGAAAAAAGGGTCTGTAACCATTCCAAAGCATTATCGGTTTAATTCATTCCTCCAGACTTTCCTTGTTGTTCATTTCTGTTTGCGCTGAAAATGAAATTAAGCTATAAAAGCACGCACGACGTCAAAAGGAGAAAACCATGAACAGATCAGCACTTCATAAAATCAGTTACGGACTCTATATCATCACTTCCGGCCAGGACGGTAAATTCAACGGTCAGATTGCCAACTCCATGTTTCAGGTCACATCCAATCCGGCAACCTTGGCCATCAGCATCAATAAGGAAAATTACACGCACGAATTGATTAAACTCAGCCGCAAATTCGTTGTTTCCATTCTTTCGGAAGCGGCACCGATGACGCTGATCGGCCTCTTCGGATTTAAAAGCGGCCGTGATGTGAACAAGCTGCAAAATATTAAGGTAAAAACCGGCGAGACCAAAGTGCCTATCGTTCTGGAAAATACCGTATCCTACATCGAGGTGGACGTGGTAAAAGACCTGGATTGCGGCACTCATACCATTTTCATGGGTAATATTGTCGACTGTGATTTAGTCAGTGATGCCGTACCCATGACCTACGCTTATTATCAGCAGGTCAAAGGAGGCAAATCGCCGAAAACGGCGCCGACATACTCCAAAGAAGAACCGGCCGCCGCGGCTCCTCAGGCCAATGCCAGCTATGTTTGCAACGTCTGCGGCTATGTTTATGACCCGGCCAAGGGCGATCCCGATAACGGTATCGCTGCCGGAACAAAATTTGAAGATTTGCCGGATTCCTGGACGTGTCCCGTTTGCGGCGCTGACAAATCAAAATTTGAAAAGGAAAAATAAACCTTCGTCGCTTTGTTCAAATATCACGACGGGGAAAACATTTTTCAATGTTTTCCCCGTATGAGTATTGACAGGACTTCCGTCGAACCGACCCTCCGTCGCAGCATAAATTATTCCGTTACGAGCATCTCTTTACTGAATGTCCGGCAGGGCAAGGAAAACATCGACGAGTTCGGGATCGAACATTTTTCCCTTCTGCTCTTCAAAAAACTGCCGGACCTCTGTTCGGCTCCAGGCTTTACGATAGGGACGGTCTTCCGTCAGCGCGTCATAGACATCAGCGATACAAATAATTCGGGCAAACAGTGGAATATCTTTTTCTCCAAGACCTGCCGGATAACCCGTTCCATCCCAGCGTTCGTGATGATGCAGAATCCCCGGAAGAATGGTTTCATACGAAGGAATCGACGAAATGATATCCGCGCCGGCCTGCGAATGTTTTTTGACAACGGCAAATTCTTCATCAGTCAGTTTGCCCGGTTTATCCAGAATCTGTTCCGGCACGGCAATCTTCCCGATGTCATGGAGAATCGCCGAAATGGTTAAAGCCCGCATCTGGTTCTCATTCAAGTTCATACCGCGCCCGATGGCCTCCGCAAATTTCGTGACCCGCTCGCTGTGTCCTGCCGTCCAGGGGGACTTGGCGTCAATGGCTCTGGTCAGGGCAATTAAAATTCCGATTAGAATTTTTTCTCGTTCCTTTGTCCCGTCGATGATCCGGGACGCCATAGTATTGAGCGCTTCCGCCAGTTTGCCGATTTCATCCTGACGATGACTGGTAAAACGGCGTTCATATTGCCCGGACGCGATGGCTTCCGCCTCCCGCGAAAGTTGTTCTATCGGTCGCGCCAGGAGGACACTGAAGATATGCCCCATCGTATGACAAACCACGAGCAGCAAAACAAAAAAGAAAACCGCCTTGTAGATATTTTCCCGAAGAATCTTGAGGATGCCCACACGGTAAATGTTAAAGGCGAGGAGTTGCGTATAATCATTTTTGGCCGGACTGATATTGATCTTCACATTGACTTTGTTATGTCGTCCGTAGAAAAATTTTGACGATGTCGTCATCTTCCGACTTTTTGCCTCTTCCAGCAATCCGGCAAGTCCGGGATTGCTGATTCTTTCAGATGTGACGATCCCCTGTTCATCGGTAAATGTATGCAGCCACTGTCCTTCTTTCTTAAAATAAAGTTCGAATTGAACGGGCAGCAGCACCACCTGCATGGCTTTTGCCATATGAACAATATTGGTCATCTTCTCATCGATAAATTTAAGAAGTTCGCCCTGATTTTCACGCAGATCTTCCCTGGACATATACGTCAGGTATTCTCCTACCGAAACCGATGCCTGCCTGATTAACGTGTTGGTTGAAGAAACCGCGAGATAAATGAGAACGGCGTAACCGATCACCAGGCCGAAAATCGTAAAAGAAAGCGTCAGCCTTCGGGCCAGGGAGGGTTTCCAGAAAAAGAAAAAATCTTTCAGGGCTGATTTTATGGGACGGTCTGTCATTTCAGAGACTTTTAATTTCCTGCTTTGCATCAATTTTGGTTCATCATAGCATGAAAGGATGGCTGAGAAAAACGCTTTTAATGAGACTCGCTGAAAACGAATCACGACCTGTCGGGATGAAGTTTGAAGCGTCAGTCGAATTATCCCCGACGCGAAGCGGAGCGGGATCAGGAACTCTCTGATACTGAGAATATGAACTCCCTGCGTCGGGTTTGGATATCTATTCCTGATTGACATACCCTGATAAATCACCTATGCTTTGCGCAATTTGAAAAGGAATTCATTCTCTTATGGAATATAAAAATGTTGATGATGTTCAATCCAGATTGACGGATGCCGGATATATTCCGTCGCGGGAGATTTCCACAGTCGTTTTTCTGGCCGCAGCGACACAAAAACCGGTTTTAGTCGAGGGACCGGCCGGCGTCGGCAAGACGGAGCTGGCTAAAGCCATCGCCCGGTCTCTGGAGCGCGAACTGATCCGGCTTCAATGTTATGAAGGTCTGGACGAAGCCAAAGCGCTTTATGAATGGGAATACGCCAAACAACTTCTTTACACCCAGATGGTCAAGGACAGGCTCAACGATATCATCTCTTCCGCCGTCACTCTGACGCAGGCGGTCGATCAAATCGCCGCGCAGGAAGACGCCTTTTTCTCCGACCGTTTCATTCAGTCCCGGCCGCTTTTGCAGGCCATCAGCTCGGAGAAGCCTGTCGTGCTCCTTATTGATGAAGTGGATAAATCCGATCCTGAATTCGAAGCATTTCTTCTGGAGCTTTTAAGCGATTTTCAGGTATCCATTCCCGAGCTGGGTACACGCAAAGCCATTCAGATTCCTTTTGTTCTGCTGACATCCAACAACTACCGCGATATGAGCGACGCGCTGAAACGCCGCTGTGTTCATCTTTACATCGATTATCCTGAACGAGACGCAGAAATTTCCATTGTCCGGCTGAAAATTCCGGGAATCGAGGAAAAACTCTGCGATGCTCTGGTGGACGCAATCCGTAAAATCCGCAAATTGGATTTGAAGAAAGCTCCCAGCATTTCGGAAACGATTGACTGGGCGCAATCGCTGATCGCTTTGCAGATTAATGAACTGACGCCGGAAGTTGTGTCGGAAACACTGAACATCATCTGCAAGTATCAGATTGACATGGAAAAAGTCCGCAAAAACATCAACCGGGTCTTACCGTAACAAAAAAATATGGTTAAACTCATTCAACAATTTGTTTCCTGCTGTCGCGCGTCGGGAATGCGGATATCCACTTCTGAAGTTCTCGACAGTCTCAAGCAGATGCAGCTGATTGATCCGACCGACGAGCAGCAATTTTGCTCACTGCTTCGTTCCAATTTCGCCAAAAGCATCCGTGACGTGCAGCATTTCGACCGTCTTTATCATCTTTTTTTCCACGAAATGCACATGGAAACTTCCGACATGCGACAGGCGTCTGATTATTCCGATCAGATAAAAAAATCCGCTGAAATTCTCAAAGAGATGCCTCATGACAATCCGATACACGATGCCGTGGTGGATTTTCTGCAGGGGAATCCCATGGCGCTCCTGCGTGAAATGCGCCGGATTCAAACGGAAGAAGAGGCGGCCATGTTGCGGTTTAATCTGGGTCCGCTGGGAAACCGTCTTAATGTGATGCTGCAGATTAACAAAGCCGCCTCCGCCGCCCAGGCGCTGGTGGACGATAATTATATGAAAACGAATTCGGCAGCCGGGCGCGAGCTCGCCGCCTATTTCGAAGAGCGCGTGGAAACGGCCCGCGCCATGCTCGTTTATGAGCCCAATCAGAGTAAACCCGGCACCCGGAAAACAAAAACAGAAGAACAGAAGTTCAGAGGGCTGGGCGAAAAATCTTTTTCTTCTTTCACCCGCGAAGAAGTCGAAGAAATGCGCGATGCCATCGATAAACTGGTGCGCAAATTGAAGAACATCGTCAGCCGCCGCTATGCCGTCCGCAACAGGGGAAGCATCGATGTCAAAAAGACGCTGCGCGCTTCAGCCAAATACAATGGCGTCCCCGTGGAAATCAAATATCGCCACAAAGCGAAACGCAAAAGCCGGATTGTCACACTCTGTGATGTTTCCGGTTCCGTCTGGGCGGCGGCACGCTTCATGCTGAATCTGCTTTATGCCCTGCAGGATTGTTTCGACAAGGTGAACAGCTTTGTGTTTATCGATCACCTGTCGGAGGTAACCGGCGTATTTGAAGAACATGACATCAGCGAAGCGATTCGTCTGGTGCTGGAAAAACCGGATATCAATTACAACGCCTCCACGGATTACGGCGAAACGCTGCGGAATTTCAAAAAAGATTACATGGAACTTTTAACCAAGAAAACAACGCTGATTATCGTCGGTGACGGACGCACCAACTACATGAATCCGGAAGACGCGATTCTTGGTCAGATGCGGGAACGCTGCCGCAGGGTTATCTGGCTCAATCCCGAGCAGGAAAATCTCTGGGGATCGGGAGACAGTGAAATAAAGTCTTACATCCCCCACTGCCACGAGGTGCGTCAATGCCGCAACGTCAACCAATTATTTACTTTTATCGAGGAGTTGGTTTTATAAAATGAATACTTCAATGAAGGAACCCTCTTACAGTTGGATTTCACGTTTCGCCATCGAATTCATCGCTTCCCGTAACGATTTGCAGACCATGCCGGATTTCCCGCATGACATTTGGCAAAAAATGGGCGAGGCGGGTTTTTTTAAATTAGGCATTGCCCCTCCGTACGGCGGCAGCGGAGGGGGATTAACGCAACTGGCTGGAGCCGGCGAGGTATTCGTGCGCAGCGGTTTTAATATGGGACTCGCTCTGTCCTGGCTTTATCAGCAGATCATTGCCATTCATCTGATTTCCGGTTTCGGCACGGAGGAACAGAAAAAACGCTATTTGCCCCTGATGGCCAAAGGGAATTTAACGGTTTCTTTTGCCGTTTCCGAACCGAAACACGGGGCACGACCGAAACTGTTGACGTCCACGGCCAATTTACAGGATAAATCCTACCTGCTCAACGGAGAAAAAACCTATCTGACCAACGCGCCCATTGCCGGTCTTTTTATCGTTATCGCAATCACCGGCCAGGATAAAGATCAGAAAAAATTCAGCGCCTTTCTGGTTTCGACTGAGGATGAAGGCCTGGTGGTCAAGCCGCGGCTTAAATTCGATTTTCTAAAACCGGCGCTGCATGGCGGCATCAAATTAAACAATTGCCGGATACCTGTTTCCGCCATGCTGGGAGAAAAAGATACTGCTTATTCAAATATCGTTATCCCGTTCAGCGATGCGGAAAATATTATTCTGATGGGTGCAGTAACCGGAGGTATGGGTGCGGAGCTTATGGAGCTGATCATGGAAAGCGACAAACGCAACATTCATAAAGATAAAGCATTGCAAAGCGAAGTGGGCGCGCTGGACGCGCTTCTGGAAACGATGCGCGCCATTGTCCGTGAAGCCGCGAAAAAACTCGACGATCATGATAACGCCGCCGTTCCCCTGATCGTAACCTTTAAAGAGCTGGCCGCCGGATTTCAGGCCAGAATAGCCGCCGCCATCACCAAATGGAACATTAAAACCAGAGAGCATTTCAAGGTTCTACAGACCGATATTAACGTTCTGGGAGCCTTGCAGGAAAAAACGCTTCAGGACAAGCAGGCCAAACTGGGAGATGAACTCCTGCACGGAGCAAGATAAAGATTTCTCAATCGTTTTAATAGCTGTCAGCCTTAGATGTTATGATGACTTTATTATGGATCATCGTCATTTTGTTCATCCTGGTCGGTGTCGCCGGAACTTTGATACCGGGTCTTCCGGGCGTTCCGCTGATATTGATCGGTGTGCTGATCGGCGCCTGGATCGACGATTTTCAGCGCATCAGCGTATGGACGGTGATGGTGATGGCCATCCTGGCAATCCTCGGCGTGGTGATTGATTATGTTGCCGCAGCCTTCTCCGCCGGACGGGCGGGGGCAAGCCGACAGGGACTGATCGGCGCAATTGTCGGCACCATCGCCGGGTTGTTCACCGGTTTATGGGGACTGTTATTTATGCCGCTGGCGGGCGCCGCAATTGGCGAGTTAATCGCCCATCAGGATTTGTTTCGTGCGGGAAAAGTCGGAGCCGCAACCTGGTTCGGGCTGGTCATTGCCGCTGTGGTAAAGCTGGCGGTTGCTTTTACGATGGTCGGCGTGTTTATCGCGGCTTTGCTGATCTGAATTTTCTGTGTGCAGGTAAGATATATTTTACCGAATCATATTATTTTATTATATGAAGCCGTTTCTTTCTTCTGCTTTTTTTCCCACACCCGGCGCAGGCGCAGGGAGTTACTCACCACCGAAAACGAACTCAGAGCCATGGCGGCGGCGGCAAACTCGGGATTCAGCAGTATGCCGAAGAAAGGATACAAGACTCCCGCGGCCACGGGAATGCCGATGACATTGTAAATAAACGCCCAGAAAAGATTTTGTTTGATCGTACGCATCGTGGCCTTTGAAAGGCTGATCGAGGCCGGCACGCCCAGTAAATCATCGCGGATCAACGTGATGTCGCTGGCTTCAATCGCCACGTCCGTCCCCGCGCCGAGGGCAATCCCGACATCGGCTGCCGCCAGTGCTGGCGCATCGTTGATGCCGTCGCCGACCATGGCGACGACCTCACCGGCGTTCTGCAGATTTTTTATTTCATCCGCCTTTTTCCCCGGCAGGACATTGGCCATAACGTTTTCAATACCCAGTTGCGCAGCGATGGCGCGGGCCGTGCCTTCGTTGTCCCCCGTAATCATTGCGACCTTCAATCCCCTGCTCTTGAGACTTTGAACCGCTCGCGCAGCTGAAGCTTTGGGCGTATCGGCCAGGGCGATCAGACCCATAACCGCTTTTCCCAAAGCCAGATAAACAACTGTCTTTCCTTCACCGGCCAGTTTTTCCGCAGGATTGTCCCAATCATTAATCACAATGCCCTCGTCTGTCATAAAAAACCGGTTGCCGATAAGAGCCGGGTGACCATCCATCAGGGCTTTCGCTCCCAGACCGGACACCGCTGCGAATTTTTCAACCGCCGTGATTCTCACACCGGCTTGTTCGGCTTTTCGTGTAATGGCGCGTGCCAGCGGGTGTTCGGAATTCTTCTCCAGAGCCGCGGCAAAGGCCAGCACCTGATTTTCTTCAAAACCGGCCGCCGGCACAACATCGGTGACCTCCAGCTCCCCTTTCGTCAGGGTGCCCGTTTTGTCAAAAACGATCACCGAAAGTTTATGGATTTTTTCCAGCGCTTCGCCGCCCTTGATTAAAATGCCGCTTTGCGCTCCCAGGCCCGTGCCCACCATAATGGCTGTTGGCGTGGCCAGTCCCAGGGCACAGGGACAGGCAATCACCAGCACGGAAACGAAATTGATCAACGCGCGGCTGAAATTGCCTTCCGCGGGAATAAAATACCAGATCGTAAAAGTAACCAACGCAATCAGAAACACGACCGGAACAAAAACGGAGGCAACCTTGTCCGCCAGACGCTGAATTGGAGCCTTGGAACCCTGGGCTTCTTCCACCAGGCGGATAATCTGAGCCAGTGCTGTTTCTGCGCCCACCCCCGTCGCCCGGAACGTAAAACCGCCTGTTTTATTCATCGTGGCGGCAAAAACCTTGTGTCCCGCCACTTTATTTACCGGCATACTTTCACCGGTCAGCATGGATTCGTCGATGGTCGATTCACCCGACAGTACCGTTCCGTCAACAGGAATCCGCTCACCGGGCCTGACGAGAATGACATCGTCAATTTGCACTTCGTCCACGGCAACTTCCCGTTCCTGCCCTTCCCGGATGAGATGTGCCGTTCTCGGTTTTAATTTCATCAGGTTTTTTATCGCCATGGACGTTTTGCCCTTTGCCCCGGCTTCCAGAAGTCTGCCCACCAGAATAAGTGTGACAATCATTGCCGCACCGTCATAATAAACATGCGGTGTAATGCCCGCCGTGGTAAAGAATTGAGGGGAAAAAGTCGCGGCGGCGGAATAGGCGTAAGCCGAAAAAGCGCCGACGGCAACCAGTGTGTTCATATCGGATGTTTTTTGCAAAGCGGCCTTATAAGCGCCGGTAAAAAACCGACTGCCCACCCAGAATACCGCCGGGGCGGTCAAAGCGAACATGATCCAGAGCATTGTCCGATGGGGAATAAAATCCAGAAAACCGAACCAGTGCTGCATGGAACCGAAAAAAATAATGACACTTAAAATGGCTCCGCAGGTGACTTTCAATTTCAGTTCCTGCAGTTCTCTAAGGCGGGAGGCTTCGATGGGATCGACAAGATTATCCTTGATTTCGCCTAAAAATTCATAACCCTGTTCGTTAATAACTTTCTCAAGCGCGGCCGGACCGTCCCATTGTGCGGAATGAATAATCGTCGCGTGTCCGTTGGCAAGATTGACGCCCGCGTCCAGCACGCCGTTCAATTCTTTGACGGCATTTTCCACACGTCGGACGCAGGCGGCGCACGTCATTCCGCCCACGGAAATAATGGTTTTCTGTGGAACCGCGTCAGCAGGCGTTTTATTCGACAACGTCGTACCCCGCTTTTTTTATCGCTGCCGCAATGACGTTCGGATCAGCAGGTTTCGTTTCCTCATAAGTGGCCCTGCCGCTTTTCAGGTCCACATTGACATCCCGAACGCCATCCACCGCATTCAGAGCCTTCGTCACGGCCATGACGCAATGCCCGCAGCTCATTCCTTTGATTTTTATGCTTTTCATGACATGCACCTCCCTGTGGTCAGTTTAGTTTAATAATTTTTCTGATAATGGCAAGGCTAAAGCAGGATTCTTTGGGGATTTTTATCGACACGGGCCATCTTTATATCCTGCTTGATTTATAACTTATTCTGTATTATTTAATATTTTATAGAAAAAAATCCTCAACTTTGATCCGCGGGGAAATTGATAGGCAACATCATCATCTTTTTTAAGGATTAGCAATGATCATTCGCTGCTGGGGTTCCAGAGGTTCCATCCCTGTTTCAGGCAGATCATATCAGCGCTACGGCGGCAATACCACCTGCCTGGAAATCAGGACGAAGGACAACAAAATACTGATTGTCGATGCCGGCTCCGGAATCCGGGAAGCAGGCAACGCGCTGCTGGCGGAAGGCGAGCTGGATTTCACGCTCTTATTAACGCACGCCCACTGGGATCACATTATGGGCTTCCCTTTTTTCAAACCCATCTATTCCTCTAAAACCCACATGAACATCCGGGGCTGTCCGTTCGCCCAGATCTCGATAAAAAAAATGCTGTCCCGGATTATGGCGGCTCCCAATTTTCCGGTGAATTATAATCACATTCGCGCAAAGATTTTATACCACGAAACCTGTTTCAAACCTTTCTATAAACTGGGAGAAATGGTCATTACGCCCATCGCATTGAGTCATCCCAACGGAGGGACCGGTT
This sequence comes from uncultured Smithella sp., assembly GCA_964539765.1. Classification (GTDB taxonomy): domain Bacteria; phylum Desulfobacterota; class Syntrophia; order Syntrophales; family Smithellaceae; genus Smithella. Next base: position 43,364 of record CAZIJZ010000013.1, read on the forward strand.
ACAAGTTCGAGGAAGACGGTAAATCTTTCATTTTTCTCACAGACAATGAATTGGGCTACAGACACAAAGGGGGGCTGCAATTCAAGCAGTATCTGGAATTTTCGCGAAATGCCGACCTGCTCTTCCACGACGCGGAATATAAAGAGGAAGAATACAAAAAAACCCGCGGATGGGGGCATTCTTCTTATAAAGATGTTTTGAAACTGGCGCTTCAGGCCGGCGTGAAAAAGCTGGGATTATTTCACCATAATCAGGAAAGAATCGACGCCGATGTGGACGCGATTCTCAAGAACTGCCGGGCTATTGTCAAAAGAGAAGGCGGGAAAACAAAATGCGTGGCCGTCGGCCAATCCATGCATTTTACGCTTTAACCTTTCAACGCGTTCCATAAAAAGACCGCATGCTTTTTTTACTACACATTTTACTGATGGCGATAGCAACGATGGGCCTTCTGACCGGTGTGAGCGTTGCGATTTTTTTCCGCAGAAAAAAAAACTGGCTGAATCTTCATAAGACCGTTAACGCCTTCAGCATGGTCGGAGCGGCAGCGGGAGTGGTGATGGCTTTCTTTTACGTTGCCGGCACCGGTGGAAACCATATCAATGGCCTTCATCAGATCACCGCACTGACTGCGTTTATTGTTGCCCTCATCACCATGAGCCTGGGATATTACCAGTTCAAAGCTAAAAACAAATCAGCCGTAAGAGCCGCCCACCGCCGGCTGGGACGCTTTGCGCTTTTCATTTTTGCGGCAGCTGCCCTTTTGGGATTGAAGTTGATCAACTTTCTTTAACCGGCCATGCCGTAAGCCTGAGCATTTTTCCGTTATGTTTCTTCCCACAACCCGCGACGAATTAAAAAAATTAAAATGGGATAAACTGGACGTTATCCTGGTAACCGGCGACGCCTACATCGACAGTCCCTTTATCGGTGTTTCCGTCATCGGCCATGTTCTGGTCGATGACGGTTTCCGTGTGGGCATTATTGCGCAACCCGATCCGAACACCCCGGCAGACATCTCCCGACTGGGAGAACCGGAGCTTTTCTGGGGCATCACTGGCGGCTGCATGGATTCGATGGTCGCCAACTACACGGCGACAAAGAAAAAAAGGAAAAACGACGACCTGACAGCGGGCGGTAAAAACAACCGTCGTCCCGACCGCGCTGTTGTCGTATACGCCAATCTCATCCGCCGGTATTTTAAAAACACAAAACCGCTGGTGCTAGGCGGCGTCGAAGCCTCCATGCGCCGTATCGCCCATTACGATTACTGGTCGGATTCCATTCGTCGGTCGATTTTGTTCGACACCCGCGCCGATGCGCTGGCTTTCGGTATGGCGGAAAAAGCCATCGTCGAACTCGCGCGTGCACTGCGCGATGGACAAGACATAAAAGACATCAGAGGAATCTGTTATATTGCGCCCGCACCGCCTCAGAATGGCCTGGAACTGCCGGCTTATGAAGACGTCATCGCGGACAAAAAAACTTTTATCAGGATGTTCAACGTGTTCTATCAGAACAGCGACCCTCTGACCGCGCAGGTTCTGTTTCAAAAGCACGGCAACCGTTATCTTGTGCAGAATCCGCCGCAGCCCCATCTGACAACGCCGGAGCTGGATCATATTTACGGGCTTGATTTCACGCGCGATGTTCATCCCTTTTACGGCGCCCGGGGCAAGATCAGGGCGATGGAGACGATTAAATTTTCCATAACGTCTCACCGCGGCTGCTACGGTGAATGCAATTTCTGCTCCATCGGCCTGCATGAAGGACGAACGGTCATCAGCCGTTCTGAAAAATCCATTCTGGATGAGGCGAACAAGCTAACCGTCCTTTCCGATTTTAAAGGGTATATTGCGGATGTCGGCGGATCAACCGCCAATATGTACGGCATTGAATGCGCGAAAAAACTGAAAAAAGGGGCATGCAACAATAAGAGATGTCTGTATCCGCAGGTATGCGACAGTTTGCAGGCGGATCATAGCCGGCAGATCAACCTGTTGAAAAATCTCAGAAAAATCAGAGGCGTCAAAAAAGTTTTCGTGGCGTCAGGCATCCGATATGATCTGGTCTTAAGCGACAGGAAGCACTGCGCAGCATACATGAAAGAAATCGCCGAACATCACACCTCCGGACAGTTAAAGGTCGCTCCCGAACATATCGAACCGCATATTCTGAACCTCATGGGCAAACCGCAGGCGCAGTCCCTGCTGAATTTCAAGCACATGTTTGAAAAAACAACTTCCTTTTCAAATCAGAAACAGTTTCTCACATATTATTTTATTGCCGCCTATCCGGGATGCACGGAAGAGGATATGCGCCGCCTGAAATCTTTCGCCGGCAAAGAATTGAAGACAACCCCCCGGCAAGTGCAAATCTTCACGCCGCTTCCCTCGACCTATTCAGGTCTGATGTATTTTACCGGGACTGATCCCTCAACCGGCAGAAAAATTTTCGTGGAAAAGAACACGCAGAAAAAGGAAAATCAAAAAAACATTCTGATCGGGGAAAAGAGATCATTCCCTAGAGGCGCTTAACGGGTTCTCTTAAAAATCCTTAAAAGTCAGCGGCAACGCCCTTCTTTTTGAACCGCGGTTAATAAGTCACAATCTCCCAGCGCACAGGCTTTCCGGGCATCAGGACAGCCAAGCGCATCGTTTCGCTGCCTGAAATAACAATAGGCCCGGTTGTGGTAGGCGACTCCGAAATCAGGGTTTCGTCTGATGGCCTCATTGTAATCTTCTATCGCCCTGCGAGGATTGTCGAGTTTCAGGTAGGCGATTCCCCTGCTGTTGTAAGCCTCGAGATGATTACGATCCAGAGCGAGGACTTTGTTGTAATCGGCCAGGGCAGCATAATATTCGCCAATTCCTGCATAAACGACGCCCCGCCTGTAAAGTGCACTGATGTAATCGGGCCGCAGACGGACAGCCTTACTGTAATCCTGCAGCGCCTTGTCATATTCATCGATCCCGGCAAAGGCATTTCCCCGATGAAAATAGGCAGGGGCATAACCCGGGTTGAAAGAAAGCGCTTTATTGTATTGAGTCAGGGCCGCTTGGTGATCATCGTCAAAATAATAGGCATGTCCGAGCGATTCATACAAAACATAAACATCATTTTTTACATCAACGGCATGATGAAGCAGTGTGATACTGTTCTTCCAGTAACGGTTTTGCTGCCATGTCAGAAGCGCCATCATCGCGATCATGACGAGGGCCGCCGGCAACAGAATTCTTTTACGCATCCTGCTGCTCTTTACTAAAAGTGGCATTCCCCATGCCAGCATCAATGAAATCCCGATGGAGGGAAGATAATGATAGCGGTCAGCCATCGCATCACTGCTAATCTGAATGATTTTCAGCACCGGCAGAAGGGTTATCGCATACCACAGCCATCCCGCCAGCAGACAGGGCATTTGTTTTGCCTTTATGACAACGGCAACGCTCACCAGCAGGATGAAAATGACGGTGCCGCCCCACTGCCAGACCGGAATGTGTTCAGGAAAAGGATAAAAAACAATCAGATTTCCCGGCCAGAATGTTTTGATCAGATAAGCCGCAAAGGAAACCGGAGCATTGGCAAGACGAAGATCAAGCGGATATTGTTTGATGTCCGGGACCGGCAGATCATAAAACGTAATGGCCACGACAATCCCCGACAAAAGCATGAAAACGATCTTTTCCCGCAACTGCCATAATAAAAGTTTTTTCCAGTGCGGCTGCAAACGTCCCAGAGGCCAGTAATCAAGCAAAATCATAATGACCGGCAACGTGACGGCCATGGGTTTGCTCATCAGGGCGCAGGCAAAACTGAAAATCACGGGCAGATATCTCCGGAGAACAGGTTTTTCTGTGTAATGGACATAAAGGCAGAGCGTCAGCATCCAGAAAAAGGCGTTTAGAACATCTTTCCTTTCTGAAATCCAGGCGACGGATTCCACATGCAGCGGATGAACGGCGAAAAACGCCGCGATAAAAGCGCTTCGCCATACGGATTGCGTCATGTGATTAAAAAGCCAAAACAGCAGCAACACGCCGGCCAGGTGCAGAATAATATTGGTCAGATGATAACCGCCCGCGTTCAAACCGAAAAGCTGATAATCCATCATAAAGGACAGCCAAACCATGGGATGCCATAAATCAGCGTATTGGGTGGTAAAAGCCCAGATTATTCCATCAGGGGTCATCCCGGATCGGATGTGATCATTCGACAGGATATAAACCGGATCATCAATAATAATGAAGCCATATCCAACCAGTTGCGCGAAGACGGCAAAAACCAGCACAGCCAAAGCGACATAGACGATACCGATGTGTCTGTTGGAGTTGAATTTTATCGTATCGGACATGTCAACTTTCTAACATATGTTCAATCGGAGTTCAGCAATTTTCTGATCCTGCACTTATTGAACGATCGCGTTATGGAGAGAAATACCGGATAATGATTTCCGGCCCCGGCCTCTTTCTCATTGACTTACCCGACTCAATTTTCCTATAATTCATCATCATAAACACGCGGGAACGTTTTGTCTGCCCACGATAACTTTACGGGAAGATCATGATTTCAAGACGTGAATTTTTAACAAATTTTACCAGACTGGCCGTAACGCTTGGCGGCACGGGTATGATTTTGTTCGATCCGTCCTGGCAAAGATTTCTGTCGGATAACAGTAACGGTTTGGCTTTTGCCGGAACTTACCTGGATGCTCTGCTCAAATCGGCGCCGCGGGCGCGGTACTGGACGTCTACCAAAGTCAAAGGAAGCGGCTCTCAAAAAGAGGGAACCCTTGTCAAATGTCTGCTTTGCGCCAATGGCTGCGTGATCGCCAGCGGCCGGCGGGGAAGATGCCGGACGCGCATCAACGTCAACGGAGAATTGCGCAGTCTGGTTTATGGCCGCCCCGTATCCGTTCACATCGATCCGATAGAAAAAAAACCTTTTTATAATTTCCTGCCGGGTTCCGCGGCCTTTTCTCTGGCCACAGCCGGCTGTCTGCTCAAATGCAAATTCTGTCAAAACTGGGAAATTTCACAGGCATCGCCGGAAGACATTCAGGTTTCGTTCGTGCCGCCGGCAAAAGTCGTTACGGCCGCTCAGGCAAACCGTTCGCCGGTGATCGCCTTTACCTACAACGAACCGACGGTTTTTACCGAATATCTCACCGACATCGCCCGAGAGGCCAAAAAACAACATATCCGCTCCGTATTGATCAGCTGCGGCTTTATGAACGAAGCGCCTCTTGCGGAAATGTGCGAGACGCTGGCGGCCATCAAAATCGATTTGAAAGGTTACAGTGAGGACTTTTACCGTTCCGCATGCGCGGCCGAACTGAGCCCCGTCCTGAGAAGCATTAAACAAGTAGCCAAAAGCCGCGTCCATCTGGAAATTGTGAATCTGGTCGTACCTACGTTGAATGATTCGGACAAGATGCTGAAAGGATTGATCGACTGGGTGCTGGGAGAAATCGGTCCCGATGTCCCGTTGCATTTTTCCCGCTTTCATCCCGATTACCAGTTGCGTAATCTCCCGCCCACGCCGGTTGCCACGCTGGAAAGAGCATACAACCTGGCCAGGAGCCGGGGAATTCATTACCCCTATGTGGGCAATGTGCCCGATCATCCGGGAAACAATACGTACTGCCCGAAATGCAAAAAAATTGTCGTCAAAAGACAGGGCTTTTTTGTCACAGAGGTGAACATCAGAAATAGCTCCTGTAAATTCTGTGGAAGAAGAATTGCCGGCGTCTGGACCTGAAAGGAGGTTTTCCGCCATGAAAATATTCCGTTTGATTCTGGTCCTGTTTTGTATCGGTTCCTTTTTTGCATCGGCTTGTCAGGCCGACAAAAAACCGGCCGGCGATATTCGGGAACCTGCCGTTGCGGGAAAATTCTATCCGGATAACGCGGACAAGTTGAAACGGGCCATTGAATTTTTTCTGCGTGATGCCGTGCCGGGCAGAATAAAAAAACCCGTTGCGCTCATCGTGCCTCACGCGGGATACATTTTCTCAGGCCAGATTTGCGCCGACGCCTTCCATCAGGTCAGAAATCAGAAATACGACACCGTTGTCATTCTGGGAACCAATCATACCCGTCCTGATTTTCGGAAAGTCTCTCTTTACTCCGGCGACGGTTTCCGCACTCCCCTCGGCACAGCTCACGTTGACAAGAATATTGTTTCCGCCCTGAAAAAGGCGGATCCGGATCTTTGCGTTCCGGACAAGTCACTTCATGAACGGGAGCATTCCCTGGAGGTCGTAGTGCCTTTTGTCCAGGCCATCTTTCCCAAAGCGCGGATCGTTCCGGTTGTTGTCGCTTCTACGGACACGGAAACAGCCGTCCGCTTCGGCCGTGTGCTGGCCAACGTTTTGCATAACAGAAACGTTTTGATTATTGCCAGTTCCGATCTGTCGCACTACCCCGCGGCCCGGGATGCCGATATTGTAGACAGGGAAACACTCGCGGCAATCACCACATTAGACCCGGATTTACTGACGGCAGCCATCAAGGCCCACGCGGCCGGAAACATTAACAATCTCTCTACAAGCGCCTGTGGGGAAGCGCCGATTATCGCCGTCATGGCAGCCGCAAAATCTCTGGGTGCTGTCCGGGGCGAAATCATCAGTTATGCCAATTCCGGCGACACGTCCATCGGTGAAAGGTCGCGGGTGGTCGGCTATGGTGCGGTTGTCTTTACGAAAGAAAATCAAGGATACACTTCCGCTGTAACGGATCAGCCAAAATCCGCTGCCGGTTCGGACCGGTTGAGTTCATCCGATAAAAAGGCCTTGCTGGCCTTTGCCCGGGAAACCATCTCCCGTATTTTCCTGACGGATACGGTTCCGCTGGCACGGGGATTTTCGGCAGATCTTCAACAGCCGCGCGGCGTCTTTGTCACGCTCAGAAAACAGGGTGAACTTCGCGGCTGCATCGGTCACATGATTGCGGATGAACCGCTGGCCAAACTCGTCGGGACCATGGCGCTGCAGGCGGCGTTTAACGATAGCCGTTTCATGCCTTTATCCCCCGAAGAGCTGAAGGATGTCGAGATAGAAATATCCGTCCTGACGCCGATGAAAAAGGTGGCCGGCGCAGGAGACATCGTTGCCGGCAGGGACGGCGTATTATTGAACAAAGACGGCGCGTCTGCTGTTTTTCTTCCGCAAGTTGCGACCGAACAGGGCTGGAATCGCGACACCATGCTGAATAATCTTTGCCGCAAAGCGGGGCTGGAAAAAGGTTGCTGGCAGACCGGAGCCCGTTTTTCCACTTTCCAGGCCTTAGTCTTCAGCGAATCACAATTAAAGTAAAACCATGACCGTTTACCTTTTATCGATCGGTTTGATTTCAATTCTGGGGCAGGTCGTTCTGCTCCGGGAATTGAATGTCGCCTTCTACGGGGTCGAGCTGATTTATCTTCTCGCACTCGGCATATGGTTGTTCTGGACCGCTGTCGGCGCCGTCATCGGACGAAGGGATCATCCGCCTTCGCTCCACAAGATCGCCGCGCTTTTTCTCGTTTTCGGAATCATTCTGCTTCTGGATCTGGTCTTCATTCGTTCCAGCCGTCTCATTTTGGGCGGTGTGCCCGGCGCGTATCTCGATTTCTTTCAGCAGTTGTTTGTCGCCGTCATCGCCCTACTGCCCGTCGGCGTTGCTTCCGGACTTTTATTTCAATGGACAGCCCGAGCATACGTCTCGACCAATAAAACGCTGGCGGCTGCCTATGCCGTTGAAAGCGCGGGCGGACTCATCGGCGGTCTGCTGTCCACTCTTTTTATCATGGGCGGCATTCAGAATCTTTCCGTCGCTTTTCTGGGCGCTTTCATCTCGGTGATCACACCCCTCATTGTTCTCAGAGGATCGGCGAAAGTCTTCCTGCGCTGGCCGGCAGGCGTTTTCATCTGTATTCTGATCGGAATCACCGGCGGCACTTCTTACCTGAATCACCTGATGACCGGATGGAATCATCCGTATCTTCAGGCCAGCAGCGATTCTCCATACGGCAGAATTACGGTGACCCGAATGGCCGGTCAGATTTCTGTTTTTGAAAACGACGCGCTGTCTTTTGAGACGGAAGGAACGGATGCGGAGTACTTCTGCCATCTGGCCGCGCTTCAACATCCGAATCCGCAGAAAATACTGATTCTCGGAGGAGGCGTCGAAGGTATTGTGCGGGAAACTGCAAAATATAAACCTCGGCAAATTGATTATGTGGAACTCAATCCGGCCATGATGAATCTGGCGATGCAATATCTTCCCGATGATATCAGAAATTCACTGAACGCGCCGAATGTCCGTATCACGTATGCCGACCCGCGGCAGTATCTCAACACAAGCGGCGCTTACGATCTTATTCTGATCGGCATGCCGGAACCCTCATCCGGTCAGGCCAACCGTTTCTATACGCGGGAATTTTTCGAACAATGCTCGGCAAAACTCCATCCCGGGGGAATCGTCGCGCTCAGACTGCAAACGGCGGAAAATCTCTGGACAAAACCGCTGACCCGCCGCAATGGATCCATTCACGCGGCGCTGGCATCGGTTTTTCCGGAAGTGTTGTTCCTTCCGGGAACAACAAATGTGGTCACCGCTTCTTTTGCGCCGCTTCCCCGCACGCCGGAGGTCATGGCCGGCCGATTGCAAAAAATGAAAATCGAAACCAGATTGATTTCGGATAATTTTATCAAATATATTTTCACCAACGACCGGTTTTTCCAAATAAATAAAATACTGGCGGAAACAAAGGAAACACCCAATTCCGACATCCGTCCGGTTTGCTATCGGTACACCCTGATCATCTGGTTATCGAAATTCTTCCCCCGGGTAACGCTGTTTGATTTATCATCCATGACAAGCCGGCCGCTTTTCCGGTATCTGTTGTTTTTTTTATTGGCGGGATTGCCCGTCATCTTTCTTTTCAGCCGCCGGCGTCCCGGTCTCCGCCGCACCCTGCTGGTTGCTGTAGCCGGGTTTCTGGGAATGGTTCTGGAAACGCTTCTCCTGCTTTATTACCAGGTAAAACACGGCGTCATCTACCAGAACATCGGATTTCTTTTGATGAGTTTTATGGCGGGCCTCGCTCTGGGCGCAGCCATTCTGGACAAAATAATGGCCCGGCTCCCGCGTCATCGGGGATTGCCGCGATTATACGGGGCCGGTCTGATTGTCATCTTCTGTCTTTTATGCGGTTTGACCGGCGTGATGATCAAGACAAGCTATGCGGCCGGATTGTTCGGAATCGCCTTTTTACTGGGAGCGACCGGTTTCACCGTCGCCGGCATTTTTGCCTATGCCAGCCTGCATGAAATTGAAGATCAGAATAAGGTCATTTCTCCGCTGTATGCGGCGGATCTCATCGGTGGATGCGTGGGATCTGTGCTGGCCAGTTTGATTTTCATTCCTCTGGCCGGCCTGGATATCACCCTATGGGGAATGATTATCCTGTCCGTTTATTCCGTCCTGCTGCTGTAAATCGGAAACGGATCATTTCAGTCCGCTTTCTGTTACGCCTGCACATCAGTATCTGCGAGCTGCGGTTGATCGTTTTTATTAAATACGTAATCTCCCATAACCAGGTAATCCATGTCCGTCCGCATGAAGCACCGGTAAGCATCTTCCGGTGTGCAGACAACCGGTTCACCTCGGACATTGAAACTCGTGTTGACAACCAGGCCATGTCCGTTTTTTTGCTTGCAGGCGCTGATCAATTTCCAGAAACGTTCGTTTGTTTTTTTGCTGACGCTCTGCAGTCGTGCGGAATAATCAATATGGGTTACGGCGGGGATATCGGACCGCTCATGATAAAGCCTTTCATACATGGACATCCGGCGATAATTTTCCGGTTCAGCGCGCAGACGTTTTTCCTTCACCTTGGAAACCAGCAGCATATAAGGCGTCGGACGGTCGAGTTCAAAATAGTCGGCCATATCCTCTTCGAGAACAGACGGAGCAAAAGGTCGGAATCCTTCCCTGTGTTTTATTTTCAAATTAATCTTTTTCTGCGTTTCCGCCAGGCAGGGATTGCCCAGAATGCTGCGGTTGCCCAATGCCCGTGGGCCGTATTCCATCCGTCCCTGAAACCAGCCGATCACCATCCCCCGGTCGATAAGCGCGGCAACTTCCGAGCATAATTCGCCATAATCTTGATAATGCGTATAGGGCGCCTTAAATTTTCCAGCCGTGCGGCCGATTGCATCGGGACTGAATTCGGGGCCGAGCAAGGCGCCGGCCATCGCGTCCTGTCCCGGTGTTGCGGACCTTGGCTGGCCCATTTCGATATACCAGGCGGCATAGGCGGCGCCCAGTGCGCCGCCCGCATCTCCGGCCGCCGGTTGTATCCAGATATCGTCAAATATTCCCTGACGCAGCAGTTTCCCGTTTGCCACGCAATTGAGCGCGACGCCGCCCGCCATGACCAGATATTTGCTGCCGGTCAGTTTTAGCGCCGTTTGAGCCATCAAACAAACAATATGTTCCGTGACCTGCTGTATCGCCAGCGCCAGATCCATGTAAGACTGTTCGATGTCACTCTCCGGTTCCCGGCGCGGAATGCCGAAAAGTCGCCGCCACTTGTCGTTACGGCACATGCTCAATCCGGTCGCGTAATCGAAATAGTCCATATTCAAAAGGATGGATCCGTCTGCCCGGATATCCACCAGATGATCCAGAATCTTTTGTTTGAAAGAACCGGTTTGTTCAGAATCCGGGTGACCGTAAGGCGCAAGCCCCATCAGTTTGTACTCGCCGCTGTTGACTTTAAAACCGCAATAATACGTAAAGGCGGAATAAAGCAACCCGAGCGAGTGGGGAAAATCGAGCTCGCGGAGAATCCTGATGGAATTGTTGCTCCCGTGTCCGATCGCGGCCGTGGCCCATTCGCCGACACCGTCGATGGTCAATATGGCCGCTTCGTCGAAAGGAGACGGATAAAACGCGCTGGCCGCGTGAGAAAGATGATGCTCCGGGAAAAGCAACCTGACGTTGCCCGGACCGATTCGGGCAAGGCCGTCACGAATCATTCTCCGCAGAAAAATTTTCTCCCTGATCCAGACGGGAACCGCGGCGGCAAAGCTCTGCAATCCGCGAGGCGCAAAAGCGTGATAGGTTTCCATCAACCTCTCAAACTTCAGATAAGGCTTGTCGTAAAAAACAACCCGGTCGAGATCGCTGACCTGCAAACCGCCTTCTTCAAGGCAGTATTTTGCAGCCTGATAAGGAAATACGCTGGTATGCTTCTCCCGCGTGAAACGTTCTTCCTGCGCCGCGGCGACGATTCTGCCGTCGATCAAAAGCGCGGCGGCGCTGTCATGATAGTAAGCCGATATACCCAGAATGGAAACCGACATCTCCCGCCTCTTAAAAAATCGTATAAATAAAAGGGCCGACCGCCGATCCGGTGGAAAAGATAATCAGCGCTCCGAAGAAAAGCAGCACAAGGATAATCGGCAAAAGCCAGAACTTTTTTCTTACCTTAAGAAAGCCCCATAAATCTTTTAAAAATTCCATAGCTCTTTCCTGACTCTAATACGGATTCCGGAGGTCTTCCGAGGTAAATTCATGATTCCGCACTCTGAAAACCGATGCATGATTTTGTTTCCATTTCTTCAGTTGCATCGGATCTTTGCCGATCATCTTTCTGAATAAACCTGCGGGAACGACCATGACGACGAAAATCAGACTTAGAATTATTCCGGACATTACGGAACCGATCCCCTGCGACAAGGTCAGCCAAAATCTGGCCCACGGCACGAACAGGCGCGGATGTATCATGTTACTCAAAAGAACCAGAGTGGCCACCCCGTAAAATAATACCTCTTCCGTAAAAAAGGCAATCAGCAGACAAATCAATGCCGCGGCCATGCCGGAATCTTTGGCCTGATCGGTAGTTATGGTTTTGAGAATCAATTTGTCCATTTTTTATCTGATGTGTTTTTTTGACAAACCATCAGCACACATTTATTGCCTATACCCGGCAACAAGTGCCATTCACGCTATCGGTTTGAAATTTCTTTTTTTAATCTTCAGATCTCTTTGATGGTTCTTAAATTATTGCAACCGCTGTCTATCCAAAAATACAAATCCTGCAC